>CANJPH010000015.1 GCA_947476145.1 Bacteroidota bacterium | reverse complement strand
TTTAAATTGAGTATTGATAACAGCACTTATTTTATTAAGACTATCTATATGAATATATTTTGCTTTTGCGAAAAAGTCAATGCTTTCAGGCAAAGGGTTTACGTCTAATATTTTAGCCCAATCTTCATTATTTTCTTTGTTCCAGATAGCCTTCGCTTTTTCTTTATCAATGTATTCTACATTTTTAGCATAAGGTTTACTAGCGATAAATTTTTGGATATTGGCAATGGTATTTTTGTCGGTAGTTTTAAGGTATACGCTGATTCTTATATCCTCCTTAAAATTGTCGCTAATGGTGTGTAAATTCAAAAACAGCCACCCCATGATACCCATAATAAACAAAACAATGGCTACCCCAATAATACTATAAATGTAGTTGGGTTTACTTCGTTTTAAAGAGCCAGTTCCAATTCCTGCCATAGCGTTAATTTTTTGTTTGTTCGCATTGCAAATGTACGGTTTTGAACGCTAATGACTTACATTTGCATAGGCCGAATTATGCCTATTTTTAGCCAAAATTGTGGTAAAAAAGGGGAGGCATTTATGAAAACCGAATAATTATAGATTTTTTAAGCATAATCGAAGATGGAATATCAATTTAGTACGATCGAAAAAAAATGGCAGGATGCCTGGAAATTAAGGAAAGCCTATCAGGTACCTAATGAAAGTACTAAGCCAAAATGTTATGTTTTGGATATGTTCCCCTACCCAAGTGGCGCGGGCTTGCATGTGGGTCACCCATTGGGATATATTGCTTCTGATATTTACAGTAGATACAAGCGATTAAAAGGTTTTAATGTTTTGCATCCCATGGGTTATGATGCTTTTGGTTTGCCTGCAGAGCAATACGCCATTGAGCATGGTGTTCATCCTGCAAAAAGCACCCATGGCAATATCGACAATTTTAGAAAGCAATTAGATAATATTGGATTTAGTTATGATTGGGAAAGAGAAGTAAGAACCTGTGATGCGAGTTATTATAAATGGACCCAATGGATTTTTTTACAATTATTTAATAGCTACTATGATCGTAATGATCAAAAAGCAAAACCCATTCATGAATTAGTTGCTGTTTTTGAAAAAGAAGGAAATGTAAATCTGCTTTGTCCTGGTGATGCAAAAATTGAATTCACAGCTGCAGCTTGGAAAGGTTTTAATGAAAAAGAGAAACAATCCATTTTAATGCATTATCGTTTGGCATTTTGTGGGTACGGGGAAGTGAATTGGTGTGAGGCTTTGGGAACGGTATTGGCGAATGATGAAGTGATTAGTGGATTTAGTGAAAGAGGAGGTCATCCAGTTGAAAAGAAAAAATTAAGACAATGGTATTTGCGTATTACTGAATATGCGGACAGGTTATTGTCGGGTTTGGATACCATTCAGTTTAGTGATGCGATGAAGGAAATGCAATCCAATTGGATTGGTAAAAGTTATGGTGCAGAAATTGATTTTAAAGTAAATGAACAGGAAGCAAGTTTAAAAGTGTATACCACGCGTCCGGATACGGTTTTTGGCGTAGATTTTATGGTGGTTGCGCCAGAGCATCCTTTAATTGCAAGCATTACGCCAGCCGCACACCAAGGAGCCGTGGCTGAATACATTGCTTATGTGAAAAGTAGAAGTGAGCGGGAGCGTATTGCAGAGAAAAAAATTACAGGATGTTTTACGGGGGCGTATGTAGTGAATCCGTTTAATCAAAAATTAATTCCTATTTGGATTTCAGAATATGTATTAGCAGGATACGGAACGGGCGCCATCATGGCGGTTCCTTGTGGAGATGATCGTGACTTTAAATTTGCGCAACATTTTAATATTCCCATTACCAATATTATTGGGGACGCATTTGATGGTAAGGAAGCGAATAATACCAAAGAAGCGAAGCTTTTTAATAGTGATTTCTTAAATGGAGTCATACAAAAAGACGCCATCGCTATTGTGAATGATAAGATGGAGCAAATGGGTATTGGCAAGCGTAAAGTAAATTACAAAATGCGTGACGCTGCATTTAGTAGACAACGTTATTGGGGCGAACCCTTTCCTATTAAATGGATGGACGGGGTAGCGTATCCTTTGTCAGAAAATGAATTGCCTTTATTGTTACCTGATGTAGATAATTATGGACCGGGTCCAGAAGGAGAAGGGCCGCTCGCCAATATTGAATCTTGGAAAGCTGAACATTATGAGACCAATACCATGCCGGGTTATGCAGGAAGTAGTTGGTATTTTTTACGTTATATGGATCCTGGGAATACCACAGCATTTTGCAGTCGCAAAGCGAGTGATTATTGGGGACAGGTAGATTTATATATAGGTGGAACAGAACATGCGGTGGGACATTTATTATATAGCCGTATGTGGACGAAAGCATTATATGACCTTGGCCATATTGGTTTTGACGAGCCCTTTAAAAAGTTATTAAATCAGGGGATGATTCAAGGAAGTTCCCGTTTTGTATATCGAAAAAGAGGTACCTCTATATTTGTCTCAGCTGGATTATCAAGTGCGCATGAAGTAGATCAATTACATGTGGATGTAAACATGGTAGACGGCGTAGAATTAGACACGGCAGCATTTAAAAAATGGAAGCCTGATTATGCCCATGCAACCTTTATTTTAGAAGACGGAAAATATATATGCGGTGTGGAGGTAGAGAAAATGTCTAAGTCCAAATTTAATACGGTAAATCCAGACGACTTAGTACAAAAATATGGAGCCGATACTTTTAGAATGTATGAAATGTTCTTGGGTCCAGTAGAGCAAAGTAAACCATGGGATACCAAAGGAATCGAGGGGGTGCATCGTTTTATTAAAAAGTTTTGGAGATTGTTTTTTGATGAGCTGAAAGGAAAGGTATGGGTAGACGAAGCGCCTACTGCTGAAGAATTAAAAATATTACACAAGACCATTAAGAAAATTGAAGAAGATACGGAGCGCTATAGTTTTAATACTGCCATCAGTACCTTTATGATATGTATTAATGAATTGTATGATGCAGGCTGTCATAAAAAAGCGATATTAGAGCAGGTACTTATTTTAATTACACCTTATGCGCCTCACTTTGCCGAGGAATTATGGAGTACATTGGGGAACAGCGGCTTAATTGTGGATGCATCTTATCCCATTTTTGATGCGCAATATGTTTTAGAAACAGCTAAGGAGTATCCAGTGAGCATCAATGGGAAGGTAAGAGCTAATATTTCTATTGCTTTGGATGCAACTGAGGACCAGGTGCGAACAATTGTATTGGCCAATGCAGCCGTTCAAAAGTGGGTGGAAGACAAGCCAGTGAAAAAATTAATTTTCGTAAAAGGCAGAATGATTAACATTGTTATCTAGACATAAAACGTTTTAAAATTTATAGATCCTAACCATTTAACTTAATTATCAAAAAACTCATATGAAAAAATCAATTGTTTTATTTGTAAGTCTTAGTGTTATCGCATTTACCGCTATGGCTCAAATGCAGGGTTCCAATTTACCTCGTTTTGTACGTTGGGTAGACAATAACCAAATGGTAGTAAATACAAAACTAAACGGTGAAAAGACAGCAAAAGATTATTTGTATAATATAACAACCAAACAATATACCACTGCACCTTCAGTAGTCGCTAGTATAGTGAAGTCCGTGTTGGTTAAAAATGCCAATGTTTATGTTAAAGAAAATGGCGTTGAAACACAATTGACTTTTGATGCAGTAGAGGAAAAAAATCCTACCCTTTCTCCTGATGGAAATTTTGTAGGCTATACAAAGAATAATAATTTATATACGGTAAGCATTGCCGATAAAAAAGAAACTGCTATCACCAATGAGAATACCAAAGGAATATTGAATGGTTTTGCGAGTTGGGTATATTTTGAAGAAATTTTTGGTCGTCCAACACAGTATCGTGCATTTTGGTGGAGTCCAGATAGTAAGTATATTTCTTTTATGCGTTTTGATGAACGCAAAGTGCCTATGTTCCCAATTTACAACAGTGAAGGTCTACATGGTTTTGTTGAAGAGACAAGATATCCTAAAGTAGGTGACGAGAATCCAACCGTAAAAATTGGTTGGGCAGCACCAACGGGTGGACAAATTACCTGGGCTGACTTCAATGACCAAGACGATCAATATTTTGGATGGCCTATTTGGAATCCAAACAACAATAGTATGTGGTTGTCTTGGATGGACCGTGGTCAAAATAATTTAAAAATTTACGCGTTGGATATGTCGAGTGGTACTAAGAAAGAAGTGTACAAAGAATATCAAAAAACTTGGATTGATTTAGAAGATCGTGTAAGTGGAAGAATTAACTTTTTGGCAAATAACAAAGGCTACATTGCGCAGTCCGATGCAACAGGATGGAATCAGTTGTATTTGTATGACATGAATGGTCAATTAATAAACCCAATCACTAATGGAAAATATACAGTTACGGGTATTAAATTAATTGATGAAAAGACAAAGACTATTTATTTTACCGCGCGTGGCATAGAGAATACGGCTAGAATTGATTTTTACGCTATAGGATTTGATGGTAATAATTTAAAAAGGTTGTCAACGGGCAATTTTAACTATAGTCAGGTTTATTTAGCGCCAGATGCAAAAAACTTTGTGGGTATATATAGCAATGTGACAACTCCCACTGCATTTTCTTTAATTGAGATTGCTAAAAAAGGAGCGCCAAAAGTAGAAACTTTGGCGACTGCAGTTGACAGTAGTTTTAATGCTGCTTCTTATGCAAAAACTGAACTCATTCGTATTAAAAGTGCCGATGGTTTGTATGAATTACCTGCTTTGGTAACCTGGCCTAAGAATATGGATCCGAATAAAAAGTATCCTTTATTAGTTAGTATTTATGGTGGCCCTAATGCAGGCACTGTGATGGATTCATGGAGTAATCCAGCTGCTAAAGAAAACTGGGCTAAAGAAGGGTTAATCCAAGTGGCCTTTGATCATAGAGCGAGTGGTCATTTTGGAAAAGAAGGCGTGAATTACATGTATCGTAATTTAGGTTACTGGGAAATGCAGGATTATATGACTATGGCAAAATGGTTTATTGCCAACGGAAATGCAGATCCTAAAAAAATTGCCATTACAGGATTTAGTTATGGCGGTTATATGAGCTGTTATGCATTAACCTATGGTGCAGATGTATTTACACATGCGTTAGCAGGAGGAAGTGTAACTGCATGGGAATTATATGACTCTCATTATACTGAAAGATTTATGGATACTCAAAAAGAAAATCCGGATGGTTATAAATCTAGTAACGTAATGACCCATGTAAAAAACTTTAAAGGAGTATTACAATTAGTGCATGGAACGATGGATGACAATGTGCATATGCAAAATTCAATTCAATTGCTAAGTTCATTACAGGACAATGGCAAGGAAGTTGAATTCATGCTGTATCCTGGTGGAAGACATGGATGGGGTGGTGCAAAAGGAAAACATTTCGCGGACTTAAAGAATAAATTTATTTTTAATCATTTATTAGATAAACCTTATACACCCGCTAAATAATCATACTTTTATTTAATTAGTACAAATTCATAAATGTCCAACTCAATTTTAGATACTACGAATCAAAATTTAAATCCACAGGAACGTGAATTTGAGAATAGTATTCGCCCCGCCGACATGGATGCATTCGCTGGTCAACCGCAGTTGATAGAGAATATTAGCATTTTTATTAAGGCAGCGAAATTAAGAGGGGAGGCTTTAGATCATATATTATTTCATGGTCCTCCAGGTTTGGGTAAAACCACGCTAAGTAGAATTGTAGCCAATGAAATGGGTGTGCAAATTAAAGAAACCTCGGGCCCAGTTATTGAGAAGCCCAGTGATTTGGCTGGATTATTAACAAGCTTGGAGCCCAATGATGTATTGTTTATAGATGAGATACACCGTTTGAGTACCGTTGTAGAAGAGTATTTATATGCGGCCATGGAGGATTATAAAATTGATATTATGATTGATAGCGGTGCCAACGCTAGAAGCATACAAATTAATTTAAATCCTTTCACGCTTGTGGGCGCGACAACAAGAAGTGGTTTATTAACGGCCCCTTTATTATCTCGTTTTGGGATTAAGTCTCGTTTGGAATATTATCCTGCCAGTGTCATAGAAAAAATTATTTTACGTAGTGCCGGCATTTTAAATGTCAATATTAATACAGAATCAGCAGGTGAAATTTCAAGACGTAGCCGAGGCACGCCTCGTATTGCCAATGGTTTATTAAGAAGGGTACGTGATTTTGCACAGGTACTCAATGACGGTATTGTAGATATTGGTATCACCAAGCATGCTTTAAAAGCGTTAAATGTGGATGATCATGGATTGGATGAAATGGACAATCGCATCTTATTGGCTATAATTGAAAAGTTCAAAGGGGGACCAGTGGGTATTTCCACCATTGCTACGGCCGTTGGTGAGGAATCGGGCACCATTGAAGAAGTGTATGAACCTTTTTTAATACAGGAAGGCTTTTTACAGAGAACGCCAAGAGGCCGTGAAGTGACACATAAAGCCTATACGCATTTAGGTAAATATAGAGGAGGAGATAGTGCTGAAAATCCAGAATTATTTAGGTAGTTACATTCCTTATACCTAGTTATTATAGCGCATAAAAAAAGCGCATCTTTTTAGGTGCGCTTTTTTTGTCAGTACTATTTTGCATTAATTGAATAGGCGGCAACCTAGTGTACAACTAGTCTAAATCCGTTTCCGTGAATATTAACAATTTCAATTTGTGAATCTTCTCTTAAGAATTTTCTCAATTTGGCAATATATACGTCCATGCTACGGCCGTTAAAATAAGTATCGCTACCCCAAATTTTCTTCAAAGCCTTTTCTCTTGTCAGCACATCGTTTTTATGTTCAGACAACATTTTCAATAACTCATTTTCCTTTGGAGATAAAATTTGGACACCTTCTCCGTGTTTTAATTCACGTAGTTTTGGATTAAAATGGTAGTTTCCTAAATCATATTCTTGGTTATCGCTGATTTTATGATCCTCTTCGTTGCGCTTAATAATGGCTTTGATTTTAAGCATTAATACTTCACTATCAAATGGCTTTGTGATATAATCATCTGCACCCAACTTGTAGCCATGAATAATGTCTTCTTTAAGTGTTTTTGCACTTAAGAAAAATAAAGGAACGTCTGGGTCTATATCTCTAATTTCTTCAGCTAATGTGAAGCCATCTACATGCGGCATCATCACATCTAATAAGCATAAATCAAATTTTTCTCTTTGAAATGCGGCGAGTCCTAAGCGTCCATCACGTTCTAAAGTGACATCGTACTCGTCTAGCTCTAAATAATTTTTTAAGACCAATCCTAAATTGCTATCGTCCTCACACAATAACACTTTGTATTTTTTCTTATCTTCCATATTTTTAGTTTTAGTTGGTTGCTTTGTGTAAAGAAACGTTTTTTTATTTTTTTTATAAAAAAAGCATTTCCAATGTTTTGTTAAATTTACCTAAACCTTCGTACCTGAGCAAATGTCGCATATCCCACAGGGTTTTGCCTCTTTTTCGCCAAAGTAATTCGCTAAATAAACACTCCTGCAAATTGCGGGTTGCCCCTGCAAATAGCCAATAAATTGTTTAATTCTTTCGATAAATGCTTTTTTCATCAATTGGTAATGGTCTAAATCCAGTTTCATATATGAGGCAGCACTTCTGTTCCATAAAAATTGAACCACTGGCTGATTTTGCTTTTGATCAAAACTAATCATGCCATGGAGTGACAGTAATTGAAGTTTTTGTAGCACAAAGGGAATGTCCCTTTGCAACAAATCGGCTAATAAAATTTCATTGATAAAATGAGGGCTATCTAAAATGCCACCATAAGTGCGTAATAAGGTTTGTAATACGATTCCGGCCTCGGGCTGTGCCAGCTGAAAACTTTCAATACTTGCCCTGTCACCCAATACTTGCACCATAGAAGGCGTAAAAGCGGATTCTGAAAATCGAATATGTCCTTCCTGTTGAATCCAACTAAATGCATTACGCGCTATGATCTTATCCCATTTGAAAATAGTACAAAAATTTTCAAAATCAAAAGGGAATTGTTGTTTCTCTCCTAGGCCAATTGGGAGTTGCACAAAATTGGCTAAATCCTGAAATATCTTTTTAATAATATCTATCGATGGATATTTTTTCTCTTGTAATTCTAACCAGTATTCCCAGTCGTTTTGTTGGTATAATAAAGTGGCTTCTGCGTATTCACCGTCTCTGCCTGCACGCCCTGCTTCTTGATAATATTGTTCAACACTTCCCGGTATGTCATAATGAATAACTACCCGTACATTTCCTTTGTTAATCCCCATCCCAAAAGCACTAGTGCATACTACAATAGGCGTTATGTCTTGCATCCAATTTGTTTGTACCATTTTGCGCGCTTCTATGGTCATACCTGCATGGTATTCCCCCGCTTTGTATCCATAAGCATTCAGCAATTGCGTGAGTTGTGTAACATTATTTCTGGTATTACAATAAATAATGGCATTACCAGTTAATGCATTTAATATATTTCTTAAAGCATGAATTTTTACTGAAACTTTTTGTACACTATATTTTAGGTTGGGCCTTAAGAAGCTATCGGTAATGATATTGGCCAGTTTAAAGGTCAATTGTTTCATAATATCTTCCTGCACCGTTGGGATCGCAGAAGCGGTCATGGCCAATATGGGGATATTGGGGAATAGTTCTTTAAGAATATTGAGTTTGCGGTAGGAGGGTCTAAAGTCATATCCCCATTGTGAAATACAATGCGCTTCGTCAATGGCAAATAAGGTGAACTTAATTTGTGTGAGTGCATCTTGGAAATTTTTCTGAGCTAGTTTTTCCGGTGAGCAATAAATAAATTTATATTTTCCACGTATTGCCGCTTTCATAATTTCATCCTGCGCTTCCTCACTTAATTGACCTCCCAAAGCAATGGCAGGTATATTTTTGGATTGTAAGTCCTTTACCTGATCCTGCATGAGGGCAATGAGCGGACTGATCACCAAACAAATTCCATTTTCAAAAATAGTAGGTACTTGAAAACACAAAGATTTTCCTGCACCAGTAGGTAATAAAGTAAGGGTGTCTTTTTTTTCAAGCACGCTATTTATTACAGCAAGTTGCTGTGGTCTGAATAGCTCATAACCCCAATAGGTTGTTAATATGGACTGCAGGGATTTCAAAAAATAATTACACTAGCTTTTTCTTAAATAATCTCAACGAATTTAACGCTAAAACCACATCACTCAAACCCATAATTAAGGCACCATAGGTAGGCCCCCAAGTGCCCAATAAACCGAGGGCTGCCACTGGGATGGCTACAATATTGTAAGAAAAAGCCCATCCTAGATTTTCTTTTATGGTTTCATAAGTGCGACGGCCCAATCCCAATGACATAGGCAAATTCTTTAATCCCTGATTCATTAGAATCACCTGTGCACTTTGAATGGCTATATGGGAAGCATTGCTTAAGGAAATGCCAATGGTTGCTTTGGCTAGGGCAGGTGCATCGTTAATACCATCACCTACCATGGCAGTAGGTGCAATAGCAGTAAGTTCGTCTAATTTTTTAAGTTTGTCGGCAGGGCTTTGTTCACTCATAATTTCTTGAATACCCAATGCCTTACCAACCGATTCGCATTTTTCTTTTCTATCACCACTTAATAAAATGGTATGAATGCCTTGTTTGTGTAAAGTTTCAATCACTTCTTTGGCTTCTGGTCTTATTTGATCGGTGACGTCTACCCATCCAATGAGCACTCCATTCTTTTGGATATATACATTGTGTCCATCTTCAGCTTTTTGGTCTTTCAATGTTTTAAAAGATCCTGACCAATACACATTGCCTTCCTTGTCTAAAGCTTGTATACCCATGCCCTTTACCTCTTCTATCTTAG
The DNA here is from genome assembly GCA_947476145.1 of Bacteroidota bacterium. Taxonomy (GTDB): domain Bacteria; phylum Bacteroidota; class Bacteroidia; order Chitinophagales; family Chitinophagaceae; genus Sediminibacterium. Next base: position 38,607 of record CANJPH010000015.1, on the reverse strand, counting down.
ACCAGTTAATTGTATTGCTGGATTTCCAGCTGCTACTAATACATTTTGCAATAGGATGATTGGAATATCTTTCTAAAGAATATACCAATGCTTTAAAAGCTGCTTCATCCAAATGATGATCCTTCTCCACTATTTTAAAAGCTGCAATTTCAAAATGTCCAGTGGTAAGTGTTCCTGTTTTATCAAATACCACCTGTTTAATATCTTTAAAAGTTTCTAAGCTCTTTGCATTTTTAAAAACAATTCCATTTCTTGCACCACGACCCAATCCAACCGCAATGGCAGCAGGGGTAGCCAGACCCATTGCACAGGGACAAGAAATTACCAATACGGCTATGGCTCTTAACATACTCTCGCCAAAGCCAATGGGTGCGCCCAATGCATTGTGTGCGAAAAAATAATTTCCAATTAAAGTAACTAAGGCAATACTTAATACTAAGGGTACAAAGATGGCCGAAATTTTATCCGCTAAAATTTGCACGGGTGGTTTTTCACCTTGTGCAGCTTTGACCATTTTTAAAATATTAGCAAGTACGGTATCATTTCCCACTGCAGTAATATAGGCTTTCACAGTTCCATTTTCTATCGTACTACCGCCTAATAAAATGTCATTCATCTTTCTAAATACCGGAACACTTTCCCCCGTCACAATAGATTCATTCACATTGGCTTCGCCCCATAATACCTTACAATCCATGGGGATGGTTTCTCCGGAATTAATTAACACTAAATCACCCACCTTCAAAGTGTCGCTCTCTACATTAAATAAAATTTCTTTATGGTTTTCATCAAACACAATCATATTGGCCATTACCTTTTGTGCTTTTACTAAATCTTTTAAAGCTCGTTGTGTAGATTCAATGGAAGCATCCTCTAAATAATTTCCAAAAAACACAAGGGTTAAAATGGTGGCAGTGGTTTCATAATATGCAAACTCCATGCCTTTGCCAATGAAGGTTCCATACAAACTATATCCGAAAGAGGCGATGGCTCCAATACTCACTAATACATTCATATTTGGTATGCCATTGAGCATACTATTCCATGCGCTTTTTCCAAAATAACCCATACCCACTATGAAAACGGGAATGGTCATACCTAATTGCACAAAGGGGTTCATAAATACATGCATTCCGGGAATCTGATGAAAGCCCGGTATCATATGGGCTACCAATGGAATGGTAAATAGGAAACAAAAAATGGCACGATCTCTATTATTGTCCAACCATTTTTTTGCAGGGGCAGCTTCCTCCTGTCCGCGCACTTTATAGCCTAAGCTGGCGATGCCCTTTACTAGGGTTTCTTTTTTTAACGAAGCAGGCATGTCAAACTGAACCTCCCCCTCCATAAAACTTACTTTGGGTTCACTCACACCTTGATGCTCCAAATATTTATGAATAGAAAGTGCACAGTTAGTGCAACTCATTCCGTCTACTTTTAATTGTACATGTTCCATAACACTTCTTTTCGGGGGTCACTTGTAAATTATTTTACACTATAAAGGTACGACCCTTTTGAGATTTCTGATTTTGGCATTATAATACTTGGCGTATCTTTGATAAATGGAGATGACTTATACCATAGCCGAAATTGACAAAATAGCAGCCCAGCTTTTAAGTCAATACAGCCATCAGCCCATTTGGGCTTTTTATGCACCCATGGGAGCAGGTAAAACTACTTTGATTGGGCGCATATGTAAACAAATGGGTATTACGGATACGGTATCGAGCCCCACTTTTTCTATTATGAATGAATATGATGCCCAAGGCAAAATGGTGTATCATATGGATTGGTACCGATTAGCGGATGAGGCGGAAGCCAGAAGAACTGGGGTAGAAGCGGCAATGGAAGAGGCGGCTATTTGCTTTATTGAATGGCCAGAGAAAGCGCCTGCTTTGTTACCGTCCGATCATATTCATATTCAAATTGAAATTTTAGATCCCGAACTTAGAAGGATTATTATAACTTCATAAAAACATTTTAGCATGAGTTCCTTTAAACCCCAAATTTCAAGTTCCTTTTCCTATGAAACCCAGGAGGAAGTGCTGGATATTCCGCATAGGACTAAACCATTGCTGATTGGTATCCCTAAAGAAGTTGCTTTTCAGGAAAACAGGATTGGGCTGACCCCCGATGCGATAGGTGTATTGGTGGCCAATGGGCATGAAGTAATGGTAGAATCAGGTGCTGGGGAAGGGAGTAGGTATTCGGACCATGATTATGCTGAAGCCGGTGCTCGAATTGTTTTTGAAAAAGAAGAAGTGTATAAATGCCCCATTTTGGTAAAGACAGCGCCACCAGTGGAAGCGGATTTACCTTATTTACAAATGCATCAAACGATTATTTCTCCTTTGCATTTGTCTGCATTAAAAAAAGAACTGGTAGAAAAATTAATGGCTAAAAAAATCACTGCTTTAGCTATAGAAAATATTAAAGACGAAAATCAAAACTATCCGATCCTAAGAAGCATGGGAGAAATTACGGGCAGTGCCGTGATGTTAATTGCTGGTCAGTATTTAAGTAATTTTAATCAAGGGAAAGGTATTTTATTAGGAGGTATTAGTGGTGTACCACCCACTAAAGTGGTGATTATTGGTGCAGATATTATTGGTGAGTTTGCAACCCGAAATGCATTGGCATTGGGAGCAAGTGTTAAAGTGTTTGACAACAATGTTTCTCGTTTACAAAGACTTCAAAATAATTTAGGGCAAAGAGTATGGACCAGTGTTATAGAACCTAAAATTTTAGCCAAGCAATTAAAAACTTGTGAAGTGGCTGTAGGGGCCTTGCGCAATGAAATTGGCAGAGCACCCATTGTGGTGACCGAGGAAATGGTTGCGGCCATGCGTCCCGGTAGTATTATTATTGACGTGGCTATTGATAGGGGCGGTTGTTTTGAAACCAGTGAATTGACCAATCACGAACATCCTGTAATTACTAAGCATAATGTCATTCATTATGGTGTTCCAAATATTCCTAGTGGGTTTGCGCGTACCGCAAGCCAAGCCATAAGTAATGTATTAATGCCACTATTAATTCAGGTGGGAGATATGGGAGGATTGGAGGAAATTATTTGGCAACAAGTGCACTTAAGAGAAGGCATTTATTTATACAAAGGGGCCCTTACCGATTTTTATATCAGTGAAAAGTTTCAATTAAAATTTACGGATTTAAATTTGTTGATTGCCAGTAGAAGCTAGTAGGTTCAAATAAAAAATAGTAGGCAATTTGAATGGGTAAATAAGAAAGTCTGGAAATTTAATCGTTGTTACCAGCAACCTTATAATCTAACAAATTAATATGCTTGGTGCAGTAATCGTATTCCTGCGTATCATTACTTCCTACAATAATTAATTTATGCATAGCATAATTTCTGATTAAATCATGGTAAAGTGCGTATCCTTCTTTATCTAAATTACTGCAAGGCTCGTCTAATAAAAGAATAGGGGTTTCTGAAAAAATAGCCAGGGCTAATTTTAATCTTTGTTTCATCCCACTACTAAAGTATCTTATTTGTTTGTCGGTTGCTGCTTTTAATCCTACCATCTCAATCATCTGTGCTGTCGTCAAATCCTTTCTCAATGGTTTGAATCGGTCATGAAATTCAAATTGTTCTATTGTAGTGAATTCTTCAATTAATTCAAGGTAAGGTGCGGCTATGCTAATTTGTTGAAAAATAGTTTCGGTGTTATAAGCACCCCATTCAATTTTGCCTTTAGATAAAGTAGCGTATCCTGAAATCGTTTGTAGTAAAGTGCTTTTGCCGGATCCGTTGTTTCCAATTAATGCATAATGTTGCCCCATTTCAAAACGGTAGTCAAGGTCTTTAAAAATCCAATCCTTATTGAATCTTTTACCTGCTTTTTGGAGGCTTATTTGTACCATAATTAATCTTCTTCTACTACGCCTTTACCAAATCGTTTGATAATACCACGTCCACTATCTCTAATGAATGTAATAATTTCATCACGCTCATCGGTTGCAGGCAACTCTTCTTCAATAAATTCTAATGCCTGTGTGGTATTCATTCCTTTGTTAAATATATATCGGTAGATATCTAATATGTGATTAATTTTTTCTAAATCAAATCCTCTTCTTTTTAATCCAACACTATTTACACCACCATAACTTAATGGGTTGCGTACTGCCTTAATATAAGGTGGTACATCCTTGCTTACCAAGCTACCTCCGGCGATATAGGCATGTTGGCCAATGTTTACAAATTGGTGAACGGCACTTACGCCTGCAATCCAAGAGTAATCACCCAGTGTTACGTGTCCTGCAATTTGTACACTATTACTTAGGATACAATTATTTCCAATAATACAGTCGTGTGCAATATGACTATAGGCCATTATTAAACAGTTATTACCCACTTTGGTAATCCATCTGTCCGAAGTTCCACGGTTAATAGTTACAAATTCTCTAATGGTCGTTCCATCTCCAATTTCAACCGAAGTTTTTTCTCCATTAAATTTTAAATCCTGAGGATCTGCACCAATTACAGCACCTGGGAATATGCGACAATTTTTTCCCACTTTGGTTCCATTCATAATGGTCACATTGCTTCCAATCCAAGTGCCTTCGCCAATGACTACGTCACCATGAATTACGGTAAATGGATCAATTTTTACATTGGGTGCAATTTTTGAATTGGGATCGATATATGTGAATGGATGCGTCATATAATTTCTTTATTTTTTTATTCTGCCCTTTTAACTACTTGCGCAACTAAGTCTGCTTCGGTGGCTACTTTGCCATTTACATAAACAGTACCTCGCATTTCGCAAATACCACGACGAATAGGAGCAGTCAATTCCATTTTCAATATCATGGCATCACCTGGTTTTACCATTTGTTTGAATTTGCAATTGTCTATTTTTAAAAAGTAAGTATCATAGTTTCCTTCTGGCATGGCGTTAATACAAAGGATGCCTCCTGTTTGAGCCAATGCTTCAATTTGTAATACACCAGGCATGACTGGATTCCCTGGGAAGTGTCCAGGGAAAAACCATTCATTGAAAGTTATATTTTTAACACCCACAATAACGGTATCCGATAGTTCAATTATTTTATCAAGAAACAAGAATGGGTATCTATGCGGTAATATTTTTTCAATTTGCTCTACCGTAAAAACTGGTGTTAAAGCAGGATCATATACGGGCACATCTTTAACGTGCTTATTTTTTTTAATGTACTGCTTAATTTTTTTTGCAAACTCCACATTGCTACTATGCCCTGGACGGTTCGCAATGATGCGTGCTTTAATTGGGTAACCAATCAACGCTAGGTCACCAATTACATCTAATAACTTATGACGCGCTGGTTCGTTAGGAAATCTTAATTCTAAATTATTTAAATAACCCTCGCTCTTTACTTCAATCTTTTCGCGCTTAAACACTTTGGCCAATCGTCCCATTTCCTCATCAGTCACTGGTTTATCTACTACTACAATGGCGTTGTTAATATCACCGCCTTTAATAAGGTCATGTTCAATTAAGGCTTCCAATTCGTGTAAGAAACAAAATGTTCTACAAGGAGAAATTTCTGCTTTAAAATCTTTGATTGTTTTTAATGCAGCATGTTGTGTTCCTAAAACTGGGCTGTTAAAATCAATAAGGGTCGTAATTTGATAATCTAAGGAAGGCAATGCTACCATCTCAACTCTTTTCCCTTCGTCATAGTGGAAAATATTTTCATCAATGCTATACCAAGCTTTTGCCGCATCCTGTTCTAAAACACCCGTTTTTTCAATCATTTCTATAAAGGGAGCCGAACTACCATCCATAATTGGAATTTCTGGTCCATTTAATTCTATCAAAATATTGTCTACACCCAAACCCACTAAAGCAGCTAATATGTGTTCCACTGTACTTATTTTGGCATCACCTACTTGCAAAGTGGTACCTCGGCTTGTATCAGTAACCAGGTCGCAATCTGCTTTAATCACCGGTTTATTGGGAAGGTCGATTCTTTGGAATTGTATACCATAGCCAGGGTTAGCGGGTTTTAATGTCATATCCACTAAAACGCCTGTATGTAATCCAGTTCCACTTATGCTAACACTAGCAGAAAGGGTATGCTGTTTATCGGGATTGAATTGCTCATCCATATTATAATTAATTTATTCACCTAAGCTTAATGTGGTGATTTTCACAAAATTAGGCTAATTAGCCTTTTTGTGACAGTTGTGCGACCAATATTTCCAATTCTTTAACCCTTTTTTCCAAATTTGGCAGGTTTTTGAGGTTAATTTGGGATCTAAGCGCTGTACTATGCTCGGCAGCTGGGAATCCGGTTACGGTGGAATTGGCTTTTTCAATGTTCTTGGTGATGCCGCTTCGGGCAGCAACCTTCACCCCATCGGCTACATTTAAGTGACCAGCGGAACCTGATTGGCCTCCCATCATGACTCCTTTTCCTAGCTTGGTACTGCCACTTAATCCAACTTGGGCAGCAATCACTGTATTTTCTCCCACTTCTACATTATGGGCAATTTGTATAAGATTATCCAGTTTAACCCCTTTTCTAATAATAGTGGAACCGATGGTTGCTCTATCAATGGTGGTATTGGATCCAATTTCAACATCATCCTCAACTACTACATTTCCCAATTGAGGTACTTTTTGATAACTGCCATCTGCATTAGGAGCAAAACCAAATCCGTCGCTTCCAATAATGGTACCTGAATGAATGATAATATTATTTCCTAAAATACAATCCGCGTAAATCACTACACCTGGATGAAGTATTACATTGTTGCCAATTTTTACATTTTCACCAATCACAACGTTGGGAAAAATTTTCACATTATTCCCCAATTGTACATGGTCACCAATATGTGCAAAGGCAGCAACATAGTGGTTTTCGCCCAATTTTGCAGAGGGAGAAATATAGGAAGGAGTTTGAATACCCGATAAATTTTGGGTTTTTAATTCCTGATATTTTGTTAGTAAAGTAGCGAATGCTGCATAAGCATCTGGTACCCTAATAAGGGTGGCGGTAATGGGTGTTTTTAATACCTGAGTTTCGTTAATAATAACGATACTTGCCTTGGTTTGGTATAAAAATTCCTCATACTTGGGGTTGGCTAAAAAACTGAGCTCGCCCACTTTTGCTTCTTCTATTTTTCCAAATTGAGCAACTTCAACAGCAGCGTCTCCTTCTACTTTTCCTTGAATCATCATCGCAATCTGTTGGGCACTAAATTTTAGCATGCTTAAATGTTTGAATGGGGGGTTATTCGTTAAGTAAACAAATGTAAAATTTTTTAACCGGGGCAGAAAGACTTTCAACAATTAATGCGTTCTGGATAGATGAAATATTGGCTATTTCACCTGATTTTAGCAATATTTTAATGGTTTCATTGTCATTCTTGTACAAGGTATTGGATATGGTGCCCTTAAAACATAAAAAGGCAAGGTCCTCCGCACTCAGAGGGAATCGCTCTTTTATGGTTTGGTTTGCTTTTTCCCATTGCTGATCGGTAATGGGGGTAGCTTGTATTTGACATTTAAAACACTTGCGATTTAGTAAGCCTTTACAAAGCATAGATAATACAGGGTCGTTATTATTTTGCCATTGTTTAATTGCAAACATAATATCGGTATCGTCTAAGTTGCAATAAGTAGTTAGGTTTAGCGCGTCTAATTGAATACTTGAATTTGCTAAAAAATAATCTAGCAAGCCTCCTGTTTCAACCGACTTGTCATTTTGGTTGCATAAAAATTGAGCACGCTCAATAATTTTTACCAACATTTTTTCACTGGCTACTACCGTTTTATGTCGGTATACCTGCCAATACATAAGTTGCCTAGAAAATAAAAATTTCTCCACACTATTCAATCCTTTTTCTTCGACTACTAATTCGTTGTCTTGAACGGTCAACATTTTTAGGATGCGTTCGTAACCCACCACACCTTCGCTTACGCCGGTAAAAAAACTATCTCTTGATAAGTAATCTAAACGGTCCACGTCCAATTGTCCACTAATTAATTGGTGCAAAAATTGCTTAGGATATTGATTGGTAAATATTTTTATTGCTAAAGTAAGTTGTCCCTTTAAAATAGAGTTTTCTTCCTCGTTCAATGCCTGCATAATACGCAATGAAATGGATTCATGATCTATGCCTTTTAAAAGCACTTTTTCTAAAGCATGAGAATAGGGGCCGTGTCCGATATCGTGTAATAAAATGGCTGCTTTTGCGGCCAATGCTTCCTCGGCCGTAATTTCAATTCCTTTTTCTTTGAGTTCATTAATGGCCATACTCATTAAGTGGTAAGCGCCTAATGAATGGTGAAGTCTTGTATGCACTGCACCTGGGTATACTATTTGCGCCAAAGCCATTTGTTGGATTCTTCTTAACCTTTGATAAAAGGGATGACCAATGATTCCAAAAATAATGGGGTCATTAATAGTAATAAAACCATGTACCGGGTCGTTAATAATTTTTCGATGTGTAAAAGCCATATTAAAAGAGTGTTGGTAAAGGTACGAAATGTGAATAACTACTGCGCTATATTTACCCCCTTAGTTTGCTAAAAAACTATATTTGTATGTCCGCTTACTACCCTATAAATCAATGCTTAATATGAAATTGACGCAAACTACTTTAAACAAATTAGAAGATATTTTAGGTGAATCTGAATTTATGGTGAGATACGAGAGAGGCAACTTTCAAAGCGGTTGGTGTTTATTAGAATTGAAAAGAATTGTGGTATTGAATAAATTCTTGAATTTAGAAGCCCGCATTAATACATTATTAGAATTAATTCCTCAGTTAGATATTCAATTTGATAAACTTACTCATGATTCTCAAAAATTATATGAGGAAGTCAAACGTTTATCACTTTCCGAAGCCTAAGAGGGAGCGCAATTTTTCTTATCGCAGCTAAAGCAACCAATTTGCTACACATTACCATATTAGGATCGGGAACAAGCACAGGCGTACCCTTAATTGGTTGCGATTGTGAAGTATGCCTTTCAAAAGATCCTAGAGATGCTCGGTTAAGAACCAGTATCAAAATTCAATCTGAAAAAAAAGCAGTAGTCATTGATACGACACCGGATTTCAGGTATCAAATGTTAAGAACACATACTACCCATTTGGATGCAGTTGTTTTCACACATCCACATCGGGATCATTATGCGGGCTTGGATGATATTAGGCCCTTTAATTTCCATTCCAATAAGCCCATGGAAATTTATGCAAATGCCATTACGCAGGTGGCTATCAAAAGAGATTTTTATTATGCATTCGAAAAAGATAAGGAAGCAGGTTTACCCGAAATGATGATCCATACCATCGAAAAAGATCCATTTACAATTGGAGACTTAAATTTCATTCCTATTCAAGTAATGCATAGGGAATTACCAGTGTTAGGATTTAGGGTGGGAGATTTTTCCTATGTCACCGATTTAAATTATATCAGTGATACAGAGAAAGAAAAAATAAAAGGGTCCAAAGTTCTAATATTAAGTGCACTTCGCCCGCAACCACATCCAACCCATTTTTCTTTAGCAGAATCCATTGCATTAGCAACTGAGTTGGAAGTGCCGGAGGTTTATTTCACGCATTTTAGCCATCAAATTGGTTTACAAGCAAAAGTAGAGCAGCAGTTGCCCTCCTTTATAAGAATGGCCTATGATGGCTTACAGTTTTCAGTATAATATTAAGTTGGTATCGTTCCAAAGTGTAAATACGCGATTAATGCGTTGTTATAAATTTTAGTTTAGTACTAAAATGATACATTCATCCTGGAAAGCTTTTTTTATATTTTCAAATAAAGAAATTAAAGGCATTATTGTATTGGGTATTATTTTATTCGGGTCCGTGTCTATTCGATTTCTTTTTCCTTCAAAAGGTTCACCTACAAAGAACCTAAATGCTTCAGGAAATATTCAACCTACACTACATTTAATTCCTTTTGATCCCAATACCATTGATAGCGCAGAAGCTACTTATTTAGGCCTTCCCGCTAAACAAGTAAATAACTTATTGCATTACAGAGCAAAGGGTGGTTATTTTAAATCGAAGGAACACTTTGCAAAATTATATGGATTAACTCCTGCATTGTATAGTGCACTAAGCCCTTATATCACCATTGGTAAGTCTGAAAATAATAGGAGGGAAGGGGGTGTTGTAAACGATACCTATAAAAGATACTACCCTATTTTTGAAAAGGAGGATACCTGGAAAATAGACATCAATGTTGCTAACGAAACAGAGTGGAAGCAAAAAACAAGGATCCCTACTTATTTAATCCAAAGGATTATGGCCTATAAGCAATTTAGGGGGGCGTTTACAAAGCCAGGTGAAATTGCTAAATTATATGGTTTATCAGATTCAATATACCAATCCTTGAGGGGACATTTAGTGGTCAATAAACAAACCGTTTATTTGCTTCGTGCTAATGCAATGAATTTTAATGACTGGAAAGCCTTAGGCATGTTCTCTGACGCTCAAATTTGGACCCTATTAAAGCTAAAGCGCTCAATGGAGGGCAATCTCAATTGGGAAAGCATAGTGGAGGCACTAGATTTAACCCAAGCAGAGGCTGAGCAATTAAAAGGAAGGGTGAGGTTTGATGATTAATTTGGCTTTCTAGGAAAAATTTCTTTTAGAAAGGAGCTTTTTTCTAGAAATTTAATTAGTATTGGTATAGGATTTAATCCTAGTTTATGATTGCTTGCTTGAATGCCTCACGAAAGTGAGGCATTTTTATTTTTAGAGTGGTAATTAAAACTTATTTCTTTTGAATTTTAATAAGTTTTAATTAACCTAAGCCTCACGAAAGTGAGGCATTTTTATTTTCAGCGTGGTAATTAAAACTTATTTCTTTTGAATTTTAATAAGTTTTAATTAACCTAAGCCTCACGAAAGTGAGGCATTTTTATTTTCAGCGTGAATTTATAAAGCTTATTTACCTGCTTTAAAAATTTGGTTCACCGCACCGCCTAACATAGGAAATTTTTCTTTCACAAATGCAGCAATGGTCTCTATAGATTGTTTTGCTTGTTCTGGAGTGACGCCTGTTTCTTTTACTAAGCGATCGATTAATTCTTGCATAAATTTAATTTTAATGGTTTTATAGGTTAAGCAACTTTTAAGGTGCTCAATTTACTTTTATCAAACATATTTTTTGCATAATTCAGGTCCACATTAAACTCGGTGGAACCCGTTCCTGGTAATTCAAACATAGCTTGTGTGAATAAACTTTCACAAATACTTCTTAATCCTCTTGCGCCTAATTTATATTCCATCGCTTTCGTAGTGATAAAATCATAGACAGCAGGATCAATGCTTAATTTGATATTTTCAATCGCAAATAACTGTGTGTATTGCTTGATTAATGCATTCTTGGGTTCTGTTAAAATATTTCTTAAGGTTTCGGCATCCAATGGTTCCAGATGGGTAACAATGGGCAAACGACCCAGCATTTCGGGGATTAAACCAAAGGTTTTAATATCCTGCGCATTTACAAAGCGTAATAAATTTTTACGTTGTAACTCTTGCTCGTCTTTATTTACACTAAAGCCAATGGCATTCGTATTAATTCTGCGTGCAATAATTTTATCGATACCATCAAAAGCACCTCCGCATATAAACAGGATATTTTTGGTATCTACTTTAATCATTTTTTGGTCTGGATGTTTGCGACCACCTTGAGGGGGCACCAACACTTCTGTGCCTTCTAGCATTTTTAATAAACCTTGCTGTACACCTTCACCACTTACATCTCTTGTAATGGATGCGTTATCGCTTTTACGTGCTATTTTATCAATTTCGTCAATGTATACAATGCCTCTTTGAGCTGCTTCTACATCATAGTCGCAATTTTGCAATAAACGTGTTAACATACTTTCTACATCCTCGCCTACATATCCAGCTTCGGTAAACACGGTTGCATCCACAATGGCAAAGGGAACGTTTAACAACTTGGCAATTGTCTTGGCCAATAAGGTTTTGCCGGTACCTGTTTCGCCAATCATAATTACATTGCTCTTTTCTATTTCTACTTCGTTGGTTGTGGTACTAGGAAGGTTAATGCGCTTAAAGTGATTGTAAACGGCTACGCATAATATTTTTTTAGCCTCATCTTGTCCAATAATGTATTGATCTAAAAAAGCTTTTATAGCAGTTGGCTTTTGCACTTTCAAGGTACCTGCTTTGCCGTCTGCTTTTTTCTGATGAAATTCTTTTTCTATAATCTCATGCGCATGCTCGATACAGTTTTCACAAATATGCCCATCCTGTCCCGCAATCAGAATTTTAACCTCGTCTCTGCTGCGTCCACAAAATGAACAATGTATACTGGTATCGCCTTTGCTCGTTTTCATCTTCATTTTTCTTTAATTTATTTCAAACACACTATAAGCTTTTCGCAATTTTATCTACAATGCCATAGGCTACTGCTTCCTCTGCATTCATCCAATAGTCTCTATCAAAATCGGCCATAATTTGTTCAATAGATTTACCACAGTTCTTGGCTAATATTTGAGCGCCTAATTCCTTTGTCTTTCTAATTTGTTCTGCTTGAATTTCAATATCGGCACTGGTTGCTTGATAGTAACCTCCTAAACTTGGTTGGTGAATCATCACTTCTCCATGAGGAAAAATAGAACGCTTGCCTTTCTCACCCATGCTTAATAAAATAGAACCCATACTTGCGGCCAATCCCATACAAATGGTATGCACTGGACTTTTAATTAGGTTCATGGTATCATACATCACCATTCCACTTGTTACTACACCCCCTGGGCTGTTAATGTAAAAATTAATTTCAGCGCCTGGCTTGTCGGCATCTAATAATAATAATTTAGTCACAATATCCTTAGCCGACTTGTCGTCCACCTGACCCCATAAATAAATAGATCTTTTTTCAAAAAAGATTTGTTCCATTTTTTTATTCAAAAATCCTGGTCCATTATCCTCTTTTTTATCTCCTTTTGGATCTTCCTCATCCTCCATTAAAAAACTTTTATTCAGTATCATATTTTCAATTTGAAAAATTAGTTAATTATTTTTTTAATTTTCTTGGGTTGGTTAACAACACTTCGTCAACTAAGCCATATTCTTTTCCTTCGGCAGCAGTCATCCAAAAATCTCTATCACAATCCTTGGCCACCACATCCACATCCTTATGGGTATGAATCGCAATCACTTCATATAATTCATGCTTTAACTTCTTAATCTCTCTTGCTGTAATTTCAATATCTGATGCTTGTCCACCCACCGCACCACTTGGTTGGTGTAACATAATACGACTATGTTTTAATGCAGTTCTTTTTCCTTCCACACCAGCGCACAATAAAATAGCACCCATGCTTGCTGCCATGCCTGTACAAATAGTAGCAACGTCTGGACTAATAAATTGCATGGTGTCATAAATTCCTAAACCTGCATATACACTTCCACCTGGGCTGTTTATATACATTTGAATATCCTTGGTTCTGTCGGTACTTTCTAAGAACAATAATTGTGCAGTGACAATATTGGCAACATAATCGTTAATGCCTTCTCCTAAAAATATGATTCTATCCATCATTAAGCGGCTAAATACATCCATGCTGGCCACGTTCATGGGTCTTTCTTCAATAATATAGGGTGTAAGGTTGGTTACACTGTTTTGGTATTGGTGTAAACTGTTACTGCTAATGCCTCGGTGTTTAACAGCGTACTTTTCAAATTCTTTTCCTAAGTTCATATGTATATTTTTCTAATAAAGTAAAGGTAAAACCTATTCCATTAAGCTAGTACAAAAAGGGTGCCAAACTTGCTTGTATTTGGATAAAAAAAGACCTTCCACTTGCAGGAAAGGTCTTGAATATCAAATAAATAGCTTTTTTACAGCCTAAATATGCGATTAATGGTGATGTTGGTTCAGTTTGTCGGCAAATTTATCGGCAGCAATTTTTTCTTCTTTCGCAGTTACTTCACCCTCTATGGCTTTGAATAATTTGTCTGTGCTAATACGGTGGTAGCTATCCTCAACGAATTTTCTGTCCTGCATCATTCTTGCAGCATAGTCTTCCAACCACTTGTCATTGTCACCCAATGCACCTAATTGGCCGCCCATATAGCTCATTAGTTGTTGTTTAGCAAAGTCTTTTAAATCCTCTGCTACCACTTCAATTTTATGATCTGCAATTAATTGTGTACTAATTAAAGTCCACTTTAATTGATCTTGGAAAACAGGATATTCTTTTTCTGCTTCTTCGGTAGTTCTTTGTTTTTCACCTCCGGTTTGTAACCAACGCTTTAAGAAATTGGTTGGGAATTCCATTTTGGTATTGTCAATTAATGCATGATAAATTTGATCATGTAATTGATTGCGAGATTGTCCTTCGTAATATCCTTCAATATCTTTTTTCACTGCTTCTCTAAATTCAGCTTCTGAAGTAATGGTTTGATTTGGATAGGTAACTGTAAATAATGTTTCATCCAAAGGTGCTTTTTCTACAATGCCAACTTTAGTGATTATTAATTTAAAATACTTATCTGCTTGTTCCTTTGTTAAGCCTAAATCACCTAAAATGATATCTAATTCTTTTTCCTCAAACGCTTTACTCAATTGAATGGTAACCGCATCTCCAGTTTTCTTACCTATGAATGCTTTTCTTTCTTTTGGAGCAAAATATTTAATTAATAATGAGTTGTCTTTTGACAATCCATCCTCTATTTCATTACCGTCTTTATCTGATTCAGCGAATGTTACATTCAATACGTTTTCTTCGCTTTCTGCAACCTCAGGCTCGGTCATATTGCCATTTCGAATTTGAAGTCTTTCCACTTCTGCATTCACCATATCGGCTGTTGCTTCAATTTTATAACGAGTCGCTTTAATGCCTTTTGTGTCAATGGTAAAAGCTGGCTTTAATCCTACTTCAAATGAGAAGTCGTAATTGCTAGGATTGTTTACATCCATGTTTGGGAACTCGGCAGTCACAGGAAGGGGTTGTGCAAATATTTCTAATTTCTCTTTTGCAATATATTGGTTCATTTCGTTTTCCACGGTCTTAATAATCTCGTCCTGGAAAACAGATTGCCCGTGCATTTTTTTAATTAAACCTGCCGGTACCATTCCTTTTCTAAAACCTGGAATGTTTGCTGTCTTAGAATACTTTTTTAAACTGGTCTCAAAACCTTTCATGTAGTCCTCTTTTGCAATAGTGACCGTTAATTTGTCATTCAATAATGCAATGTTGCTTCTTTTTATCGTTGCCATAATCTTACTTTTTATCTACTTATTTGTAGTGTTTAAGGGGGGCAAAGGTATGTTTTTACGGCTAAAAAGGGGCGGTTTTCCCAAAGAAAAAGCCCTCTTCTTAACTAGAAAAGGGCCTTTAAGTTCATTCTGTGCGGATGGAGGGGGTCGAACCCACACGCCTCGCGGCGCTAGATCCTAAGTCTAGTGCGTCTGCCAATTTCGCCACATCCGCTTAGGGGTTGCAAACTTAATTGATTTTTTTAATTTTTCGGCTACTTTTTAAGTCCTAAGTGCGCGCGGCCTTCAGTTTCTTAATTATGGGGAATCAATGCAACTATTTTTTCAAGGTACAGTTGGTCAGTTTCATCAAAATGAGCCAATAGCTCACTGTCTACATCCAAGACACCAACAATAATTCCGTTTTTGAATACGGGAACTACAATTTCCGATTTAGAAGCACTGCTGCATGCAATATGTCCAGGGAATGTTTCTACATCTTCTACAATTAATGTTTTTCCTTGTTCCCAAGCAGCGCCACAAACACCTCTTGCTTTTTTTATTCTTGTACAAGCAACCGGTCCTTGAAAGGGACCTAATACCAATTCGTCCTCCTGTACCCAATAAAACCCTACCCACCACCAGTTAAATTGTTCTTTCAACGCGGCGCTAATATTAGCCAGGTTGGCGATTAAATTGGTTTCTCCAAAAAGTAATCCTTCAATTTGGGGGATTAATGATTCGTATTGTTCTTGCTTGCTTCCTTTTTGTATATCTAAATCTTCGGCCATATTATTAGTTATTAAAAATTGATTTCAATTCTTTCTTCTCAATCTTCACCACAAAGCCAATAAATCCTAACAATAAAATACTTGCAAATAAATAATTAAATGCTTTATTGCTGGAAACCCAAAGAATGAATAAGTTGATACTGTAAAGTAATAATGTAATTACAAAATAAGCGATTAATTTTTTTGTAGCGTAAGGAATTGGATATACTTTCTGGCCCCATTGATAACTTACAATCATCATAGTGCCATAACAAAAGAAAGTGGCCCAAGCACTTGCCATGTAACCATAGCGAGGGATGAGTAAAAAGTTAATGCCAATTGTAATTGCTGCACCCAATAAAGTAATCCAAGCACCTGCCATGGTTTTATTACTTAACTTATACCAAATACTTAGGTTGTAATAAATACCTAAAAACATATTTGCTATTAATAATATAGGCACCACTTTGAGGCCTGCATACATATTTGGGTTGCGTATAAATAGCTTCCAAATATCTAAATATAAGACCACTCCTAAAAACATAACACATAAAGTGATAACAAAAAATTTCATCACCCTTGCGTAGGTTTTTTGTGCATTGTCGGATTGCGCTTGCTTGAAAAAGAAAGGCTCAGCACCCATTCTAAATGCTTGAATGGATATGGTAATTAGTATGGCTAATTTATAACAAGCGCTATAGGTGCCCACCAAGGCCTTGTTGGCTTCGGGGCTTCCTCCATTCGCCCACCATCCTAACATAATGCGGTCCATGGTTTCATTAATCATGCCGCCAAATCCTACTAAAATTAAGGGAAGGGCATACAACATCATTTGGCCCCACAACTTATAATCAATATTAAATCGCAGTGAACGTATTTCTTTTTGTAAGAGTACTAATACAAAAACGTTTTGTAAAATATTGGCAATTAAAATATAACCCACTTCAAATCCTTTTACATACCATCCTGCAATAAAGGATTCTTTGTGAGCAGTTGCGTATTCTGGTAAAATGCTAATAAAGGCGTAGGTAGCTATTATATTAATCAGGATGCCACCTACTTTAATGAATGCATATTTCTTAGGTCTGCCTTCTAATCTTAATTTTGAAAATGGTATCGTGGTTAATGCATCTAAAGCAACTACCCAGGCCACCAATTTAATATATTCTGGATGTAAGCTAATTTGCAATAAACTAGCAATGGGCGCACCCCAAATTAATAAACAGCTCACTACCAGTGCAGTTACAATAATCATAGAGAAGCTACTGGTATGGTATATTTTTTCCTCATTTTCCTTGGATCCAAATCGGAAATAGGCGGTTTCCATACCATGTGTAACAATCACATTTAAGAAAGGGATAAAGGAGTAAACGATGGCCTGTTCCCCATAGGCGGCTCCGGTAAGCTTTAGGGTTAAATAGGGGGTGAGTAGGTAGCTAATAAAACGGGCAGCTATGGAACTTAATCCATACCACATGGTTTGACCTGCTAATTTTTTTATACTACTCAAGGGATTGAAATTACAGCTAAATTAGTGAAAATAGTTTTGTTTATCTTCATGTTGTAAAACCGAATGTATGAGAGTTGTAATTCAAAGGGTGTCAGAAGCGAGTGTGACTGTGGATGCTGCCGTAATTGGTCAAATTCGTAAGGGTTTAATGGTACTTGTGGGCATTGTAAATGAGGATGACAAAACGGACATTGAGTGGTTGTCCAATAAAATAGTAAATATGCGCATTTTTGAGGACGAGCAAGGGGTCATGAATAAAAGCATATTGGAAATAGGGGGTGGTATTTTATTAGTGAGTCAGTTTACTTTACATGCGTCTACCAAAAAAGGAAATAGGCCTTCTTATATTGCGGCTGCCAAGCCGGAGGTTTCTATACCACTTTATGAACAATTGATTCAACAGCTAGCATCTGATTTAGGAGCGCCCATTCAAACGGGAAAATTTGGTGCCGATATGAAAGTTTCTTTAATCAATGACGGCCCGGTTACTATTTCGATAGATTCAAAAAACAAAGAATAAAAAATAATTTATGGCAAACGACATGACCATTCAACAAGCGCAGGAACAAGTAGATGTTTGGATTAAAACGGTGGGCGTTAAGTATTTTAGCGAGCTAACCAACTTAGGTATCCTAATGGAGGAAGTGGGTGAATTGTCCAGGATTATGGTACGTAAATATGGAGACCAGTCTTTTAAAAATAAAGAAGAAGAACTATTATTAGCCGATGAAATGGCAGATGTCTTATTCGTTTTGATGTGTTTAGCCAATCAAACAGGTGTTGATTTAGCAACCGCTTTAGAGAAGAATATTCAGAAGAAAACCAATAGGGACGTGAGCCGTCATCAAAACAACGAAAAATTACACCGATAATTGATTCCTCCTTATCTTTGCCAACTATGAGTAAGACCCCAACAGATAATACATTACAAGCAATTATATCGCATGCGAAAGAATATGGTTTTGTGTTCCCTAGCAGTGAAATATATGATGGATTAAGTGCCGTTTATGATTATGGTCCTTATGGCGCTCAATTAAAGAAAAACATTCGTGATTACTGGTGGAATTCCATGACACAAATGAATGAAAATATTGTGGGCGTTGATACGGCAATTTTCATGCATCCTACTACCTGGAAAGCAAGCGGACACGTAGATAGTTTTAGTGATCCTTTAATTGATAACAAGGATAGTAAAAAAAGATATCGTGTAGATCATTTAATCGAAGGACATGCCGATAAATTAATTCAGAACGGAGACCAAGCGGCTGCCGATAAATTAATTGCAGACATGGATGCTTTGTTGGCAAACGATGATTATGTTGGTTTAAAGAAACTGATTGACGATCATAAAATTCATTGTAGTGTAAGTGGCACAGGCAATTGGACCGAGATTCGTCAATTTAATTTAATGTTCTCTACCGAACTAGGTTCGGTAACCGATGAAGCAAGTACTATTTACTTAAGACCCGAAACAGCACAGGGCATTTTCGTAAACTTCCTGAATGTACAAAAAACTGCAAGGATGAAAATTCCTTTTGGCATTGCACAAACCGGTAAAGCTTTTAGAAACGAGATTGTAGCCCGTCAATTTATATTTAGAATGCGTGAATTTGAGCAAATGGAAATGCAATTTTTCATTAAGCCGGGAACACAAAAAGAATGGTATGAACATTGGAAGAATGAGCGTATGAAATGGCATTTAAGTTTGGGCATTGCCCCTAATAAATACCGTTTTCATGACCATGTTAAGTTAGCGCACTATGCTGATGCTGCTTTAGACATTGAATATGAATTCCCGTTTGGTTTTAAGGAAGTGGAAGGCATACACTCAAGAACTGATTTTGATTTAAGTCGTCATCAGGAATTTTCTAAAAAGAAAATGCAATATTTTGATACCGAAATTAATCAGCATTATATCCCTTATGTAATTGAAACTTCCGTTGGATTGGATAGAATGTTCTTGCTTATCTTATCTCACGCTTACGAAGAGGAAACGATTCATAAAGAGGATGGAACTACCGATATGCGTGTTGTTTTACATTTACCTGCCCGCATTGCGCCCAATAAATTGGCCATCCTGCCATTAACTAAAAAAGATGGCTTACCTGAATTAGCGAAGGAATTAATGGATGAATGTAAAAAGTCATTTCATTGTTTTTATGAAGAGAAGGATGCGATTGGTAAAAGATATCGTCGTCAGGATGCCATTGGAACTCCTTTCTGCGTAACCATTGACCATCAAACCAAAGAAGACGGTACCGTAACCATTCGTCATCGTGATGCTATGACCCAGGAGCGTATCCCAATGAGTCAGGTAAAAGCTTTAGTGCAGGAAGCGATTAATAATTAATTTTAGAATAGTTTACATAATAAAAATGCCTCGAACTAATCGAGGCATTTTTTAAGAAAGTATTTCCGCTTTCATCAGACGCATTCGCGTCTTCTGATTTAACCAAAGGATTCGAAATGCACTTGTTTTTTATCCAAGCCTAATTCGGTCATGTTTTTGCGCGCGTCGTCAATCATGGCTTTCCAACCACATAGCCAAACATGTGCAGTTTCTTTGTTCTCTTTTAATAATTCTTGGTAAACAGGGTGTACGTATCCTATATGTGATCCTGCGGGTACCTCGGCTTCTCTTGAATAGCAAGGGTGAAAATGAAAGCCCGGTTCTTTGCTTTCTAATTCCTTTAATTCATCAATGTATAATCCATCTTCAAATTTTCTGCATCCAAATATTAAATGAATATTATTGTGCGCAATTTTATGTTCATGTATATGGTTAATCATGGATCTAAATGGCGCAATACCGGTTCCAGTGCAAATAAAGTAAATATCGTTATCAAAGTTTTTAGGAAGTGTAAAGACACCTTGCGGACCTCTCAAAGTAATTTTAGATCCCACACTTACTTCATTAAATAAATGCGTAGTTCCAAGTCCACCTTCTAAATGTACAATGACTAATTCAAAAGTATTACTACCACTCGGTGCAGAAGCAATGGAATAGCTTCTCCATCTTTTATTTTTCTGTTCGTGTATGGGTAAATCCAATGTCACAAACTGTCCTGGGATAAAATCAAATTTTTCAAGACTTGGAATTTCAAAATAAAACTTTTTTGTGTTTGGAGTTTCATTTTCAATTTTGGTAATAACGCTTTCTACCCATTCTAGTGCCATTTTTCTGCTTTTTAGTTATTCGTAATAAAAACCCTTTGTATATACACCTTTTTGTTCGCGTAAATCTTGACAAAGTAAATGCCAGAGCTTAAACTTCCAATAGTGACTTGTTGCGGAGTTCTTTGATTGACAAGATTTCCTTTTTGGAAAACCTTTCCGCCGGTTGAATTTATTATTTCTAAATTAATTCCCTGCGATTGGATATTACTAAATTGAATATAAAAGGTGTTGCCTCTAATTAAATTCTCAACATAATCGTTGGAAGTTATTTTAAGACTAATTTCTTTTGCACTCGCTTCTGCAACATCTGTCACCAAAATTAGTTTATTATCCGATATGTTTTCACAATCCCCTGCAATCGTTGCCACTTTGTACATTGCATTTCTTGTAGGCTTTAACGATTGTTTGGTAGCACCGGTAATCAGTGAATCATTTAAATACCATTGATAGGAAGTTGCTAAAGAGCTAAAAATACTATCCCCTTTTTGTGTAATCGTAGGTTTATTGTTACTGGTTACATTTATCAATGTTGGGGTACTCATACAATCTGCCGAGCTTACTTGTGTATTGTAGAAGAAATAAAAATAATTTTGGAAATTTCCTGAAGCGGTTGCAACACTATTCCCTGTAAAACTAACTATTCTGTTAGGACCTACTGGATAAGTAGGGTCTGGTGCTCCATTATTTCTAAATAAAGTAGCACTATCACATTTTGAAATAATAATGTAATCTCCAGCTTGAGGTATTTTTAAATTTAATGTATAAATCCTGCCGGTATCACCCGCTACGAAAGGGGAAGCACCCACAGCGAGGCTTGGGCTACTTGCTGGTATATTCAAGGAAACAGTTTGAATAGGATAATAGGTAAAACTACCGTCTGTATTTACAGTGCCTAAGGTCCCTAAAATAAAATCAACTTTTCCTGGATAAGCGGAATATAATTTTGTAGTTTCTAAAGTAATGGCTCCTGTTGCATTCAATTTCATATAGTTGCCGCTAAAGCTATTATAGCTTCCCCCGCCTGTTAAACTGGTATTGGTAAATGGAGGCATCACCGATTGGTATCCTGTAGTTAAATAAAATTTACTACCCGTGTTTGGCGCACTTGTATTGGTACCAATTGCGATAGGATTATATAAAGCACTAGTATCATACCAGTAGTAGTTGGTTCCAGCTATTGGGGAATTTACATTCAGTCTTAGGGAGTTGTTGCAATTCACTGCCGTACCCATTGGTGGTGTAATAGCGTATGCACTCACAATGCTGGAGGATACTGAATTATTATCAGGTTGTTGATCATTGGATATGCTAGCAGTTGCTGTAATTGTATAAGCAGTATTGGCTTCAACAGCAAAAGGTGTTTGGAAAGTATAATTCATATTTTCCAAACCATTAAGTCTGCCTTTAAAGGTTTCATTGATGTTTAAAACAGTAGTATTTCCTTTCTTAATTAATAAATTCAAAGGGATATTGCTTTGATTGGAGCTACCATTATTCACCACTTTAACCGACACATACTGTGCATTTCTTTTACATACACCAGCTGCTGGGCTTATTATTTCACTCACTTGAACGTCATTGGAAGCGCTCACTACCTTTAAGGTATAATCCTGCGTTTCACCAATTGTGTAGGTGTCACAAGCATTTACATTACTGCTACTATTCGTTTCCATAGCAACAATCCTAAGCTTCATTAATTTACCTACCGTTAAAGTTGTAGGAAGGGTGATGTTTGCGGTGTAATTACCATTTGTAACAGCGGCACTGGTTAGTGCAGTTTCGGTTGTTTCAAATAGGCCGTTATTATTGTAGTCAATAAATACTTTAACAAACCTGCTATTATTTGTAGCATCTACACTATTTAATTTAATAAACACAGGAAGGGTTCCACTCGGCTCCCCCTGTACAAAGAATTTTGAATTGTCAATATATTGATTAGTGGTTGTATTACTAAATTGAATATTATTTAAGCTAACACTATCCATCTTTGTACCTGCACTAGAAGATGCAGTAGATGCACAATATGCCGCACCGCCTGCACCACTAATAATAAGCGAGTAATATTGTTGTCCTCTTTCTAAGGTTCCTTTATGATTTACAGAAATAGTATAAGCGTTACCCACCAAGGTAGAGTCTAGTTCTACTTTTTCTACATTATCAACGTTATTGATTGCTCTAACCGCAGCATTATCTGGGATGGCTCTATTTAAAGTCCAAGGATAAAAATTAGTGGTTCCTTTTTTAATGACTAAATCTAAGTCATTCACTAAGCGACGCACTGTATCGTTTAGTGTGCTTGAAACATTTCCTTTAATATCGGTCCAAACAATGGTTGCTTTTAATGGCTTCGCTCCTGAGGCAGTTACTGAAAAATTTGCAGTTTGGCCATTGGATAAAATATTTTCATATACTAAATCAACACTTGTACTATTATTATTACTAGTTAAAGCGTTGTTCAATACGTTCGCAGCTTCTGCAGTATTTAATACCCCCCATCCATATCTATAATCTGGTCCATTTGCGATGCCTGCTTCGTTGGCAGTGTGAATGGCTAATGCTTTCACTGTGGCAGATTTTATAAATTTATTCGGACTTGCTTTTTGACTCAGCTCTTGTAATAACAATAGGGATCCCGCCGCACCTGGAGCAGCCATGGAAGTCCCACTTAAGTAGGCATAAGTAGAGTCTGTTGAACTAATTGTTGAATACACAGAAAGACCATCGGTAACAATATCGGGCTTGATTCTTCCATCATCGGTAGGTCCCCATGAACTAAATGATGTGATGGAGGCATCTAAGGGTTTTAAATAACCTGCACTGATGGGGCCAATGGCACCAACGGTCAAAATATTTTTAGCATTGGCATCTGTTGGTAAAATATCGTAACCATTATTACTACTTAGGCTGTCAGGTCGGTTTCCTGCATTGTATAATTTTCCACTTTCATCTCTGCGCCAATAAGGTTGACCTACTGCCGGACCATTATTACTTCGGTTATTTCCTGCGGATTTTACAATCAAATAATAAGGCGCATTATAAGAGATGGAGTCATAGGTTTGTGCAGTTTGGTTATACAATCCAAATTTTAAATCTTCTTTTTCATTCCATTTTCCACCAAATTCCCATCTAGATGAATCCTTGTTATAATCCCATCCACTCACGGTTCCGTAGGAGTGGTTAGAAATGAGCAAGCCATTTGCTGCAGCAGTTGCCATTTCGGAAACGTCATTGTTCCAATCATATGCATACGCACCTTTTATTCCATAGGACATCCCTTTTGCAAGTGGATTTACCCCTTTTGACATGATGATACCTGCAACGTGTGTTGGATGATCTACTGTTTTGCTCGCATTGTCTTTTAATACAAGACGTCCTGTAAATTCATTATGTGTTAAACGTGGAGAAGATTCATCCCAAACACCAATCCGATTTGTAATACTATCACTTGATCCACTTAAATTAAATCCGGTACTGCCGCCCTGCCAAACTTGATGCGTGTTCACTGTAATGGCTTGTACAGGATCGGCATAGGTGGTAAGGTAAATGGGTAGTCCAAATTTGTCAATACCAATTAAGCTTGAAGTTTGATTATCCTTTGATTTATATTCTAGGGGCCAACCTTTTAGCTTTGATTTAATAATGGCTTCACTAAAATTTGACCTTGATTCAACTTCAAGTGATTTAGCGGTATTGGTTAATACATCTTTCTGCGTTCCAATTTGTGCATGAGTGGATGAAAAAAGGGAAGTACTAATTATGAATAAAAATAAAAATTTACGCATGTGGAATTGTTGTGATTATATATGACAATTATGTACTTTAAAAATACAATGATTTCTTGAAACTATTTAGCGTTTTTTTGATTAATTTAGACTATGCATAAAAAGCTAAACTATTTACTCATTGGGCTTGTCTTTCTCGCTTTTATGGCTTGTAGAAGTCAAAAAATAGTTAAAGAAAATTTCAATTTTCAAGGCGTACTGCTTGAACAAAAGTACAATAGTATGCCCATGTCGGATAGGCCTAGTGCTATGGGCACTCCTTTAGCAACTAATTTATATATTTATAGGGCAACCAGCATAAAGCAGTTGGATAGTTTAAATGGACATTTTTGTAGTCGAATTAACGGGGATTTAATAGCCACGATACAATCAAATGCCAAGGGAAGTTTTAATGCGCAATTAAAACCAGGTATTTATAGTGTTTTTGTGCAGTATGAAAATGCTAAATACATACCCTATTTTTCGGGTTCTGAATGGACGGCCTTGTTTGAAATCAAGGAAAATGTACCCACACAATTAGAAATCATTGTACGAGGCAGTACAAATATTCAATAAAGTAAACCCTAGGATTGGTATCTTTGCGGAGTAGGTATGAATGAGCAATCTCTGTTTGAGCGGTTAGAGCAATCCCCCCTCCTAAATAATTTGGCGGACAGGATAGCTATGTCTACTGGAAAAGAAAATCCACTCCAGGTTTTTTTACAAAATTTAAATGGCTCCTCTGCTGCCTTTGTTTTGCAATCTATTTTTAGCAATCCAAATACCAATCACTTAAATCATATTGTAGTATTAAATAATGCGGAAGAATCGGCTTATTTTTTCAACTCCATTGAAAGTGTAACAGAGGCGTTGGACTTATTTTATTTTCCTTCTTCTTTTAAATCGCCCCATAATTTTAGTGCCTTAAATCCTTCCCATGTGATGTTAAGGACCGAGGCCTTGACAAAAATTTCAATGGGGGGAAATAAAAAAATCATTGTTACCTATCCCGAAGCTTTTTTTGAAAAAGTGGTATTGGCAAAGACATTACAGCAAAATATCATTCAAATAAAAACCAATGATAACTTGAATTTGAATGGCCTCATGCAACAAATGGTGGATTATGGTTTTGAAAGAACCGACTTTGTATATGAGCCTGGACAATTTGCTTTAAGAGGCGGCATTTTAGATATTTATTCTTTTGGTAATGAAAAGCCCTATCGTATTGAGCTATTTGGGGAAGAAGTGGATAGTATTAGATTGTTTGATCCCGCTTCGCAGCTAAGTGAAAGAAAATTGTTGCAAGTAAATATTATTCCTAACGTCACTACGCAATTTGAGGATACGGAGAAAATTCCTTTATTAGACTTTTTAGATAAGGATACCATTGTTTGGTTAAAGGATTGGGATGTTATAAGGCAAAAAGGCTTGGATCAACAAGAAGCTTTAGAAACTTTTATTACACATCATGCTGCAATGAACAAGGCAGATGAAAATGATTCGCTTAAAAAGGAAAGTCATATTGATGATTTTGAAACTGTTTTAGCTACCGAGTCTACATTATCTTCGCATACGCTTATTGAGTGGGGGTTTCACGCACATCTAACGACTCAAAAAATAGCGTTTAATACACAGGCGCAACCTGTTTTTAATAGACAGTTTCAATACTTGATTACCAATTTACAGGACTTCCATAAACAAGGGTATGTTTTGTATTTATTTGCAGAGCAAGCAAAACAATTGGAAAGACTACACGCTATTTTTACCGATCTGAAAACGGATATTCAATTTATACCCATTGTAAAAAGTATACACGAAGGATTTATAGATCATGATCATAAAATGGTTTGTTATACAGACCATCAAATTTTTCAACGTTATCATAAATACAAAGTAAAACAAGCGTACAGTAAGAGTAAGGCCATTACATTAAGAACATTGCGTGACTTACAGCCGGGTGATTATGTAACCCATATTGATCACGGAGTGGGCGTGTATAGTGGTTTACAGAAGATTGAAGTAAATGGACATACACAGGAAGCGGTAAGAATTATATATAAGGACAGTGATATTTTATATGTGAATATTAATTCTTTGCATAAAATTTCAAAATATACGGGGAAGGAAGGCGCGCCTCCTAAAGTGAATAAACTAGGATCAGATGCTTGGGTGAAATTAAAAGATAAGACTAAGGCAAAAGTTAAAGCCATTGCCTTTGATCTAATTAAATTATACGCGCATCGCAAAGCGCAGGCTGGTTTTGCTTTTACGCCAGACAATTATATGATACATGAATTAGAAGCATCCTTCATGTATGAGGATACGATTGATCAGGCCAAAGCGATTGCGGATGTAAAAAAAGATATGGAACAACCTTCACCCATGGATAGACTGGTTTGTGGTGATGTTGGATTTGGTAAAACGGAGGTAGCCATTCGTGCCGCATTTAAAGCGGCCATTGACGGCAAACAAGTGGCCATTTTAGTACCTACTACCATATTGGCATTCCAACATTATAAAACATTCAAAGAGCGATTAAAAGATTTTCCAGTAACGGTGGATTATTTGAATAGGTTTAAATCTGCTGCAGAGAAAAAAGCAACGATTGAAAAAGTGAAAGAAGGGAAAATAGATATTTTAGTGGGTACCCATGGCATATTGGGTAAAGAAGTAGCCTTTAAGGATTTGGGACTGATGATTATTGACGAGGAACAAAAATTTGGTGTTGGGCATAAGGAGAAATTAAAAACATTAAGAACTACCGTAGATTGTTTAACCCTTACCGCTACTCCTATTCCAAGAACATTACATTTTAGTTTGATGGGCGCGCGTGATTTAAGCATTATTAATACCGCACCTGCGAACAGACAGCCTATTCATACCGAAGTACAGGTATTTCATGAGGACGTAATTAGAGAAAGTATTTATTATGAAACCGAAAGAGGCGGACAGGTTTTCTTTATTCATAATAGGGTGCAAGGTTTGGCGGAGATGTGTGCAATGATTCAAAAACTATGTCCCGATTTAAGCATTGGCTTCGCACATGGACAACTAGAAGGACACCAATTAGAAGAAAAGATTTTAGATTTTATTGAAAGAAGGTATGACGTATTGGTCTGTACCAATATTGTAGAAAGTGGAGTGGATATACCCAATGTAAATACTATTATTGTAAATAACGCGCATCATTTTGGACTAAGTGATTTGCATCAATTAAGAGGAAGGGTAGGCCGTAGCAATAGAAAAGCGTTCTGTTATCTATTGGCGCCGCCTATAAGTACTTTACCAGACGACTCTCGAAAGCGTTTACAAACTTTGGAACAGTTTAGTGAATTAGGAAGCGGTTTTCAAATTGCAATGCGTGACTTGGATATTAGAGGGGCAGGTAATTTATTAGGGGGCGAGCAAAGTGGATTTATGGCGGATATCGGTTTTGAAATGTACCAGAAAATTTTAGCAGAAGCAGTAAGAGAATTAAAACGTACCGACTTTCAGGAATTATTTAAAGAAGAAATTAGTAAGCAGGACGATTTTGTTTCGGATTGTACTATAGACACAGATTTGGAAATTATGATCCCGGATAGTTATGTAGAAAATATTGGAGAAAGACTTTCTTTATATACTAGATTGGACCAATCGGAAGATGACATGGAATTGGAGCAAATGAAAGTAGAGCTAATGGACCGATTTGGTCCATTGCCCGCACCTGTGAATGATTTGTTCGTTACCATTCAGTGCAGAAGACTAGCCATATCCTTAGGTTTTGAAAAGATGACTTTAAAGGATGATACCATGCGTTGTTTCTTTATTAATAGACCCGACTCTCCTTATTTTGAGAGCGATACTTTTAAAGATCTACTTGGCTTTACTAATACATCAATGAATAATGCGCATTTTAAACAAGTTGGTAAAACCTTTATCTTAATTATAAAAGATATTCAAGGAATGGAAGCCTGCTTCAGTACCTTACATAAAATGTATACTGGGATATTTGGTAAATAAAAAAAGCCACTGATGAATCAGCGGCTTTTTTTATAGTAGTTACTTTAAAACAGTAAACAACCTCACCCTTTTATGGGGTGGTTGAAAAATTAAAATCCTTTTTTAGCTACACCGTCAGCGATTGCTTTTAAAGCATTTGTCTCGCTCATGATAGCAGCCATTTTATTTCCTTTACCATCATGACCACCTGCCATGTAACCGCCTCTAGCAGTTTTAGTTACAACAGCGTCATGCATTGGTACATTTTTTTCTTTTGTTTTTAAGCAATAAGCTTTGATCATTTTTGAAGTGTCCATTTTGTATAGATTTTAATGTTAAAATTGCTGAATTGAAAGTAGGTTATTTATTGTGATTCCCTTTAGAAACTCATTGATTTTTTGTTAAAAAATGCCTTTTTTAGGTCTAAAACTAGGTTTAGACGTCAATTTTGGCATATTTAGCATGGCTTTCAATGAATTCTCTTCGAGGAGCCACTTCGTCACCCATTAACATACTAAAGATACGATCTGCCTCGGCAGCGCTATCAATAGTCACTTGTTTCAAGGTTCTGCGACTTGGATCCATAGTGGTCTCCCATAATTGGTCGGCGTTCATTTCTCCCAAACCTTTGTATCGCTGAATGGTCACTGAGCTGTCATTGCCACCTCCAATTTTAACTACCAAATCCTTACGTTGTTCCTCGCTGTATGCGTATTCTTGCTCTTTACCCTTCTTCACTAAATACAGAGGAGGCTGTGCAATGTATACATATCCATTTTGCACTAACTCTTTCATGTATCTAAAGATGAATGTAAGAATTAGGGTAGCAATATGCGAACCATCCACGTCGGCATCGGTCATAATAATTAACTTATGATAACGAAGCTTTACAATGTTTAATGCTTTAGGATCTTCGGGAGTGCCCACCGTTACGCCTAGTGCAGTATACATATTTCTAATTTCTTCGTTCTCGTAAATTTTATGTTCCATTGCTTTTTCAACGTTCAAGATTTTACCACGCAATGGTAAAATAGCTTGATAGCTTCTATCACGTCCTTGCTTTGCCGTACCACCCGCCGAGTCTCCTTCCACTAAGTATAACTCACATCTTTCAGGATCTCTTTCGGAACAGTCGGCTAATTTACCTGGTAAGCCACCGCCTGACAATACCGTTTTTCTTTGCACCATATCACGTGCTTTTTTTGCAGCAACACGCGCTTGAGCAGCTAATATAATTTTTGAAATAACGTATTTCGCTTCTTTAGGATTTTCTTCTAAATAAGCTTCTAAGGCACGTCCTACTGTGGTTTGCACCACACCACTTACCTCGCTATTTCCCAACTTGGTTTTGGTTTGCCCTTCAAACTGTGGCTCTGGTACTTTCACAGAAATAATGGCGCTCAAGCCTTCTCTAAAGTCATCTCCCTCTACCGTTACTTTTGCTCTATCAAACAAACCTTCCTTATCACCATAGCTTTTAAATACACGCGTTAACGCAGTTCTAAAACCGGTCACATGCGTACCCCCTTCAATGGTATTGATATTATTTACGTAAGAAAAAATGTTTTCTTTAAAATCATCATTATAAGTTAAGGCAACTTCCACCATTACATTAGAGGCTTCGTCTAAACCTTCTACATACAATGGGGCACTGATGATTGGATTTCTGTTTGCGTTTTTATCTAACATTTGAACGAACTCAATAATACCCCCTTCACTGTAAAAAGTATTGATATAAGGTTTTCCGTCCTCTCCTAATTCTCTTAAGTCAGTTAATGTAATAGTAATGCGCTTATTTAAATAAGACAGTTCGCGTAAACGGCCTTCTAAAATCTCTTTTTTGTAAACGGTCTCTTGAAAAATGGTCGTATCCGGCCAGAAGTGAACATGTGTACCCGTTTTATCACTTAAGCCCGTTTCTCTTACTGCATATTGTGGAGCACCAATACAATATTCTTGTTCAAATATTTTACCTTCTCTTTGAACGGTTACCAACAATTTTGTACTTAATGCGTTCACACAACTTACACCCACACCGTGTAATCCACCCGATACTTTGTAGGTGTTTTTATCAAACTTACCACCGGCATGTAATACAGTCATTACCACTTCCAATGCCGATTTTTTTTCTTTAGAGTGCATCGCCGTTGGAATACCACGACCATTGTCCTGAACACTAATGGAATTGTCTTCGTGAATGGCTACTTCAATGTGTGAGCAATAGCCCGCCAATGCTTCATCAATGGAGTTGTCTACTACCTCATATACTAGATGGTGTAATCCTTTTGAGCCCACATCACCAATATACATAGCGGGTCTTTTTCTTACTGCCTCCAAGCCTTCTAATACCTGGATACTATCGGCTCCATAATTTTTATTTTCGGCCGAATCTGGGGATTGTAAATCTTCTGACATAAACAGGGATATTTTTTGTTTTTATAGCGCGTTGCAAACGCATACAAACTTAAGAAAATTAAGCAGTTAGACCTGCGTTTTAAGGGGGTTTAGTTATCCCCAAATTCATTTCTTTGTGAATTATTTTGAGGCCAAAAATGAGGCTAAAAAGGGCCTTTAAGGGGCATTGTTTTTAAGCAATCTTTTCGCTCCTAAATTTTGCGTCTCAAATGTCATTTTTAGGTCACAAAATGAACCTTTTAACCCTATTTAGTGTTTATACATTAATTTCACATTCTAATGCAAGCACTAGAGATCCTTAAATACGCCAACAAACCTGCCGAATATAACGGTATGGCTTTGCTATGGCATAAGGATCAGCATATCCCAGGGTCCACTCAATATAATATTCGCCGTTACGCTGCACAAGATTCTTGGACTACGGAGGATACGGGAATGTTTGTATACCATTACAACGAGGCGCATCCAAAAGATAATTTTTTAGAACTCCGTTTTTGTATTGCAGGCAATAGATATTGTGACCATAAATTATGTGGTAATTGTAATCAATTGCCAACCGAAGATTGTGCAGGTCCGTTGCGCACTGTAGATGTTTTTTCTTTTCATTTTACAGCTTCTTTCTTACATCAATTTTTACACAATGTAAAATTGACAAATACAAAAGACGAAGTGTTGGCCTTTAAGCATCCCAATGCATTTACGAAGATATTTCCTTTAAGTGTTCGTAAAAGAAAAACCTTGGATAGTGTATTAAATCACAGCTACAGTGGTTCATTGGAAAATATTTTTATCAATGCTAAAATACACGAGCTACTATTGCAAAGCTTGGATGTAATTGGGGATGATGAAAAAGAAGAAGGCTTTACTTGTAAATTTTTAGCAGATGATCGTGGTAAAGAAAGTATTTATCAAGCACGTGAAATTTTGTTAAAGCATATTGGAGACCCTATTACCATTAAGGAATTGAGTCGTAAAGTGGCTATGAATGAATGTTATTTGAAGAAAGGATTTAAGGAAGTGTTTGGCACTACCATATTTGATTTTTACCAACAACAAAGAATGGAGCACGCCAAATATTTGTTATATGAAAAGGCATTAAGTGTGACGGATGTGTCCGCATTATTAGGCTATTCCTCTATTTCTCACTTCTCTGCCGCATTTAAAAAACATACAGGCTTAAAGCCTTGTGAATTGTTGAACTAATTCCTTCTTTTTTAGTTATTTTTATTTCCTCAAACTTTTACCATGCGTAATTTATATGCCTTTGCAATTATTTTGTTGTGCAGTTCTTGTATTAACCAGAGAGTAGATTTAATTGTGCACCATGCACAAATTTATACCGTGAATAACGACTTTGCTACTGCCGAAGCAATGGCAGTTCAGGATGGCAAAATTGTTGCAATTGGCACAAACGATGAAATTTTAAAAGCATATCAATCCGACAGTTTGGTAGACGCAAAAGGGGCTGCTGTGTATCCAGGCTTTATTGATGCGCACGCACACTTTTTAGGATATGGGCAATCCTTATACTCAGTGGATTTAATGTTTGTGCCAAGCTGGGAGGAAGCCATAACACGTGTGAAAGACTTTGCAATAAAGCATCCAGGAAAGGGTTGGATTAAAGGAAGAGGCTGGGATCAGAATCGTTTTCCAGGTAAACAATTCCCAACCAATGCGGAATTAAATGCGTTGTTTCCTGATCGTCCTGTAATATTAGAAAGAGTAGACGGTCATGCAAGTATTGCAAATGATTTTGCTTTGAATTTAGCCGGGGTTAAACCAGGACAAACTATTGAAGGTGGACAGTTTATGATGCAGGATGGAAAGCTCACTGGATTATTGGTGGACAATGCGGTGGGCGTGGTAGAAAAATATGTTCCTGTCGCTACAAAAGATGATTATAAAGATTGGTTGACTGCTGCACAACAAAATTGTTTTGCAACCGGTTTAACAACCATTACGGATTGCGGATTAAGTCCTTCTGATATTGATTATATAGATGCTTTGCAAAAAAGCAATGATTTAAAAATGCGATTGTATGTGATGCTTAGTGATAAACCGGAATCCTATGCTTCAAAATATTTTACGGGTGGTGGATATGTAACCGATAGATTGTCTGTGAAAGGCGTGAAAGTTTATGGTGACGGCGCCTTAGGAAGTAGAGGGGCTTGTTTATTGCATCCTTATTCAGATCAACCAAATTGGTCAGGATTCTTATTAAGCAGTCCTGCGCATTTTGATTCTATTGCAGCAAAATTAATTAATACCGATTTCCAAATGTGTACGCATGCGATTGGTGACAGCGCAAATCGAACCATTTTAAATGTGTATGCTAAATACTTAAAAGGAAAGAATGATAAACGTTGGAGAATTGAACACGCACAAATTGTGCATCCAGCTGATTTTCATTTATTCGGAGACAATAGTATTGTGCCTTCTGTTCAGCCTACCCATGGTACGAGTGATATGTATTGGGCAGGAGATAGATTGGGAGCAGAAAGACTAAAAGGAGGCTATGCCTATAAACAATTGTTGGAGCAAAACAATTGGTTGCCACTCGGAACCGATTTCCCGGTCGAAGAAATTAATCCATTCAAAACTTTTTTAGCTTCTGTTGCAAGACAGGATAGTAAAGGCTTTCCTGCTGGTGGTTTTCAAATGGAAAATGCCTTAACGCGTGAACAAACCATAAGAGGGATGACTATTTGGGCTGCAAAAGCCAACCGCATGGAAAAACAAGTAGGCTCATTGGAAGTAGGCAAGAAAGCTGATTTTATTATACTTGACCAGGACTTAATGAAAGTAGCTACCGATCGTATTTTGAAAATAAAAGTTTTGAAGACTTACCTAAATGGAGAAAGAGTACATTAATCAAAATCATTTATAGTCCAACCATATCCTTAGGGATTACCCATGCATCAAATTCTTCTGGGGTAACATATCCTAATTTCACGGCCATCTCTTTTAAAGTAGTGCCTTCTTTGTGTGCTTTTTGAGCAATCTCGGCTGACTTGTAATAACCAATTTTGGTATTCAAGGAAGTCACCAACATTAAACTATTATTTACGTGCTTATTAATGTTTTCTTCGATGGGTGCTAAACCAATGGCACATTTTTCGTTAAAGCTCATACAGCCATCTCCAATTAATCTTGCACTATGTAAGTAATTATAAATCATTACTGGCTTAAATACATTTAATTCAAAATGTCCCATGGAGCCACCGATGTTTATAGCAACATCATTGCCCATTACTTGTGCAGCAATCATGGTTAATGCTTCGGACTGCGTAGGATTTACTTTACCTGGCATGATGGAAGATCCTGGTTCATTGTCTGGAATAAAGAGCTCTCCAATACCTGATCTTGGTCCTGAGGACAACATACGTATGTCATTCGCAATTTTCATTAAACTTACGGCCACTGTTTTCAAAGCACCATGAGATTCAACAATGGCGTCATGTGCTGCCAAGGCTTCAAATTTATTTTCGGCAGTGATAAAAGGAAGTCCTGTTAGGTTGGCAATATGTTTTGCTACATTTTCTGAGTAGCCTTTTGGTGTATTGATGCCGGTACCTACGGCAGTACCACCTAATGCCAATTCACTTAAATGCGCTAATGTATTTTCGATGGCTTTTAATCCATGTTTTAATTGACTTGCATAACCACTAATTTCTTGGCCTAAGGTAAGTGGGGTCGCATCCATAAAATGGGTACGACCAATTTTTACAATATGCATGAACGCCGCACTCTTTGCATCCAAGGTATTTTTTAAAGTAGTAATTCCAGGGATGGTTACTTCTTTTAAAATTTTATATGCCGCAATATGCATTGCAGTAGGGAAGGTATCGTTTGAGGACTGCGATTTATTGACATCATCGTTAGGATGAATAAATTTATCATGATCTAGTAAGTTTCCTCCATTCATAACATGGGCACGGTAAGCAATCACTTCGTTTATGTTCATATTGCTTTGGGTGCCGCTACCGGTTTGCCATACTACCAAAGGGAATTGATCATCTAATTTACCTGCTAATATTTCATCACATACCTGTCCAATTAAATCGCATTTTTCTTTTGGTAAAACGCCCGCATCAAAATTGGTTAAGGCAGCTGCTTTTTTTAAATAAGCAAATGCGCGAATAATTTCTTTCGGCATTCTATTAATATCCTGTGCTATTTTAAAATTTTCAATACTTCTTTGTGTTTGAGCACCCCAATAAACATGGGCAGGTACTTTTACCTCACCCATTGTGTCTTTCTCTATTCTGTATTCCATATTGGTTTTTTTTAGCTATCGCAAAGGTAAGGCTCCTTGCGAAAAAATGGGGGATTAGTGACCTTTAAAATGGGGCTTTCTTTTTTCTTTAAATGCGGCAATTCCTTCCTTGGAATCCCCGCTCACAAAACATGCTCCAAATAAGTTTGCTTCTACGTCATAGCCATTTACATGTTCATCCCATACCGCATTAATGGCTTTGATAGAGTTGCCCACTGCAATAGGAGATTTTTCGTGACATACTTTTAATATAGATAAAGCTTTATCTAATAATTCGGTTTGTGGTACTACATAATTTGCCAATCCATAATTCATGGCTTGGGTAGCATTGATGGTTTTGCCCGTAATAATTAATTCCATGGCCCTGCCTTTGCCAACGCGTTGTGTTAATCTTTGTGATCCGCCATAACCTACCATAATTCCTAGGTTTACTTCGGGCTGTCCAAACACGGCACTTTCAGAAGCAATTACAAAATGACAACTCATGGCTAGTTCGCAACCGCCACCTAATGCAAAACCGTTTACACAAGCAATCACTGGCTTGGGTGCATTTTCGATTTTTGCAAAAACGGCTTGTCCTCTTTTTGCCAAGGCAATGGCTTCTTCCTTTGACAAGGATTCAAATTCTTTGATGTCGGCACCTGCTACAAAACTTTTTAAGCCTGCACCAGTGATGACTACACTTTTAATTTCTGGAAATTTATATACACGATCCATGACCGCATCCAAGTCGTTAATGACTTGCTTATTCAATGCATTTAAAACGTCTGGACGATTAATGGTAATGATCAATGTATGATCTTCCATCTTAGTAAATAGGGTTTGGAATGACATAGGGAAGCAATTTAAAAATGAAGAATCTTATTATCTTTTCTCTTATTATTTTTTCTCTTATTATTTATTTCTATGCTCAGCTACCCAACTTTTTATATAGTCTGCAATGTCGCTCGTGGTTGCACCGGGGCTAAAAAGCGAACCAATCCCCATTGCACTTAATGTAGCATTGTCTTGTTCAGGAATAATACCACCACCTGTAAGTAAGGTATTGGTTAATCCTTTCTCTTGCATTAATTGATAAACTTTTGGGAAAACAGTCATGTGCGCGCCCGATAAAATACTAATTCCAATGGCATCTACGTCTTCTTGTAATGCAGCCTGAACAACCATTTCGGGACTTTGACGAAGGCCGGTATAAATAACTTCCATTCCAGCATCCCTTAATGCTGTAGCAATTACTTTGGCACCTCGGTCATGGCCATCAAGGCCTACTTTTGCTACTAATACTCTTATAGGTTTCTCTGCGCTCATTCTAATTTATTTAAGCATCCTTGGTGTATACAAGTTACACCAATTCTATGATAATAATTGCAAGCTATATTCAATTCTCTCAATGGTATTTTTTAGTGCGATGGCTTCGACAATTTCAAAAACACCAGGTCCAAATTTGCTACCTACTAGCATAATTCTAAAAGGCAACATGAGCTCACCTGCTTTCAATTCATGCTTGGCAACTAATTCCTTAAAAGCTGCTTCTAATTCAACAGCTGGTTCCGTAATAATCCCACTTGCTATTTTACTGCTATATATTTTAGCCAATGCTTTAAAGAAGTCACTTTTTTTGGCGTCCCATTTTGGCGCAATACTTGATGTGTCAATTTCAGTGGGCGCTTTAAAATAAAAACTTGATTGTGTAATAAAATCTGGAAGCAAATGACAGCGCTCTTTAACCAACCCTATCACTTTTACTAAATATGCAGGATCATGCACTTCAATTCCTTCTTTGTCAAAAAAAGGTTGAACTAATCCAGCTAATTTATCATTGTCCATTTTCTTAATCCACTCTGCATTAAACCACTTTGCTTTTTCGTAATCGAATTTTGCCCCGCCTTTATGCACTCTGTCTAAAGAGAATCCGGCAATCAATTCATCCATGGTATACATTTCTTTATCCGTTCCGTCGTTCCAGCCTAACATGGCCAGTAAGTTTACAAATGCTTCCGGCAAAAATCCTCTTTCTTTAAAACCAATTGTAGTGTTGTTGGTATTGGGATCAAACCAATCCATGGCAAAAACTGGAAAGCCTAAACGTTCTCCGTCACGCTTGCTTAGTTTTCCATTACCATCTGGCTTTAATATTAAGGGAAGATGCGCCCACTTAGGCATTTTATCTAATCCAAATAAATATTTCCATAATAAAACATGCACGGGTGCACTTGGCAACCACTCTTCTCCTCTAAAGGCATGGGTAATTTTCATTAAATGATCGTCCACTACTACCGCTAAATGATAGGTTGGCATCCCGTCGGCTTTTAATAAAACCTTATCATCTACCATATTGGTATCAAAACTAACATGACCTCTAATTACATCTTCCAAACTCACTTCTTCATTTTCTGGAACTTTAATACGAATTACATACGGGGTATTATTCTTTAATAATTCATCCACCACTTCTTTGGAGAGTGACAATGAATTTTTCATTCCCATTCGATGTGTAAGACTGTATTGAAAATTGGGAATTTCCTTGCGTTTTGCATCTAAGTCCTCCGGGGTATCAAAAGCATAGTAAGCATTTCCTTGTTCTATCAACTTATCGGCATATTCTTTGTACATGGCTTTGCGTTCGCTTTGACGATAAGGACCATAAGGGCCACCATGTAAAGGACTCTCGTCTGGAACCAATCCGCACCATGCCAATGTGTCCTGAATGTATTGTTCGGCACCGGATACAAAGCGCGTTTGATCCGTATCCTCAATTCTAAGTATAAATTCTCCGTTATTGTGTTTAGCAAATAAATAATTGAATAAAACTGTTCTAACGCCACCCAAGTGTAAACCGCCTGTTGGAGAGGGGGCGAATCGAACTCTAACCTTAGCATCCATACTTTACATCATTTTTACAAAGATAATATTCATATGGGCAAAAGAACTATTTATCTTTGGGTATGTATTTAATTAAAACACCTTTTTGGCTCCCAGCATTTTACCCAAAATGTACCTGGAATATACCTACTAAAGAAAAGGTGATTTATTTAAGTTTTGATGACGGACCACATCCCGAAGCCACCCCTTTTGTAATCGCGCAATTAAAAAAATACAATGCGCGCGCTACATTTTTTTGCATTGGTAATAATGTACTAAAGCATCCCAATATTTATGAGTCCATTCTGCAAGCAGGGCATCGGGTAGGGAATCACACTTATGATCATTTAAATGGTTGGAAAACAGAAACGAATCTTTATATCCAAAATATAAAAGATGCGGCTACTTTAATTGACAGTAATTTATTTAGACCGCCTTATGGGCGCATTACTAAAAGACAAATACGAATCCTAAAAGCATCCAACGATTTACCATATCAAATTATTATGTGGGATGTATTGAGTGCCGATTTTGATTTGAAATTAAATGGGGAAGATTGTGCACGCAACGTAATTAAACATACCAAGCCCGGATCCATCATTGTTTTTCATGATAGTCAAAAAGCATGGGATAGGATGTCGATTGCTTT
>CANJPH010000014.1 GCA_947476145.1 Bacteroidota bacterium | reverse complement strand
TAATCCCCATAGGAAAAACCACCTGGCAATACCACACAATCTTCCGTCGTAAAATGAGATAAGTCACTATCCTTATGCCATAACATTTCAACAGGGAAACCAAGGTCTTTTTCTAATGCATCTTGCATATCTCTATCGCAATTAGAACCGGGGAAAACAACTACACCAAATTTCATGATTGTAAGGTTTACGAGTAAGGAAAATTTGAAGGCCAAAGTTACCAAAAACCCCCTAAAAAAAGAGGGTTAAATTCTTCACTTAACCAAGATGGTTATACACAATAACCGCAATTGCCGACCAAAATAGAATATTGGGTATAAATAGCCTTTTGGGTACAGAATAAGCAAAACTAATAAAACAAGCCAAGGGGGTTAACACAATGGCCGACGCATATAAAGCCTGGGCAGAGAAAATGATGGGCTGGAAAAGGGCTAAAATAAGTACCAATAATAATACCCCCCAATACTTACGGACCTGGATGATAAATCTAGACTGCTGATCCTGCCAATAATATAACCCGGCTATAAACTGGACCCCCATTAAAATGAGGGTTATAATAATATTCAATTTTGGTCTGATCAAAGGATTTTTCCAATCCAATCTGGGCAAATAATGTTTAAACTCTTGTGGACCACTCGTCAAATAAACAAAAGTGAAAATAAAATAAAAGGGAAGTAAAATACCCATTAATAATACCAACCATTCAGATAATTTAAAGGGTCTAATGATAGTCAATGCAAAAAGTACTACCGGGATTAAAATTGCAATGGGCGAGTATAATAAAATAGAACACCCCAGAATAAAGCCAATATTAAACTCCAATGATTTGGGCTGATTTTGGTCGTACAATCTTAATAATTTCACCAATATCCATAAAACCAATGAGTTGGCCACCAAGCCAGAACTAATCACATCCCAATAAGGGAAAAGGGCCGTTAAAATGATATATGTAAAGCCAGGCAAGTAGCTTACTTGTTGATACATTTTAAGTTTACTCATTAAAATGTTTAAGCGAATGGCCTGGCTTAAAATAATTACTTGAAATAAAATAATTAATGCGAGTGGGGGGAGTGGTGCTATATAGTTTACCAATAGATAGGGCAAGAATCCATCAGACGCATTGGCAATAACCATTGGAGGTATCATCCAATTGTGAAAATGCAAGCCAACACTTAACAAAATTAAGAATAGTAAATTGATGTCTGACCTATCTCTAAATAAAAAAACCACGGTGCTTATTTAAGTTGAATTTTTGCGAATCCAATTCTATCCTTATACTGATAAGGAACAATCGCTTCGTGCTCGCCTGTTTGTTTTAAAGAGCGAGGTATCCACTCGTAATTTTTTTCAGCGATAATAACATTAGCACCTTTTGATAATAATCCATCTTTACCTAAACTGTTTACTATAAACTGACTTACCCTTTTTTCTCTTTTCTGATAAACAAAGGTAGTAGCGTTGTTATTTTCCAAGACTCCATATCCAATAAATTGATCCACATTCATATCCGATTGCTTCTTGTCAATTGTTTTTACCCATTGAATACTTCCTTTCGTGTCAATAGCTATTAAAGCAATTTTGTTTGCATTATACATAACGGATGGGTAGCCAAAACCAGCATAGGGATTCATCCAAGGATTCCACATAAAGGGAGACATCCCCCATCCAAATCTTGCCCATGGATAAAAACCAAAAGGTCGGTTCCAAAAACTAAACATAAACGGATTGTAAAACGGGCCGCCATAAAAATAATCCCATCTTGAAAAAACATTTCTGTTGCTATTGGTTTCTGCTGCTTCTGCAACCACTACAATACTTCCGTCTGCTTGAATATTTATTTTATCAAAATAGAAATTATCATACGCATCTTTTAAATTTCTTTTCGAACTTACCGATCTTCTTATCGCATCGGTAAAACGGCTTGCATTACTTGTAATTTCTTTTTTAGCATTCGCATCCCATATATAAGAATAAATACCTTCTACATTTCCTTTTTTAGCTGTTGCATAAAAAGAATTTAATATTACTCGGCCATTGGTATTGTCAACTTTTAAACGAATATCGTCCAGTAATAAAGTAGCGTTTAAAATAGGCGACTCTACTACTTCCAAACCGTCTGCAGATAAGCACAATAAGCTTACTGCTGGGGCAGCTCCTTCCAATGTCATATTTCTTAAGCAGAATAAATTGCCTTTATTGTCTAAAGCAAAATCCGATAAAACACTTTTTTTATTTTGTGCATTTACATTTACGGTTGCTTCGTTCACAATATCAAACGCACTATTTAATGAAACCACTTTCACTTTAAGGGAATTTGCTCTGGTGGTATTTACGGAAAAAAGTTTTAATTGAGAATGGTCATCACTCTCTAATAAATTAAACACTTTCGCATTGGAACCAGGACGCACATTCTCAGCCGTATCAATGATTTTTGGCTTGCCAACCAATTGTCCTTCGGTATTTAATTCTGCAGCGGCAGCATACACAGTGGTATTTCCTTGGAATTGATAAAACAATACCACTTTGTCTGCCGATTTTATAAACTGAATATCTCTAATGGAAGCGGGTATAAAAGCAAGGTCATTTTGTTTTACCAATTGCATTTGCGCATTGTACAATGCAATGGTAGATACTCCGTCATTTTTTTTATAAATCCAATAATGGTTAGCTACTTTTCCAAGTATTTCATATTGCATGCCTTCTTTGTCTGTCTTTTCAACACCAGACAAAATGTAAGACTGTGCAAAAGAAGCTTGTAGGCCTAATGAAAATGTCACTAATAAGGTAAAAAATAACTTTTGCATAGAAATAAATTTTATACGACAAATTTAGTACATAAATTAGGTTGCAGCTACTTTTGGCCTGAATATTAACGCCTTTTTAAAATATTATAAACTTTACTTAAGCCTCCTTAAGGCTGACGCCATTGGATTGAATATTGAGTTGATAAAGCGCACCCTCTTTTATTGGATAATTTTGAAGCCCGTGACTCACGGGAAAATCATAACATACCGGGTAGTTGAATTTCTGAATATGGGATTGAATGATTTCAAAAGCGCCTGCACCAATATCAGTGTCCTCATCTCTCATATCCGAAAATCCGCCCAGTACCAAACCGGCCAAATCATTGAATAAACCTGCATTTTTCATTTGAATTACCATCCTGTCCAAATTGTAATGATACTCTCCAGTATCTTCTAAAAATAATATTTGACCCTTGGTGTCAAAACTATTTTGAGAACCAATTAAATGCGCAATTAAACACAAATTTCCGCCAATCATGGGAGCTGTTACCAACCCCAATTTATTGTAGGTATGCACAGGTACTTCATAACTGGTTTTTTGTCCTTCCAAAATGGATTTTAACGCTTGAATATAAGGTTCCCCCTCAGGTCCTTTATTAAATGCCGCGGCCATGGGACTATGTATACTCATAACGCCTTTTTTTTGTAAAGCAGCATGCAATACGGTAATATCACTAAAGCCAATGACCCATTTAGGCTGCGCCTGCATCGCTGAAAAGTCCAAGCCGTTAATGATTCTGCTTAATCCATACCCACCTCTTGCACATAATATTGCTTTCACATTTTTGTCATCCATCATTTCCTGTAAATCCGCGGCGCGTTCCGCGTCGGTACCCGAATAGGTGAAATGTTTTCCCCCAACTGTTTTACCCAATTTCACGGTATAACCCCAGCTAGTAAGGGTCTCCACACATTTTTGGACTTTTTCCAATGCGATATTTCCGGCAGGACATACCATGCCAATCACGTCACCGGCTTGTAGGTTTTGAGGTTGAATCATACCGCAATATTAAGTACTTTTGCAGGAATGAAGACGCCAAAACGATATTTGATTACGGCAGCCCTGCCTTATGCCAATGGTTTAAAACATATTGGTCATTTAGCGGGTGCGTATTTACCAGCCGATATTTATGTGCGTTATTTAAAAGCACAAAAAAGAGAGGTGGTTTTTGTTTGTGGCAGTGACGAGCACGGAACGGCCATTCCCATTCAAGCAACAAAGGAAGGCACTACTGCACAAGCCATTATTGATAAGTATCATCCCATTATTGAACAAAATTTTAAGGACCTGGGTATTGCTTTTGATATTTACCATCGCACCAGCGATCCATTGCATCATGAAACGGCTAGTGAATTTTTTAAAGACCTTGAAAGCAATGGAGATTTAGAAACAAAAACAACCCAACAATATTTTGATACGCAAGCCAATTCTTTTTTGGCGGACCGTTATATAAAAGGCACTTGTCCAAGCTGTGGATACAGTGAAGCCTATGGTGACCAGTGTGAGAAATGTGGCAAGAGTTTAAGCCCTGAGGAATTAATTAATCCCCTAAGTACATTAAGCGGGAATGCGCCTATTAAAAAAGAAACCACCCATTGGTATTTGCCTTTAAATAGACATGAGGATTTTTTACGAAAGTGGTTGTTAGAAGAACATACTAGCGATTGGAGACCAGCAGTAATTGGACAGTGCAAAAGCTGGATTGATGGTGGCTTACAAGCGCGCGCGGTTACACGTGATTTAGATTGGGGGGTGAAAGTGCCTGTGACAGGTGGCGATGGGAAAGTTTTATACGTTTGGTTTGATGCGCCTATTGGATATATAAGCGCCACCAAGCAATGGGCAATTAATAATAATAAGGATTGGAATCCTTATTGGAATGATCCTGAAACCAAGTTAGTGCACTTTATTGGTAAAGATAATATTGTATTTCACTGTATCATATTTCCTGTGATGTTAAAATTGCATGGCAATATTTTACCAGAGAATGTTCCTGCCAATGAGTTCATGAATTTAGAAGGAGACAAGATGAGTACTTCACGCGGATGGAGTATTGAGATGGATGATTATATTAACAAATGGATTAAGAAAGAGAATGGTGGTGAATCATTAGCCGACTGTTTGCGTTTTTATTTAAATTCTATTTCACCCGAATCTAAGGATAGCGAGTTTACTTGGAAAGGTTTTCAGGATGCCGTAAACGGTGAACTGGTAAGCATCTTCGCCAACTATGTAAACAGAACCTGGGTATTAATGCATAAGCTTTGCAAAGGCAAAGTGCCAAAAATTCATACCGAATTCTTAGACGATGATGACAATGCACTTTTATTGTCCGTAAAAGAAACCAAAGAAAAAATTACTGCTTTATTAGAGCAGTATAAATTTAGAGATGCACAATTTGAAGTGGTTAACCTTGCACGTTTGGGTAACCAATACATGCAAAAGAAGGAGCCTTGGATTTTAGCAAAAAATATTGAAACCAATCCTACTGCACAAGCTAAAATTGACAATTGTATACATGGTTGTTTACAATTAACAGCAAACCTAGCTATATTAATAAATCCATTCCTTCCATTTACTGCAAAGA
The DNA here is from genome assembly GCA_947476145.1 of Bacteroidota bacterium. GTDB lineage: Bacteria > Bacteroidota > Bacteroidia > Chitinophagales > Chitinophagaceae > Sediminibacterium. The sequence continues at coordinate 44,576 of CANJPH010000014.1, read as the reverse complement.
AAATGTGTCATTTAATGAAAGTAGTGGACAAAATGCTGGAATGGGAAAACGCAGGCAACTTTAACTTATTAAAAATGGGTTATAGTCTACGCCCCCCTGAATTATTATTTAGAAAAATTGAAGACGAAGAAATTGCTGCCGAATTAGCTGAATTAAAAGCCAATGCGGAAGCTAAAAAAACGAAAATGGAAAATACAACGAATGCCGCCGAAGGCGCAGCAGCAAAAAACGAAAACGGAATTACTCCTCTAAAACCAGAAATTGTTTTTGACGATTTTGGTAAAATTGATTTGCGCGTAGGTACCATTATTGAAGCCAAGAAGGTAGAGAAGGCCGACAAATTATTAGCACTTATAGTAGACTTAGGTTTTGAAAAGAGAACGATTCTATCGGGTATTGCCATGCATTTTAATCCTGAAGATATTATTGGCAAGCAAGTGACCATTGTTGCCAATTTAGCACCACGTAAAATGCGCGGCATTGAAAGCCAAGGCATGATTTTAATGGCCGAAGACGCCCAAGGTAAATTATACTTTGTAAGCCCAAGTGAAGCCATTGCAAGTGGAAGTACGATTGCTTAAAAGTTGCGGATACCTAAGCTAAAAAATTAATAGCTAATACACTCTTTATTTTCTTTGTCGGTATAAGCAAGGCCGTATTGTTTTAATACATCCGCTGGTACCCCGTTCCATTGATTAGGAACATTACCCATATACCCTAAATCCTTGACACCAATTTCAGAAGTATAAAAACCAGTGGTGACTAAATCACGCATTTTATTAAAGAAGTTTACACCCTGAGAAACCTCAGGTTTCGCTTTTTTAGGATAGGCAATCTCGTTTACAATGCCAATTTGTTCAGCTGGTGTACAGGCGACAAATTGTTTGTTATGCTTATTAGTACTATGTCTATCCAGCCATTTTAAACCACCTCTTACAGGCACTTGATGCTCGGGCATGTCTTTTACAATAAACTCTATAAAGTCGGGCACTTTGGCATCTGTTGCAGAACCGCTCACTTTATCCTTTGGCATAATAATATCGGCCAATACTTTGATGGTAGCCATTTCATGCACATCAAAAAACTTTGGTCCTGCTTTTATTTTTGCTAAATAATCCTTTTCCTCCTGCATTCTGTCTTCATCCAAAGCAATCGTGGTTTTAGGATCTTTCGCCATAGCCATTAATACACTTGCAGAAAATGAAGTGAAAAATAAGGCTTTAATTGAATTCCGTCTGTCCATAATATTTTAATTTATTGAAATGATAAATTTAATTAAACGCAAGCATTAAATATTTTGCTTTTTTAGTTGATCTAATATATACTCCGAAGTACGCATAGACAATGCTAAAATAGTCCATGTTATATTTTTATCTGCTTGAGAAGTGAATACCGATCCGTCCACACAGAATAGATTATTACAATCATGTGCTTGGCCCCATGCATTTAATGCAGAAGTTTTTTTATCGTTACCCATTCGCACGGTTCCGGCTTCGTGGATAATATTACCTGGATTAGATAAACCATAGTTATTACTTGCATTGTCCTGGTCACCCCATGTAATTACAGCACCCATTTCGTGCATAATTTCACGGAAGGTTTCTTTCATGTGTTTTGCTTGTTTAATTTCATATTCTGAATTCTTACAATCAAATTGCAACACTGGGATACCATATTTATCGACTACATCTGGATCTATTTTACAATGGTTTTTAAAATCTGGCACCGCTTCGCCACGTCCTCCCATTCCTACATTCGCTCCATAAAAGAAACGAACATCTTCTTTTAAAGAAGCGCCGTATCCGCCTTCTTCTTTGGTTACGCCATTTACTTGGAACTTTCCATTCATGCCCTGCATGCCCATTCCAAAACCATAATTGGGTTGGCTCATACCTCCCCAATATTCAATATGGTATCCACGAGGGAAGTCTAATTTTTTATTATCCAACCACCATGGCGTATATACGTGCATACCGCCCACGCCGTCTTCATTATATCGCTTACGACCAAATAAACTTGGGATCACACCACCCATTGCAGCACCTGTAGAGTCATGTAAATAATGTCCTACCACACCACTACTATTTGCCAACCCGTTTGGATGCTTTTGTGATTTAGAGTTTAATAATAAACGTGCCGTCTCACAAGTACTCGCGCCAAGGATCACCACTTTCGCATTAATTTGATATTCTTGCTTATCATTTTTATTTACATAAGAAATGCCTACCGCTTTACCTTCTCTATCCGTAATTACTTCACGTGCCATTGCACCCGTAATTAAATCCACATTACCGGTCATAATCGCAGGCTTCACTAGCACAGAAGAAGAAGAAAAGTCACCGTATACTTTACAAGAACGATTACATTGACCGCAATAAAAACAAACACCACGCTCGTCATTTATTTTCTTAGTTAAAATAGATAAACGAGACGGGATCACTGGGATATTAATACCTGTAGCTGCTTTTTTAAACATCAATTCATGCAGACGAGGTTTTGGAGGAGGTAAGAAAATTCCATCAGGGTCATTTTCTAATCCTTCATTGGTTCCGTATACGCCAATTAATTGATCAATTTTATCGTAGTATGGTTTTACATCCTCATAACCAATTGGCCAATCGTCGCCCAAGCCATCAATACTTCTTCTTTTAAAATCCTTGGGTCCAAAACGAAGCGAGATACGCCCCCAATGGTTGGTACGTCCGCCTACCATTCTTGCTCTCCACCATTCAAACTTATCCGAACCTTTTGTTTGCGTGTAGGGTTCACCGTCAATTTCCCAACCCCAATAACATCCATCAAATTCTCCAAATGGACGAAACTTAGAACTTGCACCACGTCGTGGTGATTCCCATGGATTTTTTAATTGAGCCGAATTTTTTGCAGGATCATAATCGGGACCTGCTTCCAACAAGCAAACTTTTAATCCTGCTTTTGCTAGAACATAGGCTGCCATTCCACCGCCGGCACCAGAACCTACAATAACTGCGTCATATTTTTTTGGCGCTACTTTTACTTGAACTTGTGACATATTAAAAACGTTTTTCTAGTATGATTTGAGATATTGAATGTAAAGAATTTTTCGGAAGCTTTCCGAATTTTTACATGAAAATTTGCCAAAAAAATACCCCTTATTGATTGTTGATACCGAGGTGAATTAACTAGCTATTTGTTAAACAAACAATCCCCCACCCGTTTATGGGGAGAGGCTGCGCATGCAGCTGATAAATTGTAAAAGTAAAAACCCACCCGTTTATGGGGTGGGTTTTAAATATCATAAGAGAAGTAAATTCAAATTTTACATTCTATTAAAATTTGAATTTTACGAACATCCCATAGATGTGCCACAGTTCAAGCATTTGTAACAAGTACCGCTACGAATAGTGATATGTCCACAGGTGCTACATGCAGGCGCATCGCTTTGCATGCTCTTCGCTGCTGCAGTAATATTATCCATTGAACTACCACCTTCGTTTACCGCTGCTACTACATTTAGTTTTGCAACAGGTGCTGGACTCGCTGCAGGCGCGGTTACGCGAATGCTACTTAGTTCTGGAGTACCTACTAAAGTGATATCACCCGCTTCACCTAAGTTTTCTACTGTTGGCTTGTCTAATACATGTACTAAATCGGTTCTGCCTAAATATTCATATGCTAATGCACGGAATATAAAGTCAACAATGGATGTAGTAGTTTTAATATTTGGATGATCCACCATTCCGGATGGTTCAAATTTCGTGAATACAAATTTATCAACGAACTCTTCTAATGGTACACCGTATTGTAAACCTACAGAGATAGAGATGGCGAAACAGTTCATTAAGCTACGAAGTGTTGAACCTTCTTTTGCTAAGTCAATGAATAATTCACCAACGGTTCCGTCATTGTATTCACCAGTTCTTAGGAACAATACTTGACCACCAATTCTAGCTTTTTGTGTAAAGCCACGACGCTTCGCTGGCAAGGATTTGCGCTCTACAATGCGAGACAATTGACGCTTCAATACCGTATCGGTAGAAGTAGCCATTCTCTTTTGCACTTCTTCTAATAATTCGTCCACTGTTAAGTTGCTTAAGTCCACTAATTGAGAACCTGCTTCGATAGCTGCTTCCTCATCAGTCGCTTCGTCAGTTTTCTTTTTCTTATCAGACTTTGTTGATAATGGCTGGCTTAATTTAGAACCATCACGATAAATCGCATTCGCTTTTAAACCTAGGGACCAACTCATTAAATAAGAATCAGCAATTTCTTCAACAGTCGCTTCGTTTGGAAGATTAATGGTTTTAGAAATTGCACCCGATAAGAATGGTTGACAAGCAGCCATCATTTTAATGTGACCATGTGCATGAATATATCTAACTCCTTTTTTACCATTTTTGTTTGCGCAATCAAATATGGACAAATGCTCATCCTTCAATGCTGGTGCACCTTCTACGGTCATCGTACCGCAAACATAATCGTTGGCTGCATCTATTTGATCTTCGCTAAATCCTAAAGCCTCTAATAAATTAAAACTCCAGTCTGCAAATACTTCTTCTTTGAAACCTAATCTTGTTAAACAAGCATCTCCTAAAGTAAATCGGTTAAAAATAAATCCAATTTCAAAAGCAGATTTTGCAGCACCATTTAATTTTGCAATCTCTTCTGCGGTAAATCCTTTTGCTAATAAAGATCCATTATTAATATGTGGAGCACCTGCGAAACTTGCATGTCCTACAGCGAAGTTTACAATCGCATCATTTTCTGCTTGAGAATAACCCAAGTTCTTTAAGGCTTGTGGTACCGATTGGTTGATAATTTTAAAGTATCCACCACCTGATAATTTTTTAAATTTCACTAAAGCGAAATCTGGCTCCACACCTGTAGTATCGCAATCCATTACCAAACCAATGGTGCCTGTTGGAGCAATTACCGTTGTTTGTGCGTTTCTGTAACCATATTTTTCTCCCAACTTTACTGCATCATCCCAAGCCTTTGTTGCAGCCTTCAGCAAATAATCAGGAGCATGTTGCGCTTTAATTCCTTGTGGTTTAATTTCAATACCTACATAAGCATCTTCTGCATCATAGGCAGCAGCGCGGTGATTACGCATTACACGTAACATATCTTCTTTGTTTTCTTCGTATCTATCGAAGGCACCTAAGAAGGATGCCATCTCTGCAGATGTTTTATAAGCAACCCCCGTCATGATTGCAGTGATAGATCCTGCAATACCACGTGCTTGCTCGCTATCGTAGGCGATACCACTTACCATTAACATAGAACCCAAGTTGGCAAAACCTAAACCTGTAGTTCTGTAGTCATAAGATAATTGAGCTACTTCTTTAGATGGGAACTGCGCCATTAAAATAGATACTTCTAACACAGTCTGCCATAATCTTGTAGTATACTCAAAACCTGTTACGTCAAATGAGTTATCTGATTCGTTAAAGAATTTTCTTAGGTTGATAGAAGCTAGGTTACACGCCGTGTTGTCCAAGAACATATATTCTGAACATGGGTTAGAGGCATTAATGCGTCCACCCTTTGGACAAGTATGCCACTCATTAATAGTGGTGTCATATTGTGTTCCAGGATCGGCACAACGCCAAGCAGCATTCGCAATTTGATCCCATACTTCACGTGCAGGTATAGATTGCATCACACGGCCATCTGTTCTTGCCTTTAATTCCCAATTGCCATCTTCAGACAATGCTTTAAAGAAGCTATTTGGAATACGCACCGAGTTGTTTGAGTTTTGCCCAGACACTGTTGCATAAGCTTCTCCTTCATATCCGTTATCATAACCAGCCGCTATTAAAGCAGCTACTTTATCTTCTTCTTTTACTTTCCAGTTAATAAATTCCATTACTTCTGGATGGTCTAAATCTAAACAAACCATTTTAGCAGCACGACGCGTTGTACCGCCAGATTTAATTGCACCCGCAGCACGGTCACCAATTTTCAAGAAGCTCATTAAACCACTTGAAGATCCGCCACCAGATAATTTTTCGTTCGCTCCTCTAATTTGAGAGAAGTTGGTTCCTACTCCAGAACCATATTTAAAAATTCTCGCTTCTCTTGTCCAAAGATCCATGATACCTCCTTCGTTCACTAAATCATCGCTCACGCTTAAGATAAAACAAGCATGTGGTTGAGGACGCTCATACGCACTTGTTGATCTTTTTAATTTTTTATCGGTTGGATCAACATAATAGTGACCTTGTGCACCTCCAGTGATACCATAACTTTCATGCAATCCTGTATTAAACCATTGTGGCGAATTAGGCACACATGCTTGGTTTAAAATACTATATACTAATTCTTCATAAAATACTTGTGCATCATTTGAGGTTGCGAAATAACCATAACGCTCTCCCCAAACTCTCCAACAATTTGCCATACGATGCGCAACTTGTTTTACAGTTGTTTCTCTTCCTAAAGAACCATCGGCTTGAGGCACTCCTGCTTTTCTAAAATATTTCTGCGCTAAAATGTCCGTAGCAATTTGGCTCCATTGTTTTGGAACCTCTACGTTTGTCATTTCAAATACTTTTTCTCCGTTTGGATTTTTAATAACACTATCACGATAGTCGTATTCAAATTGATCGAAAGGAGAAACATTGTCTTTGGTAAAGCGGCGAGAAAATTCTAAGCCTTTTTTCGCAGTGGTTTTTGTTTTTGGAGTAGCCATGGTCGTATTCTATTTTTGGATGTTGGTTATGTTCCCCAAGAGGTTTTTTGAAAAACCTTGATGGGTAGACGAAAATATCCTTTGCTTTCCATAATTCCCTAACCGAAATATCAACAGCTGTGGAAAATTAATGTGAACAAACTGAAAGTCCATAACCCCATTGAATTCTATGATTTATCCCCAACTGATGTTAGTTTCTTAGAAAAAAAATAGGGCTTATTTCGGTTTTTTTTGTAATAAATGAGGGGTGTGCGTTTACATAAGCTTAAAATTGATATTTTTGGGGGCTGAGGGGAGGGAAATAACATAACCAGGAGTCAACATGAAACAAAAAATATTAGATAATATAGGTAAGCAGAAAGCGAATGCACATAAAGCGTTCGCCGTGTTGATTGATCCTGATAAATTAACCGCAGAAAGTCTTTCAGAGACCATACAGTTGGCAAAACAAGCGAATGTTGACTACTTGTTTGTAGGTGGTAGTTTGGTGGTCACAGATACTTTGGATAAAGTGGTTAGCACGATCAAAGCAAACTGCACCATCCCTGTTGTACTGTTCCCGGGTTCCCCTGACCAAATCACCCCAAAAGCAGACGCCTTATTATACCTTTCCTTGATATCCGGCCGCAACCCGGAACTACTCATTGGACAACATGTAATAAGTGCTCCTTTTGTAAGACAAAGTGGACTTGAAATTATACCCGTTGGTTATATGCTAATAGATGGCGGCACGCCGACCACCGTATCCTATATTTCCAATACCAACCCCATCCCTTCTAATAAAAATGACATTGCCTCTTGTACAGCTATGGCAGGAGAAATGTTGGGCTTAAAAGTTATTTATATGGATGCAGGTAGTGGTGCACAAAGAGCCATTCCAACCATTATGATTAGCCAGGTGGCAAAGTATGTTCAAATACCGATTATTGTTGGAGGTGGCATTACCAGCCCTGAAAAAGCAAAAGAAAACTGTTTAGCAGGTGCCGATATTATTGTAGTAGGCAATGCAATAGAAAAAGATCCCGCCTTAATTAGCCAGATGGCAGCAGCGATTCATAGCTTGAATCATTAAAAGCTCATCATTTCCTTGAACTTAACTGTTTGACGACGGCTTATTTCAATTTTCTCCCCTCCTTTTAGTTCGACAAGCAACCCGCCATTAAAATAAGGTTCAATTTTTTCGATCCAATGCAGGTTAATAATATGTTTACGGTTGGCCCTGAAAAATACCCGCTCATCCAAACGATCCTCTAAGGAATTTAAGGATTTTAAAATAAGTGGCTTATAGGTAGAGAAATAAACTTTAGCATAATTGCCCACACTTTCGAATAATCTAATTTCTGAAAGTTTTACAAACCAACATTTTTCTCCATCCTTTACAAATACCTGATCGGCTTCGGTCAATGGCCCTCGACTCGTACCCATTAAACTAGCTTGTTCTAATTGAATTTCGGATTGTAATTTTTGAATGGCATCAGCTAAACGTAAGGGATCGATAGGTTTTAATAAATAGTCAAGTGCATTTACTTCAAAGGCTTTTAATGCAAACTCATCATAGGCGGTAGTGAAAATGACCCTTGGTGCTTTTTCCAATTCTGCTAATAAATCAAAGCCTGTTTTACCTGGCATTTGAATATCTAAGAAAATTAAATCCGGACGTGCAATATCAATTTTTTCAACACCCTCGTCTACATTACTAGCCTCATCCACCACTTCAATTTCTGGATGTTGTTCTAATAATTTTTTTAATTCATTTCTGGCTAATCGCTCGTCGTCAACAATGATCACTTTGATAGTATGAGTAGGCATGATTTTATTATTTAGCTATGGTTCTAATGAATTGGTATTACTAATTTGGCAGTTACTTGGTTGGGCTCACATTGATACAATTCAAATACAGCTTCTCCTTGGTATAAGATATTTAAACGCTCTTTGGTGCTTTGCAATCCAAATCCGTCATTTTCAGCAGGCTGAAGTAAACCCGTGTTCATTACTTTTAGCACATGCTTATTTTGTTCAAATTTGGAAATGATCTTAATGGTACAATCCCCAGGTTGCTTGCCTAGTCCGTGTTTGATGGCATTCTCCACCAAGGTTTGCAACATCATGGGCGGCATTTGATTTTGTAAAGTGGAAGGTTCAATTTCGTATACTATTTTAAGTCTGTCAGCAAAACGAATGTATTCCAATGCTAGATAATCTTTTACAATCGCTAACTCTTTTTCCAAACTGGTTACCTCCACTTTATCTACTTGAATACTGCTTCTTAAAATATTACTCAATTCAGTGATGGCCTGTCTTGCACGCTTGGGGTCCTCGTCCACTAATGCACGAATACTATTTAAGGCATTGAAAATAAAATGCGGATTAATTTGAGACTTGATTGTTTTTAATTCCAACTCTTTAATGAGTGTTTCCAGTTTAATTTTTTTAATTTCTTCTTTATTGGCAAATTCAATATAATGCCATAAAATATAAATAGATATCCATACAAAAAAGATAGGCGTGTCTAAAATTAAACCAAAAAACAAACGCCTTATAACCCTTGCACCATTCCAATTGGCAATGATAGCATCCAATGAAAATACAAATTGGTTGCTTTCTGTTTTTGCCATATCTCTTCCTGGCTCAAACAATCTAAACATTTCTACTAACGAACTATTGATAAGACTAAATGTAAATGAAAAGAAAATGACCAATAAGAAAATTTTCCACCATTTTCTGGAAGGAGTAGGTGGTCTTAAATTACTAAGGACAAGTGTTGTTCTTAATAGATGGGTAATGGTAATGCCTAGCATCACACTAATAATGATGCGCTCTAAAAAAACAAAGCTTATTTGTCGCTCTAGCACGTATGCAAAAAGGAAGATCGTAAGCGCATAGCTCACCCAACCCCCAATTTGACAAACCCAATAAATGGAATGCTGCTTTTTCATCATACCCAAATTTACTCATTAATGCTAGCTAAACCGACCGTTTAATAGATTAAAGGCAATATGTCTAGATAAATGGGAATATTCATTTTACAACAAAACTTTTGGCTCTTTTTTATGTTATTAACTTACTTTTACAATACAATTTGTCCAAAATGCACTTTGAGGCTGGCCCATTACTAAGCACAATCAATAACCCAGATGACCTTAAAAAGTTATCTAGGGAAAAATTACATCAGGTTTGTGATGAACTCCGTCAATATATTATTGATGTGGTAAGCGTTCAGGGTGGTCACTTTGCCTCTAGTTTAGGCGTGGTTGAATTAAGCGTTGCCTTGCATTATGTGTATAATACCCCTTATGACCAATTGGTTTGGGACGTAGGCCATCAGGCGTATGGACATAAAATTTTAACAGGACGAAGAGCAGACTTTGTTACCAATAGAAAGTATAAAGGCATGAGCGGTTTTCCAAAGCGTACCGAAAGCCCTTATGATACTTTTGGTGTAGGCCACTCTTCTACTTCTATTTCTGCAGCTTTAGGTATGTCCATGGCTGCTAAGTATAAAGGCGAGGATCGCAAGTCCGTTGCCATTATTGGAGATGGCTCAATGACAGCCGGCATGGCTTTTGAAGCCATGAACCACGCAGGTGTTGCGGATAGTGATATGCTTATTATACTCAATGACAATTGTATGAGTATTGACCCTAATGTGGGCGCCCTAAAAGAATACTTAACAGATATTAGCACTTCTCCAACTTATAATAAATTTAGAGACGAGCTTTGGAAAGTGATGGGTAAACTGCCTATTGGTAAAAACTTTACCCAAGAAATGGCTTCTAAAGTAGAAGCAGGTTTAAAAGGTGTAGTATCTAAAAGCAGTAATTTATTTGAAGCTTTAAACCTTAGATATTTTGGCCCTATCGATGGTCATAATATTACCAAATTAGTAGATACCTTAAAGGATCTAAAAGGAATTCCTGGGCCAAAGATTTTGCATATCCTTACTGTAAAAGGAAAGGGTTATGAATTGGCAGAAAAAGACCAAACCAAATGGCATGCCCCTGGTTTGTTTGATAAGTTAACAGGAGAAATTATCAAGAAAAAAGTAGACGTTCCGCAACCTCCTAAATATCAGGATGTTTTTGGCAAAACCATTGTGACCCTTGCGGAATCCAATAAAAATATTATGGGTGTTACACCCGCAATGCCTAGCGGCTCCTCTTTGAAATATATGATGGACGCTATGCCCGATAGAGCTTTTGATGTGGGCATTTGCGAGCAACATGCCGTTACTTTAAGTGCCGGCTTAGCAACACAAGGCTTGAAGGTGTTTTGCAACATATACAGCTCCTTCATACAACGTGCCTATGACCAAGTAATACATGATGTGGCTATACAAAAATTGCCTGTTGTGTTTTGCTTAGATCGTGCAGGTCTTGTTGGTGAAGATGGTCCAACTCACCATGGCTGTTATGATATATCTTTTTTTAGATGCATTCCTAATATGATTATTTCTGCGCCAATGAACGAACAAGAATTGCGCAACTTAATGTACACCGCACAATTAGATACCATTAGTTTACCTTTTGTGATTCGATATCCAAGAGGCGAAGGCGTGATGGTGGACTGGGAAAAACCATTTGAAGCAATTGAAATTGGGAAAGGAAGAAAATTAAAAGACGGAAAAGATATTGCCATTGTAAGTTTTGGCCATCCAGGAAATTTTGCACAAACCGCCATTCGGAATTTAAGATCCGAGGGATTGGATCCAGCACATTATGACATTCGTTTTGTAAAACCTTTGGATGAAAACTTATTACATGAAGTATTTACAACTTACCCTAAAATTGTAACCGTGGAAGACGGTACCGTTATGGGTGGAATGGGTTCTGCACTTTTAGAATTTATGAATGCGCATGGCTACCAAAATCAAATTACTATTTTAGGTATTCCTGATACGATAGTGGAGCACGGTAGTTTAAAAGAATTGCATCAAGAGTGTCATTACGATGCAATGGCTATTGCAGAAGCTGTAAAAGCCTTACTAGCAAAAGATATTAAAGCGTTGGCATTAGTTTAAACTGGCATCAAAATCACCTTCACCATCCAAAGGAGCGTCTTTAAAACTTTCTAAGTCGGCCTTGGTTTCCCAGGCATCGAATTCATCAATATGTCCAGGTTCTAAATCTTCTGCTCTATTTTCATTCCATTCAAGAATAAAATTATTCTTTCCTTCGCCTACTAATAAGCGCATATATTTTTGTTGGGACAATTCTAAAATAGATAAGAATAAAAATAATGCATGAACTCGATCCTCGCAAATATCAAACACTTTTTCAAAGGATACGGTTTTTTCATTTTCCACTAAACCTAATAAATGGCTTCTGCTACCTTCCATCGTGTAGTTATATCTTACTACCGTGTGCACAGGTTTATTTTGACGATCCTGCAAACGGGTCATTACCTTTTCAAAGGACTTCATTAATTTAAATAAAGTAACCGTATGCAATTCGGTACCCTCTGCTGCCTCCTCTCCTACTAATGACATTTCATGCGAAATATTACCTCTCTTCATCATCAGCATTCTTAGCGCTTCTAAATCGGCCATTTGAACCGCTGCTTCTTTGTATCTTTTATACTCTAAAATTTTATCAATTAATTCTTGTCTAGGATCAATTTCATTTCCTAAAGCATCTATTTCTTTTCTTGGTAATAATAGTTTTGCCTTTATGCGCATCAAGGTAGAAACGAACAAGATAAATTCACTACTTAATTCTATATTTAATTTATCCTGACTATGAATAAAATCCAAGAAGTCCTTAATGATTTTTGTGATTTGAATATTGTAAATATCCATCTCGTCTCTTTCAATAAAGAATAACAATAGGTCAAATGGACCCTCAAATTGATCCACTTTAATCGAATAATTAGCATGCTGACTCATAGTGTACAAAGAAACGCAAATTTTTAGACAAAAATGGAGCATCTTTGGGCAAATTATACCTGAATGCATAAGAACTGGATTAGCTGGCTTGTATTTGCCCTTTTGGCCATTGTTTGGGGCAGTTCTTTCATCCTTATGAAGGAAGGCTTAAAAGCCTTCAATCCCTATCAGGTGGCTTCTTTAAGAATGTTATTTGCAGGTATTATTTTACTCCCTTTTGCTTACAAAGCCATGAAGCGAATCCCTAAAAATAAATTGGGATTAGTCGTTTTTTCCGGTATTTTAGGAAATTTTATACCCGCCTATCTTTTTTGCATTGCCGAAACCCAAATTGACAGCTCTTTAGCCGGTATATTAAACTCACTTACTCCTATGTTTACGATCATAGTGGGGGTTCTGTTTTTTAAGGTGCAAACGAGCATGATCAAAGTGTTGGGAATGATTATTGGATTTATAGGATTAAGTATTTTACTTGCTTCTGGAAAAAATGTAAGCTTTCAAAATTTATCCTTTGCAAGTTTGGTATTATTAGCCACGCTGTTATATGGAATTAATGTAAATATTTTGAGCAGATATATGCAGCAATTGGGTTCTTTAAATGTGGCTTCCATTGCCTTTGTATTTTTAATGATCCCTAGTATTTGCGTGCTTTATTTTACAGGATATTTTAACAAGGATTTTAGCGATCCCATTGTGCTGCGTGCGTTAGCATCTACTAGCGTATTGGGCATTGTAGGTACTTCCATAGCCACTATTTTATTTTATTACTTAGTGAAGCAATCGGGCATGTTATTTGGCTCCATGGTTACTTATGGCATTCCTGTGGTAGCAGTAGCTTGGGGTGTATGGGATGGAGAAAGTTTAAATCTTACTCAAATTGGCTGTTTAGGTCTTATTCTTTTTGGCGTATACATTGTAAACAGAGGTCATCTAAAGTTCATAAAAAAACCCGCTACATAAAATATATAGAAGGTTCTTTTATTTTTGTTCTAGACGATTATTATACGGTCATAATTTCTTTTTCTTTTGCTTCCAGATGCTTGTCTATTAAAGCAATATGTTTATCGGTTAATCCTTGAATTTCATCTTCGGTTCCTTTACAAATATCTTCACTAGCACCGTCCTTTTGTATTTTCTTCACTTTTTCAATATGATCTCTTCTAATATTTCGAATAGCTACTTTACTGTGCTCGCCTTCCGCTGCCGCTTTTTTATACAATTCTTTTCTACGCTCCTCGGTTAAAGGGGGCATAAACAATCTAATATTCACCCCATCGTTTTGAGGGGTAATGCCAATATTAGCTGCCATAATTGATTTTTCTATCAAAGGCAACATGGCTTTTTCCCAGGGTTGAATGCTTATGGTTCTGGTATCTAGTACTTGCACGTTGGCTACCTGACTAATGGGCGTTGGCGTTCCATAATAGTCTACGTTAATGCCTTCTAACATAGAGGGAGATGCTTTACCAGCTCGAATTTTAGAAATTTCTATTTCCAAATGAGCAATGGCCTTTTTCATGCCCGCTTCTGCGTCCGCTGTTATTTTTTTTAATTCCTCTGACATACTGAATGATTTGAGTACACAAAGCTAAGTAAATCATAGTATTCTACAGGAGTCTTTTTTTTATCTATCTTTACCCCATAGATAAACAACTTTATGGCAACAACTGAATTAAACAAAATTGCATCTCAAGTTAGAAGAGATATCGTTAGAATGGTACATGCTCAACAAAGTGGACACCCAGGTGGTTCTTTAGGTTGTGCCGATTTTTTAACGGCCTTGTACTTCAAGGTTTTGAAAATAGATACCAACTTTAAAATGGATGGCAAGAACGAGGATCTTTTCTTTTTATCCAATGGCCATATCTCTCCTGTGTTTTATTCCGTGTTGTCAAGGTCTGGTTATTTTGATGTAAAAGAATTATCTACATTTCGTAAAATTAATTCTCGTTTACAGGGACATCCTACTACGCATGAAGGCTTACCTGGCATTCGTATTGCGAGTGGTTCTTTAGGACAAGGCATGAGTGTAGCCATTGGTGCGGCACTTTCAAAAAAATACAATGGAGACGATCGTATCGTTTATTCTTTACACGGAGATGGTGAGTTACAAGAAGGACAAAACTGGGAAGCCATTATGTTTGCTGCTCATAACAAAGTAGATAATTATATTGCTACCGTTGATGTGAACGGTCAACAAATTGACGGCCCATTAAGTAAAGTGTTAAACTTAGATAATTTAGAAGATAAATTCAAAGCCTTCCATTGGACGGTATTGCAGATGGACGGTCATAATATGGACGAAATTGTTGCTACTTTAGAAAAAGCAAAGTCATTGACAGGTCAAGGCAAGCCGATTGTAATTTTAATGAAAACCACCATGGGTAAGGGGGTTGACTTTATGGAAACAGGACACGAGTGGCATGGCATTGCACCAAACGATGAGCAATTAGCAAATGCACTGGGACAATTAGAAGAAACTTTAGGCGATTACTAATCATAAAGGGCTAAAAAATTCTTTCGTAAATTTTTGCCGCGGCTTTGCGTGATGGAATCCACCCCGCTAATAAAGCAATCACAATAACAAGGGTGATAATGGCTACATAATCCATGGCCATGGGCTCAATGGGATAATAATCAATAATAAAGGAGCCTCCACCTAATTTAATCAGATGAAATTTATATTGCAACCAAATGAAAAGGCTGGCTAAACCGCCACCAATAAGCGCGCCCATCAGAGCCATCACGCCAGATAATAATAAAAATATTTTTTGAATATCCCATTGCGTTGCACCCATTGCATTTAATACATGAATATCTTTTTGCTTTTCCAATACCAACATCGTTAAAGCACCTACTAGATTAAAGGAAGCAACCAACATAATAATAGCTAGGATACAAAAAATGATCCACTTCTCTACTTGCATAATTCTATACAAGTCGGCATTTTGTTGATATTTATTTTGTATTAAAAAATTGGGTCCTAAAATTTGCTGAATCCCTGCCATTACTTTTTCATCCTTACCCTTTACCGATAATTCAATCGCCGATACCTCATTGGGTTGCAAGTCAAACAAATATTGCGCGAACGCAGCGTTTGTAAAAACATATTGCTCGTCAAATTCCTGCTGCACCGAAAAAGCACCCGACTCTTGTACATTTAAAGTATTTAGTTGACCAAGTTGCGTAATGGCCTTCCCCGACCTGTTCACCGCATACACCTGAATGGTATCGCCGATCATGCTTTGCATTAAACCTAATTTTTGTTCAATGCCAATACCCATTATAAACAAGGGTGCACTCGTATCGCCAATAGCACACTCCCCTCTTTTTAAATACTTTTTAATATTATTAATATTGCCATAACTATTTTCAACCCCTTTTACAATGGCAACCGTTTGCATTCCATCTTTTACCAACAAGGCTCTACTCTCCACAACCTTGCTGATTGCTTTTACCCCTTCTACAGATTTTAACTGATTGTATTGTGCTGCGTTAATGGTAAAATATTTTCCTTGCTTAGGTGTAATGCGCACATCGGCATAAAAATCGGCATACAAGGTTTTCACAACGGAAGTAAACCCATTAGATACACTTAAAATAGTAATGAGTGCTGCAGTACCTATTGCAATAGCAAACACGCTTACCCATGCAATAATTTGAATTGCCTGAAAAGCATATTTACCTCTAAAATATCGCCAAGCAAATAAAAAATGCACTTATAAATTTTTTAAAATCTCTTCCATTTTAAACACATAATCCAATGTGTCATCCAAATAAAAATGTAACACAGGGATGCGCTTCAGTTGGTGTTTCATTTCTTCACTCAATCGCTTTTTAATTTCCCAGGCCTGTGCTTGAATTTTTTTAAAACATGCCGCTTGATCGGTGACTTGAAACAGGCTTAAATAAATCCTTGCTTCCAGTAAATCGGGCGTCACTTTAACAGATGAAATGGATACCATTCCCCCATTTACGATCGTGAGGCCTAATTTTAGAAATATGTCATTCATCGTAGTCTGGATTGCTCCTGCTACTTGTTTTTGTCTTTTGCCTTCTTCCATAATCAAAATCGTTGATTCGCTGTAAAATTAGTTACTTTGCTGATTATTCCGAGGAATTGTTTAGATATGAAGAAATTTATTCGAATCATCAGTTATATAAAGGAATACAAGGCTTACATGAGCCTGTACACCCTATTTATATCCCTTTCTATAGTCTTTAGTTTGTTTTCCCTAAGTATGTTAGTGCCTTTTATGGACCTGATATTTGGAAGCAGTGAGCTTTCCGGAGTGGCAAAAGTAGCCACTGCGAATAGCGGGAGTTTAAAAGACAGCTTGTATACTTTTTTACAAAACAATATTATCCAGTATGGAAAATTAGCCGCATTGGGCTGGATTTGTATTGGTATTGTCACAGCTGTTTTATTTAAAAACTTATTTTTATACCTGTCCTTTTATTTTTTAGCGCCCATCCGAAATGCAGTGACCAGGAAATACTCCAAATTGCTTTATAATAAAATTTTGCAATTACCTATTGGATATTTTACAGAGCAACGCAAAGGAGATATTTTAAGTAGATCCTCTAATGATATTGCAGAATTAGAAACCTCCATTATGGGCGCATTGGAAGGAATGATTAAAGAGCCTTTAAATATCATTGGTATTATTATTGTATTGTTTGCGATTAGTGTGAAGCTTACTTTATTTGTTTTTGTTTTATTACCGCTTGCCGGTTTAATTGTGGGTCGTATTGGTAGAAGCTTAAAAAAACAAACTAATAAGGCGCAGGTAAAATGGGGTGAAATCATGTCCCAAATGGAAGAAACCCTTACCGGCTTAAGAATTATCAAAGCCTTTAATGCGGAGGGAAGAGTGAAAAAAAGTTTCTTTGGTTTAATTGACGAGATTTTTTTAATTAAAAATAAAATTTTATATAAACGCGATTTAGCTTCTCCGCTTTCAGAATCGCTTGGCGTAATCATTTTGAGTTGTGTGTTATGGTTTGGCGGTAAGCTAGTATTGAGTGGTGAAATTTTATCGGGCAGCTCCTTTATTGGTTATGTTGCCTTGTTTTCTCAAATTATTAACCCTGCAAAAGCCTTGTCACAGGCGGTTTACAACGTAAACCGAGGGACGGCAACACTGGACCGTTTAAATGAAGTTTTAGAAGCGCCCATTGTTGTAGAAGATCCATTAGATCCTATTGAATTAACTGGCTTTAATAATTCCATTGAATTTAAAGAGGTGGTATTCTCTTACCAGGATGCAACTATTTTAGACCGCATCAATTTGACCATTCAAAAAGGAAAAACTATTGCACTGGTAGGATCATCCGGCGCAGGGAAAAGTACTTTAGCCGATTTAGTGCCTCGTTTTCACGATGTGACTAGCGGACATTTATACATTGACGGAAAAGATATTAAAGCCTATAGTTTACAAAGTTTAAGACAACAAATAAGCATTGTTACGCAAGAACCTATTTTATTCAATGATACCATTGCCGCTAATATTGCATTGGGGAAACCTGATGCGAGTGAAGCTGAAATTATTGAAGCTGCAAAAATCGCCAACGCTTACGATTTTATTATACATAAAGAAGATGGATTTAAAACAATGATTGGAGACCGTGGTAGTAAATTAAGTGGTGGCGAGCGTCAACGCTTAACCATTGCAAGAGCAGTGCTTAAGAATCCTCCCATTTTAATTTTAGACGAAGCGACTTCGGCACTAGATACCGAAAGTGAAAAATTAGTACAGGACGCTATTAATAATATGATGAAAAACAGAACTTCTATTGTCATTGCACATCGCCTTTCCACCATTCGCCATGCTGACGAAATTATTGTATTGCAAAAAGGAACAATTGTGGAGCGCGGCAATCACGATGAATTACTTGCTCAAAATGGATACTACCGAAAGCTGATTGAGATGCAGGAGGTAAAATAAAAAGCCCTTCATAAATTCCCCATAAAAAAAGCCTCGACTTTTTAGATCGAGGCTTGTATATCTTTTCTATACATCATCCAATTTGCGGATACTTATTCTGGAACGTTACTGCTGCTTTTTACATACCCTAATTTCGCTTCTAAGCTTAGTGTAGCATGAGGAACCGCTTTTAAACGTGCTTTGTCAATTAACAAACCCGTTACTCTGCAAATTCCATAAGTCTTATTCTGAATACGCATTAACGCTTTTTCTAAATGATCGATAAAGGTAATTTGACGACTTGCCATCTGACCTAACTGCTCTCTTTCCATACTCACACTGCCATCTTCCATGGTCATATATCTTGCGTCGTCATTGTCGCCACCCAATTCGTCTTTGCGCGTAATAATTCCTTGTAAATAAACAAGTTCCTTTTTAGCAGCATCCAATTTACGGGAAATGATATCTTTGAATTCAGCCAATTCAGCATCCGAATATTTCACTAAAGTTTTAGTAGATCTTTCTACTTCTTTTCTTTTTTCCATTGGTACATATCCAGGTTGATAAGGCACACTGCTTTTTGCGTTAATCTTAGGTACTTTCACATCCTTTATGGGCTCAGCCGTTTTACGAACTGGCTTTACAGGAGGTGTGGGTATTTTTGGAACCGGCTTTGCAGGAGGTACATACTTTACAACAGGCTTTACAGGTAAAGCCGCTTTTGTAGGCGCCGCAGCTGGTTTAGCAACTGGCTTTGCTGCTTTTTTTGCAGGTACTTTAGCAACCACTTTCGCTGGTATCACTTTTTTTGCAGGGGCCGCTTTTTTTACAGGCGCTGTCTTTTTAGCAGGCACTACTTTTTTTAAAGGTGCCTTTGCAGGAGCTGTTTTTTTAGCAGGTACCGCTTTCTTAACTGGTACCGCTTTTTTTGCAGGTACCACTTTTTTTGCAGGAGCTGCTTTTTTAGCAGGGGTCGCCTTTTTTGCAGGTGTTGCTTTTTTAGCGGGTGCAGCCTTTTTAGCTGGCATTGCTTTTTTAGCGGGTGCTGCCTTTTTTGCAGGTACTGCTTTTTTAGCGGGTGCCGCCTTCTTAGGCGCTGGTTTCTTTGTAGCCATATTTATCCTTTTTGTAAGACTGAAATTCTTAATTTTTGGTCATTTATTTCGACATCCACCCCGTCTTCTATAGACGGAACCCAGTCAATTTCCAATGCCAGTATTTCGCGGCAAATATAATCGGAAAATTCATTAATGGAGTCCTTCAACTCTGTGTTATCCACAATTCGTAGTAAAATCTTGTCTGTAAGCTCAAAATTGGCCTCTTTCCTGATATTTTGGACCCTATTTACCAATTCTCTGGCATTTCCTTCCTTCAATAAAGCCGGACTTAGGGTAATGTCTAAGGCAACGGTAAGTGCATTTTTAACGGCTACACTCCAACCCGGGATGTCCTCGGCAATGATTTCAACCTCACTCACTAATAATGGGATGGTTTCCCCCTCAATATCCAGGTTTAGGGTCCCTTCTTTTTCCAACTGCATAATTTGAGCCTGACTAAGTGCCGTGATCACCGCCGAAGCTTGTTTCATCTTGGTACCCAATTTAGCCCCCAATAACTTAAAGTTGGGTTTTAGCTTTTTGCTAATCACTCCCTCCGTTTCGGTGATATAATTAATTTCCTTAACATTAACCTCCGCCAAAATAAGCTCCTCCATTTGTTCAATTGCCCCTTTTTGTTTTGGATCCAAAACAGGAATTAATATTTTTTGAAGTGGCTGACGTACTTTGATATTTACTTTCTTACGAACCGACAATACCAAAGAACAAATATCTTGAGCCATTTGCATACGCTCTTCTAATGCAATATCCATTTTAGCAACATCCGTTTTTGGAAAATCTACATGGTGAATAGAAGTTGCATTATGTCGTTTTGTGATGCCATTTAAATTTCTGAAAACTTGATCACAAAAGAATGGTGCAATAGGCGCCATCAACCTTGTAATGGTTTCTAGGCATTCATATAATGTTTGATATGCTGCTATTTTGTCGTCAGTATACGTGCCTTTCCAAAAACGACGTCTACATAAACGTACATACCAGTTGCTCAAATGCTCGTCCACAAAGGTTTCTATCGCACGTCCTGCATTGGTGGGTTCAAAATCATCCATAGAAGTAGTTACCGTATGTACTAAACTATTCAACGATGACATAATCCAACGATCAATCTCTGGTCGCTCTGCTACAGGAATATAATCTTGTTCAAATTTAAATCCATCTACGTTTGCATACAATACAAAAAACTGATACGTGTTATATAAAGTACCAAAGAATTTTCTTTGAACTTCCTGTATGCCTGATAAATCAAATTTTAAATTATCCCATGGTGAAGCATTGGTTACTAAGTACCATCTTGTTGCATCTGCACCATAGGTATTTAGGGTTTCAAATGGATTCACCACATTACCTAAACGCTTACTCATTTTATTGCCATTCTTGTCCAATACCAATCCATTACTCATTACGGCTTTATAGGCAACACTATCAAATAGCAATACCCCTAATGTATGTAAGGTATAAAACCATCCTCGGGTTTGATCCACCCCTTCACATATAAAGTCGGCAGGAAAGGACTCGCCTTTATCAATTAAATCTTTGTTTTCAAATGGATAATGCCATTGCGCATAAGGCATGGCGCCAGAATCAAACCATACGTCCACCAAGTCCGATACGCGTTTCATAGGTTGGCCAGTCGCGCTTAATAATTCTATTTGATCCACAAATGGCTTATGTAAATCCACATCCAATTTGCCATCTATGATTTGCAAGTTCACCTCTTTGTTAAACCCTTTTTCTTTAGCTGCTGCATATAAAGTAGTTAACTCCTCAATTGAACCCACACAAATTTCTTCTGTACCATCCTCGGTTCTCCAAATAGGCAATGGCGTTCCCCAATATCTACTACGGGATAAATTCCAATCCACCATATTCTCTAACCAATTACCAAAACGTCCCTCTCCGGTACTCTTTGGTTTCCAATTAATGGTTTTATTTAATTCAATGAGTCTATCCTTTACCGCAGTAGTTTTAATAAACCAAGCATCTAATGGATAATACAAAATGGGTTTGTCTGTTCTCCAACAATGCGGATAATTGTGTTCGTATTTTTCAACTTTAAACGCACGATTTTCTTTTTTTAATTTTACACAGATGTCTACGTTTACATCCACATACTCTTTTTCATCTTTGTAGTTTTTTACAAAACGTCCGCTAAATTCTCCAACACCTTCTACAAATTTTCCTTCTCTATCAACAAGGGTAATGATACCTAAATTATTTTTTTGCCCCACTTTATAGTCATCCGCACCAAATGCTGGCGAGGTATGCACGATACCTGTTCCATCTTCGGTGGTTACAAAATCGCCTATTACAATTTTAAAGGGGTCCCCTTCAAAGGTGGCAGGATCATTTGCCTCAAATGGCATGAGTTGCTCGTATCGCAATCCGTTTAATTGTGATCCTTTACATTCAGTCAATATTTTCCAAGGAATGATCTTATCGCCTTCTGCAAAATTTTCTATAGTTAACCCTTCTTCTTTAAAATATTTTGACAACAATGCTTTTGCTAACACAACGTTTACAGGCATTGCAGTGTAGGGATTGTAAGTTGCCACTAATACGTAGTCGATATTGGGGCCCACCGTTAAACCTAGGTTAGATGGCAATGTCCATGGAGTTGTGGTCCAGGCCATATAATACACATCCTGATTGTTTTTATTATTGGCTGCAGCGTCGAATAAAAATTGAGCAGCTGCAGATGGCTGTGCTTTAAACATGGCCACTGCGGAAGTATCTTTTACATCCTTGTAAGTGCCGGGCTGATTCAATTCATGCGAACTTAATCCGGTACCTGCTGCAGGTGAATAGGGTTGTATGCTTACACTTTGATATAAGTACCCTTTTTTATACAGGGTACTTAAGATCCACCAAAGTGTTTCAATGTATTTATTTTCAAAAGTGATATAAGGATTATTTAAATCCACCCAATAACCCATCTTGTTGGTGATATCATCCCACTCTTTTTTATATCGAAGAACGGCTTCACGACATTTTTGATTATACGCTTCAACAGATATTTTTTTACCAATATCTTCTTTCGTAATACCCAATTCTTTTTCTACTCCTAACTCCACTGGCAAACCATGGGTATCCCATCCACCCTTTCTTTTAACTTGAAATCCTTGCATCGTTTTGTAACGACACATCATATCCTTTAAGGTTCTTGAAATAACGTGGTGAATGCCAGGCATTCCGTTGGCACTTGGCGGACCTTCATAAAACACAAAAGGGGTTTTGCCTTCACGTAAAATAACGGATTGCTCAAATGCCTGTTCTTTTTTCCAAGCTGCTAATATCTCTGCCTCAATTGTAGGCAGGTGTAAGCCATTAAATTCTGGGTATTGGTTGCTCATAAAACGCTTGTCCTTACTGATTTTTAGGCCACGAAGGTACGAAATAGGAACGTAAAAAGCTTATTCAGGATTGCTTACAGGCGCTTCAATTTGTTCTTTTTCTACATTTTCGTCATTCTCCTTGCCAAAAAACTTATTTTGGAATATAAACAGGGTAATGACCCCAACGCTAATAGAGGCGTCAGCAAAATTGAATACGGGTCTAAAGAACTCAAATTCTTCGCCACCCCAAATTGGGAACCAGCTAGGAAAATGAGCATTCTGTACAATAGGAAAATAAAACATGTCCACCACTTTGCCATGTAAGAAAGAGGCATAACCACCCGATTTTGGCATAAAAACCGCTACCTGTGTAGTATATGGAACACTTTGTTCAAAGATGATGCCGTAAAATAAACTATCAATGAGATTGCCTACTGCCCCCGCAAAAATCAGTGCAGCACAGATAATAAAACCATTGTGGTATTTTTTTGCAATAAACCCTCTAATTAAAAATGCACCCCAAATCACGGCTATCAATCTAAATAGGGTTAAGATTATTTTTCCAAAGTCCCCTCCAAATTTTAAACCCCATGCCATTCCTTCGTTTTCTACAAAATGAAGCCTTGCCCAAGTGCCCAACAATAAATGCTCTTCTCCTATAAAATAATTGAGCTTGATATAGAATTTAATAGCCTGATCTATCACTATAATCAGTGCAATGAGTGCTATTATTTTTTTACCGTTCATATTGATTTTGAAATTAAAGCAAAGATAAGCTAGTCTATCTAATCCACTGATGATTTTTGCTTATTGATAAAAATGGAATATAAAATGGACCCCATAATACAAAATAAAATAACAAGTAAGGATAACAACACTTGCGAATTTTTATCCACCCATAAATTAATATAATGTTCCCCTAACATTTTTACGCCTATAAAAACCAATACAATAGCAATGCCTTGTTGCAGGTATGCAAATTTATTAACTGCCCCTCTTAATAAAAAGAAAAGAGATCTTAATCCAAGTATTGCAAAAATATTAGAGGTATATATAACCAAGCTGCTTTGAGAAATGCCCATCACCGCTGGAATGGAGTCCAATGCGAATACAATATCTATGGCAGCAAGTAATATTACAACCACAAACAGGCTAGTGTACACTGGCTTATTATTATGGTCCCGAATAATAAATTTACCATCGCCATCCGTAGACCCGATAGGAAGCATTTTCTTTAAGAACTTATATATTTTAGACTCATGTGGATCAAAATTCTCGTCTCCATCGGCCATGAACATATGAAAGCCAGTATAAACTAAGAAAACACCAAAGATATAAAGCACCCAAGAAAATTTTGCCACCAATGCAACGCCTAGCGTAATAAATAAAATGCGGAAAACAATCGCTGCTAAAATTCCAATAAGTAATACCCGCGGATAATTTTTTTCTTTGACCTTAAAGGAATCAAAGATTAAAATGAAAACAAATATATTATCAATACTTAAACTCCATTCCATTAGATAGCCACTTAGAAATTCTAAGCCTATTTTTTGTCCTTCTTCAATCCAGATAAATATGAAAAAGCCAAGTGCTAATAAAACCCATAAAAAGGTTTGTTTCAATGCCTGTCCTACCGAAATAATTGCATTTTTCTTACTTAAAAAACCTAGGTCAAGTATCAATGCAACGGCAATCACACACCCGAAAACTGAATAAACAATTTGATCTTTGCTCATATGTAAAGTTAATGGAAATTTTATGTGGTAAACTTACTTTTTCTAACCGAGTTCCATAAAAAATAAAAACAAGTTAAAAGCAATAATGGTGCCAACACCAGTGCAATTTGCCAAATTAATTTGGCGTTTTCTAATTTATCTCTATCCAATAATCTTAAGACCAATATTTTATTTCTGCTTTCCAATAAACCATCCGGGTCATTCATGTAGGCAATACTATTTAAATAGAAATTTCTATTGGCGAATTGATACCCCTCAAAAGGAAGCATCCCCATAGGCAATGGCTTTAAATTGCCTTGGGCATCTTGCTCGGCTGCATTGGTAAATAAATCGGCATCTGACACTACGATTTGTTTGGAGCTAGCAATACTTTTGCCAACAAATACACTACCCGAATTTTGTAGACTATCACTTAGCCCCGAAGAAACCCTATTGGCGAATAAGGATGTAAACCTGCCTTCCAGCAATACTGCAACAGGGATATGATGTTGATTAAAACTCAAAAAATCGGCTTCATTTTGTACACTATTTATAGCAATTAAATTAGGGGTGGAAATGACCCTACTATTGGTATCGGTTGTTAGTAAAATTGTTTTTTTAATTTCACTATTCGGCAAAGTGTCAATACTTGAAGGAAACATAGGCAATACCCTGTCTATATTTTGTGATACAGGATTGTTTTCATTGCCATATAAAAAAGGATAATAAGGCCAGGGCAATCTTTCCATTTTGGGAGAACCGTCTGCGTTATTACCAATAACAATGGGCAGCTTTGCACAATTTAAATCTTGTAACAAATTGGAATTGATTCTGACACCGTATTTGAATAATAAATCATCTAGTTCCAGCTTCCTATCAAATGCCACATAATTACCATTAGATTTTTTTAAACTATCATAGCTAGCGTATAATTTATCAATCGCCCATATAATATTACCCCCATTCATTATGTACTGGTCTATTTTTAATTTATCCAATTCAGTAAAAGGCTGGGTAGGCTTTATGATTAATAAAGTTTTTATTTTTTTAGCATCAGGATAGCCTGTCTTTAAATCAAACGTTGATAAGCGATACTGATCTTTAATGATGGTGCCTAAATCATATACCGTTAAGTCAACTTGTTGGCCATTGCCTGTTAAATATGCTATTTGCGGCACTTCTGTCCTGTTCAACAAATAAATGGCATGTACAAATTTATATTCCAATAAGGCTTCTGCTGCATTGGCACTTGCTTCAGCATCCTCTGTGGGAATATCTTTTACAACATTATAAGGTTTGAAATATTTTTTTCCGGCACGTAAATCTATGACCATTGGTTTGCGTCCTTCTACTTCAATAATCGCAGCTGGCACCATGAGTTGATCCACTCTTTTATCAGATGCATTGTCCTGGCTTTGGACTCTTTCTATAGGAACCCCTAATCGAGATAAGCTATCATAAAAGTTTTCTAAGTCTTTGTCCTTATACGTTTTACTGGGCACTTCCAGCTCCCATTGAATATGCTTAGCGTTTAATTTTTGTAACTGACTTATCAAGAGCGATGTGGATTGTGCTAATTTTTTATAATTAGCGGGCACTTCGCCACCTAAGTATAAATGTATTTTGACAGGTGATTCTACTTGCTTAATAATTTCTTTTGAGCTTTCACTTAATGTATAACGATGGTCTTTGGTAAGATCTAATTGAAATGTAAATATGGTAGCAGTATAATTGGCAATTAAAATAAGAATGAGCAGCACTATATACTTAACCGCCCCTTTGATTTGTTCTATCGCTCCAATTCCAAACAAAACCGCAATGGAAATAAAGTATATAAAATCATTAATCCCAATGGCTCCTTTACTTACATTTTGATAATGATACGCCAACCCCAATTGGGTCACATAATAATCAAAGCCGTTTTTGGAAAATGCAACCGCACTCAACCCGTCAAATCCTTTAAATAATAAAATGGATATCACAATTGAAAGCAATAAGGATACCAAACTATTTTTTGAAGTACTACTTGTAAACACGCCAACCATCGTATATACCATGGCTAAGAAAAATAAGCCCAAATAAGAGCCTAGTGTTGCCCCCCAATCTAGCCCACCCACCATACTCAAACTATCCAAAGCAAAAGCATATATAAGGGTAGGTGTAATGGCAATGGTTACTATTAAAAAAGATCCTAAGAATTTTG
Source organism: Bacteroidota bacterium (assembly GCA_947476145.1). Classification (GTDB taxonomy): domain Bacteria; phylum Bacteroidota; class Bacteroidia; order Chitinophagales; family Chitinophagaceae; genus Sediminibacterium. The sequence goes on along the minus strand of CANJPH010000014.1, from coordinate 17,727 downwards.
CCAATACCAGTTGTACAGGACTCACCGGTATAGTTCGGAGTATTTCATAAGTTCCTTGCTTGTATTCATCCGAGAAGCTCCGCATAGTAATAGCAGGTACCAATAACAATAAAAACCATGGGGCAAAATCAAAATAAACCTGCAAAGACGTATATCCAAAATCAAATACATTGTAATTGGGCAACACGAATAAAAATAAGCCATTCACCATCAGGTAAAAGCCTATGATTAAATAGCCAGTTAATCCGCTAAAAAACTGCGTCCACTCTTTTTTACAAATTGCCCACATAGGTCTCAAAGCTACTAAATTAATGATTTGAGTGCTTTATAGCACTTTGTTAAATTAGAATATAAAAGTGCTATAAAGTAAAAAAGTGCCCCAATTGATATTGAGACACCTTGTATAAAAAGTTAAAATAAGGTCCGAGAATGCGCAGCATAAAAGCTATACAGCGAAACTTTCGCCACAACCACAGCTTCTACTTGCATTAGGGTTGTTAAAGTAAAAGCCTTTGCCATTTAAACCATCTGAAAAATCCAATTCCGTGTTCACTAAATATAAAAAACTTTTTAAATCCGTAACCACTTTGACACCATTGTCTTCAAAAACTTGATCCATTGGCTTTATTTCATTATCAAAATCAAGTTTATAACTTAATCCTGAACATCCACCACCTACAACACCTACTCTTAAAAAGTAAGTGGAGTCGTTGGTGATTTCAGCATCCAGCATAAGTTGTTTGACTTTTGCCTTTGCCTTATCACTCACTAAAATGGTATTTTCTGCTACTGTACTCATGAAATGTATTAGTGAATTCGCTCTTCGAAAACTAATGCTTCTAAGCCATTTTTCACGCGATAATCATTGATCGCAGATTTGATAGCGTCTTCTGCTAAAACTGAACAGTGAATTTTTACTGGAGGTAAATTTAATTCCTCTACTAAATCCATATTGTCAATTGTAACCGCTTCGTCTATCGACTTTCCTTTTAACCACTCAGTAGCTAAAGAAGAAGAGGCGATTGCAGAACCGCATCCAAATGTTTTAAACTTTGCATCGGTAATGATACCTGTTACTTCGTCTACTTGAATTTGTAAACGCATAACGTCTCCGCACTCTGGCGCTCCTACCAAACCCGTTCCTACACTTTTAGATGCTTTATCTAAGGTTCCTACATTTTTAGGATTAGAATAATGATCAATTACTTTATCTGAATATGCCATGGTTGTATGTTTTAGTTTTTTTAATTTTTATTTTGAATATAGATCAATGAAGATTTATGAATTAGTGATGTGCCCATTGAATTGCATCAATGTCCACTCCTTCTTTAAACATTTCCCAAAGTGGGCTCATCTCTCTTAATTTTAAAACAGTATCTGTTACTGCTTTAATCGTAAAATCAATTTGCTCCTCTGTGGTATATCTTCCCAATCCAAAACGAAGAGAACTATGTGCCAAATCATCACCAAGTCCTAATGCTTTTAAAACATAACTTGGTTCCAATGAAGCTGAGGTACATGCCGAACCTGAAGACAATGCGATGTCCTTATTAAAGCCCATCATTAGCCCTTCGCCCTCTACATATTTAAAAGAAATATTGCTCACATGTGGTAAACGATGTGCTGGATTTCCATTCACATATGACTCGTCTATTTGCTTTAAAGCATTCTCTAATTTATCTCTTAGTTTAGAAATTCTTTCCGTGTCAGCAGCCATATCTAATCTTGCTACTTCTGCAGCTTTTCCAAAACCAACAATGCCAGGAACATTTAAAGTACCACTACGCATTCCTCTTTCATGGCCACCGCCATCGATTTGCGCAGTTACTTTTACACGTGGATTTTTACGTCGCACATATAAAGCGCCCACACCCTTTGGACCATACATTTTATGTGCAGTGAATGCCATAATATCAATGCCATCGGCAATCACGTCTACAGGTATTTTTCCAACGGCTTGTACCGCATCAGTAAAAAATAAAGCCCCATGCTTTTTTGCAATGGCACCGATTTCTTTTACTGGCTGTATCACCCCTATTTCATTATTTGCATACATGATTGCCACTAAAATTGTCGTTGGCTTCATTGCTGCTTCTAATTGTTTTAAATCAATCAACCCATCAGGCTGCACTTCCAAATAAGTAACCACAGCACCTAATTTTTCAAGGTGCTTACAAGTATCTAAGACTGCTTTATGCTCTGTAGTACAGGTAATGATATGATTGCCTTTGTTTGCATACATTTCAAACACCCCTTTAATTCCAAGATTATCCCCTTCAGTAGCGCCAGAAGTAATGATGATTTCCTTTGGATCTGCCCCAATTAATTGTGCGATTTGCTCTCTAGCATAATCTACTGCTTCCTCTGCTTGCCATCCAAAAGAGTGGTTTCTGCTAGCCGCATTTCCGAAATTTTCGACAAAATAAGGTAACATCGCTTCCAACACCCTTGGATCCATGGGTGTAGTTGCGTTATGATCAAGATAAATAGGTAATTTTAACATGTGTGTGTTTGATTTTTCAGAATACAAAAGTAAAGCTTAGGCTTGGATTAACCCGATTTCCTTAGCTTTGAGGGGGCAATTTTTTCCCAATTCGTAAAACCAACCAAGATGGGCTATAACGTAGAACACATAGGGATTGCAGTAAAAAACTTAGAACAAAGTATACCTCTATTTGAAAAGCTTTTGAATAGCCCCTGTTATAAAACCGAATCCGTAGGTTCAGAAAGCGTAAATACTGCCTTTTTTTTGGAGCAGGGAACGAAGATAGAATTATTGGAAAGTACTGACCCTGAGGGGGTGATTGCCAAGTTCATTGCTAAAAAAGGAGAAGGCATGCACCATATTGCTTTTGAAGTGCCTGATATTCAGGCCGAAATGACCCGATTACAAGCCGAAGGGTTCACTTTACTCAACGAAGTCCCTAAAAAAGGGGCCGATAATAAGTTGGTTTGCTTTTTGCATCCAAAGGATAGCCATGGCGTATTGATTGAACTTTGCCAAAGCATATAATAAAATTTGCGGGGACTTGAAATTTAAATTCCTAAAGCTTCGATAGCTTTTTGTGCAGCCAACTGGCTTGCATCTTTTTTGGTAAAGCCTTTTTGACTTGCTACCACTTCTCCATCTAAGACCACATTAATAGTGAATAATCGTCGACGGCCTTCCAATTGTTCGCCGGCCAAAACAAAATCAATTTGTTTGCCTTGCTTTAAAGCCCAACCAATAATTTTATTTTTGATATTGATATCAATAAGTTCTAAATCGTCCATGAACAAATAAGGCTGAATCATTCTTTCAACAATCCACTTTTTGGTGAAGTCGTATTTTTTATCCAGGTAGATAGCTCCTACTAAGGCTTCCAAGGTATTCCCAAAAATTTGGCTGCTCCTTAATCCACCATCCATTTTATTAAAACGGGTCATTTTACGCAGTCCCATTTGAACGGCAATATTATTGAGCTGTGCACGATTCACCATCTTGGAACGCATCTCTGTTAAGAAGCCTTCTCCTTTGTAGGGATATTTTTTAAATAAATAATCGGCCACTACCGTACCAATGACTGCATCACCTAAAAATTCTAAACGCTCATTGTTTTCTGAAGGATTGTCTTTAACTGAACGGTGATTTAGTGCCGTTTGAAATAATAAAATATTCCTAGTGCGATACCCAATTAAATGTTTCAAATCCGCATTGAACCCAGTTTTTTTAAATAAAGAAATGAATTGGTTGATGCGGCGTTTCACTATACTTAAATTATGCCTTGTATTTTTTCACAATCACGCAAGCATTGTGACCACCAAATCCAAAAGTGTTACTCAAAGCAGCATTCACCACACGCTTTTGTGCTTTGTTAAAAGTGAAATTTAAACGATTGTCTAATTCTGGGTCGTCGGTGAAATGGTTAATGGTTGGAGGGACAATATCATGTATTACAGATTGTATACAAGCAATGGCTTCAATTACGCCAGCCGCACCTAAGCAGTGTCCAGTCATAGATTTGGTCGCACTAATATTTAATTGATAAGAATGCTCACCAAATACATCTAAAATAGCTTTGGACTCAGCAATATCTCCTAATGGTGTAGAAGTTCCGTGGGTATTGATATAATCAATATCCGATGCAACCATACCTGCATCTCTTAAAGCTGCATTCATTACATTCTTTGCACCTAGCCCTTCCGGATGTGGCGCTGTTAAATGATACGCATCGGCTGTTGCACCACCGCCCACCACTTCACAATATATTTTAGCACCACGTTTAATGGCATGCTCTAATTCTTCTAGTACTAATACTCCACTCGCTTCTCCCATCACAAAACCATCCCGATCCTTATCATAAGGACGGCTAGCTGTTTTAGGATCATCGTTTCTTTCACTCATTGCTTTCATGGCATTAAAGCCACCCATTCCTGCAATGCCAATTACCGATTCCGCTCCACCTGTAATAACTATATCAGCCTTGCCTAATTTTAAATTATCCATTGCCGAAATAATGGCATTGGTACTGGAAGCACATGCGCTCACCACAGCATAATTAGGACCTCTAAAGCCATGCTTCATAGATATTTGCCCAGCAGCGATGTCTAAAATAATTTTGGGAATAAAGAAAGGATTGAATCTTGGCGTTCCGTCACCATGTACAAAATTGGTGACCTCTTCCGTGAAAGTGGTTAACCCTCCAATACCACTTGCAAAAATAACACCCACTCTGTCATGATCTACATTCTCTTTGGTAATACCTGCATCTTCAACTGCTTGGTCACTCGCTACTAAAGCAATTTGAGAGAAGCGATCCAACTTTCTAGCTTCTTTGCGATCCATAAAATTGGTTGCTTCAAAGCCTTTAATCTCACATGCAAATTTTGTTTTAAACTTAGAAGCATCAAACTGCGTTGCCATATCAGCTCCTGATACACCATTGACTAAATTTTCCCAGTATTCACTAAGATTATTACCCAACGGATTTAAAGTACCAATTCCTGTAACTACAATGCGCTTAGTCTGCATGACTTTTTGTTTTAAATTAATAATCCGCCTTTAAAGCAAAGGCTCAAAAAGGCGGATTAAAATATGCTGTGTTTAATGGGAAGCCGTCAAATAATGATTACAATTATTTAGCGTGCTCATCGATGTAGGCTACAGCTTGACCAACAGTAGTAATTGTTTCTGCTTGTTCGTCTGGAATAGAGATATTGAATTCTTTTTCAAATTCCATAATTAGTTCAACGGTGTCTAAAGAATCTGCTCCCAAATCATTTGTAAATGATGCTTCGTTAGTAACTTCTGCTTCATCAACGCCTAATTTGTCAACGATGATTTTTTTAACTCTTGATGCGATGTCTGACATTGTAAATAGTTTTGTTTACGGCGCAAAAATATACTTTTTGTCAAAAAAGCCATACTTTATTTGCCATTTTGTTTGCACAATGTAAGCTTTGGGGTGGAATTAGGTGTTTTTTACCCTTTTTGAGGCTAATTCCTTTAAATTTTAGGACTTTCCCGAATTAAAAGGACTGCAAAGAAAGCGAACAAGTAATAGCATAATGGCTTAAAATAAAGTCCAATTACTTATCCTTCAAAATTCCTCTGATAATATGCTGGTCCTCAAAAGGAATATTTGCTTTGGGGATGAGGAAAAAACTTTTGGGACTAAAATAGAAATGAAAAAAGTAAGCACTTTCAAAATAATTGGAAACGGTGTCCCATTCCCAACTTGCCTCCCCTAAATTTCCTATTAAAGTTGCTCGCTTATGATCATAACTAAAGTCCCAATTTTCTTTAAATAAAGTGGTCTTTCTAAAAAACATATTGGGTAAAATAAACCAAAAGAAAGCCATCAGTAATATCCATAAAATAGAGCCCAATAAAAAAGGTTCGGGCCTAATTTTTTTCATAAACAATAACACTGCTGTGATGATTGCATATACATTTATAAAAATCATGAGTGACTTTATCTCTCTTTGTTTAATAAAATGGTAACGAAGAGCTTGAAGTACTTCGGATTTGATATATGAAATTGGATAAGCCATGTGAAAGTTTTTATAAAGATATTGTACAAAGATAGTGGGTGAGAAGATTAAAATACAAATTGACTATATTTAACATAGAAGATTCCAAGCTAAATTAAATAGAGGGCTATGAAAGTATTATGTATTGGGGAAGTATTAATTGATATGATTTGCACCGATAAAGGGAGTAGTTTATCAAAAGGTCAAAATTTTATAAAGAAAGCAGGAGGTGCGCCCGCTAATGTAGCTGCGGCTATTGCAGCCTTGGGGGCTAAAGTAGACATGGCTGCCAAAGTTGGCAAAGACCCTTTTGGTCAACACCTTATTGAACTGCTGCAAACCATGGGGGTCAATACCAATTGGGTTTTGCAAGATCCCAATTACTTTACAACCCTTGCCTTTGTTTCATTGATGGAAGAGGGTGAACGCGATTTTTATTTTAATAGAGGAGCGGATGGACAATTAAGCCCCAATGATTTGGCTACCTTAAAGATAAGCGACTATCGAATTGTACATTTTGGATCGGCTACTGGATTTTTACCTGGGCCATTACAATCTACCTATACACATTTACTGGATGAAGCAAAAGCAAGCAATGCAATGATTAGCTTTGATCCTAATTACCGTCACTTATTATTTCAAAATAATACACAAAGTTTTATAGACCAGTGCTGGCCTTTTATAGAGCAGTGCCACTTTTTTAAAGTAAGTGACGAGGAGGCCCTTTTGATAACAGGTTGTGATACGATTCAAAATGCAGCAGCCGCCTTAAGAAAAAAATCATCCGCCGTCTTTGCCATTACCCTTGGAAAGGAAGGCACTTTATTGTCTTTGGGTGATCATTTAGAAATGATTGGAAGTATCAATATTACACCGATAGATGCGACAGGTGCAGGAGATGCTTTTGTGGGAGCCGTTTTATATCAACTCCTTTCATTTAATCCGTCTGAATTAGCGTCCATTGAGATTGCTGATTGGAAGAAAATTATTTTCAACGCCAACAAAGCAGGGGCGCGCACATGCGAATACATGGGCGCGATGGAAGCATACAAACATTTAAGTAAAGCTATATTCGAATAAAACTTAAAAGCGATATCCCATTCCTATGTTAATGCTATAATCTGCAAAAGCAGCATCTCCTCTAGAAAACACTTTAGTGTCATTTGTTTTTAAAATGTCTGGATAGCTTTGTGGACGTTCTCTTCTTACTGCAATTGGTGCATATAAATAAAAGCTGAATTTTTGATAACTGTAATTAGCTCCTGGCTCTATCGCCAATACATTACCCGGTCGTCTAAATCCTGTATTGTCACCAATCAAATCTTTAGCAGGGATGGCTTCGTATCTGGCTCCCAATGAAATGGTTAGTGCGTTGCTAGTCCAGTTGGTTCCTGCTCTTAATAAATACTGATCCGGCACGCTCATTACATCCGAAGTGTATTTAATCGCCGAAGCTGATGCAACTCCACCCCTTGCAGTACTTACACCATTATTCCCTCTTGGATTTATTAGGTAATACACATTACTATATAAGCTCCAAGTATTATTGATATTTCTAAATCCATTTAATTCTAAACTTACCCCCAAACCGCCATCCCCTAATTGAATGGATTGATCTACTGGTCCAACTCGGGTTGTTGTTAAGGTATTATGAAAAACATCGGACGCTTTATAATTACCGGTAGGTAATTTAAGACCAACCCCTCCCAATAAATTTCCTTTGTTTCCTGCCTTGGGAGCTATAATCCATTTATAGGCAGTGATGCGTATATCCCCAATGCCTTGTGAGTAGGTAGAAAATCTTGGACTTCCTTTTGCATTGCTAACATGTTCATAGAGAGAGGTTCTTTCATTGTATGCTAGTGGCAAATTAATTCCTAAGCTCCATTGTTCATTTATGCTTCTCACTAATGAAATGTCCATGGCGCGGCTAAAATTACGTACATCGGTTTCTTCCGAAACCCTTTGTGTAACCTCAGTAGTGCCATTATAGTGCTTATAGGATTTAAAGTAACGCCCACTTATATTTAAATCCCATTTAGGTGCTTCATTTTTTTTTGTCATGCTATCATGCATCATCATATTATGCATGGCATGCTCCATCGTATTTAATCCACCTACCGTTCTGATCGCTACGCAACCTTGCGCGTTTATTTGGGACTGAATAGCCATAAATATAATTATAGAGAGAATATTTTTTTTCATTGTATGTTTTAATTTTTGCGTCCGAGTTAACATCTTTTTTTTAAAAATCTACCATAGACAAATACTACCATGTATATAAGATCCCCTTAATAGGATAGCTTAAGCCAGCACTTGTACATTTAAATAAAATTGAAAACTAAGCCTCGGGTGGCTGTGCAATACTTTGTAAATAATCAAAACTTGAATACTGGGCATGTATGGTATCATACTTTAAAGTTGCGTTTGCAACAAAACTGTATAAATCAAAATGATGCTCTGTTGTAAAATCAGAAATGAGAAATTTTAACTGTTGACTGCCCCCTGATTTTTTAGAAGTGCTAGTGTTTACAATATCACTTAATTGCTTTGCAAAATCTTCATTGTTATTGTCAATCTGTGTTCTGGTCATATTGGGGATACAAACAATTTCCAAGGTATCATTAATGATTCTTTTTTTTACAAATTGATAGTTAACCCCATTGTAATCCATATTTCCCTCTAAGGATTCGTATCCATCCGTATTAATAATATAGGGCTGATTCAAAGGGAGTTTAAAGCTTACCAACTGAGCCTCGTTAAACTTTTTCTGGTCCAAATTAACCTGCATATCGATGGTAGATTTCTCTGCATAGTAATGCGCAACCATTCTGTATCCCAAAATGTTGAGACAAAAAAGCACAAGTAGCGATATGGTGATTAGTTTTTTCAAGTTAAACCGAGCCTTCAAAATAATGAATTTCTATTAATTTTTACAAAAATTTTTAAATTTAACTGTCCAACGGCCCTTAAGCCTTTGTATCTTTGTGACCTATTAAACAAGCTGTATTATGAAGTATCTAAAAATGAGCCTAACAATTATTGTAGTGCTTGCCATTTACTTTATTTACTTATTCATACCCAACCGTATTATCCTCTCAGGTAATGACAACTACGGGAAATCGGCCAATGACGCAAAACTGGGCATTTTGCAAATTCAATATTGGGATAAATGGATGCCCTATAAAACCATTGATACCCTAAATCGTAGATTTTATTTTGAAAATAGCAGAATGGATGTGCAAAATGCATTCATTTCCTCCGCTAAGTCTAAATTTATTGTGGACGATGTGGAAGCCATTTTAACTTTTTCTGCAATAGACGCAGGCAATGATAAAACTTATGTTAGATACGAATGTATTATTGAGAATAGAGGCTTTTCCCCAATGACCAGAATTCATAATTACCAAGCGTCAAAAAAAATGGAAAAAGAGTTGGCCCTGATTATTCAAGCTGCGAAAAAACATTATACGAATTAAAATAATCATTAGGCCAAGTCACCTACCCTACAATATGTTTTCAAAATACAAAGGATTTTTATTTGACTTAAACGGGACCATGGTCAATGATATGCCCTATCATATTGCAGCATGGCATCAAGCAATAATTAAGCTTGGAGGAAGTCTTACCCTTGAAGAAATGAAACATCAATGTTATGGGAAGAATGACGAACTATTAGAGCGTGTATTTCCAGGTCGTTTTACCATGGATGAAAAAATAAAATTAGGAAACGATAAGGAAGCCTTATATCGTATTGAATTCAAGCCTTTTTTAAAATTAATTTCGGGTCTAGAAAACTTTTTAGCAAAGGCTGCGGCACACAATATTAAAATGGCCATTGGTTCGGCAGCTATTACGGAGAATATCAATTTCGTGATTGACAATATGCAAATACGCCAATATTTTGATGCAATTGTAAGTGCAAATGATGTTGTGAAAAGCAAACCGCATCCGGAGACCTTTTTAAAATGTGCAACATTGCTTGCTTTAGACCCAAAAGATTGTCTTGTATTTGAAGATACCCCTAAAGGTGTTGAATGTGCTATGCATGCAGGCATAAATGCCGTGGTCATATTAGGCGAGCATCAAAAAGAAGAATTTGATCAATTTACCAATGTCATTCACTTTGCAAACGACTACACGCATCTACCTTTTGACTAATTTACCATTTCACTGATTTGAAAACCATTTTAGAATAGTTTTCTTTTTCATAAAATACACCTACTTTTCTTCGGCCTATCTTTATGATATCTGAATATGCTGTGTAGTCTTTTTTGGCCATCGCTAAATCCGCTACGCCATCGATTAAATGTTGAACTGGCCAACTTAACCCTTCGTCGTAACTGATTTTCAAAGTCAAATTATTTCTATTTGCTTTATCTGCTGCATTCACAAATGCCAATACGGATTTACCTTGACGTTTACCAATATTCAATATAGCCCCTTCGCAAACTGGATCGGGTAAACTTGTATCATATTTTGCAGCTTCAAAACTTTCCCCTCCATCATTACTATATGCTACAATTCTTGACTTTACATCCCCTGGTTGATTCCGCACATTCATGATGAGTCGATCATTGCTAATAAATGCAGCGGTGGCCTCATTACTCCCTTCTATATTTAAGGATTTGCTTACATGAAATGTTTTACCATGATCATCACTATAATATCCATGTGAATAATAATCTTTAAAATGCGCTTTGGTTACTCCTTCCGAATGATTAGCTGGAATATATATACGACCCTTGTATTTTCCGTCCATGCATTGTGTTGCATGGCCTGGTGTATTGGCATACGTGCGCCAATCTTTTTCATGACTGTATTTTCTACCATCCATTTCCCCATTGGGAAAGTGGACTTGACTAGTAATGTTTACAGGTCCCGACCAACTAGTTCCTTCGTCCACCGAACTTATATACCATACTTCTCTCAAGCCCTTACCTTGCCTCAATTCCATTTCACTTACATTGCCTGTATTATAGAAAAGATAAATTTTCCCATTGGGATAGGCTGGGTCTAATACATCCACCACAGGAGCAGCATTGCCTACCTGCCATTGACCATAGCTAGCAACCACTTTGATAGTTGACCATGTTTTACCTTGGTCGTCACTTGATTTTAAAACAATTTTTATGTTTCCAAAGTCTGCGCCTCCATTTACACGACCCTCTGCAAAAGCAAGTATTTTATGATTGGGTAGTTTAACTACGGAGGGAATTCTAAAAGAAGCGTAGCCTTCTTTGCCAGATTCAAAAACAGTAACTTCTTTTTGAGTAAGTCCAACTTTCCAAATGAGTATATATAAAAAAACAATGATCAATTTTCTCATTAGAAGTTATTTACTTTTTTATTTTCCAATACAGAATTTAGAAAAAATAAAGTCTAATTGATCCTCGTTGGTAATTTGACCAGTGATGGTACCTAGGTAATGCAGTGCTTGACGTATATCTAAAGCCAATAAGTCGCCCGTTATATTGTGCTGTAAACCCGTTTCAATATCATTTAAGGCAAGCACTAATTTTTTAAGCGATGTCACATGTCTTGCATTGGTCACAATAGTACCTTCCTTATTGATGCCTTCTCCTACTGCTTTTTGAAATAATAAATTTTTAAGCGCGTTTATATTTTCTTTTTCTTTTGCCGAAATAAATACCATACCACTTAAAGATGGGTCTCCTAATATGGATTTGTCTTTTAGTAAGTCCTTTTTATTCCCTACTAATATTAATTTATCAGCGCTTACTTCGGATTGCCAGGTAGCTGCCTGTTCAAGGCCTTGATCATTCACATCAAATAATGCAATGACGATATCGGCGTCCACTATTTTTTCCTTGCTCTTATCAATACCCATTTGTTCAATACTATCCTTCGTGGCGCTTCGAATACCAGCAGTATCTATAAGCTTGAACAACACACCTTGAATATTCAAATACTCTTCTACCGTATCACGGGTAGTGCCTGCTATTTCACTCACTAAAGCCCTGTTCTCATTAAGTAAAGCATTTAATAAGGTAGATTTCCCCGCGTTGGGTTTACCTACAATCGCTACTTGTACGCCGTTCTTAATTACATTGCCTAATTTAAAAGAGTCCAATAAGGATTGTGATTTAAGCAGCAATTGCTGCACTAATATTTCCAACTCTTTTTTATTGGCAAACGCTACATCCTCCTGAGAAAAATCTAATTCCAACTCTATGAGTGCAGAAAATTTGATGAGCTTTTCACGCATGAGTTGCAAGTCGGTTGAGAAACCACCTTTTAAATTATGCAATGCCGTTTTACGAGCTGCTTCGGTATTACTTGCAATCAAATCTGCTACCGCTTCGGCCTGTGTTAAATCCAGTTTACCATTTAAAAAAGCGCGCTGCGTAAACTCCCCTGGCTTTGCCATGCGTGCGCCAGCTTGTATCATTAATTGTAAAATGGCATCCTGTATCATTGGTGCTCCATGACAAGAAATTTCTACGACCTCCTCACCTGTATAAGATTTAGGTGCGCGATAAATGCTTACCACCACTTCATCAATCACATCAACACCATTTATTAATTTACCAAAATGAACCGTATGGCTAGGTTGAGTAAGTAAACTTTTTTTTGAAAATACCGATGCAGTAATTTCAATGGCCTTTGCCCCGCTTAATCTAATTACTGCAATCGCACCCAATCCTGGTGCGGTAGCCAATGCTACAATAGTATCGTTCCAAGTGCTCAAATTTTCACGCATAGGGCAAAGATAATTTATTGATTGGAATAAGCTAGTGTGGCTTAAAAAACAAATGCCAGGCGCTAGGGCCTGGCATTGATATTGTATAGAGAAGTTCGCTCTAGTCTTCAGTTACTTGGAACACGATTGCTTGTCTATGACGATAAATTACTTTATGTCCATTTTGTTCAGCAGGTGTCCAATTGGGTCCCTTTTTGATTACACGTACCGCTTCCGCTGCAGTTCCATATCCTGGATCATTCTCCGCTTTCACGTCAGAAATGCTTCCGTCTCTTGAAACCACAAATGAAACCGTTACTGCATATCTTCCGGCAGGTGCTCCGTTTTCAACAGGTAAATCTCTATTCAATGTTCTTGATAGAAACTTAACCCATGCATCAGAACCTCCAGGGAAAGTAGATTGAATTTGAACTGAAGTGAAAATTTTATCTGTTTCTTCTTCAGGTGGGCCTACTGGACCTGTGCTAACTTCGACAGGTGCAGTAACATCCAATTTAACCCCTTCTTGGTCAATGCTACTAATTTTAACTTCTTCTAATTTTTCTTGTTCCTTAATCTCGTCCTCTTTCTTCACTTCCTCATCTTTTACAATCTTAGGAGGTGTAAATTTGGCCAATTCCACTTTTGGTGGTTCTTGTTTTGGTGGTGGCGGTGGTGGCGGTGGAGGCGGTGCTTTCTTTTCTTGATTGTTTACGTCCGTTAAATTAACGTCTTGAACAATAATTTCAGTCTTTGAATCTTTTGCTCTATTAGACCAAATAGCACCACCAGCCAATAGCACTGTTATAGCTATCATTACTATCAACGCGTTCTTAAGACGTTGGTTATATGTTTTTCTTAGCTCATAAGCACCATACTCTTTATATCTTCCCTCAAAAATGAGGTCAAGTACATCGGCGGTTAATATTTTATTTATGTCCATTGTAAATGCTTTTAGTTACTTGAAGGTTTTGCTGAGTCGTCAGATATTTTAATCAATTGCTCTTCGGTTTCAAAAATATCCACTAATGCGAATTTTTTAACAACGTTGATTGACATTTCATCTAAAATATCAATTACGTTTTTGTAAGTGCAATATTGACTTGGTTTAATCACAACTACTAAGTCATGCTCAGGATCGCTTGGATCTTGTGCAATACTTCTTACATATGCTTTCTTTTTCATGATTACATCACGAATGGAATTTTCTCCATTGTAAGAAGCGGATAAAAAGTTAGAAGCGTCCGGTTTTAATTGGCCTTCATAATAGTAAACATGATTATCTGCACCCATTAGGATTGTTAAAGCACCAGATTCTTTTGCTTTATTTTGCTCCTCTGGCTTTACTTTATCATCTGGCATAAGCAACTTCAAAGCGGTTGGTTGACTCATCGTGGTAGTGAAGATGAAAAAAGTAATCAAAAGGAAACCTAAGTCCACCATCGGTGTTAAATCCACACGCGTTGATAGCTTCTTTCCTTTTTTGACGCCCGGTCCTTTCTTCTTATGTCCCCCACCCGAGGTATCTAATTCTGCCATAGTGAATAGCTTTTAATTAGTTTATAATTTAGTTGTTTTCCTGTTTTTCGCCATTCATCGATTTCTTATACAATTCTGAACCTACAGGTGCATTTTCAGGATTCGTAACCATTTGAAATTTCTGAATGTCGTTCCTTTTGAATGCAGTCATTACACCTTTAAATGAAGGATATTTAGCTAGATTGTCTCCTTTTAATAAAAGATCCATTTTTTCGCCAGCATACGCTTCACTCACTGCGCGCATCCAATCGATCATCTCATTATTCGTAGTATCCTTACATGGAATACCAGGAAGTGCATTTCCTTTTCTGTTTTCTGGCGCTACAGACAAGAAAGAATTTAATTCACCAAAAGAAGCGCCAATGAAATCGGCAGCTTTAAATTTAGCTACATCAACTCCTAAATTTTTTGAAGCATTTAAAGAGTTAACAACTAATGTTCTTTTTTCCTTGTCATCTATCGTAAGAAAAACTTTACCATCTTTATCAATCGTTACTAAAACGAAATCCTTATTAGGAGCAACCTTGGATGACACTGAACTTGGAGTGGTCACTGCAATTGCTTCTGAAGGTTTAAATTTAGTTGTCAAGATAAAAAATGACAATAAAAGGAAAGCCACATCACACATGGCAGTCATGTCGATGTTGGTACTCTTACGAGGTAATTTGGCTCTACCCATTTTTATTATATTTTAATTTATGAATAAGGTTACCCTTATTTAAAATATGTTTCTACTATTTGTAGTTTGCTGCGAAGCTTTGCGTTAAAGTAAATCCAGACTCATCGATACCATATGTAATTGCGTCAATTCTTGTAGTGAAAACGTTATACATAATAATAGCGACAGCAGAAGTACCAATACCTAATGCAGTGTTATACAAGGCCTCAGAGATACCTTGAGATAATTCACGCGCTGCTTCACCACCACCTTCTTCACCTAATTTAGAGAAAGAACGAATCATACCTAATACCGTACCAAACAATCCTAATAAGGTTGCTACCGATGCGATGGTTGATAAGAATACTAAATTCTTTTCTAACATTGGTAATTCCAATGCAGTTGCTTCTTCAATTTCTTTTTGAATATTCAATACTTTTTGGTCCGAATCTAATTCAGTATTCGTAATCATTTCTTTATACTTTTTCAAGCCAGACTTCATTACATTACCTACAGATCCTTTTTGCTTATCACACTCAGCAATTGCTTTGTCCACTTCTTTGTTTGCTAAATGAAATTGCACTTTACGGATGAACTCAGTATTGCTTCCAGTACCTGCTGCTTTAGCAACAGTTAATAATCTTTCGATAACGAAAGTTAATACGATTAAAAAGCAACCAATCAAAATAGGCACAACGATACCACCTTCATACATTTTAGTGAAAGTACCTTTTGGACCTTTGTGTGAAGGCCAGAACCAAGCACCAGAAGTGTCAGGGTTAGAGAAATTTGATGCATTACCTAACACAAAACGCCAGATAACATAGCCTGCTATGATACAAGCAATAGGAGCTAAAGTTGCAATCAAGTTACCGCCTTTGTTAGGCTGTGCTGCTGGTTTTTTAGCAGCGGTTGCAGTTGCAGTTGGTTTAGTTAAATCAGCCATGATTCAATTGATTTTTGGTTTTAAATAAAAATTTATAAAAGTTTGCCCTTTTCGCTATTAGTTTAGAAATCACTCGAATCTCTATGCACTAGTTTCTAAGGGGTTACAAAATAAGTAATTTATTGGTTGAAACAAATTTCAAGGCATTTTTTTATATAAAATTTAATATTGCTAACTACTGTTCATGGAATTTGATATATTTATGATTCGTTTCTCAATTATAATAAAAACAAATATGAAAAAAATCCTAATTTTTACTAGTCTTTGTGTCGTATTGACAATAAGCTCAAATGCACAGCGACCCGACCAAGCTCAGCGTACTGACAGTGTTAAAAAAGACATGCCCGCTAAAGTGGGTCCAAAGGCATTTGGTGAGGTGATTACCAAGAAAGCTGTCAGTCAAAAAGGTGTGTTTTCTGTACACTTTTTAGACGACAAATACTACTTTGAAATCCCAGACAGCCTTTTAGGCCGTGAATTGCTTGCAGTAACCCGCTTTACCAAGGTGGCAGGGGGTGCTAGAAAGTACGGTGGTGAGGAGGTAAATGAGCAAAGCTTGCAATTTGAAAAGGGACCTAACCAACGCATTTTCATGCGTGTAGTGACTTTAATTAGCAGAGCAGATTCTACACAAACTATTGCTAAAGCAGTTAAAAACTCTTATTTAGACCCAATTGTAGCTTCTTTTGATATTAAAGCCTTAGGAAAAGATTCAAGTTCATCTGTGATTGAAGTGACAGAATTCTTTAAAGGTGATAATCAAGCAGTTAGTTTAACGCCAAGTGCAAAAAGAATGTTTGGCTTAATGGGATTAGCACCAGATAGATCCTATATTGAAAGTATAAAGTCTTACCCTATTAATATGGAAGTAAGAACCGTTAAAACATTTAACGCAAGCGCTCCAATGCCAGGCAGCCCAATGGGCGGAGGTAGTTCTGCTACCATTCCTGCTGCTATGAACGCAGGAGCCGTTACATTAGAATTAAATACTTCAATTAGATTATTGCCGAAGGTTCCAATGAATACGCGCTTTTTTGATTCAAGAGTGGGTTATTTTGCAGACAATTTTGTTCAATTTTCTGACGATCAACATAAAGTGGACAACAAAGTGTTTGCCGTTAGATATAAATTAGAACCAAAACCTGCAGATTTAGAAAATTATAAGCGTGGTGAACTGGTTGAACCGATAAAGCCTATTATTTATTATATCGATCCAGCGACTCCAAAAAAATGGGTTCCATTTTTAATTGCCGGCGTAAACGATTGGAATAAAGCCTTTGAACAAGCAGGTTGGAAAAATGCAATCCAAGGTAAAGAATGGCCAAACGATTCTACTATGAGTTTAGAGGATGCGCGTTTCTCTGTGATTCGTTATTTCGCATCTGATATCGAAAATGCATATGGTCCACAAGTACACGATCCAAGAAGTGGTGAAATTTTAGAAAGTCATATTGGATGGTACCATAACGTAATGAATTTAGTGCACGATTGGTATATGATTCAAACTGCAGCTGTTGATCCAGCTTCAAGAAAAATGAAGTTTGATGATGAGCTAATGGGTAATTTAATTCGTTTTGTTTCATCTCACGAAGTAGGACATACTTTGGGTTTAAGACATAATATGGGTAGCAGTAGCAAGACGCCTGTCGAAAAATTAAGAGACAAGCAGTGGGTAGAAGCAAATGGCCACACTGCATCTATTATGGACTATGCACGTTTCAACTATGTAGCACAACCTGAAGATAAAATTGGACAGTCTGGTTTATTCCCACGTATTGGTGATTATGATAAGTGGGCTATTAAATGGGGTTACACTTATACTGGTGTTGGAGATGAGGCTGATAAAAAAATTAACAACAAATGGATAGT
>CANJPH010000013.1 GCA_947476145.1 Bacteroidota bacterium | reverse complement strand
CTGCCCATAACTTTTACTAGCATTTAAGCTAAAAGTTATCGCGAGAAAAATAGAGAATATTCGTAAAAAATGCTTCAAGATTATACCAAGTTTAGACAGGGTACTAAGTTACATATTTTATATAAAAATATGAAGTAATATGAGCATATAAAAAAGGCTAAATCAACGTTTTAGGTAGATTTAGCCTTTTCTTAATGTTTAACGCCAAAAAAGTTAAAAATTTAATAATTTTTCATCCTCAAAACGGCATTGTGTACTTGGTCATATTCATAGTTTTTGAACCTTCTAGCAAAGTTCAAACCTAATACAAGACTCGCATTTGCAGTTACATAACTTCTTGAATCCATGTCTGAAATAAGCTTTGCATTTAAATTAAGCATCACATTTCCAATTCTAGGTCTCAATCCAAATGTGAGTGTATAGAAATCTAGTTTAGAATTCAAAACAGTATTCGCATCTTTATCAATTACATCCCCTATTATTTTACCAAAATTAAGGTTAAATAATTTCATCGTGAAAAACGACAATTGTGGCTCAATGATATTTGATTTAAAATATAACCCGCCCTTGGCTGGTGTGGTTGAGGTGGTTGCAAAACTATAACTTTGATTAGGTACCCATACTGAAACTTTTATACCAAATGCATTTGAGGTAGACCTGTCTTTACCGTTTTCCAAAACATTTTCACGAATACCTACTTTACGGTATAGACCAAACTCATATGTAGTGGAAGCTGTTTGAACTTGATAATTAGCGATATCTGTATTAGATTGAATATCATAAAAATTAGATATTAATCCAGCACCCATTTGAAATTGATAAGTATAAGGGCGTTTTCTTTTGATTTCGTCCACTTTTTGATCAGTTAAATAATTAACCACTTTAGCCTCTCTGTCATTTATAGCTGTCAAATTTCTTAAATAAAATTCTTTCTTGGTAGAGATAATAATTCCAAAGGCGCCAACATAATCTTTATTAGAAATCAATAAATCAATTTCATAAATTCTTTGCAAAAAGATGCGTTCATCTATTAAGGTTAACAAAGACTCATATTTCATACTATTGTAGTACTTGTACTCTTCTACCCTCTTCAAAATTATCTTTGCATTGTTAAAATCCTTGTTGGCCAAGCTCTTCTCTGCTTTTTCCATATAAGTTTCAAAGGCCAATTTAACCAATTGCATTTTTTGTTCATCATATTTAATAATGAAACTTTGATCTATCTGTCCTAATTGCTTTATTGAATTTAATGCCTCCAAAAAATCATTGGAACTCACTTTTGGATAAAACTTTGCTTCAATATAATCAAGGGCCTCCTGCTTTGCGTCAATAATGGTAGTATTTCCTGGGTATTTCACCATTAACAAATCATACTCTTTGATCGCATCTCTAAATCCATTTATTTCAGCTTTAGATTCATTTTGATACAACTTGTTTTTAGCAAGCACTAAAGCAGCTTGGAAATCATCTGATTCAATATTTGTCAGTAAAGAATTTAATTGATTATCCAGTGCTTTCACTTTTGCTTGAAATTCTAGATCATTAACTATTCTTTGCGGATCCAATGTATTCTGCACTTCAATTAAAGAATATAAGTTATTCTTATCCAACATGAACTCATTATACTTTTGTTGGTTGACTCTCGTATTTGAACTCGCATTACTCAACAAGTTATCAAGTTTGTCAGACAAAATACTTAATTCAAACTTTAACTTAGTGAAATTCTGTTCTATAAACTCTTTTTTTGCCACTGCAATTAAACCATAAAGCTTTTTTTCTCCTACTTCATTCTGGTACCTAATAATGGGGTTTGAAAAAGAAAGTTTAGACTCAATATCGGTGCTAAATTCATACTTCATTACCTCTGAAGGCAAATTTTTCGTTTTATTGGTATTATTAAATGTAATCTGAGAAAACTTTGAATTATTGACAACTTTAATTTTAGAGATAATTTGCTTCGCTAACCCTGATTTTAGTTGCGACTCCAACTCTAATTTTAATTGCGAATTAACAGACTTCCCAGTGTAATCGACAGACCCGACGAAGTAAAGGTAGTCATCCCCAAATGTATTATCGACCGCTTTATCATCCTTTAAATTTATAATGCCTTGTGCATTTGCATTACTATTTAAAAATAAAAATGCGGACAACAAAAAGTAGAACCCGATTTTTAGTAAACTCGTTTTCATTGATGTGTTTTAAATTATCTAAGTACGTTGCAAAAACTAGTTGTCCAACTTAGACATTTCTTGCTCAAAAATTTCTCTAAATTTAGCTTGATCTGACTCTAGTTTAAAGGCTTTTTGATTAGACATTGCTTTTAAAGTACCTGCTAGTATGCTTTTCTTTGATACCTCAATTACCATCCAAGTATCATACACTCCATTTGCTTTTTTCAAAGTTTTAGTATCTACTATTTTAATATTTGAAATTGCTTCATTCGTAATAGATCTAGTCGTTGACTCGAATTTTTTAGAGAAGTCATTTGAATTGTTGTCAGATGTGTTTTGGAAATACTGTTCAGTAACTCCTTTAATAGCTGTACCAATGGTATTCGCTAACACAGCTTCCGCATTGTGTCTTGCGATCATTTCACCACCTTGCAAATCTCTACTTTCTCCATTTGCCCTTGCTCTAAGAAATTCTGCATTGGTCTTGTACTCTTTTTCACTAAATGGAAGTTTTATTTCTCTACTATCGTCCACTTTAGTTAAAGCGATAGATGAAGGACAAGAAGTTAAAGTAATTGACGCTAAAACCATACTTGCTATGATGGCAATGTTATTTTTTTTCATTTTAATAAATTTACGTTGTGATGCTAAAAATTGCACTACTAAGATATTAAAATAAAATAACAAGTATGTGTTAAATTCTTATTATTTTAGGCAATTCCATCCACCACGGCTTCCTTGTGGATTTTTTGTACCAATCCTTGTAAAACCTTGCCTGGGCCAACTTCTGTAAAGGCAGTGGCCCCATCCGCTACCATGGACTGAACGGTTTGGGTCCATTTTACGGCACCCGTTAATTGAGCGATTAAATTTTCTTGTATTTCAACAGGATTGTTTACTGCTTTGGCCACTACATTTTGATAGACTGGACAAATTGGAGTGTTGAAAGTAGTGGCTTTTATAGCTGCCGCTAATTCAATTTTTGCAGGTTCCATTAAAGGAGAATGGAAAGCACCTCCAACCGGTAAAACCAATGCTCTTTTAGCACCCGCTTCCTTCATTTTTTCACAAGCAATTTCAATTCCTTTGACCGAACCAGAAATCACCAGCTGACCGGGACAATTATAATTGGCTGCCACTACTACTTCACCTGATGCTGCTGAAACGCTTGCACATACTTCTTCTACTTTTTCATCCGCCAACGCCAATACTGCTGCCATCGTAGAAGGTTGAATTTCACATGCGGCTTGCATTGCTTTTGCACGAATACTTACCAAACGCAATGCGTCTTCAAAGCTCAATGTTTTATTGGCAACGAGTGCACTAAATTCTCCTAAAGAATGCCCTGCAACCATATGGGGCGTTACTTGGGGCATGGTTAAATAGGCAATTACCGAATGTAAAAAAACGGCGGGTTGGGTAACATTGGTTTGTTTTAATTGCTCATCGGTCCCTTCAAACATGATATCGCTAATGCGAAATCCTAATATTTCATTTGCCTTTTCAAACAAGGCTTTTGCTGCTTCATTTTGTTCGTATAAATTCTTCCCCATTCCTGAGAACTGACTTCCTTGTCCAGGAAATATATAAGCATGTTTTGACATAGCATTCATTTTATTATTTCAAAAATAGGGCATTAATGGTTAACAAAAAAAAGGTGGAGTCCTCACTCCACCTTAACACTAAAACTAACCCGACCCAATTGCTAATCGTTTATTTCTACATACTTTAAGAACTCCATTTTGGTTTGTTCTTCCTGAAATTTGCCACCAAAAAAGGTAGTAAGCGTATTAGAACTATCATCTTTCACACCTCTACTAGAAACACACAAATGCTTTGCATCCATCATAATAGCTACATCCTGTGTTTGTAATACCGTCTGCAAAGCCTTACCCACTTGCATGGTTAAACGCTCCTGCACTTGTGGACGTTTTGAGAAATACTCCACCAATCTATTTAATTTACTTAATCCTATCACTTTCCCACTGCTTATGTACGCGACATGTGCTTTTCCAAAGAAGGGCACAAAATGATGCTCACAATTGGTATAAAAATTAATATTCTTTTCTACCAACATTTCATTGTATTGAAATTTATTTTCAAACAAAGTCATGCTTGGCATGTTTGCAGGATTTAATCCCTGAAATAATTCTTTTACATACATTTTAGCTACTCGAAGTGGTGTGCCTCTTAAACTATCATCACGCAAATCCATTCCTAAGATCTCCATAATGGCTTTGAAGTGGGGTTCTATCGCAGCAATTTTTTCCTCATCGGATATATCAAATGCATCCGCACGCAAAGGCGTTTCCACGGAACTTGCTTTATGCTCATCACCCATTTCTTCAATTAATAAATTATCTACCGCCAACTTTTCTTGATTAAGCGGGGTAGTCAACAAAGTTTCTTTCTGTTTCATACAGACGTATTTTTAAATCAAGTGATTCAGATATGCGTGGTCTTAATAAATTGTAAATCACAATGGCAATATTTTCGGCCGTTGGATTTAAACTTTTAAAAAACTCCGTATCCAAGTTTAAATTTTTATGATCAAACCTACTTTTCACTTCTTCCTCTACAATAGTACTTAAGTCCTTGGTGTTGATTACAAATCCCGTAATAGGATCTGGTACACCATTTACTTGTACTACTAATTCATAGTTATGACCATGATAATTTGGGTTGGAACAGGCACCAAAAACTTGCTTGTTTTTTTCATCTGTCCAGTCGGCACAAAACAATTTATGCGCAGCATTAAAATGCTCTTTTCTAAATACCGCTACCTTTTGACTCATGCTTCCAAATTAAGAGAACAAAGTTACGATATTATTAACGCGACAAAAGCAATAATGTTTAATCTTTAATGCAAACCGTTAAACGTTGAGGGATTTTGCCCAAAATCGAAAAGTTATCTCAACAAAACTTAGGCACCGCGTTTGTTAACCACCAAAATACTCCACATAAATACGTGGGGTCTCATATAATTTAATGCAGTGCAATTGAATTTCAGCAGGAATATGAGGAGCCAATTGTTTCCAAATGGCAATGGCTAAATTTTCGGTACTACACATTTGCCCTTGCATAAAAGGAACATCGATATTTAAATTCTTATGGTCTAACTGGTCAATAATGGCGGTCTTAATAAGGAGGCTTAATTTTTTTACATCAAATAAAAAACCTGTTTCAGGATGGGGCAACCCTTTTACGGTCACAAATAATTCATAATTATGCCCATGCCAGTTTTCATTGGCGCAAACGCCAAATACTTCCTCGTTCTTTTCCTTTGACCAACTTGGATTCGCTAATTTATGCGCTGCGTTAAAATGTTCCACTCTAGTTAAATACACCATCTTCTTCAAATATATTAGACTGCAAAGATATAAATTTGATAGTCAAGAAAGCATTTTTTAGTTCTCTTTAACGACCTTTGCCTTATGAGAGTTATCATTACAGCTGCAACGCATGGTGAATGGATGCCCAGTTTTCAAAAAATAAATCCCAAATACGTAGGAAACAGTAAAAAGTTTTCGGTAGGATTTCATGAATCCGGCATTGGCATGTTGGCATCTAGTATCTCCCTAATGAAAATGTTTACGCAAGAAACTCCTACCCTTATTATTCAAGTAGGCATTGCCGGCTCTTTTGATAAAAAAATTCCATTGGGAAAAGTATTTGCAGTGAAAGATGATTTTGCAGGGGATTTAGGCGTGATGGAAAATAAAGTTTGGAAGGATTTGTTTGATATGAAATTGGATAAGCCCAATGATGCTCCTTATGAAAAAAAGAGTTTACCCAATCCTTGGTTGAATCAATTTAATGTATTGAATTTACCTACTAAAAAATCAGTTACCGTAAATACCATTACCACCGATAAAAACCAAATACAATTATTAAGTAGTCGTTACAAAGCAGTGCTTGAATCCATGGAAGGGGCTAGCTTACATTATATGGGAAGAGATTTAACCATCCCCTTTATTCAAATTCGTGCAGTGAGTAATTATGTTGGTGAAAGAGATAAATCCAAATGGAAAATGCAGGAAGCCATTTATAATTTAAATGAGACCTTATTGGAATTTCTAGATGCATTATATAAAACTGCTTAAGATGCCTGTAATTGATATAGGATTTTCGCCATGTCCAAATGATACATTCATTTTTGATGCGCTGGTGAATCATAAAATTGATACCAAGGGCTATACATTTAATACCCATTTAGAAGATGTTCAAACCCTTAATGAATGGGCCATACAGGGCAAATTACCTTTTTCAAAAATCAGCTATGGTGTTTGGCCATTAGTGAAAAATAATTATCATGTATTAAATGCTGGCGGTGCTTTAGGAAAAGGCGTGGGTCCATTATTAATTTATAAAGAAACCGCCACAAGTACATTAGAAAATGATGGTAAACCAACTATTGAAACCATGAGTGTTGCCCTACCCGGCATGAATACCACGGCACATTTATTATTTAGCTTGGCATTTCCGAAAGTAAAAAATAAAAAGTTTTTGCTGTTTAATGAAATTGAAGCCGCTGTATTAAATGGTCAAGTAGATGCAGGCGTAATCATTCATGAAAACCGATTTACCTATTTACAAAAGGGATTAACTAAGTGGATGGATTTGGGCACTTATTTTGAAGAAACTTTTAATGCACCTATTCCACTTGGAGGAATCATCGCGCGCAAGGATATGCCCAATGAAGAAGTTCAATTGCTAAATAGCTTAATTAAAGAAAGTGTGCAGTACGCTTTTAAAAATAGCTATGACATCCTACCTGAATTTGTAAAATGCCATGCACAAGAAATGTCAGAGCAGGTCATGCGTCAGCATATTGACTTATATGTAAATGATTTCACTGTGGACATGGGTGATACTGGTAAAAAAGCCATTGAGCAATTAGAAAAAGTATGGAGCGAACTGAATGGCTAAGGCTTTAAGGCTTTGGCATAAGCGGCTAAAACTCTTTCTCTAGCTTCCTCATGCACCACAATGGGTTTAGGATATTCCAAACTATCTAACTCTGGCACCCACTTTCGAATGTACTTTAAATCCTTATCAAATTTTTCGGTTTGCAAACGCGGATTAAACACCCTAAAATAGGGCGCTGCATCACATCCGCTTCCACTCGCCCATTGCCATCCTCCATTGTTCGCCGCTAAATCAAAGTCTAATAATTTTTGTGCGAAATAAGCTTCACCCCAACGCCAATCAATTAATAAATGCTTGGTCAAAAAACTTGCAACAATCATACGCACTCGGTTGTGCATAAAACCGGTTGTATTTAATTCTCGCATGCCAGCATCTACAATCGGATAACCAGTGCGCCCTTCACACCATGCTTCAAATTCTTTTTCATTATTGCGCCATTCAATAAAATCATATTGCGCTTTAAATGATTTTCCATTCGCTACTTGTGGAAAATGCCAAAGAATCATGTGGTAAAAATCACGCCAAATTAATTCATTAAAAAAAGTACTATTCAAGGACTGCGTTTCAAGCGCCAATTGTCTTACCGAAATGGTGCCAAAACGAAGGTGTACGCTTAATTGGGTCGTGCCTTTTATGGCCGGAAAATTTCTTTGATCGGTATATTTTTTTACCAACCCCACCTCCCATTGTATAGGGGGTACCACTAAATCAGAAGGCTCAAACCCAATATCCTTAAGCGTTGGAATGGATAAAGGTTTCGTGTCTAAAAAATAATCTACCAGCTTTATCGAAGGATGTATTTTAGGAATATGATTCAACCAATATGCGCGCCACTTGTTGGCATAGGGAGTATAAATGGTATATGGTTTTCCATCATCTTTAATCACTTCCTCTTTTTCAAATATAACCTGGTCTTTAAAATGATGATAAGTAGCCCCCGCTTGTTCAGCTAATTTTGCAATCGAGTCATCTCTTTCATTTGCTTTAGGACCATAATCATGATTGGTATAAACCCCATTTACTTTATACAATTTAAATAACTTTTCAAACACCTCCTCGGGTGATCCAAACATGACACACATGGACTTTCCTTTGGCAACTAATTTATCTTGCATGGACAGGATGGTTCGATGGATAAAATCAACTCTCCTGTCTTTTTTCTCTACTTGCTGACTTAAAATATATTTATCAAATATAAATAGAGGCAAAACTTGATAACCCTGCAATTTGGCTTGGTACAACGCATGGTACAAACCCACATTGTCTTCGAAACGTAAATCTCTTCTAAACCAAAATATAAGTACAGGTGCTTTCATTGCTTTGTTGTTTATTAAAATCTATTGCACAAATAACAATATTAACAAAAAATAGTTCTAGGTAAGAGACAATATATTTAATTTAGCCTTATGCAAATTGGACAAATTACTGCCGCCCTTGAAACTTGGGCACCCCTTTCTTTTCAGGAAGAATATGATAATTGCGGATTATTAGTAGGCCACCCAGATACTCATTGTACAGGTATTTTATGCTCCTTGGACCTTACCGAAGCAGTATTAGACGAAGCCATTGAGAAAGGATGCAACCTTATTGTAAGCCATCACCCTATTATATTTAAAGGCATAAAGCAATTTGACGAAACCCATTACGTGGCAAGAACTGTGCGCAAAGCGATCCAACAAAATATTGCCATTTATGCTTTACATACCAATTTGGACAACTTAATAGACGGGGTGAATAAAACCCTGGCCGATCGCCTTCATTTAGAAAACAGGCGCATTTTGACTCCCAAACCAGGTTTTAAAGACCAAAATGGCAATGAAATTGGCTCGGGCTTAATTGGTGAACTTCCTTTAGAAACGGATGAAACCGCATTCATAAAATGGATTAAAGAAAAATTTAATTTGAATGTTATAAAACACACGGCATTTACAGGAAAGCAATTGAAAACCATTGCTTTATGCGGCGGGTCCGGTAGCTTCTTGATGCAGGATGCAATGGCCCAAAAAGCAGACTGTTATATTACAAGTGACCTTAAGTACCATGACTATTTTGAGGCGGACGAGAAGCTTCTTTTAGTAGATATTGGTCATTGGGAGAGCGAACAATGGGTTTCGGAGCTAATTATTGCTTATTTAACAACGAAATTCCCTACCTTTGCCGTCCTCCAATCCTTGGTGTGTACACAACCTATAACATACTTTAAATAAACTTGAAATATGGCATCAGTCAAAGACTTTTCAGTAGAAGAAAAATTAGTAAACCTTTACAAACTTCAAACTGTAGACAGCAGCATTGATCAAATCAAAATTCTTCGTGGTGAATTACCCATGGAAGTAAAAGATTTGGAAGACGAAGTACAAGGTTTAGTGAACAGACAAACTAGAATTGAAGAAGAAATCAATGGAATTACTGAATTCATTGAAGATAAGAAATCTATCATCAAAGAAAGTGAAGCCTTACTTGCTAAATACGAAGCACAAAGCGATAACGTAAAAAACAATCGTGAGTTCGAAGCAATCAATAAGGAAATTGAAATGCAAGGTTTAGAAGTGAAACTTAGCGAGAAAAATATTCGTGACGCCAACGAGGAATTAGCAGAAAAAGTGAAGGTATTGGATGCTGCTAAAAAAACGATTGCGGTTAAAGAAGGTGTCTTAAACCATAAGAAAGAAGAATTAGAAAAAATCATCGCAGATACCGAAATTGAAGAGAAAGAATTAGACGTAAAAAGCGCAGAAGCAAGAGCTCATATTGACGAGCGTTTATTGTATAGCTACGACCGTATCAGAAACAGTTACCGTAATGGTTTAGCTGTGGTTACCGTTGAAAGAGATGCATGTGGTGGATGCTTTAACTCCATTCCTCCTCAACGTCAAAGCGAAATTCGCTTACATAAAAAAATCATCGTATGTGAAAACTGCGGTAGAATTTTGGTTGAGGAAGAGGCTGCGACAGCAGCCGATGTGAAGAAGAAGTAGCGAAGCTACTGATGCATGAGAGGAGTTATTAAAAGGATACTTCACAATTAATATATTCTTAAAAAGGGTAGCCAACAGCTACCCTTTTTTTATGAGACCCAATTTTAATGTATATTGCAAATGCGATGTTAGTTAAACTAGAAATACAAAATTATATCCTCATTGATCAGTTAAGCATTGATCTCTCCTCCCAGTTATCTGTGATTACAGGAGAAACGGGTGCGGGTAAAAGTATTATTATGGGTGCATTGGGGTTAATACTAGGTGACCGAGCAGACAGTACAGTTTGCAGAAACGCTGAAAAGAAATGTTTTATAGAGGGCACTTTTCAATTGAATCACAAGGAACAATACACTACTTTTTTTGAAACCAATGATATTGAACTCACCAGTGAATTAATCATTAGAAGAGAAATAAGTGCACAAGGAAAGTCTAGGGCCTTTATTAATGACACTCCTATTAATTTAAACGAGTTAAAGCAATTAACCACCCAACTAGTGGATTTGCACCAACAATTTGATACCCTCACTTTGGGGGATACCGATTTTCAAAGAACCGTTATTGACGCTTTAGCCAATTTGCAAAAGGAAGTTGTCCATTATCAGCAAGCCTATCATGCTTGGAAAGAAAATGAGAAGCATTTACATGAACTCATTGCACAAAAGGAAGCCTTTGAAAAAACGGAGAGTTATAACCAACATTTATTGCAGGAATTGGCAGAATTAAACTTGCAAGTAAACGAATTAGAAGAGATAGAAAAAGAATTGAAATTCTTAGAAAATGCAGTGCAAATAAAAGCACAAATTGATGCAAGTGTTCAACAATTGGAAAGCTCGGACAATCCCATCGTACAACAAATAAAACAAATTGGCCATACACTTGAATCTATTGTAAAATGGCAACCCGATTTTGAGGTACTTTTAACCCGATTAAAAACTGCTCAAATTGAACTAGCAGATATTGCTAGTGAATTAATTGTTTGGCAGGATAAAATTGATTTTGACGGAAATAAAATTATTACTTACCAAGATAGATTATCACAAGGTTATAGCTTACAAAAAAAGCATAAGGTGCAAACTACTAATGAATTACTTGCTATTCAATCTCAATTAGAAAAGGATTTAGAAGCGGTATTAAATTTAGAAGAAAGTATTGCACAACTTACAGCAACCGTTGCAGCGCAAAGCAAAGAAGTTAGTGCTATTGCGAAAACTTTGTCAGAGAAAAGAACAAAGCAGGTGGATCCGTTTACAAAAAATGTGAACCAATTACTTCATCAGGTAGGTATGCCCAATGCTAAAATAAAAGTAACCATTGAACAAGTTCCTTTTAACCAATATGGACAGGATAAAATTGATATTTTATTTGACGCCAACAATACCAAACGTTTTGAACCCATCCGAAAAGTAGCCAGTGGTGGTGAATTAAGTCGTTTAATGCTGTGTATAAAATCCTTGGTAGCAAAATCGGTGGATTTACCAACCATGATATTTGATGAAATTGATACAGGTATTTCCGGCGAACCCGCTAAACAAGTGGGACGATTGCTTAAGCAATTGGGACAAAACAGGCAAGTACTATGCATCACACACCAACCTCAAATTGCCGCAAAAGGACATACCCATTTATACGTTTACAAAGAACAAAAAGGAACAGAGACCCAAACGCATTTAAAAACCTTGTCGAACGAAGACAGAGTCTTACATATAGCGCGCATGATTGGTGGAGATCCCCCAAGCAAAACGGCTATGAGCAATGCCCAGGAACTGATGACGAATTAGCCTATTTTATGCGCTTTTCTCAGCTATTATAATTATTTTTACGATAATATATAAACCATCAATATGGCATACAATTTACTAAAAGGGAAGAGAGGAATTATTACAGGTGCATTAGACCAAAATTCTATTGCATGGAAAGTGGCTGAAAAAGCGCACGAGGAAGGCGCAACCTTTGTTTTAACCAATGCTCCTATTGCCATGCGTATGGGAGAAATTAATGGCTTGGCAGAAAAAACAAATTCTAAAATAGTACCTGCCGATGCAACTAGTGTGGAAGAATTAACCAACTTATTTACTGAATCTCAACAAATATTAGGAGGTAAAATTGATTTCGTTTTACATTCTATTGGTATGAGTGTAAATATTAGAAAGAAAATTGCTTACCCTGAATTGAACTACGATTATTATGCAAAAGGAGTAGACGTATCTGCTATGTCGCTTCATAAAATGCTAAGTGTCGCCTACAAAATGGACGCATTAAATGAGGAAGCAAGTGTAGTTGCATTAACTTATGCAGCAGCGCAAAGAACCTTCCCTTTCTATACCGATATGGCCGATATTAAAGCATTGCTAGAATCCATTGCGCGTAGCTTTGGATACCACTATGGTTTAAAGAATAGAGTGCGTGTGAATACCGTTTCTCAATCACCTACAAAAACAACTGCAGGAACAGGTATTAAAGGTTTTGGCGATTTCTTTGATTATGCAAATGCCATTGCTCCATTAGGAAATGCAAGTGCCGAAGATTGTGCCAATTACTGTATTACTTTGTTTTCGGACTTGACCAAGATGGTCACTATGCAAAACCTATTCCACGATGGAGGATACTCTACAACGGGTGTAAGCGATTTAATAATGAAAAAAGCAGGTATCACCGAAGAATAGAAATGAACACAGGAACAAGACCAATAAAATTCAAAAACAATTAATAACAACTTTATGGACACGACTCCTCAACTTATTGAAAATATAGGATATGTTGGCTCATTGTTAACTTCTATCACATTTATTCCACAGGTATATAAATCCTGGAAATCTAAAAGTGTGGGTGACTTAAGTAT
This sequence comes from Bacteroidota bacterium, assembly GCA_947476145.1. Lineage (GTDB taxonomy): Bacteria > Bacteroidota > Bacteroidia > Chitinophagales > Chitinophagaceae > Sediminibacterium. Next base: position 43,510 of record CANJPH010000013.1, on the reverse strand, counting down.
TGCTATGATTGTGATTGTGGTATCCAGCACTATTGTTTGGTTAATTTATGGCTACCTTATAAGTAGTGGCCCAGTATTAGTTGCCAACACAGTTGTACTTATTTTAACACTGGTGTTGCTTTACTTTAAAACTGCTTTTAAAAAGCCAACCGAATTAAAAGATAATTTTAACTAATAGAAAATTCAGTGATTAATTTAGAGATAAATGAATCAGTTCAAATTATAAAAAAAGGTCAACAAGCTTGTTGACCTTTTTTTATAAAATCATGAGTAGCTAATTTCTTAGCACTTTTATTTATTGCATCCTAAGTATAATTAATACTCGTCTTCGTTGAACATGAAGTCTTCATGGCTTGGATAGTCAGGCCAAATGTCTTCGATGCTTTCGTAAACTTCTCCTTCGTCTTCTAACTCTTGCAAATTCTCAACCACTTCAATAGGCGCACCGCTTCTGATGGAGTAATCAATTAATTCGTCTTTGGTAGCTGGCCAAGGAGCTTCCTCTAAATAGCTGGCTAATTCTAAAGTCCAAAACATAAGGTATTATTTTGTGCAAAAGTAGCCGTATAAATGATATAACCAAATCTGATTTTTCTACAGGATGTAAACAAATTCTTAAATTTTGCTGAAAATGGGCCGAAATTACTAGGTTTGTACTATGCAGCAAGCCTCAAAACTATTAGTAGCCAAGGACATATGGAAAAATTATGGCCCTGTGGAAGTATTAAAGGGTGTTTCCCTGGAGCTAGAGAAAGGAGAACTCGTATCTATCGTTGGTGCATCGGGGGCCGGAAAATCCACCCTTTTATACATTGTGAGCAGCTTAGAGCAGGCTGACAAAGGGGAGGTTAGCTTTAATGGTCAAAACATTACCAAGCTAAACAACAAAGAGTTGGCTGCACATAGAAACCATTCTATGGGTTTTGTATTTCAATTCCACCATTTGCTTCCTGAATTTACCGCAATAGAAAACGTAAGTATCCCAGGATGGATTGCGAAACAATCTAAAAAGAAAATAAATGACCGTGCACTTGAACTATTAGACTTTATGGGACTTGCCGACAAAGCGGATAAAAAACCAAATAGTTTATCTGGTGGAGAACAACAAAGAGTAGCGGTTGCACGCGCTTTATTAAATAGTCCTGAATTAATATTTGCCGACGAGCCCACTGGAAATTTAGATAGCGAAAACGCAGCTGCATTACATGAACTCTTTATTCGTTTAAGAAATGAAATGAATCAAAGTTTTTTGATTGTTACACACAATGAAAGCTTGGCTGCTATGAGTAATAGAATCTTGCAAATGAAGGACGGAAGATTTAGCTAACCCTTGGCTTCCAAGGTTGATCCGCTACCCCATTTAAGTGCCCAATATATCTTGCCAATACAAATAAGTAATCACTTAAGCGATTTAAGTATTTAATGACCATTGGCTCCACAAACAAATCCTCCTCTTGTAAATTAACACACCAACGTTCTGCCCTGCGACATACGCAACGTGTAATATGTGCTGTTGAAATGGCCTGATGCCCTACTGGTAAAATAAAAGATTTCATGGGCTCCAATACCGCATTCATCGTATCAATATGTTGCTCTAAAAAAGCAATATCTTCTTCCTTTAAATCAGGGATTTTTAAATGCGGCTCTTTATCAGGGTCACAAGCCAGTGAGGACCCCACTGTAAATAGTCTGTCCTGCACTTCATTTAAAATTTTTTTGATTGGGTCATCTGTAACTAAATCACTTAATAATCCAACAAAAGAGTTTAACTCGTCCACGGTTCCATAGGATTCAATTCTGATATGACTTTTCGGAACCCTTGTTCCACCTATTAATGAAGTTTTTCCTAAATCGCCGGCTTTTGTATATATTTTCATGTCCTTTTTTTGCTTGATTTTATATTAAACAAAACTAATAAAATAAAGTTCACCCAATCATAAAAAAAGCCTCCATAGGAGGCTTCTTATTCACTAGTTATATACTTATATTATGTTTTGACTACTTATGGTTCGTATTTAAAGTATCGGTTTCAATTAACCCATCTCTTAAACGAACTACCCTATGTGCATATTTTGCAATGTCCTCTTCATGGGTAACCAACACCACCGTATTTCCTCCAGATTGAATCTTTCCAAATAATTCCATTACTTCCACCGAAGTTTTTGAATCCAAGTTTCCTGTGGGCTCATCGGCTAATAAAATAGATGGATTGTTTACTAAGGCACGTGCAATAGCTACACGTTGAATTTGACCACCACTCAATTCATTAGACTTGTGGTGGCTTCTGTCTGCCAACCCCACTTTTTCCAAAGCCACCATGGCTCTGTCAATTCTGTCTTTTTTGGAAATACCTGCATACACCAATGGCAAGGCAACGTTTTCCGCAGCAGAAAGTCTTGGTAGTAAATTAAATTGTTGAAATACGAATCCAATTTCAATATTTCTAATCCCCGCTAATTCATCATCCGTCATTTTACTTACATCATGACCATTTAAATTATACATCCCACTAGTAGGCGAATCCAAACATCCCAAAATATTCATGAGCGTGCTCTTTCCACTACCAGAAGGCCCCATTAATGCAACATACTCGTTTCGATTAATATCCAAATCAATCCCTTTTAAAACAGGAATAGCTTGGCTGGCCATGAAATAGCTTTTTTGAATATCTCTTAATTGAATCACCAATGACATAAAAAATTATTTATTAATTACTTTAGGAACTTTAAAAAATACACCATCCGTGTCCGGTGCATTGGATAAAGCTTTTTCTCTGCTTATTGAACCTTCCACCTTATCTGATCTTAATACATTTACAGCATCCCCCATATGCATTAAGGGTGATGTTCCAGTGGTATCCAAGGCATTTAATTGTTCTACAAAAACAACCAAATCCTGCATATCAGCAACCAATTTATCCATCTTTTCAGGGGCCACATTTAACTTAGATAAATGTGCCAAATGGGTTACTAATTCATGATCAACTTGCATAGTACAAATGTAGGCCAATCCGAGTAACCCCCAATCCTGTTTTGTTAAATGGTTATTGGATGCAATCAATGGCAAAAAGTCCAAGAATTCCCCCCAAATTTAAAAGTTTTTTTGAAATTAGTTGCATAACTAACTAATTTTACACAAATCCTTATTTTATGCAACGTTTTATTAAAAGTATAGTGGTACTTGGAAGTGGAGTGATGGGTTCAAGAATTGCTTGCCACTTTGCAGGTGTGGGTGTTAAAGTATTATTATTAGACCGATTAACCCCAGGTGCTGAAGAATCCAATAATAAAAAAGAACGCAATAAATTAGTGGATGATTCTTTAACAGCCTCTATAAAATCAAACCCCTCTCCTTTATATAAGAGCAGCGCTGCTAAACTAATAAGTACGGGAAATTTCACTGATGATATTTCAAAAATAGCCAATGCTGATTGGATTATTGAAGTAGTGGTAGAGAGATTAGATATTAAAAAAATAATTTACGACGAGGTAGAAAAATATAGAAAACCGGGCACTTTGGTAAGCTCCAACACATCAGGGATCCCAATTCATTTAATGGCCGAAGGGAGAAGTGAAGATTTTCAAAAACATTTTTGTGGAACACACTTCTTTAACCCACCAAGATATTTGCGTTTATTAGAAATTATCCCTACTGCTAAAACGGATCCAACTGTGATTGATTTCTTTATGCATTATGGCGATGTGTATTTGGGAAAAACGACTGTATTGTGTAAAGATACGCCTGCCTTTATCGCCAATCGTGTAGGGGTTTTTAGCATGATGAGTGTAGTGCATATCATGGAAAAATTGGAATTGACTATTGACGAAATTGAATCTCTAACAGGACCCATAATGGGTCGTCCAAAATCGGCTACCTTTCGCACAGCCGATGTAGTGGGTATTGATACCTTGGTAAAAGTAGCTAGCGGCGTGGCAGCTAATTGTCCGAATGATGAAGCAAAGCATATTTTTACACTGCCTACTTGGTTAGAAAAAATGGTGGAAAATAATTGGTTGGGAGATAAAACGGGACAAGGATTTTTTAAGAAAGTGAAAACCGCTACGAGTAAAGAAATACTTACACTGAATTTAAAAACCTTCGAATACGAGCCGCGTAATAAACCTAAATTTGCTTCTATTGCAGCCGCAAAACCAATCGAAAATTTAGGTGAAAGAATAAAAACATTGTATGCAGGCAAAGACAAGGGTGCCGAATTTGTTCGTCAATTTCATTTTGCGCTTTTCTCTTATATTAGTTTTCGTATTCCTGAAATTAGTGATGAACTATACCGATTAGACGATGCATTAAAAGCAGGTTTTGGTTGGGAAATTGGTGCTTTTGAAACTTGGGATGCACTAGGTGTTAGCCAAGTAGTTACCGACATGAAAACAGCAGGTGTAGCCATTGCGCCTTGGGTGGAAACCATGGCTGGCAAAGGATTGTCTTTTTATAAAGTAGTGGAGGGTAAGCGTTATTATTATGATGTGGCTACACAGGATTATAAATTAATTCCTGGCGCGGAGTCCTTTATTATTTTATCGGACCTTAAGGAAAAAACCATTTGGAAAAATGTTGCCTGCAATTTAGTAGACATAGGAGATGGCGTGGCAGGATTTAGTTGGAATACCAAAATGAATAGTATTGGTGGCGAAGTATTAGAAGGTCTAAATAAATCCATTACCCTTGCCGAAGAAAAATGCAATGGATTAGTTATTGCCAACGAAGGAAATTTATTTAGCGCAGGCGCCAATGTGGGTATGATATTTATGCTAGCGATTGAACAAGATTATGAGGAATTAGATATGGCCATTCGTACTTTTCAAAATAGCATGATGCGTGTGCGTTACTCTTCTATCCCAGTGGGTATTGCACCTCATGGTTTAACATTAGGCGGTGGTTGTGAGATGAACTTGCATGCCGACACCATTGCTGCAGCTGCAGAAACCTATGTTGGATTAGTAGAACTAGGAATTGGTGTGATCCCTGGTGGTGGTGGCACTAAGGAATTTGTGTTAAGAGCCTCCGATGAAATGCATGTAGACGAACCAGATACCATTACGTTAAAGAATAGATTTTTACAAATTGCGACAGCAAAAGTGGCTACCTCGGCACAGGAAGCGATGGATATGGGTATTTTTAGAAAAGGCCAAGATCATATTGTACTGAATCAATCTCGACGAATTGCCAAAGCAAAAGAACAGGTATTAAATTTATACAACGCAGGCTATACACAAGCACAACAAAGAACAGATATTAAAGTATTGGGAAAGTCGGCACTGGGTGCTTTATATGCTGGGATTAATGCCATGTGGCGTGGAGGCTATGCAACCGATCATGATAAATTAGTGGCTAAAAAATTAGCTTTTGTAATGTGCGGAGGTGATTTAAGCGAGGCAACAATTGTCAATGAACAATATTTATTGGATTTAGAAAGAGAAGCTTTCTTAAGCCTTTGCGGAGAGAAGAAAACATTGGAAAGAATACAATCGGTGATTACTTCCGGCAGACCAATACGAAATTAATAGTTAAAGAAAATATTGAATATTATAATAACTGACTTAATGCAGCGACTAATGTTGGATATTCAAATTCAAAGCCTGCGGTTTGTATTTTTTTACTAGAGACTTTGGCGCTTTTCAAAACCTCAATACTCATTTCGCCCAAGATGATATTTAAAACAAAAACGGGTACGCGTACCGTTATATGAAATCGATTCATTTTAGTGGCAATGGCATTTACTAAATCCTTATTGTTTACAGGCTGCGGTGAAACAGCATTGTATATCCCTTCCATTGTTACATTTTCAGCTGCATACCCTATCATTTTACATAAATCTTGCTGATGAATCCAGCTTACTATTTGTGTTCCAGGGCCTAAAATAGTAGCTATACCAAACCTAGCGGGCTTGATAAATTCAGCTAAAGCACCTCCTCTTTTATTAAACACAATACCTATTCTAAAGGTGACCAATCTAATGCCTAATTGTTTTATAGCTTGCATACTTTCCTCCCATTGCTTACAAGTAGTCCCTAAATAAGATGGATCAAAGGGATCGGTTTCAGTAAATCCATTTGCTAATGAATGGGGCGTATCAGGACCATACCAACCAATGGCAGATGCTGAAATAACTGTTTTGACTTTATGCTTTTGCTCGGTCAAAGCCTTGACTAATAATGCACCAGACTGCACCCTACTTTGAATAATTTCTTCTTTTCTTTTCTTTGACCATCTTTTTGTGGCTACACTTTCACCAGCTAAATGAACAATGATATCTGCTTGTTGTAAAGCAACAGGATCAATATATTGTTTTTCAATATCCCATTTTGCAAAACTCAATTGCAATCTCGTTGATGTTTTATCGGACCTGGTTAATACAATTACTGCATACCCTCTATCAATTAAATAATTAGTAAGGCCTTGTCCTACCATGCCTGTTCCACCGGTGATTAAAACTGTTTGCATAGGGCAAAGGTAACCAATCTAAAATAAAAACCCCCGCCTTGCGGCGGGGGTTACAACTAAATCAACTGTACTATAAAAAAAACTTAATCTGGTTTCTTACCATCTAAAAAAGTATTGATGGTAGAAATTTGAGTTTTATTATTTTCATCTTGCTCAACTGTATACTTACTATAATAGTTTTCTACAGAAGCTAGGGTATTGCCAAACAAATCCATATTGCGTCTTACATAAGCTGGAACTTCATCAAACTCAGCACTTGGATCGTTTCCATTCCCAATATTGAAAGATAAGTTTCTTAACTTTTGAATACGCTCACGAACTTTTCTTCTTTGTTCTTCTGAATCATCTAAAGGCATTTCAATATGCTGAGCCGTTGGCTTTGCAGTTGAATGTGATTCACGCATCACTAACTGTAAACTATCTTCTGCTTCCTCCGCTACTCTAAATGAACTTTGAAATTGTTGCTCGGTTGCAGCTTCCACAACAGGCGCCACTTGTTCTGTGATGACTTCCACCACTTCATTCACAACCGACTCCTCAATGATTTCATCCGAATAGATATTGGATGGTTTATTAAGCACAAAATCATTCCCATAATCTACAGCAGGTGACTGATTCATATCTAGTACAAATACTTCCTCCGTTTCTTCTTCAAGTTCAGGAGCTGCTACATATACATTTGTTGCTGCTTCTGGTGCTTCAACATACATGGTAGGTGCTAAATGAATTTCCTCCATGTTTGCAGCCGCTTCAATGATTAAATCAGCATACTCGGCAGCTTCTTCTGCTGCATTCAACGCGTTTAATTCTGCATCGAACGCATCTACTTTAACTCCTGTATCGAACGCTGACGCGTTCTCTTCCTCGTTGTTCACCTCAAAAGAAAACACAACAGGTTCTTCATTTGAAGTATCTAATACAAAGTGATTGTCGTCTTTCTCTTGAATGTCTAGGTTCAATGTATTTTGAGCAGGCTCCTCATTGTTTTTTTCAGCTGAAGCTTCCGGCGCAATTTCTTCAGGTGCTTCAGTTGCTAAAGTCATGACAATCTTTTCCTCAATAGGGGCCTCCGCTTTTTTTGATTCTTCTTTTTTAAATGGATCCTTCCCTTCAAAACCAGTAGCAATTAAAGTAATTCCAATTTTTTCGCCCAAGGTATCATCGTATCCACTACCCATGATTACATCACTATGCTCACCAGTACGCTCTCTTAAAATTTTACTAATCGTTTCTAATTCATCCATGCTACACTCAAAATCACCTTCGGCACTATTAATATTTAACAATATCCATTTAGCTCCTTTGATATCATTGTCATTTAACAATGGAGAATTCAAGGCTTCTTCTATAGCTCTTTGTGCTCTATGCTCTCCTTCTACTTCGGCTTTACCTAAAATAGCTACACCGCCGTTTTTCATAACGGTACATACATCCGCAAAATCCACAATAATATGACCACGGCTATTAATCACATCCGTGATACATTTTGCAGCTGTTGCTAATACATTATCCGCTTTGGTAAAGGCTTCCTTCATTTTTAAATTACCATACTGAACACGTAATTTATCATTTGAAATCACCAATAAGGTATCTACCAATGGTTTTAATTGATTAATCCCCTCTTCGGCTTGCTTTTGACGACGTGGCCCTTCAAATCCAAATGGAGTGGTTACAATACCCACCGTTAAAATACCCAAATCCTTACAAATTTTTGCAATAATGGGCGCACCTCCAGTACCTGTTCCACCACCCATCCCCACGGTGATAAAAGCCATTTTAGTATTTACTTCTAAAATTTTCTTAATCTCTTCTAAAGACTCCTCTGTAGCTAATTTACCTACAGAAGGATCAGCACCAGCGCCCAATCCTTGTGTTAAATGTGGCCCTAATTGAATTTTATTAGGAACTGGACTTTGCTCAATGGCTTTAGAATCGGTATTGCAAATAATAAAATCTACACCTTCAATATCTTGCTGAAACATGAAATTAACGGCATTGCTACCGCCTCCTCCAACACCAAGGACCTTGATGATGGATGATTTCTGCTTTGGTAAGTCGAATTGAATCATTCTTTTGTTTTTAAATGGGTTAGTTAGTTGGTAGTTAGTATCATCGAAATTAATCTATTTATAAAATTTTAGGTTGAAATTTTATAACCATAATGTGGGTAATTATTGTTGGAAAGTTTTGTCATCATCTTCCGCAAAAATATCTATCAAATTGTCTTTAAAACGATCCCAGAAACCTAATCTTTTTTTCATTTTATCAGGATCTACGGTCGACTTCCCAGCTGCATCGGTATCAGGCGCTGCTACTGCTTTTTCGATCACTTCTTCCACCGCGTTTTTGTCTAATTTTAAAGAATTTGGCACTTCCACCTTTTTATAGTTTTCTGGGAAAACTTTATTGTTGCGCTCATAGTCATTATATCCTTTTAAGATAAGACCCAAACAAGTTGAATACATTGGCTTTTTCAGCTCATCAATATGATTCGGGGCTAAATGCTCATTAGGTAAACCAATTCTTGCATTTAATCCAGTTGTGTACTCCGTTAACTGAATTAAGTGTTTTAATTGAGAACCTCCTCCTGTTAAAATAATGCCACCATTTAACAAACGACTATCTAAGCCCACTTGTTTTAAATGATAAGTAACAAAGTCTAATATTTCACTCATTCTAGCTTGAATAATTCCCGCTAAACTTTTCACACTAATTTCTTTTGCAGGCATTCCTTTTAAACCAGGAATGGTTACAAATGCATTGGCGTTCGCTTCTGTAGCTAATGCGCTACCAAATTGAACCTTCATTGCCTCGGCTTGACTTTTTAAAACACCTAAGCCTAAACGGATATCATGTGTAATATTTTCACCACCAAAAGGAATAACAGCAGTATGTTTTAGTATGCCATCATAAAAAACAGCAAGGTCACTTGTTCCTCCACCAATATCCAAAATCGCCACACCGGCTTCTAAGTCGATATCACTCATCACCGCACTAGCAGAAGCTAAAGGTTGTAATACCAAATCCTTGGTGATTAAACCACTTCTTTCTACGGAGCGATTGATATTACGAATTGCGTTTCTATCCCCCGTTAAGATTAGGAAATTAGCACCCACTTTAACACCATTCACTCCCACTGGCTCCTTAATATTAGGGTTATTGTCCACATAAAACTCCTGTGGAATGACATCAATAATTTGGTCTCCCGCTGGAATAAATGTTTTACGCTGATTGTTGATTAATTGTTCAATTTCAGAAGGATTAATTTCCATTTCTGGATCCTGTCTAACAATGTCACCACGGGTTTGTAAGCTCTTAATATGGTGACCTGCAATACCCACATACACTTCGTTGATTTCTAAATCGGGGTTGCTTTTTTGACAATTTTCCAAAGCTTGATGTATCGCTTTGATTGTTTGGTCGATATTTAAAACTTGACCGTGCTGCACTCCATTACTATTAGCACGTCCAAATCCAAGGATTTCTAATTTGCCAAATTCATTTTTGCGTCCTGCAATCGCAGCAATTTTAGTAGTACCAATGTCTAAGCCTACAATGATAGGATTATCGTTTTGACTCATTTTTTATAGTTTTTTAGTTGTTTAGTTGTTGTTGGAAGCCGGCTTTTTAGGCAAAAGTGCCCTTGGACCCACCTTCGTATTATTTAACGATTTATTGTTTGTTTTATTGTTTTCTTTACTTTTTTGTTTTGGTTGAACAGCCTTCTCAATTTTTTTAGGTGCCGCCTCTTTTTTCTCCTTCACTTTCACCACTTTCACTTCCACTTTTTTACCTGCACTGTCCAGTTTTTTGACGGAGGTTGTATTCAGTGAAGGCGGGCTTTTGAGATTGTTCAGTTTCGTAGTATCCATTTGAGGAATAGAGTCATTAATAACCGTAGCCAAATTGATAATAGGAAGTGAACCTGCATCATATTGAATGGGTTGTAGCCCTTTTTTAAGTGCTACCAACTGATTATCGAAACGTAAATCCAATACCTCATAAGCATTTATCCCAGCAGGAACCAATACCTTTTTATAAAAAGTAAACAGTCTATTTAATTTATCTTCCAGTTGATCCACCGAACCAATTAGTACCGTATGTGATCCTAAGGTGGGTATCATTTCAAAATCGCCATTAGGTGCAATATTTACTTGTGCAACTTGCGCGATAAAAAAGCTGTCTTTCTGAATCACAGTAGAGAACTTTACAATGTTTTGAAGCAAAGTGCTATCAGGTTTTGATAATTTATCCAAGTCGGAAGGGAAGCCAGTAAAAACGGGGAGCCGAAGTACGGATAGCTGTCTAAGCGGAAGCTTCTGCGCCACTTTATCAATATAAAATGAATTTCCAGATGCTGTAAAAATCCTTGCAATAGGAACTCTTTGTTCAATATTTACTTTTAATTGCTGTTGATTGTCTACATAGATCGTAGTTTTTTCAACCCATTTAGTAGCCAATAAGATTTGTTCAATTTTATACAAATTAATATCTCTAATGGGGGTGCCCACTTTTATGCCTTGCTCGTTAATAATTTTTAAAATCTCCTTTTCATCCATGAAAATAAAACTACCTGCGTTACCTGTTAACACAATATCAATACCCGCACATTTTTTTGCAACTTTGGCGCGCCAAGCAAATACAATCAATACAATCATTGCAATGGCAGCCATTGACCATAATACTTTTACCAATATTTTTTTCCAGTTACTCATGTTATTTGGTGTATAATGCTTGTACTTGATTAATGCAAACATCAATGTCTCCGGCACCTGCCATCACGATTAACTTATTGGAAGTGGTTTTAGCCCATTCCAACAATGCTTCTTTTGACATCAATTTTTTATCTGCTAATTTCATTCCGTTTAATAACATATCACTAGTTACCCCCTCTATTGGCAATTCCCTTGCAGGATAAATGGGCAATAGAATTACTTCATCGGCCTTATCCAATACTTCCATAAATCCAGCCGCCTGATCCTGTGTTCTACTGTATAAATGAGGTTGAAAAATCAATACCATTTTTTCATTGGGATATAAACTTCTAACGCCACTTATTAACGCATTTAATTCTTCGGGATGATGCGCATAATCATCAATCAACACCTTATTTGCTGTTTTTACTTTGTACTCAAAGCGTCGTTTTACTCCGCTAAAAGAAGCTACTGCGTCTTTAATTTTTTGCGCTTCAATGCCTAATGTTATTCCAATGGCAATTGCAGCTATTGCATTTTCCACATTATGCAATCCCCCCATATTTAACACCACCTCTTTCATGATACCAGCTGGATGTGCAATATCAAATTGATAAGAACCATTCACCACTTTTAAGTTTTGCGTATGAAAAGATGCGTTGTCTTTATTATATCCATAACTTAAAACATTTTTATTAGTATTATCCACGTCAAACTCAGTTCCCATTTTTTGAATAAGGGTTCCGCCAACTTTTATTTTATCTGTAAACTGTCCGAAAGCTTTTAAAACTTCTTCGGCAGTGCCATAAATATCAAGATGATCCGGATCTACCGCGGTTACCACTGCTATATTGGGTGCTAATTTTAAAAAACTTCGGTCATATTCATCTGCTTCCACTACCACTACATTTTTTTCATGACTCCAAAAATTAGTATTGTAATTAGACGCAATGCCGCCTAAAAAAGCATTACAGCCAAATCCAGTATGACGAAGAATATGAGCTGTCATAGAAGTGGTGGTCGTTTTTCCGTGTGTTCCCGCTATGGCAATGGTGAAAGCATTTTCTGTAATCCAATTCAATACGTCACTTCTCTTCACCACCAAGTATCCGTTATCTCTATAATAATTTAATTCGGTATGCTCCACTGGAATAGCAGGGGTATAAACAATAACAGTAGCTTCCTTGTCTATTTTTTGTATATCATCTTCAAAATGTATTGCTATCCCTTCTTTTTCCAAATCAGCAGTTAACGCAGTAGGGGTTTTATCATATCCTGCTACCGCAACACCCTGTGTATTAAAATATCTTGCCAATGCACTCATACCAATACCTCCTATTCCTATAAAATAAATGCGTTTAATATTTGTAAGTGGATTCATATAATAACTTATTTAAATTAATTTTCTTGAACACTTTTAATAATAGATGCTGCAATCATGGTATCAGCATTTAATTTTGCAAAATGCTTTATCTTATTTTGAATAGCATCCGTCAACGCTGTATCTTGAATCAATTGCATGATATTTGACATTAGTTTTTCATTCACGGCATTGTCCGCTACCATTAATGCTGCACCCTCTTTCACTAAAGTCATTGCATTATATGTTTGATGATCCTCTGCAGCAAGCGGATAAGGAACAAACACACAAGGCTTCCCAGTGATACAAATTTCAGCAACCGCCATTGCACCAGACCTACTTACCAAAATATCTGCAGCCGTATACGCGGCACTCATATTATCTATAAAAGAACTTACATAGACATTGGAAAAGCTGCTTGCCGTTCGCGCGTATTCACTTGCATTTTGCTTCCCTGTTTGCCATATCAACTGAATATTGGTATCTGCAAATTCAGGCAGGTTAGCTTGTATACACTGATTAATTGACCTTGCTCCCAAACTACCTCCAATGATAAGCACCGTTTTACGGGATGGCAACAATCCAAATTGCAATAAGGCTGCTTCTTTAGTAATGGTCGCTTCAATAATATTTTTTCTCACTGGATTGCCCGTCACGATCGTTTTGTCAGCTGGGAAAAAAGCGTCCATCCCTTCTGTACCTGTAAATATTTGAGTTGCATTTTTACTTAACCACAAATTTGACTTCCCCGCAAAAGCATTTGACTCATGTATAAATGTGGGGATACTTTTTGTTTGCGCAAACTTCAAAACAGGAAAACTCGAATAACCACCTACTCCAAAAACGGCATTGGGTTTAAATTTTTCAAATATATTCCTTACTTGGAAAAAACTTTTAGCCAATTTGAAAGGCAAATTCCAATTGGCAAATAAATTTGATCTATTCAAGCCTCCAATGGTTAAACCAATAATTTCATAGCCTGCCTGTGGCACTTTTTCCATTTCCATTTTACCCTTTGCCCCCACAAATAAAATAGCCGCATCCGGCTGCATTTTTTGTATCGCTTGCGCAACAGCAATGGCTGGGAAGATATGTCCGCCAGTTCCACCTCCAGCAATAATGATGCGCAATTTTTTAGGCATGATTGGGTATTGAATTTTGAACGGATTCATTTTCTTCACCTTCTTCAGGTATTTCAATCTCTGTCTCCTCGGGCGCATTTCCCTCTAACTGCTCTACGTTTCTTGCTACACTTAATATGATTCCAATGGAACAACAAGTAAATACAAAGGAACTGCCTCCCATGCTAATTAATGGAAGTGTAACGCCTGTAACAGGCACTAAACCTACAGTCACAGCCATATTAGCAATGGCTTGTACTATTAAAGTAAAGCTTAACCCCAGCGCCAAGAATGCACCAAAAGCATAAGGACACTTTCTAAAAATTCTGATACATCTATATAAAAAAACGAGGTATACAAAAATGATAAACGCCCCTCCTATTAAACCATACTCTTCTATAATGATAGAGTAAATAAAATCGTTGTAAGCCTGCGGCAAAAAATTTCTTTGATGGCTATTACCTGGACCTAAACCAAAAAAAATACCTCCATTTGCAATCGCAATTTTCGATTGCTGCACCTGATAAGGTGCTTCTTTTTCATTTGGATAAATAAAATCCTGAACACGACTTACCCAAGTATTAAAACGAACAAATATTTTACTTTTTTCTGCAACCATTGGCTTTTCCACTTCAGCTACTGGTGCCTTACCTGCTTTATGTGTTGCAACAGCCACACTTATAATAATAAGTAAAGGGACCATGGCAACCAAAATAGTTAATCCAATATGTTTTAAACTAATACGCCCTATAAACATTAATAATAATGAAGAAGCACCCGTAAGCAATGCATTGGATAAATTTGCAGGCATAATTAAAAGGCAGGTAAGCATGACAGGGATAATCACTGGCAAAAACCCTTTTTTAAAATCCTTGATCACTGCTTGCTTCTTACTTAAAGTTCTAGAGATAAACATGAATAAGGCCAATTTGGCTAAATCACTAGACTGAAATGTTAAATGTATAATGGGAAGTTTTATCCATCTGCTTCCGTCATTAATTTTAGTCCCCCATATTAAAGTGTATATTAATAATGGAATAGATAAAGCATATAAGATAGATGCGATTCTTGAAAACATAGTATAGTTAACCCTATGTAAACCAAAAATAACTACGATCCCTACTAAAGTGAACTCTAATTGTCTAATCAATAACTTTGTGGTGTTTCCACCCAATGATTTATACGCCAAGGATCCCGTTGCACTGTATACAACTAGTATTGATACAAGTGCAAGTACAATAAACAAGCCCCAGATGTATTTATCACCTCTGGTTCTTTGTCCCAAATGCTCTTTAACCCCACTAATTGAAGGCATTTGAGAAAATAAATTATCCTTAGTTTGATTAAGCATGATTATAATTCTTTTACAGAATCTTTAAATTGACGACCTCTATCTTCATAATTCTTGAACAAATCAAAACTTGCACAAGCTGGACTTAATAAAACAACATCTCCTTTCTCAGCCAACTTAAAGGACTCCGTTACTGCTTTTTTTGCACTATCTGCTTCAACAATCACAGGAACAAGATCTTTAAAGAAGTCTTTAATTTTTGCATTGTCTGTACCCATACAAATAATTACTTTTACTTTTTCTTTAACCAACTCAGCAATTAAGGAGTAATCATTTCCTTTATCAATACCCCCTAGGACAAGGATAGTTTTCTTCTGCATACTTTCTAGTGCATACCAGGTACTGTTTACATTGGTTGCTTTACTATCATTGATAAAATCAACGCCGCGCACCGTTGCAACAAATTCCATTCTGTGTTCCAGGTTGTGAAAATTGCTTACGGCTTCACGAATTTTTTCTTTTCTAATTCCTAATGTCGTGGCAGCAATACTTGCAGCCATTGTGTTGTAGGCATTATGTTTCCCTTTTAAAGCGAAATCATAAATGCTCATAGACACACGTTCTTCTTGGATTTTTAACATCATTTGTTCGTTTTTGATGTAGCCTCCTTTTTTTACTTCTTGTTTCATAGAAAATGGTAGTGGGTTAGTATTATAGGTTAGTAGTGCTAAGTGTTTTACGATAATTTCATCATCGATACAGTAGATAAAACAATCGGTTTCTGTTTGGTTTTCAATGATTCTAAATTTGCTCTTCACATATTTTTCAAATTCATAATTATATCTGTCTAAATGGTCCTCCGTAATATTTAATAAAATAGCAATGTCGGGCTTGAAAAAATGAATGTCATCTAATTGGAAAGAACTTACTTCAATCACATACAAAGCTTTTGGGTCTTGGGCAATTTGTCTTGCAAAAGAAAACCCAATATTTCCAACCATGGCTGCATCCTTTTCGGCCACTTGACAAATATGAAACAACAAGGAGGTAGTCGTTGTTTTTCCATTACTACCCGTAATGGCAGCAATTTTAGCGTTCCCCTTGTAACGATATCCAAATTCAATTTCACTAATCACCGGTATCCCTTTTGCGCGAATAGCAATTACCAATTCATTCTTCTCTGGAATACCAGGACTTTTCATTACTTCGTCAGCTTCCAATATTCTTTCAACACTATGTGAACCAGATTCAAATTCAATTTGTTGCGTTTCTAATTCTTTTTGAAAATTGGGCTTGATAGCACCAGCATCAGATACAAATACATCATAGCCTTTTTGCTTTGCTAATAAAGCAGTTCCTATTCCGCTTTCACCTGCACCTAATATGACTAATTTCTTTGCCAAGGGTTATCGCGTTTTAAGAGTTAAGATGGAAACAACTACAAGCAAAATGGTGATAATCCAGAAACGAACTGCAATCTTGCTTTCATGAAATCCCTTTTTTTGATAATGATGATGCAAAGGGCTCATTAAAAATATACGACGACCTTCCCCATATTTCTTTCTAGTGTATTTAAAATAACCTACTTGTAAAATCACACTTAAGTTTTCTACTAAAAACACACCACAGAAAATAGGAATTAATAATTCTTTTCTAACAATAATGGCTAAAGAGGCGATGATACCACCCAACGCTAAACTTCCAGTATCTCCCATAAACACCTGTGCAGGATAAGCATTGTACCATAAAAAGCCAATACACCCTCCAACAAAGGCACCCACAAAAATGGACAACTCACCTAGATTTGGAATATACATTACGTTTAAGTAGTCGGCAAAAACATAGTTACCACTCACATATACAAATATGCCCAATGCAGCGCCAATAATCGCACTTACTCCTGCAGCCAAACCGTCTAATCCGTCGGTAATGTTAGCGCCATTAGAAACAGCTGTAATAATAAAAGTGACTACTAAAATGTATATGATCCAAGTAAATTTTTCAGCACCTGGCCCAGCCCAACTTAATAATTTAGAATAATTAAACTCATGATTTTTTACAAAAGGAATGGTTGTAATAGGTGTCTTTACTTTTACAAACCTTCGTTCTACTCCATTTATAGTTCTGACAATAATATTTGAATCCTTTGCAAAGCGCTCTCCTTTTTGCAATGTTGCTGTGACAGCAGTATTTGAAATAATCTCTCTTTCCACAGTAACCGCGTTGCTAAAATATAAGGTCACTCCAATAATAATGCCCAAACCCACTTGACCAATAATTTTTGAGATACCTGCCAATCCATCACTATTTTGCTTCTTATAGGTCTCCCCTTTACTTAACGCTTCCTTACGGGCTCTAATTTTAAAATAATCATCTATAAAACCAATCACGCCTAACCAAATCGTACATAAAATCATTAATCGGATATATACTTTATCCAAATTGGCAAATAATAATGTTGGAATTAGTACGCTTAATAATATAATAATGCCCCCCATGGTTGGGGTACCCTTTTTTTGTTGCTCCCCTGCCAATCCTAATTCTCTTACCGTTTCGCCAATTTGTTTTTTCTGTAAAAACAAAATAAGTTTCTTACCAAAAACGGTTGCAATAAATAAAGACAATAAAATTGCCATTGCAATTCGAGAGGTCAAGAACTGAAATACACCAAGTCCTGGTACATGAAAGTTTTTATCCAACCACGAAAATAAATGATACAACATATTATTTTATTTAGCTAGTTCTTTAAATAGATTTTGTAATTCTTCCTTATCATCAAAATGTGTTTTTATCCCTTTAATTTCTTGATACTTCTCATGCCCTTTGCCTGCGATTAAAACAATATCACCCGGTTTTGCAAAACTGATTGCTGCTTTAATTGCTTCTCTGCGATCTACAATTTTGATATACTTTCTTTTGGCAGCACTTGTTAAACCTTGCTCCATATCCGTTAATATATCGTTGGGGTCCTCCGAACGTGGATTGTCACTGGTCAAAAACACCCTAGTACTTAAATCACAAGCTACTTGTGCCATGATGGGACGTTTGGATTTATCTCTATCTCCTCCACATCCCACAACCGTGATTACCTCCTCGTCTCCTTTTCTAAGTTTTGCGACTGTTATTAAAACATTTTCTAAGGCGTCTGGCGTGTGCGCATAATCTATAATTCCAATAATTTTTTGCTCACTTATTACATATTCAAATCTTCCCTCCGCACCCGTTAAAGCACTTAATGTAATTAATACTTTTTCCGATGCTTCTCCTAGCTGAAGCGCAATGCCATATACTGCTAAAAAATTATAGGCATTAAATGTGCCAATCAATCTGCAATGAACCTCCACATCGTTTACTAGCATCACTAAACCGGTCAATTGATTTTCTAAAATTTTACCTTTATAGTTTGCTGGTGCATGTATAGCATAGGTTAACTTCTTTGCCTTGGTATCCATTAATATATTAGCACCATTCTTGTCGTCTACATTTGAAATTGCAAAAGCAGTTGAAGGCAAAGCATCGAAAAATGCTTTTTTTGCTTCCAAGTAAGCTTCAAATGTTTTATGGTAATCTAAATGATCTAAAGTAAGATTGGTGAACGCGCCCCCTGTAAATTGCAATCCAGTAATTCGATGCTGGTGTATTGCATGACTACTGCATTCCATAAATACATGCGTGCAACCTGCTTGGACCATTTTATCCAATAAGGCATTTAATTGAATAGCATCGGGCGTAGTGTGCGTAGAAGGAATAATAGCATCTCCAATTTGATTTTGTACGGTGCTAACAAGACCACATTGATACCCTAATGCAGAAAATAATTTAAATAGTAAAGTAGCAACCGTTGTTTTACCATTGGTGCCCGTTACGCCCACTAATTTTACTTTAAGAGAAGGTTCGTTGTAAAATTGATGCGCCATTATTGCAACCGCTTCCGATGCATTGGCCACTACTAAATACGTAATATGCTCATTTATAAGTAATGGTAATTGCTCGCAAACAATTACGCTAGCTCCTTTTTCAATAGCAATAGCAATAAATTGGTGACCATCTGCTTGTGCTCCTTTAATGGCCACAAAAACCCCATTGGCACTTACTTTTCTAGAATCAATTTGTATATCAGCAACCTGTACTTGGGTTGAACCCACTACTTCTCTTAATGATACACCAAATAATATAGATTGTAAGTCTTTCATTAATTTAACTGAATTTGGATTTGCTGTCCTTTTGCAATAACCTGACCTTCCGCAATACTTTGAGCAGATACTTTACCCTTCCCAGCCACTTTCACTTCTAATCCATTTTTTTCACAAATCCATAATGCATCTTGCATCTTCATACCCATAATATTAGGCATGGTTCCAGTACTGACCACTCTATTAATTGAGGAAATGGTTTCACGCATTCCTTGCACCTGCACCCAATCATTATTAGTAGACGAATCGGTATACTTTAAAGACAAATGCTTCCCAATTGTTTTTAAAGCTGCTTTAGAAGTTGCAAAAACAAAACTTTGTGAATCTTTTACTTTAACAGTAGTAGGAAGCTCTAATTTATTTTGAATGTATGTTGAGTAAAGTCTGTCGGAAATTTCTTTAAACACAGGACCCGCCACCGTTGCACCATAATGATTTTTGATATTAGGTTTATTTATGATGACAACAACAACAGTATACTGTGGATTGTCTGCCGGAAAATATCCAACAAATGAAGACTGAAACTGATTGTCGGCATAAGTTACTTTTCCGTCGGCCACTAAAGAAGTGCCTGTTTTACCTGCTACTTTATAAGCGCTACCTAAAAATAATTTGGTAGCTGTACCATTCGTGCATACGCCTTCTAACGCAGTTTGTACCGACTTAATAGTGTTAGCCGATGCAATGTTCCATGAATAAGCTTTAGGTGAAATTGTTTTTAATGTAACCCCTTGATCCTTGATCGCATTTACTAAATAGGGGCGCATCATTACTCCATTATTAGCAATAGCATTATACAATGTCAATGTTTGTAAGGGCGACACTTTAATATTATAACCAAATGCCATCCAAGCTAGCGTAGTACCTTCCCACCCAACTTTTCCAGGTCTGTATACAAATGGCGCTTGTTCATTTCTTAAATCAATCCCCGAAGTGGAGTCCATCCTTAACTTTGAAAGTTGCTTAAAATATATATCCGGATTGGGTACAAAATATTCAACTGCAATTTTAGCCATGCCCACATTTGAACTTTCTTCAAATGCATGTAATAAAGTAGTTTGACTAAACTTATGCGCTTCTGCATCTTTAATTGGCTGTCCTCCATAACTCCACAATCCCCCTTCAATATTAACCGGTTTTTCTAATGTCGCCCCATTTTCTAAGGCGGTTAATAAAGTAACCAACTTAAATGTTGAACCAGGCTCCCTTACTTGTGTTGAATAATTTTCAATCTCTGAATAATTACCATTATCCAATTTTCCTAAATTGGCCATGGCTTTAATTTTTCCGGTCTTCACTTCCATTACAATCGCCACGCCTTTTTCAGCTTGATTAGAAATCATCATGTTACTCAAAGCTTTTTCAGTAACCTCTTGAATAAATACATCAATATTGGTAACAATATCTTTTCCAGATTGTGGTGCTACTAAATACTCCCCATCCTGAACAGGTATGGTTACACCTCCTGCAATCGCGCGCACCAATTGTCTACCTTTTTGACCACTTAGCACAGTATCATAAGCACTTTCTAATCCCACTTTATTTTGTTCTCTATCTAATCCAATGGTTCTGTACCCTAAATTTTGATAAGGATTTAATCTTGTATTTTTTTCAATGGCTATTAATCCACTTTTATATCTGCCTAATTTAAATAATGGGAAACGGTTCAATGCTAAATATTGATGATAATCAATTTTCTTTTTAAACTCATAATTCGGTTCACTCGCTTCATAGGCCTTTGTTAATTCTTCCTTATACTGAAGCGAGGTTTTATCATTGAACAAAATGGCTAATGAATCGCATAAGGAATCAATTTTTTCTCTAAATAATTTTCCCTTGTTCTCATGTAAAGGCTCCACTCTAAAGTCAATTAACATGTCAAACTTGGGCATATTGGTACTTAACATTTGACCATCATCACTATAAATAGTACCTCTTTCAGCTGGGATAGAAATAATTCTTTGATGTAAACTGTCACTTAAACTTCTCCAATATTTACCCTGCACCTGTTGAATATAAAATGCCTTGCCTATAATAGCAATGCATACTATAACAATGAGTACATAACTAAGATAAACCCTCCATAATATGTCGCGTTTTACGTCCATTATTTTGTAGGAGTTTGAGGTACGGGAATTCTATTTTCTAAAGGAATATGAATAGGCATTTGAGTAAATACACCTAATCCAAAGGGCTTCATAGCATTTTCAATTTGCGCTGCCCTGCTGAGACCCATTAATTCTGCCTTTAAAGTCTTGTATTCAAATTGTAATTCCTTCAAATTATGTTGACTCGCATTAATTGCTCTAACCGTTTTATCAGCCTGATGTCCGTTCGCTATGTAAAGGATAGCGATAAATGCCAAGAAGAGAAAGAATGGAATGTTCATGACAATCCACTGGTAGTTAAGAATACTTTTAATGGCACTCTTAGGGGCTTGTTTTTCGGGTACGGACATACGGTTTATAATCTTTCGGCAGCGCGCAATTTTGCGCTTCTGCTTCGATTGTTTTCTTTCATCTCTTTTTCAGAAGCCACTACAGGTTTTTTTGTAATGATCTTCCAAATCACTTCTCTAGGGTTGGAGAGAAATGGGTTTGTTTTGTTTTCTTCTTCGGGCGCTATTTTAAAAGCATTCTTTACCATTCTATCTTCTATCGAATGAAAAGTAATAATCACTGCACGTCCACCTGGTTTTATGACTTCCGGCAACTGTGCAAGAAATTCATTCAATACCTGCATCTCTTCATTTACTTCAATACGAATGGCTTGAAAAACCTGCGCCCAATATTTATTAGGATTTCCTTTTACTACTGATGCAATAAGCGTTTTAAAATCCTGTACCGTGTTCAGTTTTACATGTTTACGATTTTCAACAATATGCTTTGCTAAAGTTTTCGAGTTCGTCACTTCGCCATACTGTTCAAATAGCTTATGTAATGCTGTTTCACTTAAAGTTTCTATCACCTGCGCAGCGGTTTTATCTTGGCGTTGATCCATCCTCATATCAAAGGGGCCATCAAAGCGGGTAGAAAAACCTCTCGAACCTTCGTCAAACTGATGGCTACTAACTCCTAAGTCAGCAAGCACACCGTCCACTTGTTCAATTTTGTGCAATCTTAAAAACCTTTGCAGGTACCTGAAATTTTCTGGAACAAATAAAACACGATCATCATTAGGTAAGTTGTTCTTAGCGTCGGCATCCTGATCAAATGCAATTAAGCGGCCCTTAGGTCCAAGCTTTGATAATATACCACGACTATGTCCACCTCCTCCAAATGTGGCATCAACATAAACGCCATTGGGCAGGATGTTAAGATGATCCATTGTTTCGTGAAATAATACAGGTACATGATAATCAGATTGTGGAATGTTGGATGTAGGGTTGGTCATCGCTTTTCCTTAATCTTTTTTATGAATGCCTGACATTACTTCTTGTGCCAGATTACTAAATTCATCTGCAGAGAAATCCTCAAAGAGCTTTTTATAAGTACTCGCATCCCAGATCTCAAAGCGATCTAATGCAGCAGCTAAAACAATCTCTTTTCCAGGTAAAGCAAACTCTCTTAAAGTAGGAGGTAATAATAAACGGCCTGCGCTGTCCATTTCTACCTCGGTTGCTCCCCCTAAAAATTGACGTCTAAACTGACGCACTTTAGGATCAAAGTCATTCAACTGGCTAATCTTGTCTAATATCTTCTGCCAGCTTCCAATTGGATAAAGTGTCAAACACTTTTCAAATCCTCTACTCACAATAAAACGAGTCTCCCCTTCCATCAGCTGTTTTTTCAAACTGCCTGGAACTAGGAAACGCCCTTTAGCGTCGATAGTTGATTGATATTCTCCGTGAAAGCCTGTCATTGTTAATAATTAGCGTATTTTTTACCACTTGTTGACACAAAATAACACTTTTTACCACTTTTAATGACCAAATAGGGCGTTCTAGTTTTCCACAAGAAATGAACCGGCCTAAAAACCATGCCAGCAAAGGGTTTTAATCTGATTTAGGCAATTTTCTAGATTTTGGAGTGTTAAGAACTGTGGAAAACCCCCATTTTAAGGTTTATAACTAGTGAATTAGGCTATAAAAAGGGACCAATGTACCTTTGCCCTATGTTTAATAAGCCCAAATTAGCCATTCAGGACTTTGATTACCACCTACCCGATGCAAAAATAGCCTATTCACCTGCCCCCAATAGAGCAGACAGTAAGCTGTTGGTTTGGGATCAAACCATTATTGGGGAAAGCCACTATGCTCAAATAGCCGATTTTATTCCAAGTAATGCAACACTCTTATTTAATAACAGCAAAGTCATTGCAGCAAGAATTTTATTTGAAAAAATAAATGCAGAAAATAATACCAGTGTTATAGAAATATTTTGTTTAGAGCCCACAGAAAAATATACACCTGTATTATTAGCAATGCAAGCAACAGAAAAGGTAGTATGGCATTGCTTAATAGGCGGTGCTAAAAAATGGAAAGAGGATATATTAATAAAAGAGTTCGTAATCAATGATGATGTCATTTCTTTTTGCGCAAAAAAAATAAAACAAACGGATGGTCAATTTATCATTGAATTTTCATGGGACCATCCAAGCATTAGTTTTTCTGAAATTTTATCTGTGATTGGTAATATACCATTGCCGCCTTATATTCAAAGAAAAGCAAACGACCAGGATAAAGATAGATATCAAACTACCTATGCTATGGAAGAAGGATCGGTTGCCGCACCAACTGCTGGCCTTCACTTTAGCGCAGAAGTATTTAAAAGTTTAGCCGATAAAAATATCGTTCAAAAGTATTTAACATTGCATGTAGGTGCGGGAACTTTTATGCCAGTCAAAGCAGACACCATTGACCAGCATAACATGCATGCAGAATTCATTGAAGTGGATATTCGATTAATTGAATACCTGAAAGAAAACGCAGGGGTTCCTAATCAACCCATGATTGCAGTGGGCACCACAAGCTTACGTACCATTGAGTCGGTCTATTGGTTAGGAGTAAAAGCGTTGATTCAAAAACAAAAAAATGAAAAT
This sequence comes from Bacteroidota bacterium, assembly GCA_947476145.1. GTDB lineage: Bacteria > Bacteroidota > Bacteroidia > Chitinophagales > Chitinophagaceae > Sediminibacterium. Next base: position 19,349 of record CANJPH010000013.1, on the reverse strand, counting down.
ACATTCTCATCAACAGATTTGCAACTTGGCCAATGGGAAGCTTATGAATTAGCTGAACATAATATTAATGTTGAGGAAGCTATGCATACTTTATTGCAATATTTAAATAGTAAAGGAACTGAGCAACTGATTGCTAAAACACAATTAATGGTTACACCAGGTTATCAATTTAAAATATGCAACGGCCTTATTACCAATTTTCATCAACCCAAGTCCACCTTGCTATTAATCATTGCAGCCATTACGGGAGATGAATGGAAAAAAGTATATCATCATGCTTTAGAAAATGATTATCGTTTTTTGAGTTACGGTGATGGTTCTTTATTTTGGATGCACAACAGGTAAAGTGAGGACCATTTTTGTACCTTTCCCTAATTCACTTTGTACTTTGATTTTTCCCTTGTGAATATCAATGACCCATTTCACATAACTCATACCCAAGCCAAATCCTTTTACGTCATGTATATTGCCTGTATGGGCACGGTAGAATTTTTCAAATATATGTTTGGCAGTAGTGGGATCCATCCCAATTCCCTTATCCTCAATTGTAATTTGAATTTCAGCAGGTAAAGAAGCTGTGGTAACGGTTATGTCTATAAAATCCTTTGAGTATTTAATCGCATTATCAATTAAATTTGAAAATACATGCAGCAAATATTCTTCATCTGCTTGAATCACTGAAAATTCGGCATCAAAATTGGTTTGTATCTGAGAAGGTTTGGCCTCTAACTGTAATTTAAAACTATCTAAAACGCCAAATAATAAATCATGAATGTCAACAGGTTGTTTGTTTAACTCATACTCCCTTTTCTCTAATTGAGCGGCTTGCAAAATCACCTCTACATGCTTATTCATCCGCTCATTTTCTTCTTTAATGATATTGCTAAAATAATCTATGGACTTGGTTTCGTTTTGCACTTTTGGACTCTTCAACGCATCCACTGCTAAGGAAATAGTAGATAATGGCGTTTTTAATTCATGCGTCATGTTATTGATAAAGTCTCGCTTAATTTCATTTAATTTTCTTTGCGTAACTAAGGATCTTACGGTAATAAAGAAAGCAGCCAATACAATTAAAATAAATAAAATAGCACCTAAAATAATCCACTGTAAGTCATGTAAAATATAGGACCTTACTTTAGGAACAATAATAATGATGGTTTCAAAGGGACCCGAAATCTCAATACGATCATCTTCAGGTATTACAGAAGCCCTTACTTGTATTGTATTTAAAGAAGTGTCGGTATAAAAGTTATAAAATTGACTGCTTTTTAAACGGATAATCCCCGTTTTATCAGCAAGCGCATACTCATACTTTAAATTTTTTAAGCCCTGTTTATTCAATGCCTCTTGGATCAGCTCCCCCAATTCTTTGTCATTGTATATATTAGCTACCGACGGATCAAAACTATGAATATGTAAGTCTTCATTTAACCCTTGGGGCGTTTTGGGAAATCTAAAAGAAACGCCACTTTTGAATTTTTTACTCGCTACGTTAGAAACATCCACAGCCGACTGATTCACCCTGTCGTTTAACTGATTTCTTGCCAATATCATTAATCCCTGTACCCAAGTAATTTGAATAAACAAAATACCCACAATGGATAAAGTAATTAAAATGAAAATAATGGGAAATGTCTTTTTCATATGCAAAGTTCAGTATACGGATTTGCTCATGTGAATATATAAAAAATCCCTTGGCTATGAACCAAGGGATTTTAGAATTTATTGAATTAAGTGTTAATTAACTATAAAACACCTTCTACTAAAACAGTTGCTTTGTTATTGATCACTTCTACAAACCCGCCTTGTATTGCATAGCTTTCGGATGGACTGCCTTTGTGCAACACTTTTACATTACCTACCCCTAATGCACTCACTAAAGGCGCGTGTTTATCTAATACTTCAAACAACCCGTCAATGCCTGGCAATTGAACGCCTTGCACATCGCCGCTAAAAAGCTTTTTTTCGGGTGTCAATATTTCTAATAACATGTATCTAGTTTATAAATTACGCCATCATTTTCTTTCCCTTCTCAATTGCATCTTCTAGAGTACCCACTAAGTTAAATGCAGCTTCTGGATATTGGTCAACTTGACCGTCCATAATTGCATTGAAACCTCTAATGGTATCATCGATAGAAACGAATACACCTTTCAAACCTGTAAATTGTTCTGCTACGTGGAAAGGCTGAGATAAGAAACGTTGAACACGACGTGCACGTGATACTACTAATTTATCTTCATCACTTAATTCATCCATACCTAAGATGGCGATGATATCTTGTAATTCCTTATAACGTTGTAAGATCATTTTTACTTTCTGTGCAGTATCATAATGCGCATCACCCACAATGGCTTTCGTTAAAATTCTTGAAGTTGAATCCAATGGATCCACCGCAGGATAAATACCTAAATCGGCAATCTTACGAGACAATACCGTAGTTGCATCCAAGTGAGCGAATGTTGTTGCTGGCGCTGGATCTGTTAAGTCATCCGCAGGAACATATACTGCTTGTACAGAAGTAATAGAACCATTTTTTGTGGAGGTAATTCTTTCTTGCATCAATCCCATCTCAGTTGCCAATGTTGGTTGGTAACCTACCGCAGATGGCATACGACCTAATAAAGCCGATACCTCAGAACCTGCTTGTGTGAAACGGAAGATATTATCTACGAAGAATAAAATGTCCTTTCCTTTTCCTGTACCATCTCCATCACGGAAATATTCTGCAATGGTTAAACCACTCAAGGCAACACGAGCACGCGCACCAGGAGGTTCATTCATTTGACCGAATACGAAAGTAGCTTTTGATTCTTTTAATTCTTCTAAGTTTACTTTACTCAAATCCCATCCACCTTCTTCCATGCTATGTTTGAAAGCATCACCATATTTCATGATACCTGCTTCAATCATTTCACGTAACAAATCATTACCCTCACGTGTTCTTTCACCCACACCCGCAAACACTGATAAACCTCCGTGTCCTTTTGCGATATTATTAATCAACTCTTGAATCAATACTGTTTTACCTACACCCGCACCACCAAACAAACCAATCTTACCACCCTTTGCGTATGGCTCGATCAAATCAATTACTTTAATTCCTGTAAATAAAATTTCAGTAGCAGTACTTAAGTCTTCAAACTTAGGAGCACTCGCATGAATTGCACGACCATTTGTTTTATCTACCTGAGGTAAACCATCAATAGCGTCACCTGTTACATTAAACAAACGACCATTAATTCCTTCACCAATTGGCATGGTGATGGCTCTGCCTAAATCAATTACTTTCATTCCTCTTACTAAACCTTCGGTACCATCCATGGCAATAGCACGTACGCTATCTTCTCCAAGATGTTGTTGTACTTCAAGTACCAATTTTTCACCACCTGGTCTTGTAATTTCTAGGGCGTTATAGATTTCCGGAAGTGATTTCTGATTTGGAAATTGCACGTCCACTACTGCACCAATAACTTGTTTAATTTTACCTGCTGTTGACATAATTTTCGGTTTCGGCTGCAAAGGTATGATTTTACCCCATTATTGCAAAAATTGTAGGTATATAAAAGCAGCTAAAATTCCCCCAATGATGGGACCGGCTACCGGGACTAGGGCATATCCCCAATCGCTAGACCCTTTCCCCTTCATGGGCAGTATAAAATGCATAATTCTAGGGCCTAAATCCCTGGCTGGATTAATGGCCCAACCGGTTGGACCGCCCAGTCCAAAGCCAATTCCAGCCACTAATAAAGCTACCGGCAAAGCCGACATAGCGCCCATTTCAATGCTGGCTGGTTGAATGAAAAAGATGCCCAATAAAAATACGCAGGTAGCCAAGGCTTCCACAAGTATATTTTGTTTTAGATCTCTAATAGATGGGCCTGTTGAAAAACAAGCCAACTGATCCCCTTGATTTTGAGCTTCATTAAATTGCGGACGATAAATGATCCAAACCACCAAAGCACCAATCATGGCGCCCAATATTTGAGCCAAAATATATAAGGCCACTTTATTCCATGCAAATTTTCCTGCCACGGCTAGGGCAATGGTTACGGCAGGATTTAAATGTCCTCCACTACTAGGGGTAGTAATGTAGACGCCTACAAAAACAGCAATCATCCAGCCTAATACAATCGCTACCAGACCTCCATTGTTCCCTTTGGTTTTAGGTAGTACCACATTGGCTACAACGCCATTACCAATAATAATGATAATTGCGGTTCCAAATAATTCAGCAATAAATGGTGTCATTTTTTTAATTTTTAATCGTTAATAGTTACCAATTGTTGGTTGCTTTTATGGCACGCTGCCATCCTTCAATACTTTGAGCTCTTTGCGCTTCTTTAATATTTGGAGTAAATATTTTATCTACCTGCCACATGGATCTTAATTCCTCCACATCCTTCCAAAACCCCACAGCTAAGCCTGCTAAATAAGCTGCACCCAATGCAGTCGTTTCTACAATGGTTGGACGAATTACTTTGGTATCCACAATATCCGATTGAAATTGCATGAGCATATTATTATGGGTGGCTCCACCATCAACCCTTAGTTCTGCAATGGGTATACCTGCATCTCCTTCCATAGATTTTAATAAATCATAACTTTGAAAAGCAATACTTTCTAATGCTGCGCGCGCGAAATGAGCAGCCGTCGTTCCTCTGGTAATGCCCACAATGGTGCCCCTAGCATGTTGATTCCAGTAAGGTGCCCCCAAGCCCGCAAAAGCAGGCACCATATACACACCATCGGTATCTTCCACCTGTCCCGCTAAATCTTCCACCTCACTTGATTGGCGAATTAAATGCAAACCATCTCTTAACCATTGTACCACTGCACCACCAATAAACACACTACCTTCTAAGGCATAATAAGTTTTACCATTCATTTGTAAAGCAATGGTCGTTAATAAATTATTTTTTGATTGCACTGCTTTTTCTCCTGTATGCATTAACATAAAACAACCCGTACCGTATGTATTTTTTACCATGCCCGGCGCTGTACACATTTGTCCAAACAGTGCTGATTGTTGATCGCCTGCAATCCCTGCAATAGGTATTTCATGGTTGGTAAACAATTGATTGGTGTGCCCGTATATTTCACTGCTGGATTTTACAGTTGGTAAAATAGATGCTGGTATATCCAACAATGCCAATAACTCCTCATCCCATTGCAAGCTATGAATATTAAACAACATGGTTCTTGACGCATTGGTTGCATCGGTAACATGTACTTTGCCATTGGTTAATTTCCAAACCAACCAGGAATCGATTGTGCCAAAACAGAGATCGCCTTTTTTCGCTAATTCCCTAGCGTCTTTCACATGATCTAAAATCCATTTTATTTTGGAGCCAGAAAAATAAGCATCAATTACTAAGCCTGTTTTTGCTTGGATCATTTCCGCTTTCCCTTGGGCTTTTAAAGTGTCACAGTAATCTGCAGTTCTTCGATCCTGCCAAACAATAGCATTGTAAATTGGTAAGCCTGTTTTATTATTCCATACCACCGTTGTTTCCCGCTGATTGGTAATTCCAATGGCGGCAATATCTGATAAAGCTAAATTTTGATGACTAATGGCTTCACTCGCTACGCCAATTTGAGTACTCCATATTTCCATAGCATCGTGCTCCACCCAACCCGGTTGCGGAAAATGTTGTGTAAATTCTTTTTGTGCAATTCCGTGAATCTGGCCTTGATGGTCAAATAAAATGGCACGACTACTTGTTGTTCCCTGATCAAAGGATAATATAAATTTTGACATCACAATCGGTTATTAGATTGTAATATAAAAAAAGAAAGGCAGAATAAGAAACTTGTAATTATCTTCTAGCGCGGAGCCAGGTTTCGGGATCCAAGGATCTTCCTTCCTTACTTAATACAAAAAGTAAAGAACCTTCTCCTTCTAAATTAATACCAGACTTACCTAATAAGGTGCCCGCTTTTACTTCCTGACCCACAGCAACATTAATGCTACTTAAATGGGTAGACATCGTAAAATATTTTCCATGTTGTAATATAATGGTCAAGTCACCATTAATATCACCTGTGTATTTAACAACGCCATTGGCTACGCTTTTTACGGAACTACCTTTGGGAACTGCAATTTCAATTCCATCGCTATTTCTATTCAACTTTGTGCCTGGAATATTTTCCACCCCAAAATGAACAAATACATTTCCTTTGTCCACTGGCCAAGGCAATGCACCCTTGCTATTTTCAATAGAAATAGAAGCCTCTCTTCCTTCTTCGGTGGTTTCTAAAGCAGAATAGGGACGATCGCCCGATGTTTTGGTCAAACCCCCTTCCACGGCACCCACCTTTCCTGTAGATTTTGTTGTTGATTTCGTGTTCGTATTTTCTGTTTTGGTAGCAGCTGATTCATTGGAAGTTTTTTGTTTTGCCAATCTTTCTTTTTCTTTTTTCTCCGCCTCCGCCATCTCTCGCTTAATCACACTCATTAAAGCAGCTTGCATTTTTTTTCTTTGCGCTTCTTTTTGTTTCAACTGTGCAGTCACTTCTTTTTCCTTTCCTTTTAGTTGAGAAATTATTTTATCCTGTTCTTTACGATCATCTACCAATACTTTTAATTGATCACTTTGAACATTTAAAGTAACCACCCTATCTTTTTTATTCAAGCCTAATTGACCGATCTTATCATTCAAATCTAATTGTGAGAGTGATATTGCTTTTGCTTGTGCCTCCCTGTTTTGACGATAGTTTTTTAAATAGGTAATTCTCTTTACAGCATCATTAAAAGAATTGGCCGAAAATAAAAAATTGAGATACTCATAACCACTTCTGTTTTTATACGCAAAAGCTATACTTTTTGCATACCTGCTTTTTAAAGTATCCAACTCCGCATTTAATCTTGAAACGTCTTGTTGATTGGTTGCAATGGTATTATCAATTAGTGCCACTTGCTGTGCAATACCATTTACCAAGGCTTCCCTTTTTGCAATTTTACTTTTAATCACATTTAATTGAGCCAAGGTAGTTTTCTTATTTTTTTGAATCTGATTTTTTAATTCATTTAGCTCATCTAATTCCTTTCGCAACCCTTGCTCTTGCTTTTGTAATTCATCCCGACTAGGGTTCGTTTGGGCAAATGAACGGCCCACTAAGCTTATCAATAACAATAATAATATGGCGAACCTTTTTGTCATAATTTATTTCCTTTTCGTTTTTGTTTTTGCTTGCTTAGGCATGACAAAGGTATATTTTAATGGTTCATCAAACGCATACTCTTTTACTTCTAAACGGATTTCAAATCTGGATTGTGAAGTCACTGCAATGTCTCTATTTAAAGGGAACTGATATTGCAATGCAGGGGTATGATTGTAATAAGTAATATCGCAGGTTCGGTGCTGATTCATGTCAATATCGTCTAGTTTCAAATGAAGCACTTTAGTATTATCCTCGCTTAAGCTAACTAAATTTTTGAATAACTTACCTGCCAAACCAATTTGTAATTTGTTATTATTGGTTTTATAGTTTGTGATGGAAGCGTTTTCCAAGAATATAGGATTCCCCACAATTAAATCCTCCAACATGGAATACGTTAAAGGGATTTTGATAATTTCCTGTAAGTATGTCAATGGCTTTATTTCCAATTTCTTATTCAAAGGATAATAAAGTATTACGCTGTCTTTATTAATCAAGGCCCTTAATCCAATGACTCCCATTGCACCTTTTAAAATGATATGAATGGCTTTCCCTTTATCAATACTAAGATTGGCCACCAATGCATCGGACTTATCAACCGTTTCATAGTCTACTTTTAACTTTGCATTTAATGTGGTATAATTAAGTTTATTACTAGCAATTTTGTCAAAAATTTCTTGTACAAGCACGCCAGAATCTACCTTATTTTTTTCGTCATTGATTTGATTTGATGAAGCATCTTTTTTTGATAAAGCATCCTGAATCACTTGCGCTTTTCTTGACGTTGCACAAGAAGCGAATAATACAGCAGCAATAAAAATGTAGGTAAGTTGTTTAATCATTTATTTATTTTTTGCCCGTGTGCCCGAAGCCTCCTTCGCCTCTTTCAGTTGGTTCTAATTCCACTACCAACTCCCAATTGGCTTTCTCAACCTGCTGAAAAACCATTTGAGCAATTCTATCTCCGTCTTGTATGGTTTGAGGTTCGTTGGATAAATTGATAAGGATAACTTTAATTTCTCCTCTATAGTCAGCATCAATCGTTCCGGGTGAATTTAAACAAGTAATACCCTGCTTAATAGCCAATCCACTTCGGGGCCTAATTTGCACTTCGGCATTTTGAGGAATGGCAATAAATAAGCCGGTTGGAATTAAACCTCTTTCTAAGGGAGCTAAGCATATGGGTTCCGTTAAAAATGCACGAATATCCATGCCAGAAGATCCTGCTGTTGCATAGGCAGGCAAAGGATGATGACTTTTATTTACAATTTTTACCTGTATTGACATGTTGCGCAAAAATAGGCAAAAACTAAGGAAATTTAGCTTCTATGCTAACGATTTAACAAAGCCTAAAATTAAAAGAAGAAGATGCTACCAAATCGAAGGGTATTAGACAATGGGTTTTTGGTAATTCCACCGCCTGAGGGCACTAAATAACTAATGTTAAATTTAGATTGTTGATATTGAAAGCTAGTACCTAAGGTGAAATATTGCATGTTCCCCAAATTCTTGTTATTATCCATAAAATAACCACCTCTTATATAAAAACGGTCAGTGTAATTATACTCTACGCCAACCGAAGCTTTCAATGATTCAGAAAATGGAACACCATATTTTGCAGTAAAAGAATTGAAATAACTATTAATAACTGATTGTGTAAAATAATGGTTTACCGATTCTGCGTCCGCGTTATCTGGACTAGCGGGTACCATTAATCTGTTTACATCTATGCCGAACTCCACGGAGTTGTCAGCATCTATTCTATTTAAATATCCTACCCCTACACCAATGTTGGCAGGAATATAATACTTGTTTTTAGTTTCATTAGAGTAGCTGATTTTGCCTCCTAAATTAGAAAGTAATAAACCCGCATGAAACCCTTGCAAGTCGCTATTTTGTTTATAAAACATACTAACATCCGCCGACATGGTATTTCCCGCTTTGTAATTAATAGCCGTAGCACCAAATGAACCTTGCACCAACCTAGAATGAATATATCTTAATGTTGCTCCAATGCTTAATTTATCATTTAATAATAAGCTATAACCAATATCATAACTAAATTCTGAAGGTCTTTGAGAAGGTAAAGTAGAATTGCCCGACTCGTCGGTAAAATCTATATTTCCTAAACTAAAAAAACGAAGAGAAGTATTGATGGTACTTTGTTCATTGAGTTGCTTATAAAAACCAGCACTCGCCAAATACACATCACTTAATCCAAGGTCTTTTAACCATGGTGTATAATTAATTAAAAAACCTCTTGGTTCTTTTAAATAACTAAGCTTAGCTGTGTTGCCAAATAAATCATTGGCTTCTGGTGACATCCCTAAGGATAAGTTACCCATACCCCCCGATCTTGCATCCGGTGAAATCATCATAAAAGGCACTGCCGTACTTTGTAATTTCAAAGAGGTGGTTTGTGCTTTTATTTCAGCATGAACAAAAAGGATTACAAGAATAAATAGTAAAAATTTTAACTTCGTAAAATGCATGAGGGATTTGAATGATTGTTACATTAAAGATAGTCAAAGGTGCTTAAATATTATAGTTTGAGGAAAGAATTTGACAAAATATAGGTCTCCTTATTATTTTGGATGGTAAAGCGATAAAAATAAACCCCCGGCGATAACTTAGAACCTGCATTGGTTTTACCATCCCAATCCATGTAGTATTTTGTCGACGAATTTTCGCCTATGGTCGTTCTAGTATATTGAATCTGGCCATTTTGATTAAGTAGGTCTAAGGTAACGGTCAAGGACTTCCCTATCTGGTTGGTTTCAAATCCAAACCTTGCATTGGATTGTACCGGATTAGGAAAATTATACGGATGTTTATACAATAGCGTTTTGGAAGGGGGTACTTCAAATAACAAAGTATCTTTTGTTCCATTGCCCAACAAATCCCATGCTTTTATGATCATAGTATGTTTGCCAACAGACAATCCAGGCAAGGAAATGGTTGCGGTACCTGATTGATAGGAATCCAAATCTGCTATAAAATAATTATTAAATATAATAGGCATAGGATTGTTATCTATCCAAATACTTAAATCACGTCCTAATGCGTTGCCAGAGGATTGTATGCCAGAACTGTCTTTTAATCGGACATATACGATCGCATTACTGGCTGACCAATCTCCTTGTTTAAAATATGGCTCATTTATATATGCCAATATTTGTGGGCCAACGGTGTCTATCTGCGTAAAAATATTGTTAGGCTTTACATAAATGGAATCAAAAACTTGAATAGCAGATTGGATGCCACTAGACGCTGCTAGTTCCATTCGAATGGGATTTGAAATACTGGAAATCTGAATGGGTAAAATAAAACCAGCAGACATCACACCATTTTTAATAGTAGACTTCCCTTTAAATAATACCTGTGTTTGCACCGCAATGGGAACCACCATACTAGAAGACTGATTGGCTAATGTATTTTTGGTTTTTACCGCATCATAAATAGTTAAAGTTAATTCCCCATTAAAATTAGCTTGTGTTACACCCATTTGTTGAACCCATCCCTTTATTTGAAAATTACTCCCAGCTAATAAGGTGTCCTTATTCTTAAATGCGCGCCCATTAACGGTCGGATTGTTAATGGTAAGATTGGGTTTGTTTAATACCAATGCTGGATCGCCAATGACACTAAATTTAAAGTCGTTCACTCGGTCGCCCCCTAATTTCCAGTTTATATTTTTTGCTTTTTGCAAGGCAAGTCCAATACTACTTCTGTTTCCTTGTGCATCATCCACTAATAATTGCTGAATAAATAAATCATTGATTTGTTTATTACTAAAGGCAAAAACCAACCGGTTAGCCGCAACCAATCCAATCACCCCTTTCCCATTTTTCATAAATGCATCCCAAGCAATGGCGTTAACATTGGGCTGGTCATAGGGTGCAAAATTACAAGAAGCCGTCACCAATAATGGAAGCTTATCTCTATTATTCCAACTGTCAAATTGAGCTGCTGTTACGACCCCTTCTTCCGATAGTCTTAGATAATTTCCATGCCCAGTATAATTAATTAATAAAGTGCCGTCTTGAACAGATTGCTGTAAATTATTATTTGCTAATGGATAGGCATTGCCCGAAGTAGAGGCTACTGCAGGAAATAAGTCCAAATAAATTTTTTCCTGATTCCAAAAACTGGTCCTTGTTTGTAAATTGGTAATAATAGATTCTGCATCTTGTAAGTGTAAATTATAATCGCCATCGTCAGCAATCCAAGTAATTTTATTTTCCCATGCGCCTCCCTTTTTTTCAGACTGATAACGAATAAGTTTGTTCATCACAGTATCTGCGTCGGCTATTGACCTGGCGGGGATTCGTCCAACGGCCAAGGATAATTGTTGTAAAGCGTTGTAATTGTTAATGTCATCCCCGTCGTTTAAAATTGAAAAGAAATCGTCTGTGGAAAAACTTGATAAAATAGAAGTAGAATTGTCATTTTCATAAACTGGCAACTCTTCATCAAGCTTCATTTTTTTTGCATTAAAATTACCCATACCTAACAATAGCAGGTATTCTGGGGCTTTAAGGTTATTTTGTATAGCCTTATTATTGATATGTTTAAGGAAATTGCGAATGGCTATTGGAGTAGGTTGCCCGCCTGAATAATCATTGTAAATTTCACGTGCATTGGCTACCATTACTTTTCTACCAAATTGTTTCAACTGGAATTGCTGGTATTTTTTTGCATGTTCCACAAATGCAGGTGCCGCAACAATGATATAATTAATTTCACCTGTCAGATTTATTAAATCCTGATTAGGAACATTCCCTAATAAAATAGGGGTTTCAAATGCATTATTTTTGACCGCAAAAAAATGAAGGGCAGTATCCGTTTGCTGTAAAAAACTGCCTGTATTGTTGGAAGCGGCTTGCCAACTAATTTGTAAAGGATTTTCGGTATTGGTTACATTCCAAATTATACCAGAAGCATCGATATCCTGTATTTTACAATTTACAATCTTACCTTTTTGATAATCATTTTCAATACTAAAAGAAAGGGTACTATCCTGCCAAAAACCTACGGGCTTATTCAATACTATTTCAAGATAATCTATCCAACCTGTTGCACTCGTATTGGCACTAGTATAATTTACTTTTAAAGTGCTTTTGCTGGGCCAAACAGCAATGTTCTTATTGGTAAAAGTATCCGTCACTTCTTTAGCAATATCATCAAACAGCATCCCACTAACGGGTTGCAATAAAGTAGTGTGTGCCAACAAGTCATTCCAATAAAAATCAAACTGTCCATTCACTTGATAGGAAGTGGACGCAACATGCGCAAAACAATCTATTTTACTTGCACTGTTCATGCTATTCGTGCTCACTAAAAAATTAAGTTGACTTTGTTTTCCAACACCCGCTCCCATTGGTAACCCCCAAAATGTTTTGCCGCTATTTAAAAAAGAGATGGAATCTTTTTCAAATAATAAATGTTGCGTAAACTCATTTCTGTTTTCAAACACAATGGCTTGTGTATTTTGGAGCCCCATTCTTTTTCCATTATTCCCAATCGTTACATAATAAAAAACGGAATCGGAAATGGATCGCGTAAAATGTTTTAAGGTTTTTTGCTGCCTGTCAACATTCCACTTAACAGGTCCCTCGGCATAAAATAAAATATAATCTCCTTCATCAATTTGACCATCTCCCCCATCATGTACTTTGATGGCCGTTTCTGAAAGCCCTAAAACTGGATTCGCCGGCACTTGCTCTATAAGAAGGGAGGGTTGCAGACCAAACAACTGAAATTGCGAGGAAACAATGGGTAAACTAAAGCCCAAAGAACGAATTTGAGCACCTGTAAGTTTGAAAATACCTTGTTTATGCACAGCAACTTTCGCCCATTTACCCTTTGCTAAAGGGCTTGTTTGAGCCATTAAAGCAGTAGTAAATGTTAAAAAAAGCAGTAAAATATTGAACTTGGCCCTCTTCATGCACTAAAATTAGGATTTTACTAACAGAAGTTTATGTGTTTGTGTTGATTAAATAAATAAAAAACGAACTATATTCGCATCAGCATTTTTGTTGATTTTGAATAAACTTTTTATATGAATTTTATTAATAGTATTTTATTGTTTTTTGCGGTATTGTTATTAGGCCCAGCGGTTCTCACTACAAATGAGTCTAAGGAGGCCACCACCGTTCAATTGGCAGCAAGAAATGTCGATCCATTCAAGGATATGGCATTGGTGCGTGGGGGTACTTATACCATTGGTATGAATACAGAGGAAAATGAAATGAGACAGTGGAATAATCCTTATCGTAGAGTCACGGTGAGTGCATTCAGAATTGACAAATACGAAGTAAGTAATAAAAAATATAGAGACTATACGCATTGGTTAGAAAAATTAGGAAAAGGATCTGAAGGTTTAGTGAAAGATGCATTACCTGACACCACAGTATGGAGAGAGGATTTAGCCTATAATGAACCAATGGTAGAAGGCTATTTTAGAGCAAAAGCATTTAATGATTATCCAGTAGTGGGTGTGAGTTGGGTACAAGCAAATAATTATTGCCGATGGAGAACAGATAGAGCAAATGAACCAATTTTATTTAGTTATGGTTTAATTGCCGATCCAAAAACTACACCTTATTTGGGTAAATTAAACGCCACAACGAATACTCAATCAGGAACTAGTTCTGGAACCACTGCTACAGCACCTGCGCGTACTGCAAAAAAAATAAAATCTGATGAAGAATATATCGTAAAACCTGACTTTAGATTACCAACCGAAGCGGAATGGGAATATGCTGCTAAAGTAGCAAGCTCTAAAAACTACATCACTAATTTTCAAAACAACAAAGCGGGTTCCAATTCAAGAAAACCGGGAGCAAGTGTTGTAGAGTCCGATTCACCTTACCCTTGGGGTGGTGTTGGTATCGAAGATTTAAGAAATACCAAGAAAGGAAAGCAAGGAATGTATATGGCTAATTTTAAAAGTGGAAATGGCGATTATATGGGTATGATTGGATACTCAAACGACGGTGCTGGCTTCCCTGCTAAAGTAAACAGCTTTATGCAAAACAAGCTAGGTTTACACAACCTAAGTGGTAATGTGAATGAATGGGTAGAAGATATTTATCGTCCACTAAGTAGCAAAGACATGAGTGATATGAATCCATTTAGAGGAAGCGCTGCATTAGATGGTGATGAACCAGAATTATCTGCCTACGATACAGATATTACTACCCTTATTTCTAACAAATCAAGAGTATATAAAGGAGGAAGCTGGAAAGACCGTCCTTATTGGTTAAATATTGGTACAAGAAGATTCTTAGACCAAGACAAATCAAATAGCGCTATTGGATTTAGATGTGTTTCTTCTGCATTCGGATATGATGCTGCGAGTCAATCAGCAGATGATTCAACACCATGGTGGAAAAGACTATTTAAAAAATAAGTCAATGAAATTACGCATTGGCTCCGGTATTGATTTTCATCAATTAGTAGAAGGTAGAGATTTGTGGATTGGAGGCATTAAAATCCCACACACTAAAGGTGCGTTAGGTCATAGTGACGCAGATGTTTTATTACACGCAATTTGTGATGCATTATTAGGTGCCTTAAGTTTAGGAGATATTGGCACACATTTTCCCGACACCGACAACGCTTACAAAAATATTGATAGTAAAATATTACTAGCACGTACGTATGATTTAATTACTGCAGCAGGATATCAAATTGTAAATATCGATGCTACACTTTGTTTAGAAGCACCAAAGATTAAACCTTACGTACTTGAAATGCAAAACTGTATTGCTAGCATTTTAAAAATTGGCGACAAGGATATTTCTATCAAAGCAACCACCACTGAAACCATGGGTTTTACAGGAAGAGAAGAAGGGCTAGTCGCTATGGCTACTTGCTTACTTTCGGAGATTAATAGTTAATACAAATTATAATGAAGCTCCCCTCTATTTCATTTTTATACGAGCTGTACAAACAATATCCTCAAATACAAACGGATACCAGAAAATTGAAGTTGGGTGATTTATATTTTGCTTTAAAAGGCCCTAACTTTAATGGAAATGTTTTTGCTATTTCTTCACTTGAAAATGGAGCCAGCTATGCAATTGTAGATGAACCCATTGCTAATAGCGAACCTTTCGACCATAGAATTTTACAAGTGGATGACGTGCTAAGCACATTACAAGCGCTTGCTAAACATCATCGTGAACAGTTTACCATCCCCTTTATTGGCATTACAGGTAGTAATGGGAAAACAACGACCAAAGAACTGGTGTACACCGTACTTGCAAGTCATTTTAAAACATGCACTACCCAAGGCAATTTGAATAATCATATTGGTGTACCCCTTACTATATTAAGTATTGGCACCGATGCACAAATGGCAGTGATTGAAATGGGCGCCAATCATCAAAAAGAAATTGGAAGTTATTGCGAATATGCCATGCCTACTTATGGTTTAAT
This sequence comes from Bacteroidota bacterium, assembly GCA_947476145.1. Lineage (GTDB taxonomy): Bacteria > Bacteroidota > Bacteroidia > Chitinophagales > Chitinophagaceae > Sediminibacterium. Next base: position 3,740 of record CANJPH010000013.1, on the reverse strand, counting down.
TACCAATTGTGGGAAAGCGCATTTGGAAGGTTTTGGTTCTGAGGAAGGCGTTAAGAAAGGTAAAGGCGAATTGTATGATTACCTAAGAAACAATAATGGAAGGGCTTTTGTAATGAGTGATTATGATTATTTAGTATCCATGAGCGCAGGCCTTTCCGAAGTGATTACGTATGGAAACAAAACGGGTACTTTACAGGCGAATCCTACAACCGTAAATGGTTTTTTACAAGTAAACTTTACCCAGGGCTCCCCTATTGATACCATTCAAACACAATTAGTTGGTGAATATAATTTACCTAATATTTTAGCAGCCGTAAGTATTGGTTTGTACTTTAAAGTACCTGCAGATAAAATTAAAAATGCTATTGAAAATTATGCTCCTTCTAATAGTCGTTCTCAATTAATAAAATGGAAAGGCAATGATGTGATATTGGATGCCTACAATGCCAATCCAAGCAGCATGCATTTGGCCATTGAAAATTTTGCAAAACTAAATGCGACACATAAAATTGTTTGTATTGGTGGCATGAAGGAATTAGGAAGTACTAGTATAGCCGAGCACCAACAACTTATACAATTGCTTGAAAAAAATGAATGGGAAAAAGTAATATTGGTTGGTGGCGACTTTGAACATTGCCAACATTCCTATACTTTCTTTAATAATGCATTGGAAGCAAAGCAATGGTTAAAAGCACAAGCTTTTGAAAATCGAACCATTTTAATTAAAGGTTCTAGAGGAATTCAGATGGAACAAGTATTAGAAGATTAACCTTCGCTTCTTTTATTTTTCAATACCTTTGTGCCATGTCTAAGAATATATTAACAAGTGTATTGACTAATAAGTGTCCAAGATGTAGAGAAGGGAAATTATTTGTTTCCAACAATGCTTATGATTTAGCGAATATGACAAAAATGAATGATACTTGTCCTGTTTGTAGCCAACCCACAGAAATTGAAGTGGGATTTTATATAGGAACTGGTTATGTGAGTTATGCTTTAACAGTTGCTTATTTTGCTTCCAGCTTTGTTGCATGGAAAGTATTAATTGGAATGACTTTTGATTTAGATGATAACCGAATTTTATATTGGTTAATGAGCGCTATTGTTTTAGTGATATTATTACAACCCATTTTTATGCGCTTGTCCAGATCCATTTGGATTGCCATGTTTGTATCTTACAATAAAAATTGGAAGGAAGAGCCACTGGAATACAATGAAAGAATGGATGAGAAGATGAAGGAGCATTAATTCGCTTCGCTCCAGCATCCCAAATCGAGCTCTTTTACCAAATAGTTTGGATGGACGCCTCACTTCGTTCGTCGTCATCCCAAATTATATGATTGCTGTCGCTTCGCTCCAGCATCCCAAATCGAGCTCTTTTACCAAATAGTTTGGATGGACGCCTCACTTCGTTCGTCGTCATCCCAAATCGAGCTCTTTTACCAAAGCCTTTCAGAATCAAACTTCGTTTGCTTCTGTCTTTTATGCTTTTCGTCTGCTTTCACAAGCAAGCTTGCGACGCAGCCTTAAAGCATAAAAGCCTGTCACTATCGTGACACGCTTTGCAGAGAGGAAGGGATTCGAACCCTCGATACGTTGCCGCATACACGCTTTCCAAGCGTGCTCCTTAAACCACTCGGACACCTCTCTAATTGGGTTGCAAATGTAAAAGAAAATTTTGGTAATTATTTTTTATAGCAAATTCAAATAAGATATTAATTATATGTATTATTTATAATATATATTAATATAATATACATACCGCTTAATTATTATTTATTTAGATTTAGTGTCATTTATCACCAAAGCAAAGTGAATGCAATTCATCGAAAAGTTTAAGCTTACACATAGAGCATTAAAATACAAAAATAGAGACGATATAGGTGGTATTGCTTATATTAATAATGCTGTAAAAGAAGGGAACACCGTATTGGATATTGGTGCACATAAAGGGGGTTACCTATATTTTATGCAAAAATTAGTGGGTAAAGAAGGGCAAGTTCATGCATTTGAACCTCAAACTTTGTTGTTCCAATATTTAGAAAAAATGAAACCCATCATGCATTGGGATCATGTTACCATTAATAATATTGCTTTATCGGATAACGATGCCCCTGCTACACTTTATATTCCTTCTAATTTAACTGGACAATCATCCTCCCCTAGTGCTACCATATTTGATCAACATACACTTGGAATCGTTTCAAAAACCGAAACCGTTTTAACCAGCACATTGGACCTTTATTGTGAAAAACATCATCTACAACCTAATGTTTTGAAAATTGATGTAGAAGGGAACGAATTAAAAGTTTTTAAAGGGGGGCTTAACATTTTACAAAAATATAAGCCTAAAATTATTGTTGAAATAGAAGCCATCCATGTTGGCAAGGAACAAGTATTAGAAACATTTTCGTTTTTAAGCCAACTAGGCTATCAGGGTAAAATTATTCACGGTACCAATCATATACCCTTAGCTGAATTTAGTTTTGAAAAGTATCAAAACGGAGACGATAAAAAAAACTATTGTAATAATTTTATTTTCGAATAACCACGAATTGTTTTATTGCTAAATTCCAAACAGCTTTTCCGCATTGGCAGTCGTTATCTCCGCTACCTCGTGCAAAGGCAGCTGCTTAATTTCTGTCAATTTCTTGGCTACTTCTAGCATAAATGCTGGTTCATTTTTTTTACCTCTATAAGGAACGGGGGGTAAATAAGGCGCATCGGTTTCTAAAAACAAAAACTCCATAGGAATATCCTTTATCGCCTCTGCTACACCGGCATTTTTATAAGTCAATACCCCACCCAACCCTAAATAAAATCCCATCTCTATAATTTGCTGCGCCGATTCCTTACTTCCACTAAAACAGTGAAAGGCGCCGCGTAATCCTTTTTTTGCAAAAGGTTTCACAGCTTCAATAGTTTCTCCCATGGCATTGCGCGTATGAATAACAATTGGAGTATGATAATCAATAGCCCATTGCATTTGTATTTCAAATGCTTTGTACTGTTGCTCCGTAAATGTTTTATCCCAATAAAAATCCAAACCAATTTCACCAATGGCAACAAATTTTCTTTTGGATAACCAGTCTTCCACAATCGCTAATTCTGCAACATAATTTTCTTTTACATAACAAGGATGTAAACCCATCATGGCAATGCACTGCTTAGGATATGTATGCTCCAATAGCATCATATTATCGATACATGTACTATCTATTCCTGGCATTATAATTTTTTCTATACCAACAGCAACTGCATTGTTTAATATTGCGTCTATCGCTGGAAGGATAGATTCATCATATAAGTGTGCATGGGTATCAATAAATCGCATAATAGAAAGATTGTAGATGCAAAAAAAAGGTTTTTTTCTCACCCCACATACTAAAACTATTTATTTCATCGTTTTACTTTTGGACGATAGGTCTTATTAGTACAGACTTTATCTTTTTGTTTTTTATAGGGTACGGATTATACAGGCCGAGGTTTCTACCTTGGCCTTTTTTTGCCTATATAATAAACAATCTAATGAGTTAAGGAATGGTTTCAAACCGGTAGCCAAGTTTGGAAAAGTAGGCTAGTACAATGGGCAAAGCAATCGACATCCTATCCCATGCTTTTTGACTATCATGAAAAACAATGATGGATCCGGGCTTGGTATGTTTAATTACGTTGCGTGCACAATCTTCCCCATTTAATTTCAAATCAAAATCGGCACTCAATACATCCCACATAATAAT
>CANJPH010000012.1 GCA_947476145.1 Bacteroidota bacterium | reverse complement strand
CGCTGTCTTTATTGTTTAGTTGAGCATTAAGTTGTTTTGCAAAACAAAATGTAAACATCCCAATCACCAACAATAATTTTTGCATCTTAATTTATTTATTCAATTCCAATATCCGCTTCAGTATCATTTGTGTCCATTAATACAGTCATAATGAGTATCTTATGAGTTTCTAAACTATTCATTTTTTGGCAATAAAAGTGCTGAATATGATGAACTGATTCACATTGTGAATGATATGTGCATATCCCCTTCATTTAAGGGATAAATCATAGCCGTTTAAATAACTGTTGATTGTTTTTGAGCCATTTTCCATAAATTGATTTATTAATCATCTCAAAATTACGCTATGAAAAAAATGATAGGTCTTGGAATTATTGCTTTTTTGGCAATTCCAACAATCAATTTTGCACAAGAAGTAGATGCTTCTATGATGCAAAAAATTAGAGAAGAAGGCTTGCAGCATTCTAAAGTAATGGACATCGTTTTTAATTTAACGGATAAAAACGGAAGTAGGTTAGCCAATTCAGAAGGGTATATGCGCGCTGCTAATTATGCAAAAGAAACATTAACTGGATGGGGTGTAGAAAATGCAAGATTAGATGCCTGGGGCGAATTTGGAAAAGGTTGGGATTTAGAGAAAATGTATTTAGCCATAACAGCTCCTTATTATAAACCATTATTAGCTTGGCCTAAAACATGGACTGCAGGAACAAAGGGATTGAAAAAAGCAAGTGTTATTGTTGTGGATGCAAAAGATTCTGCAACCGTGGCAAGTTATAAAGGACAATTAAAAGGCAAATTAATTATCATTGATCAAGCAACTCCGTATAAACAAAGTTTTAAAGCGGATGCGGTTCGTTATACCGACGAGGAATTAGAAAAGATCGCAGCAGCAACGATGCAGCCTTCAAGACCAGTTGACACCGCTCAGCAAAGAAGAATGCGTGAGCAAATGTCTAGATCAGGTGGTGCTCGTGCATTAACCATTTTAAAAGAAATGGCGAAAGAAGAAGGGGCTGTGGGTATGTTAACTTCTGCAGCAAGAAATCATGATGGAACTATTTTTTCTCAAGGGGGAGGAAGTTACAAAGCAGCAGATGCTGAAAATTTCTTAGACATGGCAATGAGTATTGAAGATTACAATACTATTTTAAGATTGGCAAAGTCTGGCACTGAAGTGAACATGGAAACAGAAGTAAAAACAAAATTTCAAACCAAGGATTTACAAGGATATAATGTGATTGCAGAAATTCCTGGAACGGATCCTGCTTTAAAAGACGAAGTAGTAATGATTGGTGCACACTTGGATTCATGGCAGGCAGGAACCGGTGCTACCGATAATGCAGCAGGAAGTTCGGTGATGATGGAAGTAATGAGAATATTAAAAACGATTGGGGCACAACCTAAGCGAACCATTCGCATTGGATTATGGAGTGCAGAAGAACAAGGTTTATTGGGTTCAAGAGGTTATGTGAAAAAAACATTTATGGATCCAACGACCAATACGCCTAATGCAGCACACGAAAAATTTGCAGGATACTATAATATTGACAATGGTACCGGTAAAGTGCGTGGTATTTACTTACAGGGTAATGAGCAATGTGGCCCTATCTTTAAAAGCTGGTTAGCGCCATTTAACGATTTAGGTGCAAAAACGGTTACCATTAGCAATACAGGGGGTACGGATCATCAGTCCTTTGATGGAGTAGGCTTGCCAGGTTTCCAATTTATCCAAGATCCAATGGAGTATGATACAAGAACCCACCATAGCAATATGGACGTTTACGAGCATTTAAGTGAGGATGATTTAAAACAAATTGCTACCATTGTTGCAGCATTCGCATACAACACAGCGCAAAGAGACGAGAAGTTGCCAAGGAAGGCGAAGAAATAGAGTCACACTAAAAATGAAGTTTATAAGGCTACTCGAGAGGGTAGCCTTATTTGGTAGCACAAATTTTATCTTAATTAGGTAGATAATTAATTATAAAAAATGTTTATAATATTAGATCATTTTACTATATTTAGTCAAACAAAACCCAACCTTATGGAAAATGAAAACCTTGATTTTGGAAAAATTCTACTTAGAATTTTAATGCTATTGATTGTAAAACCCTTTATTATGCCTGTTCGTATATATATGAATACGCTACGTAACCTTTCTAATCACGAAAATGAAAATTCAAATGAAAGTTTATTACAAGGGGAGTTTCCTTTGTATGTTTGGACCATTGACCTTTTTGATGCTGTTATTGCCTTATCTTATCCAATTGGAGTGCTAGTTGCAATTTTTGCAGCTTCACAGACCTATTTTGGTGGATTTATGGTATTTTTTGGTACACTGATTTTCGTTTATTTTATTCCGTTATTCTATGGATTTATTAAAGAACTATTTAGTATCACCTTAAAAACCATCTCTTACCTGAAGATTATATCTAACAAATAAGATTTTTACAGATTAGAAAATGGCCCCTAGTTTAAACCACTGGGGGCTTTTTATGCCTAAAAAGTTCAAAATTGAATCTAAAATGTTCCCAAAACACAAAACGGAACAAATTTTCATGAAATTTAGAATATGAACTAAGGATTTTTACTATCTTTTCGTAACTAAAAAATAATCTATATGAAAAAAATCTTCATGCCATTTATTATGGCTACTGTATTATTCGCTTGTTCAGCACCTGCTGAAAACAAAGAGGCTGCTAGTGCAGACGATGCAGCAATGGCCAACTTCAAAGAAAATTCAAAAGTAGCAACCTCTATTTTTGAAGCTTTTGCCAAAAAAGATATGAATGCTTGGGATACATTCAACTCAGACTCCATTAAAGCACATGGACCACAATATGGCAATGAGGCTGTTGTAGGAAAAGCAGAATTAAGAAAAAGACTTGAAGGTTTCCATACTTTGTTTAACAATATCAAACCTAATGACATTATGTTGTTGCCTGGTGTAGATACTGTTACATTTAAACCTGATGGAAACGTTAGAGCTTATGTAAGATGGACAGATGACGGTGCTTTAAATGGTGCTAAGATTGAACATAAATATTATTGCGTAATGCTATTTAATAAGGATCATAAATTGATCGATGTTGATGAATATTTTGATGTAACTGGACTTATCAATGCAGCGAATGCACCTAAAAAATAATTTATAATTTAAAAAATCAAAAAGATGAAAAAAACAATTCTAGTAGCAATAGTAGCTACCACTTTATTCGCTTGTTCAACTCCTGCTGAAAACAAAGGAGATGCTACAGTTAGCGGAACAGCTGCAACTGCAACTGGAGCTTCAAGTTGTGTTAAAGAAGGTTCAGATGTGGACTTAATCAAGAAAACGATTACTGCATACAGTACTGGAGATTGGGCAACTTTATCAACTTGTTTTGTTGACACGGCTAAATCTTATCATAACAATGATACAGTAGCAATGAAAATGTCAGATAGAATTGAGTTGTTTAAAAAACAAAGAGCTAATATTGATGGTGCTGTAGATGCAGGTACTCCAAATATCGAAGTAGTTACAGTAGCAAATACAAATCCACTATACGAAGGCATTAAATGGGGCCATGCATGGATTACTTTTACAAGTAAGGTAAAGGGTGGTGCTAAAAAATCATCTTTAACATTTGTTTCCTTTGCAATTAAAGACGGAAAAATTCTTCAGGAGCAAGTTATCTATGATACAAAGTAATCATTGATTACAACTTAAGTTTGGTTTAAATTATGAAAAGAGTCACTTAGTAATAAGTGACTCTTTTACAAAGTAGAAAAAACAACTATCCAAAAATTAAAATCACGAATTAAATACATTACACATGAAAAAAATAATGTTAACATTAGTAGTATTATTTGCTATTGTTTCTTTAAATGCACAAACTTATTTAAAGTATGAGTTTATGAAAGAACTTCCAGGGCAGGATTATGAAAAGTTAGAAAAATCTTGGGTGAACTATCATAAGGAACTTATTAAGGCCGGCGTAATTAACATGCACAGAATTTGGAAAGTACTTCCAGGTGCCAATGTAAACTATGATTATATTGTATCTACAGCTTATAATAATTATGCCGACGCATTAGGTATAGGGAAAAGTATATCATTGGATGAATTTAAAACAAAGTATCCCGAAGATTATATCGTAATGGTAAACAATACTACCAAATCTAGGACTATGGTTAAACAAGTCATCCTTAAAGTAGAATTAGGGTTGAATGATAACGAAAGTAAAGTGGTTCCTGGCAGTACTATTTTGAATCTGATTTTCATCAATTCAAAAAATGACAATTACGAAAAAGCTGAAATAAAATTCAGTAATAAATGGCACCAAAATATGATTGATAAAAATAGAAAAGATGAATTTTACTTAACGAGTGTAGTAGGAATTGGAGGCGTTGATTTTACAAATACTATTTCTCATATCTACAAGAATATTGATCAATACACAACAGGTGCCAATGCCAATGACGTTAAATTTACGACTCAGGAGCAAGCAGAATATGAGACATTGAGATCTTATAGAGATTTGAAAAAATCTATGATGCTTATTAATGTTATGAATATCGAAAAATAGATCTTAAATAAGTTTAGTTTAAATTATATCAGCGCCTCCTTGCAAAAGGGGGCGCTTTTTTTATATATGTTTTTACATTTGCTTTTTCTTCAATTAGCGCATATCTTTAAGGGCACATTTAAAATGAAATTTTATGAATAAAGTATGGTTTATAACAGGTTGCTCAACTGGTTTTGGTCGATATTTAGCAGTGGAAGCCTTAGCAAAAGGGTATAATGTAGTAGTGGCCGCACGCAATACCAATGACGTTGCAGATATTGTGGCAGATTATCCACAAACTTCTTTAGTAGTAAAGTTAGACGTAACGGTAGCCGATCAAATTAAAGAGGCAGTGGCAGCAACCATTGCAAAATTTGGACAAATAGATGTATTGGTAAACAATGCAGGCATTGGTTATTTTGGAGCCATCGAAGAAAGTGAGGAAGCCGAAGTACGCCGAATGTTTGAAATAAATGTATTTGGGCTTGCACATATGACTCAAGCGGTTTTGCCATATATGCGTAAACAAAGAAGCGGACATATTTTAAATATTGCTTCTATTGGAGGCCTGCGTTCCTTCCCAGGGGTAGGTTTTTATAACGCCACTAAATATGCAGTGGACGGGTTAAGTGAATCCTTAAGTAAGGAAGTAGCTCCATTAGGTATTAAAGTTACCATTGTAGCGCCTAGTGGATTTAGAACCGACTGGGCAGGACGTTCCGCAAATGATAGTAAAATTGTAATTGAAGATTATGCCACCACTGCAGGAAAAAATGCAGGTGATATAAGAGGCTATAGTGGTAATCAGGCGGGTGATCCAGTGCGCGCAGCAAAAGCCATGATTCAAGTGGTGGAAGCCGAAAATCCACCATTACGTTTATTATTGGGAGTGGCTGCATTAAAAGGAGCCAGAATTAAGTTAGACGAATTAAAACATGATTTTGATACCTGGGCAGATGTGACGGAAGGAGCTGATTTTCCCATAGCATAATTAATATAATAATATGGCATTTCAACTTAAAGGACTTAGGTGGTGGATTATAGGATTGATTGGACTTGCAACCATTATTAATTATATCGATCGTAGTGCCATTAATATTATGTGGCCCTATATTTATAAAGAGTTTGGTATTGCAGATGCAGACAATAAAAATGCATTGGCAATCATTACTACTTTCTTTATGGTTACTTATGCAATAGGACAGATGGTGACGGGTAAGATGATGGATAGTATTGGAACAAGAATTGGAATGGTGGTTTCAATTAGTGCTTGGAGTGTATCTATTGCACTTCATGCTTTTGCAAAATCTATATTTTCATTTAATATATTTAGAGCTATGCTAGGGTTTAGTGAAGCAGGCAACTGGCCGGGAGCCACTAAAAGTAATGCAGAATGGTTCCCTGCTAAAGAGCGTGCCATCGCACAAGGCATTTTTGGTGCAGGTGCCTCTTTGGGCTCCGTTGTTGCTGCTCCATTTATTGCTTATGTATATCTTGCTTTTGGATGGAGAATGACATTTGTAGGCATTGGATGTTTAGGAGTGCTTTGGATCATACCTTGGTTACTGATTAATAAAAATGTTCCTTCTAAGCATCCATGGATATCAAAAAAAGAACTTGCACATATACAAGGGGATAAGTCGGCCACTGAAATTACAAATGAGACTACTGTTAAATCATGGCGTCAATTATTACAAGTGCGCAATACCTGGGGTATTATTACTTCTAGATTTTTTTTAGATCCAGTATGGTGGATGTTCTTAACCTGGCTTCCTACCTTTTTAAAAGATCAAATGGGGTTTGATATTAAGCAAGTGGGTGCATTTGCTTGGGCACCTTACTTATTTGCGGCCATTGGAGGACTAACAGGCGGCTTTTATTCAAGTGGCTTAATTAAAAAAGGAGTAGCAGCGCAAAGCGCCAGAAAAAAAGCAATTGCCATTGGTTGTGTTATCATGTTGTTATCCTTAATAGGGATCCTTTTCTTTTTGGATCAATTAAAAGTGCAAATACCACTTGCTATTTTCTTAATTGGAAGTACGCTTTTTGGATTTCAATTTCTCATTAATAATTTACAAACACTTCCTTCCGATTTTTTTAGTGGAAAAAATGTAGGTGCAGTTTCGGGGATGGGCGGTACCGCTGCAGTTTTAGGTACCATTATTATTACATTATTGGTACCCATTATTTCAAAGACAAACTATTATTCATTTTTTGCATTGGCAGCCATATTGGTTCCTTTGGGTTGGGTTTGTATTCAATTTTTAACAGATAAAAAAGTAACAGCTAAAGCTAGTATCGTATGATAAATAAAAATTTTAAAATTATATTTCTGTGCATTTGTACATTTTGTTTACAGTTGGGAATGTTTGCTCAAAATGGGCCATTTATATTAAATGTTAGTCAGTTAAAAACAAATCTTGAAAAGATTAAAACCAATGACACCAGTTATCAAAAAGCCTACAAATCTTTAATAGCTGAAGCCAATAAGGCTTTAAAGTATGGTCCTGTTTCGGTGATGGAAAAAACCAATGTTCCTCCAAGTGGCTCAAAGCACGATTATATGAGCCTGGCTCCTTATCACTGGCCTGATCCCAGTAAAGCGGATGGTTTGCCTTATATGAGAAAGGACGGAGAAACGAATCCAGAAGTGAAATTATATAAGGACAAGGAATATTTACCTGAATTATGCAGCCATGTTTATACACTTGCACTCGCACACTATTATTCAGGGGATAAAAAATATTACAATCATGCTATTCAATTGATTAGCGTTTGGTTTTTGGATACGGCTACTAAGATGAATCCAAATATGAATTTTGGACAAGCCATTAAAGGAGAAAATGTAGGAAGAGGGGCGGGTTTAATTGATGCAAGAAATTTTATCAAAGTAATAGAAGCCATTGAACTGATGAATAGTAAAGGCGTGTATCCTAAAGAAGATCTTAAAAATATGCAGGCTTGGTTTGCGGAATTTTTACAATGGATGCAAACCAGCAAGAATGGGGTAGACGAAATGAATGCGAAAAATAATCACGGTGTATGGTATGATGCTTTGAGGTTATCTATCTCATTATTTAACGGTCAAAAAGAGGACGCCAATAAAATTATCCAAAATGCACAACTGAGACTTGCTAATCAAATGGATGAAAAAAACAGATTCCCATTGGAGATGGCAAGAACAACCTCCTTGCATTATTCTGTGTTCGTGATTGATGCCTTCTTGAAAATTGCAAAAATGGCTGAATATACGGGCGTTGATTTTTGGGATAATAAAGTGAATGCTAATCATACATTGAAAGCGGCAGTAGATGAAATGATTCCTTATTTGGTTCAAGAAAAACTATGGGATGGTCCTCAAATAAAACCATTTGAATACAGGGAAGGAGTATCTATACTACAATTAGCTAGCACAAAATTTTCAAATGAAAAGAGCAAAAGTTTTTTAGCGAAATATTATCGCCAAAATAATTATAAACAATATTTATTTGAAGATCAATAATTTATTTAAATGATGCATATAACAAGTTTATTAGGAGATGCGCTGATTAATACAACAGATTTATCTGGGGTATTTGGATTAACTGCTACCGTTGTCTTAACCTGCAATATCGTATTGGGAATGATGTTAAGCACTTCTTTCAAGAAAACGAATTGGGGCTTTACATTGCCTGAGAAAATTAAATCTATTGATGTTTATAATTTACATAATTACACCGCCTATACCGCATTGTTTTTTGTAGTGGCTCATGTGGTATTAATACCCCTTGATCCTGCGACAAAATTCACTTATTGGGATATTATATGGCCTATAAATGCACCGCACCAGGCGAATATTGTGACGATAGGTGCTGTTTCTTTTTTAGCATTACTCATTGTAATTATTACTACTCAAAAAGGGGTCAAACGAAAATTAGGCTTTAGTCTTTGGAAAAAAATACATCTACTATCTTATACTACCTGCATTTTGTTTGTGGTACATGGATTATTAATGGATCCGTTACTAAAAGATAGGCCTACGGATTGGATAGATGCGGAGAAACTATTGTCTGAAGTTTGCGGTTTAGTGCTTTTGATTGCTTTTATACTTAGGTACAAGTATCATCTTAAAAGTACTAGCACCGCATAAAAAAAGCCCCTAACTTATTAAAGTAGGGGGCTTCTTTATTGAATTGATATTCAAAAATTAACTAAAAAGACTTGCGGTGTAAGCACTATAAGCTAAATTAATTGCAATCAAAATTATATTAGCCTTAAAGGACTCCATCCATGAGCATTTCCAAATTAATTTTCCAAAGATGATGTAAGCTGCAGACGATAGAAGTGCATTAATAATCAGAGATGCACCAAGTCCCATTGAGAGTAAATTAACTCCAATTAAGTAAATAATCACTGCGTAAACTCCACTAGAGGCTAAAACCACCATCCAGGAGTTAAGGAAATTGGCGTTGGAAATTTTTCCAACTGTCTTAGCTAATAACCATAAGATAAGTGCACCAATTACTGATACAATTAGAATGGTTAAAATAGCAATGAAACCAAGTGTACCTGCAAATAAACTTCCCATAATTAAGAATTTAGATGTGTCCCTACTCATAAGGCTTTTCGGAATTCGCCACGTTTATTAAAGTGGTTGCTGTCTCCACTACAATAGCAATCGTTTAACTTATACGCTTGTTAGTGCATCTTAAATTTAACAAGAATAAATTACAATTAATCTATATTTATTAACATTTGACGCAGATATTTAATAACTGGGATAAGGAAGGGCACGAAAAAGCCCCTAACGCATTGAAAATAAGGGCTTTTGCGGATCGAATCGTGCTATTTACAACAGAATTCTTGCCTGAATGATAGTGGCCATGGTTTGAATGATACCCATGGTTATGAATAATGCTTCAAAAGATACAAAATTTGCAATTAAGCCCCCAATAGCAATGGCAATACCAGATACAAAATGGGGGTGACCATTTGCAATACTCCAGTGAAAAGTATTACTATTATCTTCTAAATTATTTGCAAATAAAGAGTCCCAAATGGGTGCACTTAAAGCTTCTGCAATACCTAAACCAATTTGAATCATAAAAAGCTGCTGCGTGTTATGTACAAAAATGTAACCAAATGTGAGTAAGGCATTTAATCCATAACCAAAAATCATCACTTGCTTTTTATAGATAGATTTATTGATAAACTTTCCGACTAAAACATAAAAAATACCCGTAGCCATTAAATAAGCTGCCCAAGCCCAAGTAATATCTAATAAATCGCCTCCTATTTTTTCGGCATAGATGGCAAAAAGAGGACCAAATAAGCCTTCTCCAAAATACCATAAGCTAGAACTTATTAATAATATTTTTGTGGTTTTATTTAAACTCATCTTTAAAAATTATAGGTAATGCCAAAATCAAAAAAGAAAATATTAGCTAAATGATTCTCTGAATAGGGAGTAGAATTTATGGATACTGTTTTTGTAATACCATTCAAAGTACTAGTATTCAAAGAGGTTGTTGAAACTTTATTAAACGGGATAGCATAAGTGGGTGTTAAACTAATATTCCATCTATCTGCATCATAACTAATAGGGAATGAAAGTTCAACGTCTAGGAATTTAAATCCTTTATTATCAACGGTGGTACTGCTTAGTATACTGCCAAGGGGTTGATTTTGGATCCTGGGATTTTTTAATCCCGGAAGTCTTCTATTAATGGTGCTTTCATAAAAGTTTAAACTGCTAAAGCTACCATATATAGAGGGAGTAATAGTTAGTACATTATTTTGCTTTGAGCTAATTTGAATTTCTTTTTCTAAACCAGGTACAAGTTGCATGTCTGGTTTATTGGAAAAGAAAACATCAAAAGAATTATGAAAATTCAAATAAGTTAAATCATAATTGAAAGTAAACCCAATATCACTTGAAATATTCCCACTCAATAAATTAGACGCACTAGAATAGAAATATTTTGATCCATAAACCTCACCACTTATTTTTTCTCCTATAGCATAGTTGTATCCTAAGTCTAATTCTGAAAAATCATATCCACTTTGCCCAGGGGTAAGTAAATAATTAAGAATAAAATTAGCATAAATGCCATTTGCGAAATTTAAACTAGCAGTGGTATAAAAATAGGGTGCTTTTAAAGAATCGGATCTACCATTATACACGTAGTTGCTTAAATAGTTGGTCTGGATTTTAAAACTAGTTGTGTCGTTTTTAACCGTTGATTTTCTCATTGGCTGAGCAGTTACTAAAAAGCAAATGAATAGGGCAAGGATGGTTAAATAAACTTTATTAGACATATTTATTGGACAGTTTAAATCTTAATTGGTTTAAATGGTGGTTATGGAGATAGAGAATGAAAGCCCTTAACTTATTGAAGCTAAGGGCTTTTTGACTCGAACTTATAATTTATCTAATTGTTTATCAATGGTTTGTAGATAATACTTAGATAATGCTGAAACATCGATGAATTATAATTGTATAAAATTAAAATTTTAATGCTACAATATTGTTAAAATTGAACTTATTAAAAGATTTCAATATATAAAAATGATAAATTGTATTTAAATATTTTATAATGAAACAACTACTTTTCTCCTTCCTGCTTGCAACTTCAATTCTAAGTTTTAAACCTATAACCAAAACCGGTAAAGTTAAAATTGAAACCAGTACTGTTTGTAAGTATAGTCAATGTCAAGCTACAGCTAAAAGCACAGGTAATCAATGTAAGCATTGTGTTTCAAATGAAGGCGATAAATATTGCTTTCAACACAAATAATTTTGATCAATATAACTATTTGACAATTTTTAAATTTATAAGATGAAAAATTTTTTGATGATTGTACTTTTGATTATTACAGCTCAATTGAATGCAGGAAATGTAATGGATCCATATCAAGGGTATGTATATAAGACCTATGTGAATAGTCAGCGTAATTTTATGATTAAATATCCTTCATTTTTAACCATGGGCAGGTCCTCTGAAACCAATGATGGACAATCCTTTACTGCAAATGGGGGAGCTGTGTATGTTTCGGCAACTTCTTCCTATTTTACCAATTATGAAGGGTCAATGCAAAGCAGGTATGCCGATGACTTAAATAACACAGACTACTACATTAACTATAAAAGACCATTGTCTTCCAATTGGTATGTGGTAAGTGGAATAAAAAGAAGTAATAATAAGGTGTTTTACAAGAAAGTTTATTTAAGCAATAGTTACAATGGTACTCAAATTAGAACCATGTATTTAGAATATACAAATAGTTGGACTGCTACCTTTGATGAGGTAATACCGGTAATGTTAAAGTCATTCAAGGATACTAATGTAGAAGAGTATAATTAATGAACATTTTCTAATTTCTAGCCGGTTTACTATCTATTTTTTGGATATATTTTTTTGTTGTAGTATAAGGTATCATAAAATAAACCATCTAATATAGTTTGTGTTTTAGGGTAGTATTTATAAAAAGTGCTATGCGTCACTTCCCATTTTGGTATATCTACTGTGACTTGAATTATATAGCTGTCGTCCTTTAAATGCCTGACCATCTTCCACACGAAAAAGCCCCTAACTCATTGAAGCTAAGGGCTTTTGCGGACCGGACGGGACTCGAACCCGCGACCTCCGCCGTGACAGGGCGGCATTCTAACCAACTGAACTACCGATCCAAGAACATCCAGATACGTTTCCGTTTCCGGGTTGCAAAGATAAGGGGAAAGAAGTTTTTTAAACAAATCTTTTATTAAAAAAGGTTGTATTATTTTTACAGCCCAAACTAAGATTATGCCCGAATACCCAAATAGACAATTCTTGGAATTTGAACAGCCCATTAAGGAGCTGTATGAGCAAATTGATGCCACTAAGAAATTGGCCGAAAAGAATCCTAAAATAGATTTATCAGCAACGATAAGTCAACTAGAGAAATCTATTATGGATAAGCGTAAAGCCCTTACGGAGACGCTCTCTCCGTGGCAGCGTGTGCAATTAAGTCGTCATCCCGATCGTCCTTATACTTTAAAATATATTCACTTAATGTGCGATAAATTTATTGAGTTACATGGGGACAGAAATGTGAAAGATGACAAGGCCATGGTGGGTGGTTTTACGGAGCTGGATGGTCAAACGGTGATGATGATTGGGCAACAAAAAGGAAGCAATACCAAGGCACGCCAACTGCGTAATTTTGGGATGGCCAACCCCGAAGGCTACCGAAAAGCCCTTAGACTCATGAAATTGGCCGAAAAATTCAATAAACCGGTGGTTTGCTTAATAGATACGCCAGGGGCATTTCCAGGCCTAGAAGCCGAGGAAAGAGGCCAAGGAGAGGCCATTGCGCGTAATATTTATGAAATGATCCGTTTACAAGTTCCTATTATCATTTGTATTATTGGTGAGGGGGCGAGTGGAGGTGCGTTAGGAATTGGTGTGGGCGATAAAACCTTGATGATGGAAAATACCTGGTACACGGTTATTTCTCCAGAATCTTGTAGCTCTATTTTATGGAGAAGCTGGGACAAAAAGGAATTGGCAGCAGAGCAATTAAAGTTAACCGCAAATGATATGAAGGGCTTTGGACTCATTGACGAAATTGTTCCTGAACCTTTTGGTGGGGCACATTGGTCTTATACCGAAGCGGCAGCTATTTTAAAAGAAAAAATTATTGCAGCCTTAAAAGAAATGAAAGATATTGATCCTGCAAAAAGAGTGGAAAATAGAATTGAAAAATATTCAAAAATGGGATTCTGGAATGAAGCCTAATTCAGTAAAACTCTAATTCAGCATAAATTTTACCTTAATCAAATGTTAAGACAAACCCTCAAAGGAACAGGTGTTGCACTTGTTACGCCGTTTAAAAAAGATAAATCTATTGACTTCGCTGCTTTAGAAAATTTAATTGATATTCAAATTGAGGGAGGCCTTAACTATCTGGTGACCTTGGGTACCACAGGAGAATCCGTGGTATTGTCAGACGAAGAAAAAGTGGCCGTATTTAATTGCACCGTGAATAAAGTAAATGGTCGTGTTCCCATTGTAGTTGGTATTGGTGGTAACAATACGGCTAAAGTAATAGCCGATTTTAAGAAATTTGATTTGTCTAAAGTGGCGGCCATTTTAAGTGTCACACCTTATTATAACAAACCATCACAGGAAGGTTTATACCAACATTATATTGCATTAGCAGACGCAGCTACAAAACCAATATTACTATACAATGTTCCAGGTCGCACGGGTCGTAATATGTCAGCAGCTACTACTATTCGTTTATCGGCACATCCAAATATTGCAGGTATTAAAGAAGCAGGTCCAGAGATGGCGCAAACCATTGATATTTTAAGAGACAGACCCAGTGATTTCTTAGTAGTGAGTGGGGATGATGAAATTGTGATGGCGCAAATTGCTTGTGGGATGGATGGTGTAATTAGTGTTGCTGCCAATGCATTCCCCAAACCATTTAGCGACATGATTAATTATTGTATGGCAGGTGATTTTAGCATGGCAAAAAGATTAAACGATTTAATGGTGGAAGGATATACCTATATGTATGAAGAAAACAATCCTTCTGGGATTAAAGCTTTCTTGTTTGAGCAAGGAGTGATTGAAAATGAATTCCGATTGCCATTGGTACCAGTGAGCGCAGGATTGCAGCAAAAAATACATACTTACATGCAAAGATATTTTGCTTAATTCAGTTTTTGCTTAATAGCTTGCAATTTCATTAAGGCTTCAACGGGTGTTAAATTATTAATATCTATTTCATCTAATTCCTTACGGATAGACTCAAAAGTTTCCGTGTGTGCATCAAATATGGATAACTGAAACTGATCACCAGCGGCTGCAGCACTAGGGGTGTTATTGGTATTGCCTGCATTTTTTAATTCCATTTCCTTTAATATATCATTGGCCCTACTTACGAGTATATTAGGCATGCCCGCCATCTTCGCCACATGAATACCAAAACTATGCGTGCTGCCACCCTTGGTAAGCTTACGCAAGAAAATAATTTTATTACCAACTTCCTTATGACTTACATGAAAATTGTGTACAGTTTGAAGTTGTGCTTCCAAATCATTTAATTCATGATAGTGTGTCGCAAATAAAGTTTTTGGTTTTGCAGGAGATTGGTATAAATATTCCACAATACTCCATGCAATGGAAATACCATCGTAGGTAGAAGTACCTCTTCCAATTTCATCTAATAAGATTAAACTTCTTGGACTGATATTATTTAAGATACTTGCGGTCTCAATCATCTCCACCATAAATGTACTTTCACCTGCTGTTAAATTATCGTTGGCACCTACACGGGTAAATATCTTATCGGTTAATGGAATAGAAGCAGCGGTTGCTGGAACATAGCAGCCCATATGCGCCATTAATGTAATTAAAGCAGTTTGTCTTAACACGGCACTTTTACCACTCATGTTAGGGCCCGTTAAAATAATAATTTGCTGTGTGCTTGGGTCCAAATAAACATTATTGGGAATATAAGCTTGGTCAATGGGAAGGTTTTGTTCAATCACCGGATGACGCCCTGCTTCAATATTTAAAATGGTATCCTCTGTAATTGTGGGCTTACAATATTTTTGAGATTTTGCAATGCTTGCAAAACATAATAAACAATCCAACACGCCCATCCACTGTCCATTATTTTGTAGCAGGTTCATTTCTTTTAATACCGCATCTAATAATCCTTGGTACAATTGGGTCTCTAGCGCTAGTATTTTATCTTCGGCACCTAATATTTTTTCTTCGTAAACTTTTAGTTCAGGCGTAATATATCTTTCTGCAGTGGTTAAGGTTTGTTTACGAATCCATTCGCTAGGCACTTTGTCTTTGTGCGCGTGGGTCACTTCCAAATAATACCCATACACATTATTGTATCCAATTTTTAAGGAGCTAATGCCAGTGATTTGTGCTTCCTTATTTTGCAACTGTGTCAAATATTCTTTACCACCACTGGAAATAGTACGTAGCTCATCTAGTTCTGCAGACACGCCCTCCTTTATAAAACCACCTTTGACGGCTGTTGCAGGAGGCTGCTCCATTAAGGAATCTAAAATTGTTTTTTTAGAATGCGCACAAATGTCTAATTCCTTATTAATATGTTGCAGGTAATCATTATCAATAGGGGATAGGGCTTGTTTAATTTGTTCAATGGCTTCCAATGATTTTGCCAATTGCTTAAACTCACGGGGCTGTAATTTTCGAGTGGATAATTTACTAGACAATCTTTCTAAATCACCGCAGGATTCAATTAGCTCGCTAATGTCAGCTGATGCAGCGGATTGATTGAATAATGTCTCCACCGCATCCAATCTATTGTTTATTTGAGTCACATTTTGCAATGGGAAAATAAGCCAACGTTTTAATAAACGTGCACCCATAGGACTTTTAGTGGCATCCATTACTTCTAGTAATCCTTTTCGGTCCGCACCATTGCCAATGAGTTCTAAATTGCGAATGGTAAATTTATCCATCCATAAAATTTCGGTTCTGTCAATACGCCCAATTTTATGAATATGCGATAAGTGTGGATGTTCGGTTTCTTTTAAATAATGCAAAATGGCACCTGCTGCAATAATACCTTTGGTTAATCCTTCAATGCCAAATCCTTTGAGCGAAGTTGTTTGAAATTGTTTAAACAATAATTCAGTAGCAAAGGGTTCATCAAAAATCCAAGCATCTAAACCATAGGTATAAAATCCGGTACCAAAAGTTTCTTTAAACTCAACTTGGTAATTTTTAGGGTATAAAATTTCGGCTGGTTGTAAACTTTGTAAAAGTTTATCCAGGTATTCGGTCGTTCCTTCGGCAATTAAAAATTCACCGGTGGTAATATCTAAAAAAGCTACACCGCCTTGTTCCTTGTCTACAAAAACCGCAGCCAGGAAATTATTATTTTTGTGCTCTAATAGTTTATCATTGGTGGCAATACCAGGGGTGAGCATATCGGTTACCCCGCGTTTTACAATTCCTTTCACGGACTTAGGATCTTCTAACTGATCACATACCGCCACTCGGTAACCCGCTTTTACAAACTTATGCAAATAGGTGTCCAAAGAATGGTAGGGAAAACCCGCCAATTCACTAGAGGAGGCGGATCCATTATTTCTTTTAGTAAGGGTTATACCAAGCACCTTAGAAGCAATTATAGCATCTTCGCCAAAAGTCTCATAAAAATCACCCACTCTAAACAACAAAATAGCATCGGGGTATTTTTGCTTAATAGCCCTATGTTGCTGCATTAGAGGAGTTTCTGCACTAGATTTTGCCATACCAACAAACCTACATAAATTTTTTAATATTCGAAAAGCGTACTTTTGCCTATGCGAAAACTCACTATGGACGAACTAGGGAGGAAGTCGGTGGAGGACTTTAAGATGGCCAATAAAAAGCCCATTGTGGTGGTGATGGACAATATTAGAAGCATGCACAATGTGGGCAGCGTTTTTAGAACCTCGGATGGCTTTTTAATAGATGGGATTTGTTTATGTGGGTTTACCCCGCAGCCACCCCATAGGGATATTCATAAAACGGCCCTGGGTTCCACCGAAACAGTGGACTGGGTATACTATGAAAATACAGTGAACGCAGTACATGATTTAAAGGCAAAAGGGTTTAAAGTTTTTGCCATAGAGCAAACAGAGGGGAGTATTCGTTTGGAAAAATTTAAGCAAATACATCCGGAAGCAATTGCGCATCCCATGGCATTTATATTTGGCAATGAAGTGGATGGGGTAGACCAAAACGTAATTGCTTCATGTGATGGGGTTATTGAAATTCCGCAGTGGGGGATGAAGCATTCTTTAAATATCTCGGTGGCAGCAGCCATTGTGCTTTGGGAATTTGTAAGATAAAAAGTAAAGTAGGAACAGCGTATTTAATTAAATAAGAAATTAAGAAAATTAGAAAGATGAACGGCGTAAAAAATTATTTGAGTTTGGTAAAGTTTTCACATACCATTTTTGCATTACCATTTGCATTTATAGGATTTGTATTGGGGGCCCAATATTTACAGAATCAACAAATTGAATTTGAAAACATCGAGTTAAAATTTTTCTTGGTATTGGTATGTATGGTCACGGCTAGGTCCGCAGCCATGGCTTTTAATAGATATTTAGATAGACATTTTGATAAACTCAATCCGCGCACTGCCATTAGAGAAATTCCTGCAGGCATTATAAAGGCGGAGAAAGCCTTGCTATTTATTATCATGAATGTAGTATTGTTTATAACGGCTACTTTTTTTATCAATCCCATTTGTTTTTATTTATCGCCTGTGGCCTTGTTTGTAATTCTGTTTTATAGTTACACCAAAAGGTTTACGTTCTTATGTCATTTGGTTTTGGGTATTGGACTTTCCTTGGCACCCATTGGCGCTTTTTTAGCGGTGACAGGGGTATTTAATATGGTTCCCTTATTATTTTCCTTTGCAGTGGTTTTTTGGGTAAGTGGCTTTGATATTATTTATGCATTGCAGGATATTGAGTTTGATAAATCACAATCTTTATACTCTATTCCAAGTTATTTGGGTCTACATAAAGCATTAAATATTGCTAGGGTATTACATGTAATATCTGCAGGCTTTGTGATTGCTGCTTTCTTTTTGGGGGGCTTTCATATTGTTTATCTTGGAGGTTTATTTGTTTTTATAGGCATGTTAATTTACCAACACAGTATTGTGAAGCCCCATGATTTAAGAAAAGTAAATATTGCCTTTATGACTGCAAATGGGATTGCAAGTATTGTTTTTAGTATTTTTGTAATTGCAGATATTTTAATGAGCACTTTTTTGTAGCGTAAAATTTTAATACAACCACTATTTTGGCAAGAATTATTTGTATAGACTACGGCGGCAAGCGATGCGGATTGGCAGTAACCGATCCCTTACAAATTATTGCGACCGCATTAACCACGGTGGCTACCAAAGATTTGTATACGTATTTGGCTAGCTACTTTGCAAATGAGCCAGTGGAATTAATATTAATTGGCGAGCCACTTAATTTAGATGATACCCCTACACATGCAACCCCATTGGTAAAAAAAGCCATTGTGGAGTTAACCAAAAAATTTCCCACTATTCCTATTATCACCGTAGACGAACGTTTTAGTTCCAAGAATGCAGTGCGCGCTATGGTGGAAATGGGCATGAAAAAGAAGGATCGTAGGGATAAGAAAAATGTAGACCAAATAGCGGCTACCATTCTGTTGCAGGAGTATTTAACCAACCGAACTTAATTTCTGCCTTTTTATTTCTACCTTTGCAATTATTATAAAGTAGACGTATGATTTTACCAGTTGTTGCTTACGGAGCAGCTATTTTAAGAAAGGTTTGTGATCCTATACAGGCAGATTACCCTAATTTGCAAACACTGATTGCGGATATGTGGGAAACCATGTATGAGAGCAATGGAGTAGGGTTGGCTGCACCTCAAATTAATAAGAACATAAGATTATTTGTAGTGGACAGTGCTCAAATATTTACAAATGCCGAACCAGAGGACGAAACTTATCCAGATGCGCCAGGTATTAAACAAGTATTTATCAACGCACAAATCATTGAGCTTAGTGGTAAAGAGTGGGTGTATAATGAAGGTTGTTTAAGTATCCCCAAAATTAGAGAGGATGTGACCAGGCACGAGACGGTGAAAATGAGTTTTATGGATGAAAATTTAGTGGAGCATACTCAAACTTTTACAGGCATGACTGCACGTGTTATACTTCATGAGTATGACCATATCGAAGGTAAATTATTTATAGATTATATTAAACCTTTGCGCCGTAAAATGTTGCAAGGAAAATTAAATGACATTAATAAGGGTAAAGTAAGGGTTGATTATAAAATGATTCAATTAAAATAATGACTAAATTAAAGTTCACTCACATCATTGCATTGTCTGCCTTGATATTTTTATCTAAGGCTTCCTTTGCACAGGACACTATTTATAATGATGCAGGATTCGACTATACGCTTTCGGAAGTGATTGTTAGAAATAATTTTGATTACAAAGAGGTCCTTAAAAGAATTAAAGAAGACTCCAGTTTTTACAAGGCTTTTAAAACTTTAAGAACGATTGGTTATACTTCCTATAACCATATTGAAATGAAGGATAAAAATGGAACGATGCAAGCTTCTTTGGATAGTAAAACAAGACAAAACCATGAAGGTACTTGTAGAACCATGGATGTATTAGAGGAAAGAATATCAGGAAATTTAAAAAAGAGCGACGGTACGTATAATTATATGACACCTTCTCTTTATGCAAGTTTGTTTTTCACCGATGGAAAAATATGCAATGAAACCAATATCGTTTCGGGTAAAGTAAGAAAAATAAAAGGCTCAGGTGTTGAAAAGGCAAAAGAGCAATTAAAAACTTTGTTCTTTAATCCTGGTAAGAAAATAAAAGGGATTCCATTTATTGGCGATAAGTTGGATTTATATGACGAACATGCCCATAAATTATATGATTACCGTTTGGACTATGTAACCTATCACGATCAGCAAGTATATATTTTTGAGATTACGCCTAAAGAGGATCTTGGATATTTTGCAAAGGATGAAATTGTGGTGGATAAAATGACCACCTGGTTTAATCCTCGTACTTTGGAAGTATTGGGTCGTAATTATTCGCTTAGCTATAAAGCGGGGGTCTATGATTTTGACGTAGCCATGGAGGTTGAAATGACTTACTTTAATGGCAAACTGGTACCTAAAATTTTACGTTACAATGGGAATTGGGATGTAGCTTTTAAAAAGCGTGAGATTGGATTATTTACAGCTACGTTATTGGACTACAACAGTGGAAAATAAAAACTAGGCTAAGAAGGAATCTTCAATATTTTTTACCACTTCAATTAAACTACCGGTATTTTTAAACACATTTAATTGACGATCTGCACCCGTACCTGTTTTAAAAATTTCATGTACTTTTTCAACCTCATGTCTACTGCCTAAATCGTCCAGTACTCCGTCCACAAATTCAAGTAATTCGTCAATCAATTCTTTTACAGGCACTTCTTTTTCTTTTCCAAAGTCTATCAACTTGCCTTCAATACCATATCTGCTGGCGCGCCATTTATTTTCATTAATAAGGGCACGTTGGTAATTAATGAAATTAATATTTTGACGACGCAGAGAATAAATTTTAGCGCAAATGGCTTGGAACAATGCCGTAATGGTAATGGTTTCCTGTATGGTCATGGGCACATCACAAATCCTAAATTCAATGGTATTAAAAACGGGGTGTACTCTTAAGTCCCACCATATTTTTTTTGCATCATCAATACAATTTGTTTTAATCAGCAATTGCACAAAATTATCATAGGCTTCAATACTCTCAAAATAATCGGGGATGCCGGTTCTAGGAAATTTATCAAATACTTTAGAACGGTAGGATTTGTATCCGGTATTGCGTGACTCCCAAAAAGGAGAGTTGGTACTTAAAGCATAAATGTGGGGTAGAAAATATCTTGCGGTGTTGGCAATGTGAATAGCCATTTTACGATCCTCCATACCCACATGCACATGTAATCCAAAAATTAAGTTGCTTCTTGCGGCTTGTTGTAATTCATTTAACAAGTCCTGGTATCTGGAGCTATCTGAAATCAATTGCTTTTCCCATAAACTAAAAGGGTGGGTGCCCGAAGCGCCAATACTATAACCAAGTCCCTTTGCAACTTCCGAAACCCCTGTTCTTAATGCGCGTATTTCTTGGTGTGCCTCGTCAATATTATTACAAATGGCACTGCCTACTTCCACCACGGCTTGATGCATCTCGGCCTTGATCTTGTCTTTAAATTTCTTTTCCCCTTCAATGACGATGGACTTCTGATGGCTTTTTAATTCCTTCGATGAAGGGTCTAGAATCATGTATTCTTCTTCAACGCCAATTGTAAATTGCTGCAAATTTGCCATTGCAATAAAATTAAGAAATTATTGCCATACCTATAAAAAAAAGTACCCCAGCAAAATGCTGAGGTACTACACTTACTATTCAATTATCTATGATAAGATCCTTCTGGCTCATTTTCTTTTTCTTTCTCGTAAGCCTTAATAATGGCTTTTACCAATTTATGTCTTACCACATCCTCCTCGTCTAATTCAATATGAGAGATGCCTTCGATATTATTTAAAATACGTACCGCTTTTTCCAAACCACTTTTTTGGTTTCTAGGTAAATCCACCTGGGTAGGGTCACCTGTGATAATGGCTTTTGCATTGGCGCCAATACGTGTTAAGAACATTTTAATTTGAAGATCATTGGCATTTTGAGATTCATCCAAAATAATAAAGGCATTGTCCAATGTACGTCCACGCATATAAGCAAGTGGTGCAATTTCAATGGTGCGTGTGGACATATAATAACCCAACTTATCCGCAGGGATCATATCATCCAAAGCATCATATAAAGGGCGTAAATAAGGATCAATCTTTTCTTTTAAATCACCAGGTAAAAATCCAAGGTTTTCGCCGGCTTCTACTGCAGGACGCGTAAGAATAATCTTTTTTACAATTTTATTTTTTAATGCCCTTACTGCTAAGGCTACGGCCGTATACGTTTTACCGGTACCTGCGGGTCCGATCGCAAAAACAATATCATTTTTATCTATCGCAGTAACCATTCTTTTTTGGTTAGCGGTACGTGCACGAACCGTTTTACCATTGGGTCCAAATACCAAAACTTCATTGGGATTTTTGTCTATAAAATTATCAATGACTTCGGCATCGTCGCCCCCTAAAATTTGCTCAAAATAATTTTCAGATAAATGTCCATTGCGTTCCATGTACTGGATGATGAGCTCAATTTTTTCTTTGGCGAATTCAATTTGTTCTGGTGCACCACTTAGTTTAATTTGGGTGCCTCGGGATAAGATTTTTAAGAGTGGAAACTTCTTTTTTAAGATATCAAATTTGGAGTTGTTGACACCGAAAAACTCAATGGGATTTACGGTATCTAAATTGATGATAGTTTCAGTCAATGGATTAGATTTAAATGGTGAGTGTTGTTAGTAAATCAACCTAACACAATTTAATAAAGCAAGTTCGAAATTTCAAGCGCTAAATACGCACAAATGTGGATTACTAAAATGATAACATTGGGTTCATATTCGTATATTAAGGGAGCGCCTTCATGCAGCGCTTTATGAAGCGTTGAATAAAGTAACAATCATGGCTTTTGGATCTGCCGCTTTAAATACGGTTGTACCGGCAACCAACACATCGGCACCTGCTTTAACTAAAGCACTTGCATTGTGTTCGGTCACACCGCCATCAATTTCAATTAAGGTAGTAGCGCCAGCATCAACAATCATTTGTTTTAGTGCGCGCACTTTATCGTAAGTATGTTCAATAAATTTTTGTCCCCCAAAACCAGGGTTCACACTCATCACACAAACCACATCAATATCTTTAATTACATCTTTCAATACATTTACCGAAGTATGTGGGTTTAATGCAACACCCGCTTTCATGCCCTGTGCTTTAATTTGTTGGAGCGTACTATGTAAATGTGGGCAAGCTTCATAATGCACCGTTAACACATCGGCACCCGCCTTTTTAAAATCGGCAATATATTTTTCGGGATGCACAATCATTAAATGCACATCCATGACTTTAGTAGTTGTTTTTTTTATCTGCTCAATAATGGGAAGCCCGTAACTAATATTAGGAACAAAACTTCCGTCCATGACATCCAAGTGAAACCATGCTGCTTCGCTTTCATTAAGCATATCACAAGCTTTACCTAAGTTTAAAAAATCGGCAGCTAGTAAAGAGGGAGCGATAATGGCCATGGTGGTTTAATTTTTACAAAGTTCCTTTTTTTTCATGAATTCTCGTCTCCGGATATGATAAATTTTGGCTTTAAAATGACAGTTTCATGACAAAGTTCAGCTTGATAAAGGTTTTTTGTGTTTATTTTTGCGCCCAAATTAAACTTACATGAAGAAACTGTCTTTAACATTTTTAGTACTTATGAGTGGCGCATTGGTATTTGCGCAAACAGATTCTATTTTATTTGCTGGGGAACCCCATTTTAAAAATGTAATTCAATTAACCAATAGTGGAGACAACGCAGAAGCTTATTGGAGCTTTGATAGTAAACGTATTACTTTTCAACGCGCGAATCCAAAGGAAGGAATTAACTGTGATCAAATATTTATGGGTATAGTGCCCACTAATAGCGCCATGCCTTTTACCTATAAGTCCATAAGTGGTGGAATAGGAAGAACAACCTGTTCCTATTTTACAAAAGACGGTAAGCATATCATTTTTGCTTCTACCAAAGATGGTGGAAATGAATGTCCTCCTCCAGTAGACCGCGCAAAATATGGCAATAAATACATTTGGCCTTTGTACAATACCTACGATATTTTTATGGCAGATACCAACGGGATAGTGGTTAAGCAATTAACCAATGCAAAAGGGTATGATGCAGAAGCTACTTTGTCTTATGATGGGAAAAAGATGATTTATTGTAGTGATAAGGATGGTGACTTGGATTTATATGTCATGAATTTAGCGACCGGGAAAGAAAAGAAAGTGACCCATACTTTAGGATATGATGGCGGTGCTTGGTTTAGTCCCGATGGAACTAAAATAGTTTGGAGAGCCAGTCGACCAAAAACAGAAGCAGAAATTGCAGAATATACCTCCTTATTAAAAGAGGGGATGGTGGCACCTACTAATATGGAAGTATTTGTAGCCAATGCCGATGGCTCAGATGCAAAACAAATAACCCATTTAGGACAAGCCAATTGGGCACCTAATTTTACCCCAGACGGGAAGCATATTATTTTCTGCAGCAATCATGAATACAAAAGAGGCTTCCCTTTTAATATGTATTTAATGGATTTAGAAGGCAATCATATCGAGAAAATTAGCCGTGATAAAGGATTCGATGCTTTTCCTATGTTTAGCCCGGACGGGAAGCGCATTATGTTCTCTTCCAACCGAAACAATGGGGGCACCCGTGATACCAATTTGTTTGTAGCAGATTGGGTAGATTAGTTGTAATTTAGCGGGAATCTAAAAATCATTTTATGAATACAGGACTTTTGCATTTACACAACCTATTAAGATGGGTGGTATTAATTGCATTGCTATATGCCATTGTTCAATTATTGCTTAAAAAAGAAGCTTTAAAGGCGAGTAAGGTATTATTAATCAGTGCCCATAGTACTTTGGTGTTGGGATTGTATCAGTACTTTTTTGGCCCAATGGGCTTTAAGTTAATTCAAGCTGCTGGGATGAAAGTAGCCATGGCTTCAAATGTGATTCGATTTTGGGCAGTAGAGCATATTTCCTCCATGCTAATTGCCATCATTTTAATCACCATTGGCCATATTAAGTACAAAAAAGGAGGGGCTCCCAAGACTACTTTAATTTTATACATATTAGCTTTATTGTTAATTTTTGCTGCCATTCCTTGGCCCTTTAGAGCAGAGATTGGAAGACCTTTGTATCCAGGAGGATAATAATGTATAACATATTGATTTTCAATACTAATAAAGGGGAGAGCGTTGCTTTCCCCTTTATTTTAGCTAATTTTCAATATTTCGCGGTTTATTTTTCTTAATTCCGCACAATTCCATATCTTTGCAACCCCAAAATAAGTATGTCAAAACAACCGCTGATTAAACAAGATGGAGTAATTATTGAAGCAATGAGCAACGCTATGTTCAGAGTGAAGCTTGAAAATGGTCATGAAATCTTAGCGACAATCTCTGGTAAAATGCGAATGCACTATATCAGAATTTTGCCAGGTGATAAAGTAGGTGTGGAGATGAGTCCATATGACTTAACAAGGGGAAGAATTATATTTAGACATAAGTAAGAACAGAATTAATATTTTAAAAACAAAAAGATGAAAGTTAGAGCATCTATCAAAAAACGTAGTGCCGATTGTAAAATCGTAAAGCGTAAAGGCGTATTATTTGTAATCAACAAAAAGAACCCTCGCTTTAAGCAAAGACAAGGATAGTAAGGCTTTTAGCGGAGACGCTAAAGTTTTAGCAAACAAAAAAAATAAACAAAAAACAAGTTTTAGCATATGGCTCGTATTGCCGGTATCGACTTACCAAAAAACAAAAGAGGAGAAATAGGACTACAATACATTTTCGGTATTGGTCATTCAACTGCTCAGTATATTTTAGACAAAGCAAACATCAGTTACGACAAAAAAGTAAATGAGTGGAACGACGATGAGCAAACAGCGATTCGTAATATCATTAACGCTGAATTCAAAGTAGAAGGTGCTTTACGTAGTGAAGTTTCTATGAGCATTAAGCGTTTATTAGATATCGCTTGTTACCGTGGTTTACGTCACAGAAAAGGTTTACCTGTTCGTGGCCAAAGAACTAAAACCAACTCACGTACTCGTAAGGGTAAGCGTAAGACGGTTGCTGGTAAGAAGAAGGTAGCTAAGAAATAAAAAATCCCTATTAGAATTGGATCCTGAATTTCAGGGGAGATATAATAAGGTTTCCGCTTCGGCGGAATTATCATTTAAATAACCGCTTCTTACAAAGTAGCAATACTAGTAAAAAGCACACCTCAAACACAATGGCTAAACCACAAAAAGCACAAAACAGTGCAAAAGCAGCTTCAAAAAAGAGAGTCGTTAAAATCGACGCATCAGGTGAAGTTCGCATTAGTGCAACTTTCAACAATTTAATCATCGCCTTTACCAACAAAGCAGGCCAAGTAATTAGCTGGAGCAGTGCTGGTAAAATGGGCTTTAGAGGTTCTAAAAAGAACACTCCATATGCAGCTCAAATGGCAGCAGCAGACGCAGCGAAAGTTGCCTTAGACGCTGGTGTTAAAAGAGTAGACGTTTTCGTTAAAGGTCCAGGTTCTGGTCGTGAAGGCGCTATACGTTCTATCTCTCAATCTGGCATCGAAGTAACTTCTATCCGCGACGTGACACCAATGCCACATAACGGATGTCGTCCTCCAAAACAAAGAAGAGTATAATAGGATTAATATTTTAAACCGGGTATAGCATTCATTTTAGATTTTTACTGATGCTTTACCGTCACCAAAAAATCACAACAACAATTATGGCACGTTACACAGGACCCAAAACCAAAATTTGTCGCATTTTCGGCGAACCTATCTTAGGAAACGCTAAATGGTTAGGCAAAAACAGCAACCCTCCAGGCCAACACGGCGCACAACGCAAGCGTAAGCAATTAGGAGAGTATGCATTACAGTTAAGAGAAAAACAAAAAGCAAAATACACTTATGGTGTATTAGAGCGCCAGTTCCGTAAAACATTTGAAGAAGCATCTCGTATTAAAGGTGTTACAGGTGAAAACTTGATCAAATTGTTGGAATCTCGTTTAGACAATACAATTTTCAGAATGGGATTGGCTGCAAGTCGTCCTGAAGCACGTCAATTAGTAGCACATAAGCATATTTCTGTGAATGGTTTTGTAACCAACGTACCTTCTTACACATGTAAGCCAGGTGACGTAATTACTTACCGTCCAAAGAGTGCGCACAATTCATCTATCATTAGCAAACAACGTCCAAGAAACACGAAGTTTAGCTGGGTAGACTGGAATGAAACAACCAACACTGGAACATTCATTGCAATGCCAGAAAGAGAAGCGGTTCCTGAGAACATTAAGGAGCAATTAATCGTTGAATTGTATTCTAAATAGTAGCACTTAACAATATTTCTTCCCAAAGGAAGATTCAAATAAAAAAAATGATAACATGGCTATATTAAGTTTTCAAAAACCTGATAAAATTGTTTTACAAAAAGCAAATGACTTTGAAGGACAATTCGAATTCCGTCCATTAGAGCCAGGATTTGGTTTAACATTAGGCAATGCACTAAGAAGAGTTTTATTAAGCTCTTTAGAAGGTTTTGCAATTGTAGGTGTTAAAATAGAAGGAGTAGACCACGAGTTTGCAACCATCAAAGGAATCACTGAAGATGTAACTGAAATCATTTTAAACTTAAAGCAAGTTCGTTTTAAGCGTAAGGCAGATCAAGAAGTTACTTCTGAGAAAATTACTCTATCTATTAAGGGTAGCAGTGAATTAAACGCAGGTCATTTAGGAGAAGCTTCTCAACAGTTTCAAGTAATGAACCCTGAGTTAATAATTTGCACAATGGATCCTTCTGCTAAATTAGAAATTGAAATTACTATTAATAAAGGTCGTGGATATATTCCTGCAGAGGAGAATAAATTAAAAGAGATGCCATTTGGTTATATCGCTATTGATTCTATTCACACACCTATTAAGAATGTTAAATACGCTATCGAAAACTATCGTGTTGAACAAAGAACTGACTACGAAAAATTAATTTTAGACGTAGCTACAGACGGAACCATTCATCCAGAAGATGCGGTAAAGCAAGCTTCTAGAATTTTGATCCAACACTTAATGATTATCACTGACGAGAATATCACTTTTGATAATAAAGAAGATAAGAAAGAGGACGTAGTGGATGAGCAAGTATTACAATTAAGAAAAGTATTGAAAACTCCATTAGAAGATTTAGATCTTTCTGTACGTGCGTTCAATTGCTTGAAAGCTGCTAAAATTAACAGCTTAAGCGAATTAGTACAATACGAGCAAGAGGACTTAATGAAGTTCAGAAACTTTGGTCAAAAATCTTTATCTGAAATCGAGCAAGTATTAATTGAAAGAGGATTAAGCTTCGGTATGGATTTAGGTAAATTAGGATTAGACAAATTAGATTTACAATAGTCGTTAAGGCTAAGGTAGGTCACTATTTATAACCGAGCTTTCGGGCTCACACCTTACAATTCCTGACACGGTGTAAGGATTAAAATTAAACGTCATGCGTCACGGAGACAAACAAAACAACTTAGGTCGTAAAAAGGCACACAGAGATGCCTTATTAATGAACCTTGCTTGCCAAATTATTACACACAAGCGTATTGTAACAACATTAGCGAAAGCAAAAGCTTTAAGAAAGTATGTTGAGCCATTGATTACTAAGACTAAGAAAACGGCTACTAAAGAAGAAATCATGCACAACCACAGAGTGGTGTTCAGTTATTTAAATGACAAAACAGCTGTGAAAGAATTATTTACAGTTGTTGCGCCAAAAATTGCTGCACGTCCAGGTGGATATACACGTATCATTAAATTAGGCATTCGTCCAGGTGACAACGCTGAAAAAGCAATGATTGAATTAGTTGACTTCAACGAAATTTACGGGAATGCTGTAAATACCGCTGCTGAACCAGCTAAGAAAACACGTCGTAGTAAAGCACCAGCTGCTAAAAAGGCTGAGGAAGCGCCTGCTGCTGAGGAAACTGCAACGGAAGCACCTGCTGAAACCGCATCTACCGAGGAAGCACCAGCTGCTGAATAATGAAAAACGTTATGTAACATATAAGGCAAGACTTTGGTCTTGCCTTTTTTTTTGCCTAAATTTGCAACAGATACCCCAAATTCAAAAAAACAGCATCATCCTATGACCGCACAACCCGCAATTTTAGTTTTAGCCGATGGCAATGTATTTCATGGCCAAGCATTTGGTAAAATAGGGACCACCACTGGTGAGATTTGTTTTAATACCGGTATGACGGGATATCAGGAAGTATTTACCGACCCAAGTTACACAGGGCAAATTATTATCATGAACAATGTGCATATTGGTAATTACGGAGTAAAAGATACCGATGTAGAAAGTAAGTCGGTAAAAATTCATGGTTTAATAGGGCGTAATTTAGAAGAGAAATATTCTCGTACATTAGCCGATGGAAATTTGAGTGAATATTTAATAGCCAATAATATTGTCTCTATCGAAGGATTAGATACCAGGGCATTGGTAGCACATGTAAGAACAAGTGGTGCGATGAACTGTATTATCTCCTCAGACAATTTGGATGTGGATGCTTTGAAAAAGCAATTGGCTGCAGTGCCAAGTATGGATGGATTAGAATTAGCAAGTACCGTAAGTACTAAAGAAGTATATGAACTTGGAGACGTGCATTCAGCGCTAAAGGTCTCGGTGCTAGACTTTGGCGTAAAGCAAAATATATTACAATGTTTAGTGGATAGAGGAGTGCATGTAAGAGTACATCCTGCAAAAACTAATTTCGATACCTTAAAAGCGTTTAATCCAACAGGCTATTTTTTATCCAACGGTCCTGGGGATCCCGCACCCATGGATTATGCAGTGGCTACGATCAAAGAAATTTTAGCAGCCAAAAAACCATTGTTTGGTATTTGTTTAGGGCATCAATTGTTAGCACTTGCTAATGATATTCCTACTTTTAAAATGCACCATGGTCATAGAGGTTTAAATCACCCTGTAAAAAATGTAATTACGGGTAGATCGGAAATCACTACACAGAATCATGGTTTTGGAGTAGATCCAGAAGCCATCAAAAAGCATGACAACGTGATTGTTTCACATGTGAACTTAAATGATGATTCTATTGAAGGTATCAAATTGAAAGATAGACCTGCATTTAGTGTACAATACCACCCAGAAGCCACACCGGGCCCGCACGATAGCAGATACTTGTTTGATGATTTTATAAATTTAATGAAGACAAACTAATTGAAAATAAAAAATGTAAAAGGGAAATTTTGAAATCCCTAATCATTCGCTTATAAATAACAAACATGCTAAACATTACCATCATTAACGGGCCTAATTTAAACTTATTAGGAATGCGTGAGCCAGGTGTGTATGGCAACGAAAGCTTTGATGATTTTTTAGCACAATTAAAAAAGAATTTTCCCCAAGTAAACTTTACTTATTTCCAATCTAATGTGGAAGGGGAGTTGGTGGACGCTATTCAAAAATATGGTTTTAATCAGGATGGTATTATTATGAATCCTGCAGCCTATACACATACTTCTATTGCCATTGGAGACGCCATTGCTGCAATAAGTGTTCCTGTTATTGAAGTACATATTAGCAATGTACATGCAAGAGAAGATTTCAGAAAAATTTCACATGTTACTGCCAAGGCCGTAGGAAGCATCGTAGGCTTGGGTTTAAAAGGATATGCATTAGCAACCGAATGGTTTGTAAACAATGCTAAATAATTCATTGAATTTTAAGATGACAACAACTACTTTACCATATCAAAAAAAAATGTGGTGGTTGATTGGCGTTTCTATCCTCTTAAAAATAATCTTATCTTTTTTTATTGAGCTGGGGAACGACGAAGTGTATTATTACACCTATGCGGTGCAGCCCGATTGGAATCATTTTGACCATCCTGGAATGGTAGGTTGGATGATGCGTGTAACAAGTTTAAATTTACATTGGGTTTCTACATTGTCCATGCGATTAGGTAGTTTTATTTGTGCTGCACTAGCCACTTTTACAATTTTTAAAACGGGTACTTTATTAAAGGATGAGCGTTCCGGTTATATTGCGGCCTGGATGTATAGTATTTCTATTTACACCAGCATTATTGCAGGGTTCTTTGTTTTGCCGGACAGTCCGCAATTATTATTTTTTACCCTAAGCATTTATTGGATGGTTAAGTTTACCATGCAACCCACCCAATTCGCAACAAGGGACTGGCTATTTTTAGGATTGTTTATTGGCTTGGCTACTTTAAGCAAAGTACACGGTTTGTACTTGTGGATAGGGTTTGGGGCTTACCTATTATTTCATCAAGCTAAAACCTTGCAAAAAAGGGATTTGTATTTGGCCATCATGGTCACCGTAATTTGCGTGTTCCCCATTTTATATTGGAATATTCAAAACAACTTTATAACCTATACCTTCCATTCCAATAGAGTCATGCATACGGGTATTTTACTAGATAGTTTTATACAACAAATAGTAGGAGAGATGGTATATCAAAATCCTTTGGTATACCTGTCGGTGTTCATTGCTTTGTTTAATTTTAAAAAGTTGAAATTAGCTTTATCAAAAGCTTTGCCTTTATTATTATGGCTAAGTTTTCCTTTACTCATTACATTTTGGGGGCTTTCACTGTTTAATCCAACCCTGCCCCATTGGACAGGACCTGCCTATATATCTTTGTTTTTAATAAGTGGAGTCTTTTGGAGTACTTACTTACAGCAAAAAAATAGCTTTAATATTTTACCCGGTATTTTAAAATACGCTACAGGGTTATTTGTAGCTTTAATTTTAGGCGTTTTATTATTTATTTACGTGATCCCTCAACAAATAGGGTCTGCCAAAAATGAGAACCTAGGTGAGTATAATCCAATCAATGATTTAACAGGCTGGGAATCTTTTACAAAATCCTTTGCCACTATCGTTCAAAAGGATAGATCTAATGGAACGATGCCAGCCAATTCACCCATTGTAATTCATAAATGGTTTCCAGGAGGGCATATTTTATTTTATACGGCTAAGCCTTTAAAGATGTCGGTGATTGCGGTTGGACAATTACAAGACCTACATAAATTTGCTTGGTTGAATAAGGGAAACCAAGGTTTACAATTAGGAGACAATGCATATTATATTGTACCCTCTAATTTACCCGTGGACCCGCACTTTCTTTATGATGAATATTTTGAACAAATTGCTGCACCGGATACCATCCCCATCATTACCAAAGGGGTAGTGCTCAGAAATTTTTATGTGTACAAATTAAAAAATTGTAAGAAAGTTCCCCCGCCCATTTTACCTTAAGCGATCATATATTACTGTATAAACAGGGCTTACCAAATAATTTCGTCAAAATCCTTACGATAGGAAATACTTACCCCTTGACGGTTTCTTTTACCTAAACTTCCGCCATTAATATCTAAGCTATTACGGTTAAATACAATGGCTCTTAATTTTCGGTCCTTAGAAATAATGAATTCTATATTTAAATCGGGTAACCATTGGAAATCGCTATTTTGAATGGCACTACTATTGCGTACATTAAAGTCTAAATCACCACCCACATTCACAATCACTTGATCGTTAAAGAAGCTACGGCCTAGTTTCAAATTCACTCGGGTACGATCTATTTTATTGGCGTTAATGGCAATGCCAGCACCCGTAGGGTCTAGTAAATTACCACTATTGTAAACCGAAGATCCAATGTCAAAACGAAGGCTCTTATCGCCCGTGGCTTTGTTAATAATATTGGTAATAGATTTATTTAATTCCTTGGTCACCAATTGCGAGATGGTATTAATTCCAATAGCGGTCACAGTATAGGCATTGTTCGTATTGGTTGTGTTAAAACTAACAGGCGCAAATGAATTAAATACAATTAAGAAAGAAACCTGTTTAAGTATTTCATTATCATCTCTTTCCAAACGGGTTATGAATTGAGAAAACTCATTGTCCGAGCTAATGGGGTTTCCTTGAGGAAAGGCTAATGAGAATTTAATATCTGGTTGAGATAATTTATTTCTTAAAGCTGCAATTACATAAACACTACCTCGATAACTTTTTACTGCATTGCTAAAATTAGCAGACCCTACCAACTCATTTAAACTCACACGCTCCGCAGTATAACGCGCATCAATATGTATATCGGCTTCGGTAGGGCTACCTGTCCATTCAATAAAATTACCCGCTTCGGCAATTAACTCAAATGGTTTTTTTATAAAGGATTGGAAATTGAAATCATATTTACCCGATTCAATATTGTACTTGCCTCTTATGCTAAGGGGCTCAATATTACCAGCGCGTATTTTAATTCTTCCATTGCCCACGGCCTTAATTACTTCACCCGTAAGGTCATCCATAATCACATCAATCTGTGTTTTATTATTCGCAGTAACTTCTAAATCTACCAATAAATTATAGGTAGGGGCATCTGCACTCTTTTGCGCAGTTTTACCATACTTTTTAAATACAATAAATTCCGACTTCCCACTTTCCTTACTGGTTGAATTGGGTAAGTAAATATGTGAACTATCATTTACGTCGGCGTTGATAGCCATTTTAATATTTTCTTCAGGCCCTTTAATGGTCATGGAGGCTTTACCAACCGCCTTGCCATAAAAGTTAGCATTATCCAACACATCAGTATTTAATAACTCAATTTTAGGACTATTCATTTCCATGTCATATTCTAAATGCTTAAATCCTTGATTCAGAATTTTACCTTTAAAATTTGCCTTTCTATTAAATTGGTCACTCACTATCATATTGCCAAAGTCAATGCCATCATTGGTGAATTGAATCAGTGCACCTGAATCTATTTTATATTTCACCTTGGTATAGTCTACTAAGAAAGAAGCATCTTCTAAACTAGCCGAACCCTTTAAGTAGGGATTTTCAATTCTGCCTGCAAAATGGATATTTCCATTGGCTCTGCCGTCTAAATGGGTAATTACATTGCCAATAAATTGCTGTACCATTCCAAACTTAGAATGATTTAAATATAGGGTAGCATCCAAAGGATTGGCACTGTCTAATAAATTGTAGGTTCCATTAGCTGTTAAATTGTAATCATTGTTTAAGCTAATAATGTCAAAAGGGATGATGCCTTTGGATTGTTGATAAGAGCTTATGATTTGAGTTTTACCAATCGAGTCCGTATTGTACATGAACTTATTAATATCCAAATTTGCGTAAAGCTCTGGATCCTTTAAAATATTATTGAACTGAATTTTTCCATTGGTGATACCTTCCAAACGAGGGTTGGAGAATAATAATTTAGTAATATCGCCAAGAATAATATTTTTTAATTCAAGTTGTAAACCATTTTTTTGTTTTGGGGTATTGGTTATATCAAGTTCTTGTATCCCCTGCGTTATTTTCAAGTTACTTGCACTGGTATTGCTTTCTCTCAAATTTAATATTCCATTATTTTGAATATCCCATTTCTTGTGGTTAAGGATAAAGTAGGAAGGGGACCAATTAATGGATAATCCGTCTTGGTAGGTTTGAATCTTCCCTTTTAATGCCAGCTGCTCAATCACCGATGGGCTTATTGCGTATACAATAAATTCTGAGACGTCCTTGCTGGATTTTATTTGAACCGTTGTGTTTTTAAAACCTACGCTATCGGTTATGTTAAACTCATTGGCAATCATATTTAGAGACAAGGAGTCAATATTTCCACTACCAGTGATATTGCCGTCTTTAATGGCGTAGTTCGCAAATCCATTTTTAAATCCCGCAAAAGGTATTTTACCAGTAAGCGCAATGCTTTGCTTATTGGTATTGATGCTTCCTTTAATATCTAAATTATTAAAACCATAAAGGTCTTTGTTAAAGATTCTTAGATAGGGCTCAATATAATTGGTTTTTACTTCAAAGATAAACTGCTGATTTTCTGGTGAAATCTTTGGAGAACTAATATAAGTAGGATAGTAGCGTTGCATAAAGTATTGAACACTTGCGGGTAAGTGTTCAATATTAAACTTCCCATTGATATTGGCTTGGAAATCATCGCTTGCAAATCGAATATTTTTTACTCCATTCAGCGTGGTAGATTCTAGTTTCAGGGAATCAAAATTTACTGAAGATTCTGTGCCTTTTAATTTACCATTAAAGAACTTAGCAAATCCGGTGAAATTATCAATGTTATTTCCTTCAAAATTCACGTCCAATAATCCAGTTAACTGAATGTTATTATTAGAGAAGTTTAATTCTTTAAGGTTTGCATTTAATAAGTCGCCTACCGCATTGTACTTGGCAATTTTATTTTTCAAGTCCAATTCAATATTACTAATAAAATTAATGTTAGGATCTTTAATGCGCAGGGTACCATTAAAAGAACCTTTTTGAAACAGACCGTTGGTGGTGATATTGGTATACTTGTAATTATTAAAGTCTAAGGAATCGACAATACCTTCTAAATTGGTTTTGATTTTATCCACCTTAAATGAACTGCCTGTAATTTTACCTTTAAAATTAACCATGCCTAAGGATTCGATATTCAGCAACTTTCCAATATTAAAATGATAGGTACTTATAAGCCCCTCGTAATTGGGTTCGCTATTTTCGGGGAACTTTAATCGAATTTTAGTTTCTGCTAATCCTATTTTAGTGTTTATTTTACCCTGTGTTTCAAAATCATAAATACTGCCATTAAAGTCGCCTCTAAATACCAGTTCGCCCATTTCTTCAAAAGGAAATTCTTTAATATTTTTTAACGCAGGAATCCAAGTACTTAAATCCTTGTAATTTGTTTTAGCCATCACTCCTTTAAATTGAATTTGTGCTTTGCGCATATCCGGGATACCCTGCATAGCTAAAGCACCAGATACAAATGATTTATTGTATTGTGCTGTTAAATTACTGGCTACAAAATTAGCAACCGTGCCTGAGAACTGGGTACTTAAATTTAGTTTTTGATGAAGATTGCCCATTTCTGGAGCAAAGAAGGCAATATCATCGGTATATATAACCGATTCCTTCAAATGCGATTTCATAGTTACTTTATGAATATAATCCTGAAAGTCTTTTGCAAAATGGGTATACTCCATTGCATAATAATTCCCAATCGTACTTTTATTGGTCTTTAAACTTAACTGATCAAACTCCATGATCTTGGGCGTTAATTTAAATAACGTACTTAATTTTTTAATTTCTAAACCTGATCTTTCTTTTAGTTGCAGCAGTTGTACATTCGCCCTAATGGTATCCTCTTTTATTTTAATATCTTTAAGGGTCGC
Source organism: Bacteroidota bacterium (assembly GCA_947476145.1). GTDB lineage: Bacteria > Bacteroidota > Bacteroidia > Chitinophagales > Chitinophagaceae > Sediminibacterium. The sequence continues at coordinate 21,586 of CANJPH010000012.1, read as the reverse complement.
ATTCAAATCTTCAATACGTATATGATCTCCATCAAAATAAGCTTCAGGTTTTTTGTTTCCATGCTCTATCCAAACTTTTCCATTCATTATTTTAAGTTCATTTAAGGAAATGGAAGTATGTTCCGAATTCACAGCCAAACTAGCATGATTGGCTGTATCCTTATTGGCTGTATCCTTATTGGCTGGTCGTAAGCCGTTTATTTGTTCTAATAAATAATTGGGTCTGTTCACCGTGATTTGATCTATCACAATGTTACTGCCAATGGAAGATTTAATATTTACTAGAATATTATTTGCATTCAATACCATTTTTTCACCCACCCATTGATCGGTTTGAACAAAATGAATATTGGTAATATCTATTTTCTTTAAATCTATTTTATTAGGGCTATTCTTACTTGAAGTATCCTTATTCAAATAATCCAATACAAATTGGTAATTCCATTTTTCGGCTTCTCTGTGAATGTAAATGGTGGCTTTGTCTAATCCAATGTATTTGATAGTGGGCGTGTTGGAAGAAAAAAACAAATCACTAATCCTTAGTTTAAAGGAGCGCGCAAAAATAAGGGTGTCTTTATGTGTATCTTTTACTAATACATTTTCAATATCTAATTTATCAAATAAAGAAAAACCCACTTTGCCAACGGTCACTTCTGTGCCCAGGTTATTTGCAATCCGGCCTGCTACAATCTTGCCCAAGTAAGTTTGAACACCGGGTATCAACAATAAAACATAACCTAAAAGGAATAAACCAATTAAGCTCGCAAGGAGGATACGTAGTATTGAAAATTTCTTTTTTAACAAGAAAATTGATTTTTGTAAAAATACAAAAATGCTACTGAATAATAGGTATAAAAGTCTTAATTAGTAACCTGCAACGCTGTCGTCACCGCGTTTGTCACCAGCAGCGGTTCTTTTTCCGCCCTTCGTTATTTGTATACCATCCATGCGGCCAAATTTTCCTCTTTTTACAATGGTATACCCTTTTGCTTTTAAAGCTTCCATGGTTGCTTCAGGAAAATCATTTTCTACACCCACTACATCTGGTATCCATTGGTGGTGAAATTTTGGAGCATCAATGGCAGCTTTCAATGACATTTTATGATCAATGATATTTACTAAACCTTCAAATACCTGATTGGGAATTGTAGTTCCTCCTGGGGTACCAATACTAATATAAGGTTTACCATTTAAGGTTACCAAGGTAGGCGTCATGGAACTTAACATTCTCTTACCAGGCACAATACTATTGGCTTCGCCTCCTAAAGCGCCATACATATTTGGTGATCCTGGCTTCACACTAAAGTCGTCCATCTCATTATTCAATAAAAAACCTGCACCCGCTACAATGGTTTTATTACCATAGGTATCATTAAGTGTGGTGGTAACGGCGACCATATTACCTTTTGCGTCTATCACACTAAAGTGCGTAGTTTCCTCACTTTCATGCACCTGACCTGCTTGTGTAATTTTAGAACTTCCAGCAACACCTGGCACATAATCCTTCATTCTATCTTTTGCATATTCATCGCTGATTAATGTATTGGTAGGCACTTTCCAAAAATCAGGATCACCCATATGTTCTGCTCTATCTGCGTAAGCGCGTCTTTGTGCTTCAATCATTAAACTTACAGAAGCCTCCGTATTTTGGCCCATGTTTCCCACATTAAAGGGCTCAATCATTTTTAACATCTGTGCAATAATAATTCCACCACTTGAAGGAGGGGAGAAGCTAATAATATGATGTCCTTTATAATCAAACTCAATGGGTTTTCTAAATTTAGGTTGATAATTTTTTAAATCTTCTTTGGTAATAATACCTTCAGAATATTGCATTTCTTTTACAATAAAATCGGCCGTTTCGCCTTCATAAAATCCAGCCAATCCTTTTTCTTGGATACGTTTTAATGTAGCCGCTAATTCTGGCTGATACAAGGTATCACCTGCTTTCCATTCAATATTTTTCGTAAAGGCACTTGGCGCTGAACTATTTTTTAAAAAGTTTGCTTTTTGACTGTTTAATCCATTTGCTTCTCTTGCGGTAATCACATAACCATATTCTGCTAATTCAATTGCGGGCTCAATTAATTGGGCTAGTGGAAGTTTCGCATAAGCATGTGTCGCGATCATACCTGCAACACTGCCTGGTATACCGGACGCGGATGCGCCATCCAATGATTTCTTGGTAATTGGGTTTCCTTGTGCATCTAAATACATATCTCTTGTGGCTTTGCTTGGCGCGGCTTCGCGGTAATCAATACCTATTAATTCACCATTTGCTTTTCTAGCCAACATAAAACCTCCACCACCAATATTTCCAGCCCCTGGAAAAACCACGGCAAGTGAAAACTGTGTTGCTATGGCGGCATCAAATGCATTGCCTCCGTCTTTCATAATGGCAGCCCCCACCATACTCGCTAAAGGGTGCGCGGAAGTCACCGCTGCTTTTGAAAAGGATTGTTCTTTTACCACTTCATATTGATAGGGGTTAATACCAGGATGTTTCTTTAAAAAGGTTTGTGCATTCACTAAAAGGCCAGTACTTAGGTTGACTAAAGTAAGTGCAAGGATCAGGATTTTAGACTTCTTCATTTTCATATTGCTAAATTAGAGCAGTAAATTACTTAATTATTTAGTATTCAACAAAATAGCCACCACCACTTGTGTAAAACTATCAATATCAATGCTTCATTTAAGCCCAAATATGCTTATTTTTAAGGCATATAAAATCCAATTTTGTACCTAAAATTTATCCTATGTTAAGTCGCATCATGAAGCCATTGAGTAGTTTATTATTATTTGTTTTTTCAGTGCTAACCTTAAATGCACAAAATATACCTAGTCCAGCTAGCTATTTGGGGTACAAAGTAGGTACGAAGTTTACAAGACATCATCAGATAGTAAGTTACTTTAATGCCATTGCCCAAGCAAAACCGGATATGGTAAAAATAATGCCTTATGGTAAAACCAATGAAGGACGTGATTTATTGGTGGCTGCCATTGGACTTCCAGAAAACATAGCAAAGCTTGAAGAAATTAGAAAACATAATATAGGTTTAGTAGACGGAACGGTAACAGATTTTAACCAACCCACAATTGTATGGTTAAATTATAATGTGCATGGTAACGAACCTTCTTCTTCTGAAGCTGCGATGTTAACTTTATTTGCATTGGTAGACCCTACAGATGCTAAAACAAAAGAGTGGTTAAAAAATACCATTGTCATGATTGACCCATGTATTAATCCGGATGGTCGTGATCGTTATGTAAACTGGTTTAATAATGCAGTGGGCACTAATTACAATGCCGACCCTTCATCCAGAGAACATATGGAGCCATGGCCTGCAGGCAGAAGCAATCATTATAATTTTGATTTAAATAGAGACTGGGCTTGGCAAACACAAGTAGAGAGTAAACAAAGAGTTGCTTTTTACCAACAATGGTATCCGCAAGTAGTAGTGGATTTTCATGAGCAAAGTTATAATCAACCTTATTTTTTTACGCCTACTTCCGAACCAATACATGATGCAGTAACAAGTTGGCAAAAAGAATTTCAAATTCAAATTGGAAAAAATAACGCAAAATATTTTGATCAAAACAATTGGTTATTTTTCACGAAAGAGCGATTTGATATGTTGTACCCTTCCTATGGAGATAGTTATCCAATGTACAATGGAGCCATAGGTATGACTTATGAGCAAGGTGGCATTGGCGCAGGATTGGGCGTTCAAAACGAGGACGAGGATACTTTAACTTTAGTAGCAAGAGCAACGCATCATTATACCACAGGAAGATCCACTATTGAAATAAGCTCAAATAATAAAGATAATTTATTAAAAGAGTTTAAGAAGTATTACGATAATAGCAGATCGGGCAATGCGGCTACTTATAAAGCATATGTGATGACGGCGAAAAATCCCAATAGTTTATGGGCGCTTGCCAATTTATTAAAGAAAAACAATATTCAATACGGAACCTATACGGGTAAATTTACCGGGTTTGATTATGCTACCAGAAAAGAGGGAAGTTTTGTAAATGAAGGGTATGCCTTAGCGGTGAATGCAGCGCAAGCGCATGGGGTTTTAGCACGTGTTTTATTGGAACCTACTACGCAAGTAAACGATTCAAATACTTATGACATAACCGCATGGTCACTGCCTTATGCTTATGGTGTGCATGGGTATGCTTCTAAAGAACCTTTAAATATTCAAGCAGGGTTTGATGTGAATGCAACAGCGTCCGCGACAGCTACCTATGGATATTTAATTCCTTATAATTCTTTTGCATCCTCAAAAGTATTAGCAGCGCTATTGCATAAGAATATTAAAGTAAGATATGCCGAGAAAGCATTTACTGCTGGTGGAAAACAATTTGATGCAGGTACTTTAATTGTCTTAAAAACAAGTAATCAAGATAATTGGGCAGCAGATACCAAAGCTATTTGTGATGCAGCCAACATAGAAGCCATTTCAGTAGCTTCGGGGTTTGTAGAAAAAGGGCCTGACTTTGGTTCGCCAGATGTAAAAATAATTAGCCATGCACCAAAAGTAGCCTTGTTAACAGGGGACAACGTTGCAGCTTTGGCAGCAGGGGAGGTATGGAACTTTTTTGATCAACAATTAATGTATCCCATTACGCAATTAAACTATAGTTTCTTTAATAGAATTGACATTAATAAATATGATGTTATTATTGCGCCAGAAGGATCTTATAAAGACTTAGCTTCCAAAGCAGTGTCAGATAAATTACAAGCCTTTGTCAGAAAGGGTGGTGTATTCATTGCTTTTGAAAGTGCGGCACAACAATTGGCTGCGAATACCGAATGGGGTATTAAGATTAAAGAATTGCCAAAGAGTGATAAAGTAGATGTAAATAATGTGGCAAAATATGGTGCATCGGTAACCGACTTTTTAAGAAGCTCTATACCAGGGGCTATTTATAAAGTATATATGGACAACACACATCCTATTGGATATGGAACAGAAGGAATTTACTATAACTTAAAGCAAGATATTGTCACTTATGAACCTAGTTCTGATTATTGGAATGTAGGTGTGATTAAAAAAGATAGTTATGTGGCAGGATTTGCTGGTATCAAAGCAAAAGCGGCATTACAGGAAGGTGTGGTGATTGGGGTAAAAGAAATGGGTGCTGGTAAATTGGTATTTATGGCGGACGATCCTATTTTTAGAAATTTCTGGGAAGGGGGTAAATTAGTATTGTCCAATGCGATATTCTTTAATGGTAAATAAAATTGAATAAGTGTGTATGCAAAAATTAGTTGTTTTTATGGTTGCTTTTTGTGCGTTGCAAATGAATGTTGTTGCGCAAAAAAATAGTGCCGAAATTATTGCACAAATTAAAGGGCTTAAAACGGTGGGAAGTGTATTGTACTTTGCAGCACACCCGGACGATGAAAACAATTCTTTTTTACCTTATTTAACTAAGGAAAGAAATTTACGTACTGCTTATTTAAGTTTAACAAGAGGAGACGGTGGTCAAAATTTAATTGGAAAGGAACAGGGCATTGAACTAGGCATGATTCGAACGCAGGAATTATTAGCCGCCCGCCGTATTGACGGAGCGGAACAATATTTTTCAACGGCCTATGAATTTGGGTATAGTAAGTCTTGGGAGGAAGCGTTACAAATATGGGATCACGAAAAAGTATTGAGCGATGCCGTTTGGGTTATTCGAAAATTTCAACCCGATATTATTATTTCAAGGTTTCCGCCAGACGCGCGCGCAGGACATGGACACCATGCTGCATCGGCCATTATTGCCAATGAAGCATATATTGCAGCAGCAGATCCAACTAAATTTCCAGCACAATTTAAATATGGGGTAGGTGTATGGAAGGCCAAAAGAATTTTATGGAACACTTTTAATTTTGGCTCGGTGAATACCACCAATGAAAATCAATTAAAAGTAGAAGTGGGTGGATACAATCCTATCATAGGAAAAAGTTATGGAGAAATTGGGGCAGAAGCAAGAACCATGCACAAGAGTCAGGGGGAAGGAAGGCCAAGACGCAGAGGGGCAAGCTATGAATTCTTTGAATTAAAGGGAGGAGACCCTGCAAATAATGACATTATGGATGGGGTGAACACTTCCTGGTCAAGATTACAAGGCGCTGCTGTTGAAACGAGTATTGATAAAATAGTTAGTACATACAATATAAATGATCCTTCGACATCGGTAGCGGCTTTGGTAAAATTATATCAACAAATAAATGCATTGCCTGTCTCTAATTGGAGAAATTATAAATTGGATCAGGTGCAGGATATTATTAAATCTTGTGCAGGTATTTATATAGAAGCCACTTCGCAACAACAACAGGTAATTCCTGGAGAATCTATCTCCGTTCAATTTTTATTGAATCAAAGATCTAATGCCAATGCAGTGTTGCAATCTATTCAATTGCCATCCAAGGATACCATTTTAAACAAGACGCTTGTAAATAATCAGAATATTCAATTTGAATATAAACTTAATGTGCCCGCAAATAAATCTATTTCCCAACCTTACTGGTTAGTCAATCCAAAAACGGAAGGTATGTTTGTGGTGAAGGATCAATTGCTTATTGGCAAGTCCGAAAATGATCCTGAATTTGAAGGCTTGGTGAATGTGGAAATAGAAAAACAAGTTTTCATATTTAAAATACCGGTTCAATATAAATACACCGATCTAACGAAAGGGGATGTTTATCAGCCCATTGCAGTCGTGCCCGCTACAGAAATTAAATACAATAAGGAAGTGAGTATCGTGGCACCGGGAAAAGCCATCACGGTTTCTTATCAAACCATGGAGCACAACGGCACTTCAAAGCAAACCGATATTACTTTAAAAATCAGTACGGAACACTTGCCTGTGAATGACAATGCTATTTACACAAAATCTATCGCTTACGATCATATCCCAACCATTACTTATTTCCCCACAGCGAGTACTAAAATAGTACCCCTTGCAGTTCAAAATACGGCTAAACATATTGGATATATTGACGGTGCAGGAGATAAAATTCCCGAAGCCCTTGTTGAATTGGGTGCGACGGTTACCCATTTAACGGAGTCGGATATTACAGCCGATAATTTAAAACAATTTGATGCGATAGTGGTGGGTATAAGAGCTTACAATATGTATTCCTATTTAACAGAGAAGAATGATATTTTCAATGCCTTTGTAGCACAAGGAGGAAACTTGGTGGTACAATATTTAAAGAGCAATCAGGTAGGTATAAAGCCAGTAAAAGTAGGCCCTTATAAATTTAGTGTCAACTCCGGAAAGCGCGTAACGCAGGAGGAAGTGCCGGTGATTTTTACCTTACCAAATCATATCGTGCTTAACAACCCTAATAAAATTACAGCAAGTGATTTTGAAAACTGGGTACAAGAAAGAAGTACGTATCAATCTGATAATTTTGATGCTCATTTTGAAGCGCCACTTACTATGAATGATAAAGGAGAAGCACCTAGTAATGGAAGTTTATTAATTGCTCCTTATGGCAAAGGCAATATGGTGTATTTAAGTTTGGTGTTGTTTAGACAACTGCCTGCTGGCAATCCAGGCGCCTATAAATTATTAGCGAATATTATTTCCTTACCAAAACACTAAGCATGAGAAGAAATGTAAGTATACTCACTTTGCTAGTGATAGGTGTAGGCTTGGGCTGGTTAATTAAGAATATAAAGATTGGACTCATCCTAGGACTTGTCATTGGACTGCTTATAAGTACGGTAGGGACTAAAAGTAAATGATTAGCTAGTTTCTTCAGTATTTTCAGGGGTCGTTTCTACATCCCCGCCAATCCATTTCATTTTACGTGAAACAAAATAGGCAATCAATCCTAAGCTAATAACAATTAATCCACTCATCATCATTTTTGTACCTGTGGAATAAAAAATAGCGCCCCAAATTAAAATAGCAATGAATAATGGGATAGGGTATAAAGGCATCTTCCAAGGGAAATAAGACTTGCCTTTTCTTTTTACTAATAAAAGTAGGCCAATGGCTTGTCCAATAAATTGAATGAGAATACGCATGGCTAAAATGCCATCTATTACTTCTTTCAAACGAAATAATAAACTAAATACAAAAGCAATGGCACCTAATACTAATAAAGAGCGGTGGGGAAAATGTAATGTAGGATGCAATTTTGCAAAATAGGAAAAGAAGGATTTATCCTTGGCTGCAGCATAAGGAATTCTGCTATAACCCAATGTAGCAGAAAATAAAGATGCAAAGGCTACTAATAAAATAAGCACCGTTACAATTGCACCGGCATTGTCTCCAAATAAAGTTTGTATATAAGCGCTTACCACATATTTACTCGTGGACAAAACATTAAATGGTAATACACTGGCCACACTTATATTCATAGCTAAATATAAAATAGCAATACCCGTAATAGAAATAAACATACTTCTAGGAATATTCTTACTTGGGTTTTTAATCTCGCCCCCTAAATGACAAACATTATAATACCCCAAATAACTATACACTGTTTTAACACTGGCAAAACCCAAGGCGGCCACAAAACCATGTTGTAAACTAAAGCCGTCATTAATATGCATAATGGGTTCCAGGAAATTTCCATGTGCAATTCCACCGCCAATAATCCAAAACATGGTTCCTAATACAATCACCCATAGGAACACCGATATTTTACCAATAGATTCAATTTTACGATATAGTAAACTAATGACTAAAATAACTACTGCACCACTCACTGCTTTTTCTTGCCATACATTAAAATGAAAAAAGTAATTCGCATATTGTGAAAATCCAATTGCTGCCGATGCAATTACCAAAGGTGCTTGAATCATGGTTTGCCATACAAACAAAAAGCTCATGAGTTTACCCCATTTTTCGCCATAGCCTTCTTTTAAAAAGTGAAAACTACCACCTGCTCTGGGAAGTGCAGCACCCAACTGGCTCCACACCATCGCATCTAAATAAGAAAGAAAGGCGCCTGCTATCCAAGCGTATAAAAAATAGGGGCCTCCAATAATTTGCGCTACTACACTTAGTACTACAAAGGGCCCAATACCTACCATATCAATCATGTTGATGGCAGTTGCGTGTAAAAGACTTAATTTGCGCTCTAAATTGGGTTGTTTTTCACTCATAGTAGTGTACAAGATAATAAAAATAGGGCAAAAAAAATTGTAGAAAAATGGATTCAAATTTCAAGATGGTTAACTGGGCAAAGGATGCTACTATTTATGAAGTGAATGTAAGACAATACACACCCGAAGGAACATTTATCGCTTTTCAAAAACATTTACCAAGGTTAAAAGAAATGGGTGTAGACATTTTATGGTTCATGCCTATTACGACCATTAGTGAGAAACTAAGAAAAGGAAGTTTAGGCAGTTATTATGCATGCAGTAGTTATACCAAAATAAATCCTGAATTTGGCACTGCAAATGATTTTACCAATTTAGTAACTGAGGCACACACATTAGGGATGAAAGTAATTATAGACTGGGTAGCCAATCATACCGGTCGTGGACATGAGTGGATGGAAATGCATCCTGAATGGTTTACCCGCAATGCGCAGGGTGAATTTACGGAGCGCAATGGATGGGAGGATGTGGTAGATTTAAATTATAGTAATGCAGATATGCGCAATGCATTAATTGGCGCTATGCAATATTGGGTACGTGATTTTAAGATAGATGGATTTAGATGTGATATGGCGCATTTAGTGCCCTTGGACTTTTGGAAAGACGCGCGTAAGGCAGTGGAGATTTTAAAACCATTGTATTGGTTGGCCGAATGTGAGGACGTAAATTATCATCAAGTATTTGATACCAGTTATGCATGGTCATTAATGCATGTATCTGAAAAATTAGCAAAGGGGGAAGTTGGAATGCATGAGGTATATAATGTGTTGCATGGCTATTCACAATACCCTGCAGGGGCTACTAAACTTTTATTTGCGGCCAATCATGATGAGAATAGTTGGAACGGCACTGAATATGAAAAGTATGGTGCTGCAGCAAAAGCATGGGCGGTATTTACGCAAACCTGGAAGGGGATACCTTTAATATATAGTGGGCAGGAATTACCTAATCATAAAAGACTACCGTTTTTTGATAAGGATCAGATTGAATGGACGCCGGCACCCGCCTTGCATGAATTTTATAAGACCTTAAGCACGCTTCGCAAAACGCATACTGCCATTATAAGTGGCGACACTATTAATTTACCGGTAGCGACTGAAGGGGTGATGGCCTATATAAGACAGGACGCTGCCTCAACTGTATTTGTATTATTGAACTTATCCAATCAGCATCATAAGGTAGAGATTGCACATGAAAAGTTAAATGGGGAATTTCAGAATGGTTTTTCCGGAATAAAATTTAATTTTAACCATTCCGTTCCTTTTGAACTATTGCCTGGGGACTTTTTTGTGTATGTGAAGGGGTAGATCAAGGTGGGTTTAAAAATAAAAAAATGAGTTTATGAATGAGATAATCTGTCCAAATTGCAAAAAAGCATTTCAAGTTGATGAAGCTGGGTTTGCTAATATTTTAAAACAAGTCAGGGACACCCAATTTGAAGTAGAAATACAAACAAGATTAAGTCTTGCAGAAAAAGATAAGGAAGCAGCTATTTTATTGGCTGAAGCCAAAGTCACCAATACACTTCAAGAAAAGCTAACCAAAAAAGACCAAGAGTTGGCTGACTGGAAAGCGAGAAGTGATAAAGCAGAGTTAGAGAAACAAATTAGTGTGGCTGATGCGGTAAAAAAAATTGAAAAAGAGCGAGACGAGTTAGCAAACAAAATACAAAATAAGGATTTAGAGAACAAGCTATTAGAAAGCGCTTTGCATGAAAAATTCAACGCTGATTTAAAATCTAAGGATGAAATCATAAAGTTGAAAGACGAGGAAATAGCGCTTAGGAAAGACATGAAACTAAAACTTTCAACAAAAATGATTGGGGAGACCTTGGAACAGCATTGTGAAAATGAATTCAATAAATTAAGGGCAACGGCTTTCCCTAAAGCTTACTTTGAAAAAGATAATGATTCTAAATCTGGGAGTAAGGGTGATTTTATTTATAGAGAGACAGATGAAAATGGGACTGAAATAATCTCTATCATGTTTGAGATGAAGAATGAAGGAGATGAAACGGCCACCAAGAAAAAAAACGAGGATTTCTTTAAAGAGTTAGATAAAGATAGATCAGAAAAAAAATGTGAGTATGCGGTGCTTGTAAGTCTTTTAGAAGCAGAAAGTGAATTATACAACTCGGGAATTATTGATGTTTCACATAAACATCCAAAGATGTATGTTGTAAGACCTCAATTCTTTATCCCTATTATAACACTACTTCGAAATGCTGCAATGAAATCCATGCAATATAAGGCAGAGTTGGCTCAAATGAGGAACGAGAATATTGACATAACCAATTTTGAAGAAAGTATCAATGTATTTAAAGAAGGGTTTGCCAAAAATTATGAAATGGCTAGTCGTAAATTCAAAACTGCTATTGAAGAGATAGATAAAACAATTGATCATCTTCAAAAGACTAAAGAAGCTTTATTATCCTCTGTCAATAATTTACGACTTGCGAATAGTAAGGCGGATGATTTGACCATCAAAAAATTAACTAGAGGAAATCCAACAATGATTGCAAAGTTTGATGAACTAAATAAGAGCGCTGACGAATAAGTAATTAATTCTACCCCCGCTTCGCCTGCTGAAATTCTATAAACTCCATCATCTCGGATAAACTAAAGCTGCTTAAGTTATTGGCAGCCGTCAATCCTGCTTTTTGCGAAACGAGTACCCCGTATTTACAATCTTCATATCCTTCTATGGCATGGGCATCGGGATCTATGGAAATAAGCACATCCATTTCAATGGCTTTTTGGATATATCTCCAGTCCATATCTAATCGGCGTGGGTGGGCATTTAACTCAATCACCACATTATGTTCTGCGCAGGCTTCTATGATTTCATCAAAATTTACGGGGTAACCTTTGCGGCTTAACAATAAACGGCCCGTAGGGTGTCCTAAAATGCTAGTATAGGGATTACATATGGCGCGGATTAATCGCATCATGGCTTTTTCTTCAGTCATCTTTAAATTTGAATGCACCGAAGCAATCACAATATCAAAACTGGCAAGTACTTCGTCTGGATAATCTAGGCTGCCATCATTTAAAATATCGGACTCAATACTTTTAAATATCACAAAGGGGGCTAGCTTTTTATTTAGGGCATCTATTTCCTTATGCTGCGCCAAAATACGGTCTGCTTGTAAACCATTGGCATAAAAGGCCGACTTACTATGATCGCTAATAATTAAATATTCATAACCCTGTTCCTTTGCGGCTACCGCCATTTGTTCGATGCTATGTATACCGTCACTCCAAGTACTATGGGAATGTATAATCCCTTTAATATCGGAGGGCTGTATAGTCTTTGATAATGGTTTTAAAGTTGCGCGCGTAATAATCTCAGGGAGCTCTCTTTGTGGCGCAGGGATAAAATGAACACCTACTTGGTCAAATATGGCTTGCTCACTTGCAAAGGCCTCCATTTTAAATGTAGGGAGCTGTTCCCAGGCATCTAAGAAGGCTGGATCACAGGATAAAGTAAAATCTTTCCAAAAAAAGTGATCAGGGGTGGTCAAATGCCATCTTATTTCAAAATTATCTTCCCCTTTGCAGGAAAAATAATTTTCATTTTTCTCTATTTTGAACAATTTTTGGGACAAATAAGCAACTAATTGGGTTTCTGAAAGGGTAGTGACCACATCCAAAAATCCCAACCATTCCATTTGTCTTTTGAAAAATCCGCTAATAATATGTTGTTCTTTTGGAAAAAATTCACGCAAATTATTTTGTAAATTATTTACTAAGTCTTCTACTTGTTCGTACAAATAATTTCCTTGGTGAAGTAAATAAAATGCTAAAGACTCTTGAATATTTTTTTGTGTCTTCTCTCCAAAGCCTTTGTATTTTACTAAACGATTTTCTTCACAGGCGTATAATAATTCACCTATACTTTCTATTTCTAATTCCTTCCAAATTGTCACAATTTTTTTAGGACCCAGTCCTTTTATTTTTAACATCTCTAAAATTCCTGGAGGCGTTTTTTGAATGTACTCATTTAATAAACTTAACTCCTTGGTTTCAATAATTTCTTGGATCTTTTTTCCAATGGCTTCACCTATCCCTCGGGTAGCGAATAGTTGGCTAGGACTCATATCGGACACGGGTTCCGTAAGTTTGTCTAAGGTATAGGCAGCGTTGGTGTATGCTTTAATTTTAAATTCATTCTCGCCATGTATGTCCATGAGCTTGGCAAGCAATGTAAAGTAATCTTGGATCTCGTAATTATGCATACGTAAAGATAATAAGTGAATCGAGTAGGGGCAAAAAAAATCCCCTCGATTGAATCGAAGGGACTTTCAACATTATCCGAGGATAATTATTTCTTTTTAGCAGCCTTCTTAGCAGCTTTCTTCTTAGGAGCAGCTTTCTTAGCAGCTTTTTTAGGAGCAGCTTTCTTAGCAGCTTTCTTCTTAGGAGCAGCTTTCTTAGCAGCTTTTTTAGGAGCAGCTTTCTTTGCAGCCTTTTTAACTACTTTCTTTGCAGCTTTTTTTGGAGCAGCTTTTTTAGCCGCTTTTTTTGCAGTTGCCATGTTTTTTAGATTTAATGGTTAGTAAATATTCTTAAAAGTATAAACTTTTTTCATATCTACAAAACTTTTTTTTTAAGCTACCACTTCAACAGGCAAAACTGAAACCGTAGTTTTGTTGTTTTTGCCCTTTTTGAACACAACTAAACCGCTAGTTAAAGCGAATAAAGTGAAGTCAGAACCTAAACCTACATTCTTACCAGGGTGGTACACTGTACCTCTTTGACGAATAAGGATATTGCCAGATAAGGCTGGTTGACCACCATATATCTTAACACCTAAACGCTTGCTTTGTGAATCACGGCCGTTTTTTACGGATCCTTCACCTTTCTTGTGTGCCATAGTCTTTTATATTTTACTATACTGTTATTAACTAATGAACCTAGACCAAGCTTATTAAGCTATGTTGTCGATTTTGATTTGAGTGTAATGAGTTCTGTGACCGTGCTTCTTGCGGAAACCCTTTCTACGCTTCATTTTAAAAGCGATCACTTTATCACCTTGCACTAAGTCATTAACAATCTCTGCCTTCACAACTACCTTCGTAGTAAATGAAATACTTCCATTGTTATCAACGAATAAAACATCGCTGAATTCAACTTTGTCTCCGGTTTTACCTTGCAGGTGAGGTACATACAAGCTATCTCCTGCTTGTACTTTGAATTGCTGTCCTGCGATTTTTACTACTGCTAACATAAATGTCCAAAATTAGGTCGGCAAAGGTAGCAATTATTCTCCCAAATTGCAAGTAATTTTCAAAAAATATAATAATACTACCTAAATTTGCCCTCGTTCCAATCTCCAAAACATCGCCCATGTTTAATTTTAAGTCGCTGCTTGCCAATCCATTTGCCAAAATGGTGCATTACAGGTTACAAAAAGAGGCTAAAAATGCGGTGAAAGACCAACAAAGTATTCTAAATCAATTAATTAAAATAGGGCAACGCACTGTTTTTGGGAAAGACCATGGCCTAGACAAGGTATCCGATTACGCAAGTTTTAAGCAAGCCATACCCATTAGGGACTATGAGGGTCTTAAATCTTATATAGAAATGGTTAAAAAAGGCACTCCCAACGTGCTTTGGAAAGGACTACCCATTTACTTTGCTAAAACCAGCGGCACCACCAGCGGGGTTAAATATATCCCCATCACCAAGGATTCTATCTCTAATCATATTAATGGAGCCCGTAACGCCATTCTCACTTATATGGCCACCACGGGGAATACAGCTTTTGCAGGCGGCAGGATGATGTTTTTGAGCGGCTCACCGGAACTTGAGCGGGTGGGCGGCATAGCAACAGGCAGACTGAGTGGTATTGTGAACCATCATATACCTGCTTATTTGCGAAAAAACCAGTTGCCTAGCTTTGAAACCAATTGTATTGAGGAATGGGAGGAGAAATTGGAGAAAGTGGTAGAAGAAACCCTAGGCAAGGACATGACCTTAATTGGAGGCATCCCGCCTTGGATGCAGATGTATTTTGACAGCCTAGTGGCTAAAACGGGAAAGCCGGTGAAGGATTTATTCCCCAACCTGCAATTACTGGTGCAAGGGGGTGTGAATTTTGAGCCCTATAAAACCAAATTATTTGAAACCATTGGTAAGGAGATAGATACCATTGAATTGTTCCCTGCGAGCGAAGGGTTCTTTGCTTTTCAGGATCGCCGCAATGAGCCGGGACTTTTATTAAATACCAATAGCGGTATTTTTTATGAGTTTATACCTCTAGCCGAAGTGCACAACGAAAATCCTACCCGTTTAAGTTTAGGGGAAGTGCAATTGGGTCAGCAGTATGCCCTTATTATTAATAGCAATGCGGGTTTATGGGGCTACAGCATTGGAGACACCGTGAAATTTATAAGTGTAGATCCTTACCGCATTATTGTTTCGGGTAGGGTGAAACATTTTATATCGGCCTTTGGAGAACACGTAATTGGGGAAGAAGTAGAGCAGGCTTTATTAAAAGTTACGAATGAAATGATAGTGTCCGTGGTGGAGTTTACCGTGGCACCTTTTATTGCACAAGGGGATGGGAAAAGCTACCATGAGTGGTTTATTGAATTTGAAAAAGCACCAGCCGACCTGGAATTATTTAGGCAAAAATTGGATACCTACCTGTGCAAAAAAAATGTGTACTATAAGGATTTAATTGACGGTAAAATTTTGGAACCCTTAAAAATATCGGCCCTTCAAAAAAATGGGTTCATAAATTATATGCGTGCACAAGGAAAATTAGGCGGGCAGAATAAAGTACCCCGTTTAAGCAATGACAGAATTATTGCCGATGACCTAACACATTATATTAACAAATAATAATGTAATTTTAGCCGCGTGTAAATTAATTTTACAAAGTCACAACAAAGTCATTGGATGCAACAAAAAAGAATCGCCATTTTCGGATCAACTGGTTCAATCGGTAAACAAACCCTTGAAGTAATTTCCGCGCATCCGGAATTATTTGTTGCCGAAATTTTAACGGCGCATTCTAATGAATCTTTATTAATTGAACAAGCTTTACAATTTGTTCCCAATATTGTAGTGATTGGTGATATCGGAAAATATGCCATTGTTAAAAAAGCATTAGAAGGAAAACCTATAAAAGTTTTTGCAGGGGAAGAAGCATTGGAGCAAGTTGCTGGTATGGATTGTTATGATTTTATGATGGCAGGCATTGTAGGTTTTGCAGGATTAACGCCAACACTTACCGCAGTTGAAAAAGGAAAAGCAGTGGGACTGGCGAATAAAGAAACTTTAGTAGTTGCCGGAGATATTGTAATGCGAACGGCGAAAGAAAAAGGGGCCATGATTATTCCGGTGGACAGTGAACACTCTGCCATTTTTCAATGCTTGGTGGGAGAAAATAATAACCCTATTGAGAAAATTATTTTAACTGCGAGTGGTGGACCTTTCCTTGGGAAAAAATCTAATTTTTTAGCAAATGTAAAACGCGATCACGCTTTGCAACATCCCAATTGGGCCATGGGTGCAAAAATTTCTATAGACTCTGCAACCCTTATGAATAAAGGCTTAGAGATGATTGAAGCCAAATGGTTATTTAATTTACAACCACATCAAATTAAAGTGGTGGTACATGCTCAAAGTATTATTCATAGCATGGTGCAGTTTGAGGATGGGAGTATAAAAGCACAAATGGGATTGCCGGATATGAAATTACCAATTCAATATGCAATGGCATTTCCACAACGTTTAAAAAATGAATTTCCAAGATATCATTTTGACAAACCCAACACCTTAACTTTTGATGAGCCCGATTTAAAAACTTTTAGAAATTTACATTTAGCAACCGAGGCTTTGCATAAAGGAGGAAACGTTCCTTGTGTTTTAAATGCAGCCAATGAAATTGCTGTGTATGCATTTTTGAAAAATAGAATTGGCTTTTTAGACATGACGGATTTAATAGAACGTACTTTAGAAAAAATAGAGTACATCGCGCATCCAACATTAAACGATTATTTTGAAACAGACGGTGAAGCACGCAGTTTTGCAGCTTCCTTAATACAACTATAACATATGTATACTTTAGCAATTGACT
Source organism: Bacteroidota bacterium (assembly GCA_947476145.1). GTDB lineage: Bacteria > Bacteroidota > Bacteroidia > Chitinophagales > Chitinophagaceae > Sediminibacterium. The sequence continues at coordinate 4,370 of CANJPH010000012.1, read as the reverse complement.
TTGCATCGGTGGGTGTAAAAACAGCACAATTTATTTTATCATTTTCTATATTGGTAGTCTTACACGAATTAGGACATTTTATTCCTGCAAGATTATTTAAAGCAAGGGTAGAAAAGTTTTATTTATTTTTTAATCCAGGATTTAGTCTTTGGAAAAAGAAAATTGGGGAAACCGAATACGGTATTGGTTGGATTCCATTTGGCGGATACGTGAAAATTGCCGGTATGGTGGACGAAAGTATGGACACGGCGCAATTAAATAAAGCACCTGAACATTGGGAACTAAGATCCAAGCCTGCTTACCAACGCTTAATTGTCATGTTAGGTGGCGTGGTTGTAAATGTAGTTTTAGCCATTGTTATATTTATTGGAATTGCCTGGTATTGGGGCGACGAATATTTACCTGCTAAAAATGTAACTTATGGAGTACATGTTAGTGATTTAGCAAAAGCAGCCGGCTTAAAAGAAGGAGATATTATTGTTTCTTTGGATAATAAAGAGTTAGAAGATTTCGATAAATTAGAATCTAAATTGGTTTTAGACAATAACAAGACGCTTCAAGTTAAAAGAGGAGATAGCTTAGTGAGTTTAAATATTCCTTCTACTTTACCTGGCGATTTAGCAAAATATAAAAAGACGAATCCTTTTGTTACTCTGCGTTTCCCAGTGATTGTAGACTCAATTGGAAGTACTGCGGTAACCAAGGAGGGCACAAGCTTTATGAAAGGCGATACTTTATTAATGATTAATAACCAGTCGGTACAATATCGTTATGAGTTTGAAGAGCTAAAGAAAAAATTAGCCGACTCTACCATTACCGTGTTGGCAAAACGTGGCGCAGATACTGTAACCATTAAAGCCCTAGTGAATGGTTCGGGTCAATTAGGTTTATTTTTAAAAGTACCTAACGATATTTTTAAAACGGTACATACGAGTTATGGTTTCTTTGAAGCGATTCCAGTAGGTACAAAAAAGTGTTTCACTACTTTGGATAATTATATTGCAGGTATCAAGCAAATTTTTTCTGGCAAAGTAAAAGCCAATGAATCTTTAGGAAGTTTAATTAGTATTGGTAACACCTTTGCTCCAGTATGGGACTGGTATCGTTTTTGGACATTGACAGCCGTCTTTTCTATTATATTAGCCTTTATGAATGTGTTGCCTATTCCAGCCTTGGATGGGGGACATGCCTTATTCATTCTCTTTGAAATGATCACTGGTCGTAAGCCTAGTGATAAGTTTATGGAGTATGCGCAGGTAGCTGGAATGATCCTTATGTTTGGCCTTATGTTCTATGCACTGGGCTTGGATGTTTGGAGATTGTTCAAATAAATCGTAATTTTATAGGTTCTTTATAAGTTTTAACCAACTTTAAGCATTGGGGTCGTATGGTTTTGACAGCAAGCGTAGCGGTTGGGGTAAGCATGCAGTGCGTTGGATAATTAGCACTTAAATCTGAATATCAAAACAACAAACGGCGAAACAAACTACGCCATGGCTGCTTAATTCAGTGAATTAACTTCCATTATGGCCGAGCAAGCAGGTAGGCCCTTTACCCGCTTCTTAGCTTAATCAAAACAAAAAGGGATGCGATAGGAGTAGGCTGTGCCTCCTATTTAAGTACCATTCAGCTAAGTAGTAGATTGGTTTGTGTTATTCCTGTCTACCGCCGACAAATAATAAAACAATAAGCATGTAGAAGACCAATGGTAACATTGTTTGGACAGGGGTTCGACTCCCCTCGACTCCACGGTTTCCTAAGGAAAGATTAAGTCCCGCCAAGTGCGGGATTTTTTTTGATAATTTTATTTATTACTTATTTGACTAATTTTGAAATAGATGAAATTTATTACAACTTGCTTTTTACTATTGGTTTTTAATACGCAGTGTTTTGCACAGTCTAATTCGATGGACTCTACATTAAAGCAAGACACTATTTCTTTGAAGGCAGATTCTATTTCTTATCCTGATTTTAAGAAACGTAAAACTATAATTGCAGTAAGTAACGTACTTCTTTATACAGGATCCATTTCGGCACTCAATAAAGTTTGGTATGCAAACTATCCTAAAAGTAGTTTTCATTTATACAATGATGGAGGGGAGTGGTTAAAGATGGATAAAGTGGGGCATGCTTATTCGGCTTATCAAATAAGTAGGCTACAATTTAATACGCTTAGTTGGGCAGGGATAAAGCCTAAAAAAGCAGTTTTATATTCTAGTTTAACAAGTATTGGTTATCAAACTATTATTGAAACATTGGACGGATTTTCCAGTGGGTGGGGATGGAGTTGGAAGGATATGGCTTCGAATGGCTTAGGTACAGGGCTTTGGGCGAGTCAACAACTGGCATGGGGTGAACAAAAAGTGAAATTAAAATTTAGCACGCATTACAATAAGTATAGCGACCCTCAACTTGAATATAGAAACAACCAGTTATTTGGAAAGTTTTTTACAGAAAGATTATTAAAGGATTATAACGCACAAACTTTTTGGTTGAGTGCGAATATAAATTTAATCTGTCCAAAGTTGCCAGCTCCCAAATGGTTAAATATTGCCGTTGGATATGGGGCAGAAAATATGTTTGGTGGCTTTGCAAATAATTGGTCCACACCTACTGGGGATGTGGCTAGGATGGATCTTAAAAGGTATGCGCAATGGTATTTATCTCTGGATGTAGATTTTGAAAGGATACCTACAAAAAGCAAGGTATTAAAATCATTGTTTTATGTCTTAGACGCCATTAAAATGCCCGCTCCAACAATAATGTTAGCAAATGGCAAATTATCAGGTCAGTGGATGTATTACTAAGGTAGGTTTAAATTATTACAAAATAGCTTAGTCTTTTTCCTTTCTAGGCAAGGCAATTTTAAATAGTTCGCTGCGTATTTGTACAAAGAATATACATACCAAGATGGCAGTCACGCCTAACATAGCTAATACAGAGTATAAGTGAATGCTGCGCGGTATCTCAAAATTATATTTAAATAAAAGATTGGCTAGGTAATATTGAGAGAGCACTAAGCCACCTAATGCCAAAACCACTAATGGTAAAATAATGAGTGCAATACGGGATAAATAGTTACGTACTAGTTTTGTATGAGAATAACCAAGTCTCAACAAGGAATCGATTTCATTCCTGGAACGATATATAAGTAAATGGAAATACAATATAAATCCAGTGAAGGCATTGATTGTAATAATTAAGCCAATAATAAAAATCACGGTAATAAATAAATACATTAATCCCACAAACTTTCCATTTCTTAATAATTCCTGGTTGGTTTCATAATTATTCTCCAATAGAAAAGCTTGAAAGTTACTTAGTTCATTGGGTTTCACAGCCGTGATAATGCGATAGGTGGAATTTTCAGAGTTTAAATTCGGGTATCCATATTTGTTGTTGGCAAAATCTAAAAAACGCTTGGGTACCAACATGGAGGAAATGCGGTCACTAAATCCAATAATATTTCCTTTGTAAGTAGTTTCGTTATTGTTGCCTCTAATGGTAATAGAAAATCCAAATAGCTTCACTGTATTTTTTGATATTTGGGGTAAGCCACGGGAAGGGGCATAAGTAAAATTATACAAGTTAATAAAGTCAGTAGGGAGTATTACTGGAATTTCATTAGTGGTGGAGTCCCATTTCCATTTATCCAGTTCAATGTCTATAAATTCATCATCTACACTTTCTAAAAATAATTCTGTTCTTAAACGCGCTTGTCTAGGGCCTTCATTCATTTCCAAATAGGCTTCCGCTTCAAACTTATTGCCTTCGAATGCCGAGAATTTTTGAATAGATGGGTGGGAGGAAATTTCTTCAATCTCTTTTTTTGTAAAAGTGGTTTTTGAAATATTCAAGGTGCTAAATAAGTTCACTTTCTTATTGATTACCATGTACTGTGACCCAATTCCTTGCTTTGAATCGGAGAAAAGGTATTTAAAGTTTAAAATACTTTGAACAGAAACCAATATCAAAAAAAAGCCTATCAAACAACCTATAATAGCTAATCCAATTTGGAAGGGCTTATGGTTGGAAGAAAGTATTTTTTGTATTTGCTTGTTACTGCGCACTTTATTATTTTATAAATGAAATATTTTATCTGCTTTAATAAACTCATAAGGGTCAAGGCATGCTATAATGATACCTGCACTTCTTTTTTTGGCTTGCTGCGTAATTAATTCCCAGGCAATGGTTGCGTTGGTAAGGTCCAAGTGACTAAAGGGTTCGTCTAAAATTAGCCATTCATAATTGCGCATCATGGCTCGAATAATTGCAACGCGCTGCATTTGGCCAAAGGATAAATGCTTCACTAACTTGTCTAATTGGGTGCTAATATTCATTTCCTTAGCAAACCCTTCCAATTCAGTCAT
>CANJPH010000011.1 GCA_947476145.1 Bacteroidota bacterium | reverse complement strand
TACTGCTTTGGGGAATCAACTTCGTATATGGTATCAACAGCACCCCGAAGATTTACAAATTGATTTTGATAAATTATCAAGAATTAATAAAGCTTCATTTAGTAGACGCTCTTTTTATATTGTGAATCAAGAAAATAGTGCTTTGCTAATGATACATGGGAGTATCTTTTTTTCACATGCTTTTAAACAAAAAGCAAGCGTTCAATTAGGCATTCATTATGCGTTAGATCAGATTCATTATTATAACACTATTAAAGATTTATTGGGAGGAGATTTTTTCTATAATTATAATGGTTGGATGAATGATGACGCTATGGCCTTAAGTTTTCAGCAGGACATTCAGCATCCGGATCAAAAAATTAAAGTGGGGGAGCGATGGGGAGCAGATTATACCATGCGTTCCTTTCAAACAAAGCCCTGGATTCAGTTTCAAAAGCAGGGCCCTGTTTGGGAGTCGGCCATTGGGTTAGGATACGGGATTGAAGGGCTAGAAAGGATTGGGTATAATCAAAATGGTTTATTTACAAATTCTAAAGGCAGTAGTGGGTTTAATTATTTTTCGACGGCGGATATGAAAGCACAGCTTCTATATAAATTGAATGGCCGTATTTATTTTAGAAGTATATTTTTAATGCAGTGGTTGGCACCAAAATACCAAAATGTTTTTTTGGATCCTGATATAAATGCAGCGGCTTCGCCTTATACATTGCAAGAAAGTAAATATGGATTTGACTTTAGTATTTTTTACCGAGCTCCTAATTTAAAAACATCAATAAGCTTCTATCAAAAATATCATGATAATGAGTCTGAGAATAAGATGTTTTATCACGATGCCTATGCACTATTTGTATATGGCTTTATTGGCAATATCCATAGCATAAATAATGGTGTTGAATTTGTTCTAGAGACGCCCTTATTTCAGAATATTAAACTGAATTACGCCACTACTTTTTCAAATAGTTTTTATCAAAATAATCCTCATTACCAATACTTAGATGTAAACAATTTGCAAATCAAAGAGTCGGGATTGTTGCAAATAAAAAAATTGACCAGTAGCAATACGCCCAAACTGGTGAATGCAGTCTCGTTGATCTATCAGCCTGTATTCGGGGTTACAATTGGGGTCACAACAGTGTATGCTCAGGAGCGTCCTGTGTCTATGAATTTATTTAGAAGAAGTGATTGGGTCAAAAATAAAGTGGACCCCATTACTTGGGGGCATATCCAGCAATTGACATTATTAGAAGATCATTTTGTAGTGAATGCATTTGCTTCAAAGTTCTTTCAGCTTAAATCTAAAAGTGCAAATAAATTATATAGATGGAGCACCAGCATTAGCGCAAGAAATATACTAAATGCACTTATACCCATCATCTCCTATGAGCAAACCAGGTTTGACTACATCCGGTTTAACAAAGACAAATTCGCATTAAAATATTTAATGGATGCCGGGGCAAGCTTTTCTGTTCGTATTCAATTACAAATTCAATAAAAATTATGAAAAACAAATTATGTTTATTTGGTGTGATGTCCTTAGTGTGCTTGTATTTATTATTAACGCCAGCTTGTTTCAAAAAATCAGCAAATGCAGCCACCCAAAATAATTTTAGTGACTCTATTACCAGCATTAAAAGCCTTCGAAAAATGCATATAGTAGGAATGGCCGAATATATTGGGCAGCCTATATATATTCAAGGAACCGTCGTGGCCAACGATGAGCATGATAATGTATATAAGTGCATTTATGTGCAGGATAAAACAGGAGGCATTGTCGTGCTTTTGGACGGCCAGGCTCTATACCAAACCTATCCAATTGGAACTTTAATTAAAATTAAAACGCAATCTCTTTTTTTAACAGATTATAGACATATGGTTCAGTTGGTTGCCTCGGTAGATTCTAGCAGTGGCGCTTTAGTCACATCGGGTATTCCTGCACCCATGTTTTTAAAACATATACAAGTAATAGCAGACAACGAGCCCATTTATCCATTGATGGTTGGTTTTAAAAACTTGTCTGATACTTTGCAGGGGAGACTCATTCAACTTAATGCAGTAGAATTTAGCGCAGCGGATACAGGTCAAACCTATGCAGATAAGAAAAACAAATTGGGCTTAAGTAGAAGCTTGAAATTTTGTACTGGAGGCACTATTTATTTAAGGACCAGTGGGTATGCCGATTTTGCAGGTGTCAAAACCCCCGCTGGAAATGGAATTGTGATTGGCATTTACTCGGTATATAACAACGAAAAGCAAATTATTTTAAGAGACACAAATGACATTTTGTTAACGGCAAAGCGGTGTACAGGTGCTGCCTGGCTGCAAAATTTACCTCAAACGGCCCCGAAGGCCCCCATTTAGTTGTCAGCTTGTCAGTAATGGGGCTTTGGTACCCTTATTGCTATATTAGTATCAAATAGAATAATTATGCAAAAAGGTCAAATACGCGTTCAAACGGAGAATATTTTTCCGATTATTAAGAAGTTCCTTTACAGTGATCACGAAATCTTTTTACGTGAGTTAGTGAGTAATGCGGTGGATGCTGCTCAGAAACTTAAAACCTTACATGGTAAGGGAGAAGCCAAAGGAGATTTAGGTGCATTGAAAGTAGAAGTGGTTTTAGATGCCAAAGAAAAAACAATCTCTATTATTGATAACGGTGTGGGGATGTCTGGCGAAGAAGTGGACAAATATATTAATCAAGTGGCCTTTAGTGGCGCCGAAGAATTTGTAACCAAATACAAGGACGCAAGTATTATTGGACATTTTGGATTAGGATTTTATAGCTCATTTATGGTGAGTAGTAAAGTAGATATTTATTCAAAAAGCCATACGGGAGCGCCAGGTGTTTTTTGGAGTTGTGACGGCAGCACCGAATATGAATTATACGAAGTAGATTATAGTAATAGAGGTACAAAAATTGTATTGCATATTAACGAGGAGAGTGCCGAGTTTTTAGATGCACATCGTGTTAAAGGAATTTTAGAACGTTTTTGTAAGTTCTTACCGGTTGGCATTTATTTTACCGACGCCAATGCAATAAAGCCCGAGACTAAGACCGAAGGCGATACAGAAATTGCAGAAGAAGTTGCTAAGCCCATTAATAATACCAACCCTTTGTGGGTGCGTAAACCTTCGGAATTGACCAAGGAGGATTATGAAAATTTCTACAAGGAATTATATCCTTTTGGAGAAACTCCATTGTTTTGGATTCATTTAAATGTGGACTATCCATTTAATTTAACAGGTATTTTATATTTCCCTAAAATCAAACAGAGCTTTGAGATACAAAAAGACAAGATTCAATTGTATTGCAATCAAGTATTTGTAACGGATGAAGTAAAGGATATTGTACCTGAGTTTTTAATGTTATTGCATGGTGTTATTGATAGTCCAGATATTCCTTTAAACGTGAGTCGTAGCTATTTGCAAGGCGACCCCAATGTAAAAAAGATTAATGCACATATCACTAAAAAGGTAGCAGATAAATTAGAGGAAATATTTAACAGCGATCGTAAGTCATTTGAAGACAAATGGGAAAGCTTAGGATTGTTTGTAAAGTATGGTATGATTACCGATGATAAATTTTTAGAAAAAGGGAATAAGTTTTTGATTTTGGAAGACGCTGCAGAAAAAGGCAAGTTCTATACTTTAGACGAGTATAAAACTACGACTGAGGCGACTCAAAAAAATAAAGACGGCAAGCAAGTTTTATTATATACTACGAATCCAGTTCAACAGGATGCGTTCATTCAAGCTGCGGTGGGTAAGGGGTATAAAGTAGTGAAATTAGAAACCATGGTGGATGCTGCATTCATTAATAATGTTGAAATGAAATGGGAGGGTGTTCAATTTGTGCGTGTAGACGCGGATGTAGTGGACAATTTAATTGACAAACAAGAAAACGTAGATTCTGTATTAAGTAAAGAGGAAGTGGAACAAGCAAAAAATTTATTTGAGTTCCAAGTACCTGATATTACTTTAACCGTTGAGGTTAAAGGATTAAGTGCCGAAGCAGCGCCAGTGATTGCAACGCGCCCCGAATTTATGCGTCGTATGAAGGACATGGCTAGCATGGGTGGCGGCGGAATGACTGCTTTTTATGCGCAAATGCCAGATGAGGTATATTTGACCATTAACGGGAACCATCCTATTTATCAAGCACTATTAAAAGAGACGGATACGGATAAGCAACAAAAGCAGGCGCGTAATTTAGCCGACTTAGCTTTATTGTCACAGGGCTTATTAACCGGCGCTGAGCTAACTAATTTTATTAATCGAAGTGTTGACTTATTAAAATAAGAAAGGAAAGTAAGCAATGTAAAGTTTGCTAGTATCGCATAAAAAAAGTGAACTCGAATGGAGGTCACTTTTTTTATGCTAAATTGTGTCACCAATTTTTCAATCTTATATAGTGTCACTTGGTTTAAGGTCTATCACTTGCATTTGAACGGACTGGTTTCCCTGCCACTCATTTAATTGAAGTTGAAATACCAAATCAAATGGCTTGCCCGATTTTATTACTTTTAAATGTTCCGGCATATTATAACCAATGCCGCGCACATTGGATTTCCCCTGGGTAACACTAAAGCTGATGTGTTGTTCTTTTACCAATTTTGTATAACCTGTATCATATACTCCTTTTGCAATAAAAAGTGGGCGCATGTTGTCTGGCCCAAAGGGTTCCATTTGTGCAATAATATTATAAAAGGTTAACCCGATATCATCTAAAGAAAGTGCAGCATTAATCGTAATTTCTGGAGTTAATTGTTCCTCGGTAATGCGGGAGGCTACTGCTTGCTCAAATGCAATTTTAAATCCTTCGAGTGCATCTACAGACATGGTCATTCCTGCAGCGGCAAAGTGACCGCCATAACCAATTAAATGCGCACGGCATGCATGCAATGCTTCATATAAATTAAATCCATTTACACTTCTTGCGCTTCCTGCAATTACATCACCACTTTGAGTAAGTACAATGGTGGGTTTATAATACTTTTCAATTAATCTACTTGCTACAATGCCCACTACGCCTTTGTGCCAATGGGGTTGAAAAACAACGGTAGATTTTTTAGTAGCATGTAAAGGGTCGTCTTCTATTTGCGCTAAAGCTTCTTCGGTAATGGTGGTATCTGCTTCACGACGATCTAAGTTATCTTGTTGTAATACCGATCCAAATGCCAATGCTTTTTCGTAATCGGGTTCAATAAATAAGTGAACTGCTTTTTTTGCATCGTCCATTCGTCCGGCAGCATTAATACGCGGGGCTACTGCAAATACTAAATTAGTAATGCGCATAGGCCCCGACTGTTTTGCTAACTCCATTAATGCTTTTAATCCTTGTGAAGGGTTATCATTTACTTTTTGAACACCAAAAAAAGCCAGTGTTCTATTTTCATCCGTGATGGGAACAATGTCAGCAGCAATAGCCGTTGCTACTAGATCTAAATATTGTAAATAAGATTCGGCAGGCAAATTGTATTCCTGTGCCAAAGCGGTAATTAATTTAAACACAACGCCACAGCCGCATAATTCCTTATATGGGTAATTACAGTCCACTTGCTTTGCGTTTAATATTGCCACTGCTGGCGGTAAAATTTCATCAGGCAAATGGTGGTCGCAAATAATAAAATTCATGCCTAGCTCTTTTGCATATGTAATAAGCTCGGTGGATTTAATGCCACAGTCCACTGAAATAATTAAGTCAAAATTATTTTCCTTTGCAAAATCAATTCCAATTTTTGAAATACCGTACCCTTCTTTATATCTATGTGGAATATAATAATCAATATGTGGTGATAGCTGTTTTAAAAACTGAAATAAGGTCGCTACCGAAGTAGTTCCGTCTACATCGTAATCCCCAAAGACTAATATTTTTTGGTTTGCGGTGATGGCTTCTCGAATGCGGTCTGCCGCTTTGCGCATGTCTTTCATAAGCCATGGATCGTGCAAGTGATCGAGGCTTGGTCTGAAAAATTGTTTGGCTGCTTCAAAATCACTGATACCTCTTTGTACTAAAAGTTCGCATAGTATGGGATGAATCTTAAGTGCATCTTGTAAGACTTGCACTTTTGCAGGATCTGCTGATATGAGGTTCCATCTTTTTTCCATTAGTAGGCACGGTCGGTTGTGTAACGAACTAATTCTTCCAGTGCCGCTCTTGATGGACTTTCGGGGAAACTATATAAAATGTCAATGGCTTTGTCTCGGTATTCAATCATTTTTTGTGTTGCGTATTCAATGCCGCCATTGGCTACTACATTATCAATTACGAATTTGACTTTCTTTTTATCGTTATTATTATTTTTTACAATATTGATAATTTCTTTTTTTAAGATCGGGTCTACTTTTTGTAAAATATGTATTAGCGGCAGGGTTAATTTTTTTTCTTTGATATCATTACCTGTTGGTTTCCCAATAATAGCATCTCCATAATCAAATAAGTCGTCTTTAATTTGAAATGCCATCCCCACCATTTCGCCAAATTCACGCATTTTTTGAATAATAGATTCATCCTTGGTTACAGAGGCAGCCCCTGCGCCACAACTAGATGAAAGTAAGCTGGCCGTTTTGCCATTGATAATTTCATAATATACCGACTCATCGAAATTTAAGTTTCTCGCTTTCTCCATTTGCAATAACTCTCCCTCGCTCATTTTTTTTACTGCGTTAGACAAAATGGCCAATATTTCAAAGTCCTTGTTTTCAAGGGAAAGTAATAATCCTTTTGATAATAAATAATCGCCAACCAATACTGCAATTTTATTTTTCCATAATGCATTAATGGAAAACATGCCTCTTCTTTCTAATGCATCGTCCACCACGTCATCATGGACTAGGGTTGCGGTGTGTAAAAGTTCCACCAAGCTTGCAGCACGATAGGAGGAGGGTGTTATTTCACCATGCAATTTAGCAGACAGCAATACAAACATAGGTCGCATTTGCTTTCCTTTTCGCTTGACAATATATTGCATTATTCTGTCTAAGAGGGCCACCCTGCTTTTAACAGCATCCTTAAAATGCTTTTCAAACTCAACCAACTCTTTCCCTATAACTTCTTTTGCTAATTTCATGGAGCTTGATTTAGGGGTTAAGCATATTAAAATGTAAAGCCCCAAAATTTTGTAAAGAGGAAAGTTTTAAATCCGCTGCACCCCAGTGCTCTAGCTTTATGTCTTCGGCAGCGGGTACCACTACGCAAGTCATTCTTGCCGCTTTTGCAGCAATCATACCGTAATAAGAGTCTTCAAAACAGATACAAGCAAGTGGATTGGTATGCATTGTAGCTGCACAATCTAAATAAACCTGCGGGTGTGGTTTTGCAAAAGGCAAATGCTGTGCCGAACAACTTGCATGTATGTAACTTCTAATACCTAATTTATCTTTTACCCATTCAATTAATTCCATGGGAGAGGAACTGGCTAAACCCATTTTGAAATTTTGCTGTAAGAAAAATTCAAAAACATGTTCCACGCCTGGCATTAAGGTAACTTCCTTATCAATAAGTTCAAGTGCTAATTCAATAATCCTTTTTTCGACAATTTCATTTTGACTAACTGGTACATTAAATTGATGTAACCAAAATGCGACAAATTCTTTCGATCTAAGTCCTGTCGTAATTGCATATTGTTGTTGCGTTAATATAACACCGTATTGTCTAAAAATTTCGGTCGCAGCTTTGTTCCACAAAGGCTCACTATTAATTAACAATCCATCAATATCAAAAATTACTGCCGACTTTTTCATTGCCTAAAGATACAATATTTGTACTATCTTGCACCTCTAACAATTGATTGCATAATGACCTTATTTGATCGGTTAAAAAATATCAGAATTTTCCGCTCTATTATATATGGCTTAGTAGGTTTGTTTACGTATCCAGGGCTTGCTTTATTTAATGTCATTAAAATTGAGGGGACCGAGCACTTAACCCATTTGCCTAAGGAAAAAGTATTGTTTGTAAGTAATCACCAAACTTATTTTGGAGATGTAATTGCCTTTGTACATATTTTTTGTGCCTTCAAATGGCGCAAGTATAATAAATTAGGTATCCCTTATTATTTATTAAGTCCATTCACCAATCTTTATTTTGTGGCAGCGGAAGAAACCATGAATAATAGTTGGTTGTCCAGGTTGTTCAAATTAGGAGGAGCATTAACCGTAAAAAGAACTTGGAGAGCCGAGGGTATGGATGTAAGCCGAGAAAGAGATTCGGTGGATACACAAAAAATTGATCAGGCATTGTCAAAAAGCTGGGTGATTACATTTCCCCAAGGAACCACTAAGCCTTTTGCACCGGGCAGAAAAGGAACTGCACATATCATCAAAAATAATAGACCAGTGGTAGTGCCCGTTGTAATCAATGGATTTTGGCGCGCATTCACAAAAAAAGGACTTACGTTTAAAAAAGTGGGAACTACTTTAACAGTGCGGATTAAGCCACCACTTAATATTGACTACAATGCGCCGGTAGAAGAAATTCTTTCACAAGTAATGGAAGCGATTGAGCAAAGCAAAGACTTTATGCTTAAGGGAAAGCATCATGCTTTAAAGGAAGCTTAGTCGTGTGTAAAAAATGCTTTTAATTCAGTAGCATCATCAGGCTTCATTTTTCCACCTAATATCAATCTCATTTGACGACGTCTTAATGCGCCATCATAATATTTTATTTCTTCTTCTGTTACGGCAATTATTTCAGGTACTTTTTTAGGATGTTTGTTTTCATCTAGTGCAACAAAAGTAAAAAATGCTTCATTGCTTAATACCCTTGTTTGTGAAATCATATTTTGATTCCACACTTTTAAATGAATTTCCATAGAGGTATTAAAAGCACGAGTAACAATGGCTTCAATGCAAATTACATTTCCTAATTTAATAGGGGTCTTAAAACTAATATTATCCACCGATGCAGTCATTGCTGCCGAGTTACAATGCTTCGCAGCAGAAAGGTAAGCTGCAATATCCATCCAATACATAAGTTTACCTCCCATTAAGTCACCAAATGTGTTGGTGTCGTTGGGTAAAACCAATTCGTTCATGGTGATAAATGAATCACTTGCTTTTCTTGCTTCCATACTTTGTAATTATACTTCAAATATACAACTACTTATACAACGCAGTGCTCAAGTTTAGAAAGATAATCTGGGTCAACATCCGCGCCATGTCCAGGCGTATCGTCAATGCTTAAGTGCATTCCGTTAAACTGGACGCCGCCTAGTATAGGGTCCGCCATATGCCCTAATAGACAAGTGTCCATATCGTAGTATTTAATATTGTCATGTGCCATGGCAAAGTGCATTTTAGCACTTAAAGCCAAACGGCTTTCTAACATGCCACCCATCATACAAGCCATCTTATTTTCACTAGCAATGGATTGAATTTTAATGGCTTCTTGAATCCCGCCACTTTTTGAAAATTTAATATTAATTAAATGACAAGCTTTGTTGGCAATTAATTTTCGTGCATCGTGATGTGTAAAAACGGACTCGTCAGCCATAATAAGTATCGGGGAAGCGGCACATAAAGCGGGTAGGTAGTCGTCATAATATTTATGCATGGGCTGCTCGCAAAATTCTATATCAAATTGAGAAAGGCTTTTTAAAACTGGAAGCGCATCCTCTTTGGACCATCCCTGATTTGCGTCAATTCTTAATTTAAGTTCACTGCCAATGGCGGTTCTTATTTTTTGTATTCTTTCAATATCTGTTGCTGGATCTTTACCTAATTTAACTTTTATCATGGTAACGCCCTTTTCTTTAAATTCTATGGCTTGTTCTGCCATTTTTTCGGGACTATCTATCCCAATGGTTAAGTCCGACTCAATAGCCTTTTGTTTGCCTCCCAAAAATGCATACAATGGCAGGTTAGCAACCTTAGCGGCAATATCATATAGGGCAATATCAAAAGCACTTTTAATGGTATAATTACCGGCTATGATTTTATCTAACTCTGCAAGTCTTGTTTGTATTTCCAAAGGATTTTTTCTTTTCCAAAATGAAGCAAAATCTTTAGCATGATGGTAACAACTGGTCTGCGTTTCTCCAACAATCATTGGAAAGGCAGAACATTCACCAAGTCCAATGATACCCTCATTGGTATGTATTTTAATAAGCACATTCTGCGCAAATTCCATGGTCCCCGTGGCAATGGTAAATGGCACCATGGGTATTTTAAACATGTAAATCTCTGTCTTCGTAATTTTCAAATCCATGGCGATTAATTTGTATGATTTTAAAGGTACTATTTCTTTGTCATTCCCATTTTCCAACCGATATTTGCAATACGAACCAATGTTAGCATGAACCTATCTTTTGACAATACCCAAAATGCTTTTGCATACAAAAGTACGCCCGATTTAAAAAAAGCAAAATTTTTAATAAGTGTGATTCAAAATCCATTGATGGTATCGCTTGCAACGAAAGTGACGCCCTTCTTAATGAAAATGGGTTTTCCAATCAATGGGATTTTAAGAAATACGGTGTTTAAACAATTTGTGGGCGGAGAAACGTTGGAAGAGTCGGCAAGAACAGCAAAATTATTGGGTTCTTATGATGTACAAGTTATTTTGGATTATGGGGTAGAAGCAAAAGAGGGAGAGTCAAATTTTGATGACGTGACATCACATATTATTGAAGCGATTGACTTTGCAGCAACACAAAATAATATTCCATTTATAAGTGTTAAAATAACCGGTATAGCAAGCCATATTTTATTAGAACATTTAAATGAAGCCCCCCGATTAAGAAGCGGTATACATGATAGTGAGTCTGAAAATGCAGCATGGGAAAGGGTTAGAGAAAGGATGTATGCTATTTGTGATGTTGCACAAGAAAAAGGAGTGGGTATTTTATTAGATGCAGAAGAAACATGGATACAAGATCCTATCGATCGTTTAGCGATTGAATTGATGAAAGAGTACAACAAAGAAAAGGTAGTAGTTTATAATACCTATCAATTATACAGAAACGATCGTTTACATTTTTTACAATTATCACATAGGTTAGCGAAAGAAGGTGGTTTTTTGTTGGGAGCAAAATTGGTGCGCGGCGCTTACATGGAAAAAGAAAGAGAACGTGCCATAAAATTAGGATATACTTCTCCTATACATCTTGACAAGGAGTCAACCGATAAAGACTTTGATGCAGCAGCCACTTATTGTATAAGTAATAAAGACAGTATTTCATTGTTATTGGCCACACATAATGAGGCTAGTAATATTGCGATTGCTAGCGCCATGGCTAATTTATCGTTTGATAAAAACGATCATCATGTTCATTTTTCTCAGTTATTTGGGATGGGAGATCACATCACATTTAATATGGCAGTTCAAGGGTATAATGTTAGCAAGTATTTGCCATTTGGCCCTATCAACGAAGTCATCCCTTATTTAATGCGCAGGGCCGAGGAAAATACAAGCGTAAATGGCCAAACCAACAAGGAATTGGTACTATTGAAGACAGAATTGGCCAGACGAAAGTCAACCAAATAAGCAAGTTTTTATTTTTCACAGCTTCTCCCCATCTCTTTAAAATGTTTTCTATTAAGAGGCAATGGTTGTAAATTGCAGCATGCAACAATATTTGACTTTATTAAAACATATTTTAGAAGAAGGCACGCAAAAAACAGATCGTACAGGTACGGGTACCAAAAGCTGTTTTGGATATCAAATGCGTTTTAACCTCGCCGATGGATTTCCCTTAGTGACCACTAAAAAAGTACATTTAAAAAGTATCGTTTATGAATTACTATGGTTCCTAAATGGGGATACCAATATTAAATATTTAAAAGACAATGGGGTTCGTATTTGGGATGAGTGGGCAGATGCAAATGGTGACTTAGGTCCCGTGTATGGAAAACAATGGAGAAGTTGGGAAGGTGCCAATGGTATTGTGGTAGATCAAATAACTGAACTTATAGAACAAATTAAAAAAACACCAGACAGTAGACGTTTAATTGTGAGTGCATGGAATGTGGGTGATTTGAAAAAGATGGCTTTAATGCCCTGTCACAATATGTTTCAATTTTATGTGGCTGACGGAAAATTAAGTTGTCAATTATATCAACGAAGTGCCGATGTTTTTTTAGGCGTTCCATTTAACATTGCCTCCTATGCCTTATTAACCATGATGATTGCGCAGGTTTGTGGATTACAATATGGTGATTTTGTACACAGCTTTGGAGATGTGCATTTATATAATAATCACTTTGAGCAAGCTCAGTTGCAATTATCAAGAACGCCATTTCATTTGCCAACGATGAAAATAAACCCGGAAGTGAAAGATATTTTTTCTTTCAAATTTGAGGATTTCACACTAGAAAATTACGAATGTCACCCAGGTATTAAAGCACCCGTTGCTGTATAATAACAATCATCATGAATATAACCCTTGTAGTAGCAGCCTCCCTTAATAATGCCATTGGTAAAGACAATCAATTGCTTTGGCATTTGCCTAAGGATATGCGTTTTTTTAAAAATACTACTTGGGCATTACCCATTTTAATGGGTCGAAAAACTTTTGAATCTATGGGTAGTAAATTATTGCCTGGCAGATTAAATATTATTTTGACTACACAACAGGATTTAAAAATAGAAGGCGCAGAAGTGGTCAATACGATGGAACAAGCCATAGATTTAGCGAATAAAAAAGATTACAAAGAACTCATGGTAATTGGGGGTGGACAGGTTTATGAAATAGCTTTGCCATTGGCCAATAAAGTTTGGTTAACAAGGGTTCATACTACCATTGATGGGGATACATTTTTCCCTGTTTTAGGAACTGAATGGGAAAAGCAATCAACCGAAACAAATCATGCCGACGAAAAGCACGCATTTGATTTTGATTTTGAATGTTGGCAAAGAAAATAATTTATGTATTCATCGCTAACATTGCTTAAAAAATATCTACAGTATTTTATTCAATCTGAGAATGGCAAAGGACATGGCGTGCATTCTCCGTTTGTATTTAATTTTATTAAAGGAGTGTTGAATACAAAGGAGATCACGCCTATCGCATCCAAAATTGAAGTACGCAGAAAAGCATTAAAAGAAAATACACAAAAAATTGAAGTGTGGGACAGAGGTGCAGGTTCAAGACAAACAGATCATACGGAAAGATCCATTCAGCAAATTGCTAAAGCAGCGTTAAAGCCAAAAAAGTATAGCCAATTACTGCATAAAATTGTTGCTTATTATCAACCTGCTCATATTGTAGAAATGGGCACTTCCTTAGGCATCACTACTTGCTACTTAGCAGCGGGCAATGTAAACGCAAAGATGGTAACATTGGAAGGAGCGCCAAATGTGGCAGCCATTGCCAAAGAAACTTTTAATGAAGTGGGATTGCAACATATTGAATTGTTGGAGGGGGACTTTAACAATACACTACCCGACTATATAAGCAAATTGGATCAAATTGGGTTAGCCTATGTGGATGGGAATCATAGGTATGCACCTACCATACAGTATTTTAATTGCCTACTTGAAAAATCGAATGAAGATTCGGTGCTCATTTTTGATGACATTCATTGGAGTGCGGAAATGGAAAAAGCTTGGGCCGAAATAAAAGCACATCCATCGGTTACCTTAACCATTGATTTATTTTTTATTGGGTTGGTGTTTTTGAGAAAAGCGCAGAAAGAAAAAGAACATTTTATCATTAGATATTAAATCATACTCATTGTTACCTCAAAGTTTATTAACGTCATTAACTTCATTGCCTGGTTATCATCAGGAAAGTTTTATACGCGTACATGAATTGGGGGATCAAATTACCAGTGTTCGATTGAACCCTGCCAAAACATTTGACTTGGCTGCGCATTCTTTTTTAAACAATACAACTACGATCCCCTGGTGTTCAAATGGTTTTTATTTAAAGGAAAGGCCTTTGTTCGTGACCGATCCTTTATGGCATGCCGGCGCGTACTATGTGCAAGAAGCGAGCAGTATGTTTATTCAACATATCATTTCAGAAATATTTCCAGCTCCGAAAAATAAAATAGTACTTGATTTATGTGCGGCACCAGGAGGCAAGAGTACCTTACTTGCCCATTATTTTAATGAAGGGTTAGTCGTGTCTAATGAAACCATCAAATCACGCAATGCAATATTGGTGGAGAATATAACAAAATGGGGTAGCGACAGGGTGGTGGTTACACAAAATGATCCTTCGCATTTTAAAGCATTGCCTAATTTTTTTGATCTACTGGTGGTGGACGCTCCATGCAGTGGTAGCGGGCTTTTCAGAAAAGATCCGGATGCGATCAATGAATGGAGTGAGGAGAGTGTATTACACTGTAGTACGAGGCAAGAGCGAATTTTAGAGGATAGTATAGACTCTTTAAAAGAAGGAGGGTATTTAATTTATTCAACTTGCTCTTATTCATTTGAAGAGAATGAAAAAATAATGGATTTTATTAGTGCTATACCAGGGATGCATAATGTAAAAATAACCATTCCTGAAAATTGGAATATAGTTTTGACAGAAAGTCCAAATGCAAAAGCGAAAGGATTTAGATTTTATCCGGATAAAATAAAAGGAGAAGGTTTCTTTGTTTGTGTTTTTCAAAAACTAATCAATCCGAGTACTACTTTTTATCAATCCACTTTCAATTGGAATAGCATTACAAAAAATGAACGCGCTGTTTTAGCGGATCATTTGGAGTTGCCTTTGGAATATGAATACATCAATCATCAAAATACGATTATTGCCGTACCGTTGGATATGGTAATGCCAATTAAAACATTGCTGTCGCATTTATATGTAAAAAAAATGGGAATGGCTTTGGGGGAATTAAAAGGGAAAGATTTGATTCCTGACCATGCGCTAGCTATGAGTCATTGGGTAAATAAGCCTTTTGGAAAAATAGAAGTTGACCTCGAAACCGCCCTCCAATACCTAAGACGAGCCGACATTACGTTAGAAGGCACAAGGGGCTGGGCAGGGGTTTATTATCATCAAATTTTGCTGGGTTGGGCAAAGTTATTACCAAATAGAACTAATAATTATTATCCTACACCATGGCGCATATTGAAATACTGATGAATACACATTATAAATTAATTTAATTAGAATTAATTTCGCTTTTTATTCACATTTCAATTCGGTACCTTTGCATCCATGTTTAGCAAATATTTACTCATATTCGTCGTGTGCCTTGGTCTATTGAATAGTTCAAATAGTAGTGCTGCTGTGAATTATGCAACCTACCAAACCGTGACTAAGTCTAAGAAAGCAAAGGCTAAGTCCGCCGTTTCTGCTAAAAAGAGCAAAAAGAGTAAATCAAAACGTGGCTCAAAGTCAAAAAAGAGGAAATCCACTACTAGAATTGTAAAAGATTCAGCTCAGTTAAAACAAGAGAGTGATAGTAAAACAGCTTCTCTTCAAATGATTTCCGATAATCAAATTAAAACAAGAGTTGCAGATAGTATTCGCAAAACTTCATTGCTGAATGATAATAATAACAAAGAAGGGTATTATGCTACTATGTTTTCTAGTCAGTCTAAATCTACTACCATTCAAACACTTGAAGGAACTGCATCTGTTTTTAAAAGTTTAAGTGGCTGGGATGATGGCAAGTTTTATATCCTTACCAATCAAATGCCAATTGGTACGATTGTAAGAATCACAACGCCTGAGTTAAAAAGTATTTGTGCAAAAGTAATCAATAGTTTACCCGACGTGGGTGGTGCCATTCAATACCGCTTAAGCGATGCAGCAGCAACGATCTTAGGAATTTCAAATAAGATCTTTAAGGTTTCAGTTACCTACTAAAATTTATTTATGAAAAACGTTTTTTTTGCTAGCCTGTTTACATTGGCTATCTCTTTGGTGAGTTGTGCGCAAGGAAATAAAGAAACCAAGCTACTAAGTACTTTGCCAGTAAACGAGTTTCAAATTGCAATTCAAAAACAAAATGTTCAGGTATTAGATGTTCGAACTGCAACTGAATTTGCTGGTGGCCATATTAAAAATGCATTGCAAGCCAACTGGAATGATTCAAAAGAATTTGAAAGCAGAACACAACATTTAAATAAAAATGCAACGGTATATGTGTATTGTCAAGCAGGAGGCAGAAGTGCTGCAGCGCAGTCTTATTTAATGGAGAAAGGATTTAAGGTAGTGAATTTAGAAGGAGGGATGAGTAATTGGAAAATGAATAATTTACCGGTAGAAGGCAATGCCAATGTGCAACAAATGATGGTTTCGGATTATGATAAAGTACTTGCCTCTAATAATTTAGTATTAGTGGATATTGGGGCAAGTTGGTGTCCTCCTTGTAGAAAGATGCAACCAACAATTGATCAAATCAAAAAAAATCAGGGAGCTAAATTGTATTTCTTAGCTGTAGACGGAGGCGTGGATATGGACGTGATGAAACACGTAAATTTTGAGGCATTACCTTCCTTTATCATTTATAAAAATGGAAAAGAAGTTTGGAGAAAATCGGGCATTGTAGAGGAGGCTGAATTCACTAAGGCATTACAATAAAAATGGCTTCACTAGTTCATGATAAGTGTGGCGCACATTTAATCCTTCGCGTATTATGAAGGCGTACGATATCCTCTTAAGAAATCGGCAATGGGCATTCTCTTTTTTCCTTCCCATTGAATATCATTAATATTCAAATACCCGTTCTTACAAGCAAATTTGGCAAATGTATTTCCGTCTGTTATAAATGTACCCGGTAATTCATTTGGTGTTTCATGTACAATATTTGTGCTGTATAATTTTACGATTTTTCCATCTACTTTTGTGATGGCACCAGGAAAAGGGGCCAATCCTCTAATATGATTGTGTACTTTTTCAACCGATAGGTCCCAATTAATTTCGCAGTCTTTAGTAAAAATTTTAGGAGCATGTTTTATTTCAATACCATCAAGTACTTCGCTTTGAGGAATAGAGGAGATGTTGTTATTGATCATCCCATTTAAGGTTTTTACCAATAAATGAGCGCCTACTTCCATCATAGTATCATGTAATTCACCAGCGGTCATATTTTCGGAAATGGCAATGCGATCTTGTAATAATATATCTCCCGTATCAATGGCATGTTGTAATTGGAAGGTAGTGACACCGGTTTCTTTTTCTCCGTTCATAATGGCCCAATTAATAGGAGCAGCACCTCGGTATTGTGGAAGCAATGAGCCATGCACATTTAAAGTACCCATGGGAGGGAATGACCATATTTTTTCGGGCAGCATTCTAAACGCAACCACCACTTGTAGGTCGGGTTTCCATGCACTTAAAGCTTCAAAAAATTCAGGAGATTTTAATTTTTCTGGCTGTAATAAAGGTAGATTATGGGTAATTGCAAATTGCTTTACCGCACTTTGTTGCAGCTGCATGCCTCTGCCACCGGGCTTATCAGGGGCAGTGACTACGCCAACCACATTCATTTTTGCTGCTAATAATGCGCTCAACGATGCTACTGCAAAGGCAGGGGTACCCATAAAAACAATGCTTGGTTTATTGTCCATGGGGCAAAGTTAGTTTATCTGCCATAATTATGTACTTTTGCCCTTTGCACCCTAGGTGCTTTATTTAAAAAATACAATATGCAACAAGTAAAAAATGGGGATACCATTCAAGTGCATTATCACGGTACTTTAACTAGTGGTGAGACATTTGACTCCTCAAACGGAAGAGCTCCTCTAGAATTTGAAGTAGGAAGCGGAATGGTAATTCCAGGTTTTGATAATGGCGTTTTAGGAATGACAGTGGGTGAAAAGAAAACCGTTCACATTCCATTTATGGAAGCGTATGGTCCTAAACAACCAGAAATGATCGTGGAGTTCCCTAAAACTCAATTTCCACCCGATTTAAATCCAGCAGTGGGTATGGCATTAACAATGAACAACGGTCAAGGTCAACAATTTCAAGTAATTGTGGTTGAAGTGAAAGAAGAAGTAGTGGTATTGGATGCAAACCATGCTTTAGCAGGTCAAGATTTAACTTTTGATTTAGAATTGGTAAAAATTGATACGCCCTCTAAAATTATAACTGAGTTCTAGTTCAATAATTTTTAATTACGCCTACTTCCTAATAGGATAGCGTAATTTGTAAAAGGCGTTTCAAATTGCTGGAACGCCTTTTTTTATTCGCAAAATTCAAATTACCTTCAACCATCTTTCAAAAAATAGTTAAGTATGGCATTGCAAACATTAGAAGTAGCGGATAGGTTTATGCGCTATGTGCAAATTGATACGCAAAGTGACCCCAACAGCACCAATTTTCCTTCCACTGAAAAACAAAAAAATCTTTCCGAATTACTGGTCAAAGAATTACTTTCTTTTGGCATAGAGGATGCGCACTTGGATGCGTATGGGTATGTAATGGCAAGTATTCCAGCAAATATACCAGAAACCATCATGCAGCTTAATGCGAAGCCATTGCCCGTGATTTGTTTTTGTGCCCATGTGGATACGGCCCCGGATTGCAGTGGTACCAATGTGAAACCCATTTTACACCAAAACTATGATGGCCAGGATATTGTATTGCCAGATGATTCATCACAAATTATTTCAAGTAAAGACTATCCCTATTTAAAATCATTTATTGGGGAGGCTATTGTTACTGCATCGGGCAAAACCTTGTTAGGAGGAGATGATAAAGCGGGCGTCACTATTATTATGGAAATGGCAAAGTATTTAATGGAAAACAAAAATATTGCACATGGCCCTGTTAAAATATTGTTTACCCCGGACGAAGAAGTTGGCAGAGGGACCGAGCATTTAGACTTGAAAAAATTAGGAGCAGATTATGGTTATACTTTGGATGGTGGAGCGTTAGGAAGTTTTGAAATGGAGACATTTAGCGCCGATTTTTTAGTGTTGCATATTGAAGGAGTGATTGCACATCCAGGTGCAGCAAAAGGAGTGATGCAAAATGCCATTAAAGTGGCCGGTGAAATATTGGCGGCATTGCCAAAATACGAATGGTGTCCAGAATATACCCAGGATCGTATGGGTTTTATTCATCCCAATCATATAGAAGGGGGTGCAGAAAAAGCAAAAATTGAATTTTTAGTAAGGGACTTTGATACGCCAAGATTAAAGGAGTATGCCCATAGATTATTGGAAATTGCACAAGGGGTAGTTAATTTCAATCCAGATTTTTCCAAAGTAAAATTGACTATAGAGGTAACCGAGCAGTATCGAAATATGCGGGAAGTGATTGATCAGCACCCTGTGATTGTGGAACGTGCAATAAAGGCCTATGAAAAAGCGAATATAAAGCCCATCATTACACCCATCAGAGGCGGAACGGATGGAAGCAGGATGAGTTTTATGGGTCTGCCAACTCCTAATATATTTACCGGCATGCAAGCCATTCATAGTAAGCACGAGTGGATAGGTGTTAGAGATATGCTAAAGGCGGTAGAAGTATTGGTAAATTTGGTAGAAATAAATTAACTTTAAAAAATAAATTACCTACTATGTTGTTTTTATTAGATGTAGCTCAAAATAAAATTTCCTTATTAAGTTTATTGCAAAAAGGTGGATGGATTATGTATCCTCTTTATGCTCTATTAGTGGTTGCGATTTATGTTTTCATAGAGCGCATGTTGGCAATTAAAAAAGCCGGTGCCATTGATCCTAAATTCATGTTGGTTATTAAGGATAATTTATTGTCAGGAAATGTAACGGCAGCAAAAAGTTATGCTAAGAATACCGATAATCCAGTTGCAAAGATGATTGAAAAAGGAATTATGAGAATGGGCAAGCCCTTGGATGCCATTGAAAAGAGCATGGAGAATGTTGGAAAATTAGAGATGTACGCAATGGAGCGTAATTTGAATATTTTATCTTTAATAGCAGGGATTGCACCGATGTTTGGTTTCTTAGGAACGATTGTAGGTATGGTGCAGTTGTTTTACGGCATCGCTTCAACCGGTGAGTATACTTTAAACACCATTGCGGGCGGTATTTATACTAAAATGATTACTTCTGCAACAGGCTTAATCATTGGATTAATTGCCTATGTAGGACATAATTATCTTTCTACACAAATAGACAAGACTGCGAATAAAATGGAAACGGCGAGTGCCGATTTCCTAGATATTTTACAAGAAACAACGCATTCGTAAACCAGTACTATGAATTTAAGAAATCGCTTAAGGCATCAGCCCGAAGTACATACGGGAGCATTGAATGATATTTTATTCATACTGCTATTGTTTTTTCTAATCGTGTCCACCTTAGCCAATCCCAATGTAATTAAGGTTTCTAATCCTAAATCGGAGAGTGACACGAAGGCAAAACAAACGGTGGTGGTTACCATTGACAAAGACCAGCATTTATTTATTGGTTCCACGCCGGTGATGATCGATTCCTTGTCAGGACAATTAAAAATATTTTTAGATAAGGAAACCGATAAGCCTTCTGTTGTAATTAATGGAGACAGCGTTGCTAATTTAGGCGTTACCATTCAAGTAATGCAAATTGTAAAAAAATTAGGTGCAACACCGGTAGTGGCAGTAGATCCTAATCATTAATTTTCATTGCTCTTATTTAGCTAGCTCTTTTAAGACTGGCTCTTAACATTCTGTCTTTACCAAACATATCCTGGCGTAGTTCTGCATGATAGCCCATTTCGTCAAATAAGGCTAATAATGCTTTGCCTTGGTCATAATGCATTTCGAAAAATAGTTGACCATTGGGTTTTAAATATTGCTTACCCAATCTTGCAATGGTCCTGTAAAAAATAAGTGGATCCTCGTCCTTTACAAAAAGTGCAATACTAGGTTCAAAGTTTTTTACTTGTACCTGCATATTTGCATTTTCTTTAAATGGGATATAAGGCGGGTTACTTACCATAATATCAAATTGATTGGGTAGGTAAGTGGTGTTTAAAATATCCTCCTGCATCCAACTAATATCCGCTAGCAATTGGCTTGCATTTTGTTTTGCAATTTGCAAAGCTTTTTCACTAATGTCTAATCCTGCCACCATACAATTTGGTACTGCTAATTTTATGGCAATGGGAATACAACCGGAACCTGTTCCAATATCTAATACTTGTAATGGTTTGTCAATAATGGTTGCGTATTCAATAATCCATTCTACCAATTCTTCTGTTTCGGGTCTGGGGATTAATACATTTTCATTTACAATATAATCATGTCCCATAAACCACGCCTTTCCAATAATGTACTGAATAGGCATTCCTTCCTGAAGAGATGTAAGCGCCTTATGGAATTGGTCTATTTTATCTTGCGGTAATTTTTGTTCCTTATTTAATACTTGTTTTAATTGATCCCAGCCGGTGATGTGTTCAAATAAAATAGACATTAAACTATTCAATTCAATGTTTTCATATTGGCTAGCAAGTGTTGCTTTGCATTTCTGTTTAAGTTCCTGTAAACTCATAATGCAATGTTACAAATGAATGCCCATTATGCGTTAGCTTTGACTAGTTATTATTTAGTGAATGGATCCTTTTTTTTACAATACTATTGAGCAGCCAGCAGTCGCAGAATTTAAAGACCGCGGAAGTAAGTTTTTAGCGTATAGCTTTCCTGTGTTAAGTATTGAAGCCTGTAAAAAACATTTAGCAAAGTTAAAAAAGGAACATCCTAAAGCGGTGCATCATTGTTTGGCTTACCGAATAGGAGTGGATGGTGCTACATTTAGGGTAAATGACGACGGAGAGCCATCAGGATCTGCAGGGCGTCCTATTTTAGGCCAAATAGATAGCAAGCAATTAACCAATATTATGGTGGTGGTAGTGCGTTATTTTGGTGGCACATTATTAGGGGTACCTGGTTTAATTAATGCGTATAAAACGACCACATCTTTAGTATTACAATTATCGCCCATTATTCAAAAAGCGGTGGAAGTGACTTACGCACTTAATTTTGATTATCAGCAAATGAATGAAGTAATGATGATTGTAAAACAATACAACTGTTCTGTGGTGGAGCAAGTCGCACAACTATTTGTGGAATTAAAAATTGGCATTCCAAAAAATAGGCTAGAAGAAGTTATTCATAAAATACAAGATTTACAAGGCGTAAGCTATAAGACCGATTTGCTTGTTTAGTATTTGTAAAAACCTTCACCTGATTTCACACCTAATTTTCCATGCTGCACCATTTCAATCAATAATGGACAGGGTGCATATTTTTCATTCTTAAACCCATCATACATAATGTCCAAAATGTTTTTACAAACATCAAGTCCAATATAGTCTGCTAATTGTAAAGGACCCATTGGGTGGGCCATGCCTAGTTTCATAATTTGATCTATGGTAGTTGCATCACTAATACCTTCGGAGAAGGCGTAAATGGCTTCATTAATCATGGGCATTAAAATTCGATTGGCAATAAAGCCAGGAGCATCTTTTACAACGCAAGGAATTTTCTCAATCGCAGTAGTTAATGTAACGATACTTTTTGTAGTATCCTCACTTGTGTCAACCCCATTAATGATTTCTACTAACTTCATCACCGGTACTGGGTTCATAAAGTGCATTCCAATAACTTTTTCTGGACGCTGGGTAACGGCTGCCAATTGAGCAATAGGGATGGAGGAGGTATTGGTGGCTAATATGCAGGAAGGCTTGGCCTTTTCATCCATCTGTACAAAAATACTTTTTTTAATTTCACTGTTTTCAGTAGCGGCTTCCACTGCTAAATCCACATCCACTATTCCCAATTCAATGGAGGTGAAAGGAATAATTTTTTTAAGCGTATTGGCTTTATCCTCGCTATTAATAATCCCTTTGTTAATTTGTCGATCTAAATTTTTTTCGATAGTTGCTATCGCTTTATCAAGCGCTGTCTTTTGGGTATCAATAATATGAACTTCAAATCCTTTTTGTGCAAAGACATGTGCAATTCCATTTCCCATCGTGCCGGCTCCAATCACTGCTATCTTATTCATATTCATTTTTTGAAAAGGTGGTAGATATTTGAAAATTATTTTTTCGATTTATAGTCACCTCTTTTCCAGGCGTTAATAAAACTTTTCCAAGCAACAGGATTTAGAATGTTCATAGGGGGCAACTGGCCAGAGTAATAATATTTTGAAGCCTGATTGCTTATAGAAGCACCAACGGCTTCTTTTCCATCCCTAGGTAAAGAAGCAAGAATAATTTTTTTCTGAGATTCGCTTGTATTCTTCCTAGCCGTCTCGTATAAATCATCAGCCACTCTGGTGTTCACAAAATCTCTATCAAATTGCGCGCGTGTGGGTCTTGGTTTTAAAATGGTAACGGGTAAATAGTTGGTGTCATTTACCATGAGTTGAACTACGCTATATTGGTTGCCTTCTAAATTATGGGGAATTAAAATGATTCTGTCTTTGAATCCTACACAAGTGAAAGTGATTCTCTCCCCTTTATTTACCGCAATGGAAAAAACTCCATCATAGTTGGTAACGGTTCCGCGCCCCTTATTATTCACTACCACACTAGCAAATGGGATGGCCTTTAAACTATCGGCGGTCATGACCACACCAAATAGCTGAACCACCGAATCTCTATAAATATTTGGGGTATTGGCATCTGTCTGCTGAGCCATGGCCGGCTGAGCGAGGATACCAAAAATCCCAATCGTCAATATAATAAGCGTCTTTTTCATAGCAGGGCAAAATTAAGCTAGAACCTTGAATTTTTTGCTAAAATAAGGGTCGCATCAATTAACTTTGCCCGAGTTTTCAACTTTTTAACAAAAACTTCCAAAAATGACAGAAGCAGACATCCTAAAAGCACTAAGTAATGTACAGGAACCGGACTTGGGAAAGGATTTGGTGACTTTAAATATGATCGAAGACCTTGTCATTGATGGCAATAAAGTGGGTTTTACAATTGTATTAACGACACCTGCCTGTCCAATGAAGGATTTGATGAAAAATGCTTGTGAAAATGCAATTAAACTATTGGTGAATAAAGAAGCCATTATTACCGTTGGCTTTACTTCCAGAACAAGTTCCATTCGAAAAACGGACGATAAAATTTTATCAAAAGTTAAAAATATCATTGCGGTAGTAAGTGGTAAAGGGGGCGTGGGAAAAAGTACCGTTTCGGCAAATTTAGCATTGGCATTGGCCGAGGGGGGTGCAAAAGTGGGATTAATGGATGCAGATATTTATGGACCAAGTGTGCCTATCATGTTTGGCGTGAGAGGACAAAGACCCATGATGAGAGATGCGAATGGCGAAGGCATTATACTTCCTATACAAAAATTTGGAATTGATTTAATGAGTATTGGTTTATTAGTGGACGAAAAAGATGCGGTGGTTTGGAGAGGTCCCATGGCAAGCAGTGCCATTCGTCAATTTATAAATGATGTGGATTGGGGCGAGTTAGATTATTTAGTGATAGATATGCCACCGGGCACAGGAGATATTCATTTAACCATTATGCAAACGGTTCCTGTAACGGGTGTTGTAATTGTTACGACTCCTCAAACGGTAGCGTTGGCAGATGCTAAAAAAGCAATTGCGATGTTTGGTCAAGCCAATGTCAATGTTCCTATTATTGGACTCATTGAAAACATGGCCTACTTTACACCAGCAGAATTGCCCAACAATAAATATTATTTATTTGGCAAGGATGGCGGTCGCAATTTAGCGGAGGAATATGATTTACCATTCTTAGGTCAAGTACCATTGGTACAAAGTATTAGAGAGGGTGGTGATGCAGGCGTACCCGCGATGGTAGGCGATGACGAAATTTCAAAAGAAGCATTAAGAGCGGTGGTTTCACAAGCTGTTCGTCAAATTGCGATTCGTAATGCAAATTTACCTAAAACACAAACTATTTCGGTGGCACCTTAACTTACTTAAAACGTTAACAGTATTCATAAACTATTATACATTCTTTTAACAAAAACACATGTCCAATAAAATAATCATAGCCATAGACGGATTTTCATCCTGCGGGAAAAGCACGTTGGCAAAGGCTTTGGCAGCAAAACTGGAGTATGTGTTTATTGATACAGGTGCTATGTATAGAGCCATTGCACTTTATTTTTTGAGAAATCATATTTCTTTTCAGGATGAAACAGCTATTGTAAAAGCTTTAAACAATATAAAGTTGCACTTTGAATACAATTCAAATACACTTAAAAGTGATATGTTTTTGAATGGAGAAAACGTGGAACTTCTTATTCGTGAAATGCAAGTGAGTTCAAAAGTGAGTGAAGTGGCTGCTATTGCAGCAGTGCGCGATTTTGCAGTGGCGCAACAACAAGCCATGGGGCAACAAAAAGGGATTGTAATGGATGGTCGTGATATTGGCACGGTGGTTTTTCCCAATGCTGAATTAAAAATATTTGTAACTGCGCAGCCGGAAATCAGAGCCAATAGACGTTATTTAGAATTACAAGCAACCAATCCTTCAATTACCATGGAAGCCGTTGCAGAAAATTTACAACATAGAGACCTTATTGATAGTACGAGGGAACATAGTCCTTTAAAACAGGCGGAGGATGCGCTGGTATTGGACAATAGTCATCTGGATAGAGCCGCGCAATTTGAAATTGCATTCAACTGGGCCAAAGAAAGTATTGGTAAGTCTAAAAATTTATAGTGCTTGAATTTCTAAGTTAATGTATCCAAATTTGGATTATTCATTCACCTGGTGTTTTTCCCATTCAAGAATTAGTTGATCCAATGCTGCTTCTTTACCAAAATAACCTGCTATTTTTTGGATGACAGATTCTACGACTGCATCGGGGCAGCTCGCACCACTGGTCATAAGAATTTTTACCGTTTCTTTTTTGGGTAGGTAATTGTGAACGACTTGAGCCGTTTTGTTTTTCCAATCGGCATGAATTATTTCGCTTTCGCTCACCACTTTACTAACATCATCAATAAAATAAGTAGGTAGTTTTTGCTCACACAATTCTACTAAATGAGAACTGTTGCTGCTATTTTTGCCGCCCATTACAATGGCCAAATCGGCACTGGTTTCTAGTAAGCCAATGACGGCTGATTGGTTGTCATTAGTCGCATAGCAAAGGGTGTCACGGGTATCTGCAAAATGTGCTTCTATATTTTCCACGCCATATTTTTCAATGATTATTTTCTTTAGATAATCAGAAATAGCTTGTGTATCTGTAGCCAATTGGGTTGTTTGATTCACTACACCAAATTTGGTTAAGTCTAAAATGGGATCAAATCCATGGGAGTACCTTCCAGAAAAATATTTAAAAAATTCAGCTTCACTTAACTTGCCTAAAATATAATTTCCCAGCAGGATGGTTTCTTCCATGTCATTCACAATCAATGTAGGCGTATTGGAAGCGGCGTGTGAAAACGTTGCCCTTGTTTCTTCATGTTTTGGCTTACCATGTATTATAATGGAGTATCCTTTTCTAGCAATCTGTTCACTTCGGTTCCATACTTTTTCTACAAAGGGACAAGTTGTATTATAATTTTGAATTTCAATGCCTTTATCTTGAATTATTTTTTCTAATTCTAAAGTGGTTCCAAAGGCAGGAATCATCACAACGTCATCGGCTGTTAATTCTTCTAATGGGATAATTGTATTTCCATTGGTATCGTGCAAGAATTTTACGCCTTTTTGAATGAGGTCCGCATTTACTTGCGGGTTGTGAATCATTTCACTTAATAAATAAATTCTTTTTCCTTTATTTTCTTCTATGGTTTTATATGCAATGTCAATGGCGTTTTCTACCCCGTAACAAAATCCCAAATGACGCGCTAAATAAAATTGCACGGTGCCTAAATCCAACAGGGTAGGAGTAAAATCTTTTTTTAATTTATCATCTGCTTTTCTTTTCTGCTTAATGGCAGTAATTAAGCGGCTTCGATATCCATTGGGCACCTCAAATTGCTTCATTTGTAAACTATTTAAGTTTGTTGAGGACAAAAGTACAATAAAATACGGCTTCCTTGCATGTGGAGCTTATCTTTGCGCCATGCATTATGTATCAGTAGAAGGACTCACTAAAAGTTATGGAATTACCCCCCTTTTTAAGGGCATTAGCTTTAATATAAATGAAGGAGACCGAATTGCCTTAATTGCCCGAAATGGCGTTGGTAAAAGCACTTTATTGAATATTTTATCGGGGAAAGAGCACCCAGATGAAGGTACTTGTAAAATTCACAAGGACGTTCATTTGGTGATGTTTGAACAGGAGCCTCAGTTTATTGAAACGGCTACCGTGACACAGAACCTTTTTAATCAGCATCATCCTACCATGAAGGCCATTAGTAATTATGAAATGGCCATGGAATCGGAGGATGAGGATTTGATAACCAATTCCATTATGGAAATGGAAGAAAACAATGCCTGGGATTTTGAATCGAAAGTAAAAACCATTTTAACCCAATTAAATATTCATCATTTAGAGCAGCCGGTTTCTAAATTAAGTGGAGGCCAACGAAAGCGGGTTTCCTTAGCAAAAACATTAATTCAAATTGGTTTTGAACCTAAGCATGTTTTATTGTTAATGGATGAACCCACCAACCATTTGGATTTAAATATGATTGAGTGGTTAGAGAACTATTTGGAACAAGAAAAGGTAACCTTATTATTGGTATCGCATGATCGATATTTTTTAGAAGCGGTAACGGATGAGATTTGGGAAATGGAGCGGGAGAAATTGTATAGTTACAAAGGGGACTACGAAAATTATTTAGAAAAAAAGGCAGCACGTATAGAATCGGAATTAGCAAGTATTGATAAAGCAAAGAATACATTTAGGAAGGAATTAGAGTGGATGCGAAAGCAGCCCAAAGCAAGAACAACCAAGAGTAAGAGTAGACAGGATAATTTTTATGAGGTAGAAGCCAGGGCCAAACAAAAAATTGATGAAACCAATTTGCAATTAGACATGAAAATGACCAGATTGGGAGGAAAAATTATTGAGGCCAAAAAAGTGTATAAATCCTATGGCGACTTAGTAGTATTAAAGGGTTTTGATTATACATTTAGCAAAGGGGAGCGCATTGGCGTTGTGGGCAAGAACGGAGTGGGTAAGAGTACTTTTTTACAAATATTACAAGGTATCACACAGCCGGATAGTGGTAAAATAAATGTGGGGGATACAATCGTGTTTGGCCACTTTTCACAAGAGGGGTTAGTGTATAAAAAGGATATGCGCGTTATTGAGTATTTAAAAACTTTTGCCGAACAATTTCCTTTAGCAAGTGGAGGTTCCTTAAGTGCAGCACAATTTTTAGAATTATTTTTATTTACCCCCGATAAGCAATACACTTATTTAAGTGCATTAAGTGGAGGAGAGAAAAAACGTTTACAATTGCTTACCATATTGTTTAAGAATCCTAATTTCTTGATATTGGATGAGCCTACCAACGATTTGGATTTACCAACCCTAGCCGTACTAGAACAATTTTTATTAGACTATGCTGGATGTGTGTTATTGGTATCGCATGACCGATACTTTATGGATAAATTAGTAGATCACTTATTTATCTTCGAAGGGGATGGAGTCATTCGAGATTATCCAGGAAATTATACACAGTTTAGGATACTGGAAAAATCTAAACAAAGCTATGCCTCGGTAAGCTCAGATATAAGCTCGTCAAAAGAGCATGTGGTCGTTCCAGTTGAGCAACCAATTAAAACCAATGCTGCATCTTTAGAAAAGAAGGCGGCAGAGAAAATGACGTACAAAGAAAAACTAGAATTCGAGACCTTAAATAAGGAAATGCCCCTTCTAGAAGAAAAGAAAACAACTTTTACAGCTCAATTAAATAGTACCCATTTAAATTACGAGGAAATTATTTCCATTAGTGAAAAACTCACAGAAGTCAATGCAGCATTGGAATTGGCGGAGATTAGATGGTTAGAATTAAGCGAAAAACAATAGGATTTAATAAAATATGAGGCCTATGTTCAAGTAAAATGAGGCCTATGTTTTAAATATGGCTTATATAATATTTTTAATATTGGATATGTTCTATTACCAATTAAATAAAATATTATGAAACCAATTGAAAGACTCGCAATGTATTTGCAATTTAGAGCAATCACTCCTCATTTCTTTGAAAGAAAAATTCATTTATCCAATGGGTATTTTTCAAAGCAAATTAAAAACTTAGGATCAGTGGGCTCGGACATCCTAGTCAAAATTCACGACAACTACCCCGATTTAAATATGCTATGGGTGCTCACTGGGGAAGGTGAAATGATTTTAGATGAAATGGAGTCTCAACCCATTTCAAAAGTTGGAGAGTTTAGCAACCGATATGAATCGGAGAATCGAAAATTAAAATCTTTAGCATCTGATGTTGAAAAATTGAATGTAGTGTTAAAAGATAAGGAAAAAATTATAGGCTTATATGAGTTTATGTTAAATGGGAATCATAAGGCCAGCACCATTGCCGATACTTATTAATATAGTTGAATAAGTAGTCGCTTATTCCTCCTTGCAATTATCTTTCCCCCAATTACTAAAAAGCCCCGTCTAATGAGACGAGGCTTTTTTTATAAGTATAAATCTGGTATTATAGAATTTGTAAATTCAGAAAACCTTAGTTGCAATTAAGCATAAGAAGCAACGGGCTCACAAGTACAAATTAAATTACGATCTCCATGGGTATTATTAACTCTTGCAACGGTTGGCCAGAACTTAGTTTCTGCAACATATGGTAAAGGGAATGCTGCGGTTTGTCTTGAATAAGCATGATTCCAGTCTTCTGCACAAATTACTTTTTGAGTATGCGGTGCATTTTTCAATGGATTATCTGTTTTATCTAATGCTCCGTTTTCAATCGCTTTAATTTCATGATAAATTCCAATTAAGGCATCACAAAAGCGGTCTAATTCTGCCTTGTCTTCGCTTTCTGTTGGTTCAATCATAATGGTACCCGCAACTGGGAAGCTCATGGTTGGTGCGTGGAAGCCATAATCAATTAAACGTTTTGCTACATCTTCTGCTTCAATGCCAGCCGTTATTTTAAAGGGTCTTAGGTCAATAATAAATTCATGCGCACAAGTGCCATTTTTACCCGCGTATAAAATAGGATAGCATTGCTCTAATCTTGATTTCATATAGTTGGCATTCATAATGGCATAAGCAGTAGACAGGGTTAAACCTTCTGCGCCTAACATTTTTATGTAAGCATAACTAATTAACAAAATACTGGCGGATCCTAAAGGAGCTGCACTCACTGCATTTGCGCTATTGCCATTATAATTATGACTAGGTAAGTAGGGCGCTAATTTATCATTCACACAAATGGGTCCCATGCCAGGTCCACCACCACCGTGAGGGATGGCGAATGTTTTGTGTAAGTTTAAGTGACAAACATCGGCACCAATATTTCCTGGGCTCGTTAAACCAACTTGCGCATTCATGTTTGCGCCATCCATATATACTAAACCACCAAGGTCATGAATGGTTTGACAAATATCCATAATTGTTTCTTCAAATACACCGTGTGTACTTGGATAAGTAATCATTAAACCACCTAAGTTTTCCTTGTGTAAAGTTGCTTTAGCAGTTAAGTCGGCAACATCTATATTGCCTGCTGCATCACAGGCTACCACTACTACTTTAAATCCAGCCATTACTGCACTTGCAGGATTGGTACCGTGGGCACTAATTGGGATTAACACAATATCTCTATGTGATTCATTGCGTGCATGATGATAAGAACGAATGGTTAATAAACCAGCATATTCACCTTGCGCACCACTATTAGGTTGTAAGCTACAAGCAGTGAAGCCGGTCGTTTCACATAAATAAGCGCTTAGTTCTTTTGCCATTTCTTGATAACCTAGTGTTTGATGACTAGGTGCAAAAGGGTGCATACTACTAAAAGCAGGCCAGCTAACAGGAATCATTTCGGTAGCCGCGTTTAATTTCATTGTACAACTTCCTAAACTAATCATGCTGGTATTTAGAGAAAGATCCTTGTTCTCTAATTGTTTAATATAACGCATCATTTGTGTTTCACTATGGTGCGTATTAAATACAGGGTGTAATAAATAGCTAGAAGTTCTCACTAATTCGGCTTGAATATTTGCATTTTTAACGGCGGCGTTGGTAGCGTTTGATTTTTTGCCAGTCAATTTTTCAAATAAAGCAACAATGGCTTGAACATCGCTTACCGAAGTGGTTTCGTCTAAAGTAATGCCAATGCTTCCATTATTATGATAGTTAAAATTAATTTGCGCTTCTTTTGCTAATACTTGCAAAGTAGCAGTATCAAATCCAGTCACTAATAAAGTATCAAAATAAAAATGATTGGATTGTTGTAATCCTAAAGATTGTAATTGCTGATCCAAGCTTTGCGTTAAGCCATGCACTTTTTCGGCAATCTTTTTTATTCCAGCCGGACCATGATACACGGCATACATTACGGCCATATTGGCAAGCAATGCCTGTGCCGTGCAAATATTAGAAGTTGCCTTTTCGCGTTTAATATGTTGCTCACGTGTTTGTAATGCCATTCTCAATGCACGGTTACCTTGTGCATCCACACTTACTCCAATTAAACGACCCGGCATTCCTCTTTTAAATTCATCTTTTGTAGCAAAGTAAGCTGCATGGGGTCCGCCAAAACCCATGGGTACACCAAAACGTTGTGAGTTACCCACAGCAACATCGGCATTTAATTCGCCTGGGCTTTTTAATAAGGTCAATGCTAAAATATCTGCTACTAAAATTACCAAGCCGCCCACCGCATGCACTTGGTTAATAAATGTTTCATAGTTTTCAATGCTACCCTTGCTATTTGGATATTGTAAAATGGCACCAAAGAAACTACCGTCAATTTGTGCAGATTGATAATCACCTTCTACTAATTGAACGCCAATTGGAGTTGCTCGTGTAGCCAATACATCCTTGGTTTGTTGGAAAATAGCGCCGTCAACAAATAATTTAGGTTGGGTAATATTATCTGATTTGTTCACATGATTAAAAATCATGGCCATGGCTTCGGCAGCTGCAGTAGCTTCGTCTAATAAAGAAGCGTTTGCAATAGGAAGTCCTGTTAAATCGGATACCATGGTTTGGTAGTTTAATAAACTTTCTAAACGACCTTGTGCAATTTCTGCTTGGTAGGGAGTGTATTGAGTATACCAACCTGGGTTTTCAAAAATATTTCTAAGAATTACACTAGGTGTAATGGTGCCATAGTAACCTTGTCCAATATAGTTTTTTGCAATTATATTTTTTTCACCAATTACTTTAAGTGATTGTAACATTTCAAATTCAGACAATCCACTAGGAATATTCATTGGCTTTTTTAAGCGAATAATATTAGGAACTGTTTTTTCAATTAATTCGTTCAAAGATTTTGCGCCAATCGCTTCTAACATTTTTTGTGTGTCAGCGTCATTGGGTCCAATATGTCTTTTGATAAACTCTGCGCCACTTGTACTTGATTGCAACATAAAAGAAGGGTTTTAAATGGTCACAAAGATACTTAATTATCATAGGCTTCAAAATGCTTTTAAAGGAGGTGGGGAAAGCTTGTGGAAGAACTATAAAAAGATTACTTTTGGTCTATGATGGACCCTTCTGTTGAACATTTATACGAAACCCCCGCCCCGGAGATACTCAAAAAGTTTCAAAATTTTTTGAAAAGGGTGGACAAGC
This sequence comes from Bacteroidota bacterium, assembly GCA_947476145.1. GTDB lineage: Bacteria > Bacteroidota > Bacteroidia > Chitinophagales > Chitinophagaceae > Sediminibacterium. Next base: position 34,460 of record CANJPH010000011.1, on the reverse strand, counting down.
GTGTCATTTTAAAACAATTACCCGATTTACATGATGCGGCATTTGAAAAAGTAAACTGCTTGGATTGTGCCAGATGTTGTAAAAATTACTCACCCCGCTTTAAAATGCCCGATATCAAAAGAGTAAGTAAGGCCATGGGGATGAAGGAAGTCTCTTTTATTGAAAAGTATTTGTCTATGGATAGTGAAGGTGATTATGTAGTGCGGACAAAACCCTGCCCTTTTTTAGCCTCCGATAATACTTGTGGCATTTATGATTATCGACCATCGGATTGTGAAAGGTTTCCTTATACCGATGAAGATGTGTTTTTTAAACGCAGTGCAATTACTATGAAGAATGCAGAATTTTGTCCTGCTGTGCATGATGTGATGATTGGTCTTTTAGCGAAATAAAATTTAAGTTATTCTTTCTCACTAACGCGAAACTAGTACTCCATTTTTCTTAAACTTGGCGCTTTAAACCAGGTGGTAAATACCACAAGTATTGTCATTGTACCACCAAATACTACCGAAGGAATTACGCCCATTAATTTAGCGGCCACGCCACTTTCAAATTGTCCCAGCTCGTTACTACTATTAATAAACATGGAGTTTACACTCATTACTCTGCCACGCATGTGGTCTGGGGTTTTTAATTGTACAATGGTGCCGCGAACAATCATGCTAAATCCATCAAGGATCCCACTTAATACAAGTGCTGCAAAGGAAATCCAGAAAATTTTAGACAATGCAAATACAATTATACAAATTCCAAAACCTCCCACTGCAATCAATAATTTTTTTCCTTGACCTGAGTGCACAGGGAATATAGTGATGATAAAAATTATCAACATGGCGCCTATATCTGCAGCAGCATTAAGCCAGCCAAATCCAATAGGACCCACATTTAAAATATCTTTTGCAAACACAGGAATCATAGCAACCGCACCTCCAAATAAAACGGCAAATAAATCTAGTGACAATGCACCCAATAATTCTTTAGTGTTATATACATACCTCAAACCTTCCTTAACACTTTCCATTGGTTTTTGATCTACCACAATATCGGCATGGGGTGGCAGCGGATTTATTTTAGAGATAAACATAAAGCCAATACTCACCAATGTAACTACTACAATCAAAGATCCAGTATGGCCAAAGCCGGCGATGATAAATCCAACAATGGCATGTCCTAATATGGATGCGCTTAACCAGATTCCTTGGCTCCAGGTAGTGGCATTTTGTAATAAATGTTTAGGCATGATAGAACCCACAATGGTTCCAAAGCTAGGACCTGTAAAGGACCTTATAATGCCCGAGCAAAAAATGATAAAGTAAATACCAATGGCAATAACAAGGGTGTTTTGATTTACACTGTGATCGGTCTTGTCATTGTATATGGAGAGTCCCAATAAACCCAATGCACAAATCCAATATAGCACCACACCTCTCAATAATAATTTCCTTTTTTCACTTATGTCAATGACGTGTCCTGCATATAAGGCTAGTGAAACGGCAGGGATGACTTCGGCGAGTCCAATCAATCCAATAGCAAAGGGTTCTTTGGTGAGTTCGTATATCCACCATCCTACTAAAGTGCCCATCATCCTTAAACCCATGATAAATAAGAAACGCCCAATCATCAGGTTCCTAAATTCAGTCACCTTAATGGCGCCAAAGGGGTCTTGTTGCTGATTGGTTTTTGTTGTTTCCATAATAGTTTTAGGGCAGGTTAAAATAGTGCTGGCCTTCTTCTAAGTCCTTTTCTAAGGCATCGGTAATGACCTTAAAATGGGCTTCATTGTATAAGAAATCCGAGTTGCTAGCATCTACAAAAATGGTTTTTACATTATGTTGCTTGATATAACTGGTATAGGTTTCTTGTATTTTAAATAAGTACTCGTCTGGGATGGTTTGTTCAAATTTTCGGTTCCTTTTCTTGATATTGCTTTGTAATCTATTGACAGGTGCGTGTAAGTAAATAATAATATCGGGTGGGGTTAATTGCTGATAAAATACATCAAACATTTTTTGGTACAATCTAAATTCTTCTTCGGGTAAGTTCACTTTTGCAAACAATAAACATTTGATAAAAATGTAATCCGAAACCATCACCTCCTGAAACAGATCTTTGTTTTTTACCAATTCCTGCTGTTGTTTAAATCGCTCTGCTAAAAAAAACAATTCTAAAGGGAATGCGTATTGTTTTGGGTTCTCATAAAATTTAGTCAAGAAAGGATTTTCAGCAAATTCTTCAAGTACTAATTTGGCATTATAATGTTGAGATAATAAATGCGAAAGCGTTGTCTTTCCTGCTCCAATATTCCCCTCAATGGCTATAAAACGATGATTCATATTTTCACTATGCTACTAGCTTCAAATATAGTATCTCCCTTGCTTTTTAGGGTGTTTTTTTATGCACAGCTAAAGAATCTCCACATTCTTTCAACAATACACTATTGCTTTTATGTAAAATAGGATGTATATAGTCGGGGGCGATTTCAACTAAAGGCAATAATACAAAACGACGCTCCGTCATTTTTGGATGAGGGATGGTAACAGAGAAATTGTCTATAATTTCTTCATTAAAATAAATAATATCAATGTCAATAGTCCTGGGGCCCAAGGGAATGGATCTTTCACGCCCCATTGCTTTTTCAATGTTTAAAATGGCCAACATTAAATCATTGGATGCAAGCTGAGTTTGTAATAAAACGGCTTGATTTAAAAAATGGGGTTGTTCGGTAAACCCCCAGGCAGCGGTTTCGTATCTGGAAGACAACAGTAGTATGTTGCCAAGACTTGACTCCATCCAATTTAGTGCATTATCTAAATTCGCCATTCGATCGCCCATATTGCCACCTATCAATAGGTATACTTTGTTCATATAATGATGGTAAAAGTAGCCTAATTATTCATATTTTTACCTTGTTAGCGGTATTAATTGCGTAGCTATTTTGTTCCATCTTTTTTCAATCCTTATTTATGAATTCATTTTTCAAATCTTTTTTTGCAAGTTTATTGGCCTTTTTTGTTTTTATTTTTATCGGCTTTGTTTTGCTATTTGCAATTATAGGTGCTTTATCAAGCCAAGAGGAAGTAGTGATACCTTCCAATTCCGTTTTAGTGATTGATTTGTCCGAAAATTTTTCTGAACAAGCAAAGGAGGATGTATATACTGAACTATTCGATAAAAAGAAAGGTAAAACGCCTAGCTTATCTAATTTAATTTCTCTTATTCAATATGCAAAAACGGATGCATCCATTCGTGGAATTTATTTAAAATGCCAAGAGAATCCCAATGGATTTGCAGCTTCTGAAGAAATAAGAGCCGCATTAATGGAATTTAAACAGTCTAAAAAATTCATCATCGCATTTGGAGAAACCATTTCACAAAAAGGATATTGGATTGCAAATACTGCCGACTTAATTTATGCGCATCCTCAGGGTGGGTTAGAATGGACCGGATTCTCCTATGAGACCATGTATTTAAAAGGCTTATTGGATAAATTGGAAATAGAACCACAGGTTTTTTATGCAGGCAAATTTAAAAGTGCCACCGAGCCGTTTAGGTATGCACAAATGTCTGCAGAAAATAAATTGCAAACCAGTCAATGGTTAAATGGTATCTATAATAGTTTTATTGATGGTACGGCGCAGCAAAGAAATGTAAGTGTGGATAGTTTAAAGTCATGGTCTGATAAAGCAATGATACAAACACCTAATGATGCGGTTGTGCATCATTTAATTGATGGTTTATATTATGACGATCAAGTGAAAAATGAAATTGCTAAAAAATTAAATGTGGCTAAATCACAAAATATTTCATTCGTTCGCATTAATGAATATTCGGCAGCCATTGCTATTAGAGGAAAAGGAAGCGACAAGATTGCCGTGATATACGCCGACGGAGATATCAATACGGGCAAAAGTGACAAGGATGGCATTGCCAGTGATGAGTATCGTTCTTTAATACAAAGTATAAAAAATGACAATAGCATTAGTGCCGTGGTTTTAAGAATTAATTCTCCTGGTGGCAGTGCTTTGGCAAGTGATATTATTTGGAGAGAAATTGAATTATTGAAAAAAGTAAAACCAGTCGTGGTGAGCATGGGTAATTATGCGGCTTCTGGCGGTTATTATATTGCATGTAATGCAGATTCTATTTTCGCTAATGCCAATACCATCACTGGATCGATAGGTGTGTTTTCGGTAGTACCGAATATTGGAAATTTTATGAAAAACAAATTAGGTATTACATATGATGGCGTAAAAACATCTAATTATGCCGATTTCCCTACCACTTCAAGAGCCCTTAATGCAACAGAGCAAAGATTTATGCAAGCAGGGGTTGATAGTATTTATTATGCATTCAAATTAAGGGTAGCAACAGGAAGAAAAAAGTCAATCGAATATATTGACTCCATTGCACAAGGAAGAGTGTGGACTGGAACCGACGCTTTAAAAGTGGGCTTGGTAGATAGAATTGGCAATTTGGATGACGCCATTGCTTCTGCAGCAAAAATGGCTAAGTTAAAAAGCTATTCTATAAAAGCATATCCTGAAAGAAAATCATTTATTGAAGACTTTATTGGAGGATATGAGGACAAAGTAAAAGCGAAGGCTATTCAGGAGGAAATAGGTGTGCAGGAATGGGAAGCATTGAAACAGCTTAAATCCATCAAACAAATGATAGGGCAACCTCAAACTCGATTGCCTATCTTTGTGGTGAATCATCCATAATACCATGCATTCTTATAGTCAATTGAAAGCCATGCTTTCTATTACGAAAGCTAGTTTAAAATCTACTTTTAGAAGCCCTTCTGCGGTGGTTTTTAGTGTCGCCTTTCCTTTAATTTTTATATTAGTCTTTGGCTTCCTGAGTAGTGGAGGGAATATTAATGTAAATGTAGCCATGGATCCGAAGTCGGATACATCAAATCCTGTTTATGCAACCATTCGTCAAATACCTGGATTAAAATTCATACAAGGAGATACGGCAAAAATAAATGGGGAGCTGTCTAAAGGACGCATTACGGCTTTGATTAGTATTCAGCCATCCGGAAAAACAAATGCACCTTTTACAATTCATTTAATTAGTTCTGAAGCGGCCAATCCGCAAAATGTTCAATTGGTGAAGTCCATTTTAAATGCTGTGATTGGTAAGATCAATAATAATGCCTATCCGGACGCGCCCACCATTGCAACCGTTAATAATACAGTGCAACAAGTGCCTGGAAGAATTTATAGGACTATTGATTTTATTTTACCTGGACAAATGGGATTCTCATTATTAAGTGCAGGTGTTTTCGGCGTTGCTTTTTTGTTTTTTAATTTAAGACAACAGCTGGTTTTAAAACGTTTTTATGCAACACCTATTCGTAGGTTGTATATTATTTTAGGAGAAGCCTTAAGCAGGGTCACTTTTCAATTAATCACTGCCGTTGTAATTATCAGCATTGGGCACTTTGCTTTTAAATTTACACTGGTGCATGGGTTGAGTACTTTTTTAAGTATCATGGTGCTTAGTTTTATTGCCCTTATCTTATTTATGGGCTTTGGCTTCATAGTGAGTGGCGTTGCTAAAAGCGAAAGCACGATTCCTCCTCTAGCCAATTTATTTACCTTGCCACAATTTTTATTAGCCGGCACTTTTTTTTCTATTGATAATTTTCCAGCTTGGATGCAGCCATTTTGTAGAATATTACCTTTAACTCATTTTAATAATGCCATGCGTGATATTTCTTTTGAAGGAAATAGTTTAATGGATTCTTGGGGAGACATTTCGGTATTATTAATTTGGATTGTAGTGGTATATGCTGTTGCTTATAAAATATTTAAATGGGAATAAATGCGATTCGTTAAATTAGTTATTATAAGCTTAATTGTGCTAGCTACCCTTATTACAGGGCTTTCTGCGTTATTTCCCTCAACGGTAATTGTATCAAGAGCCATTGAACTGAGTGCCCAGCCAAGTCAAATTGAAAAGTATACAAGCAATTTGAAAGAATGGAATAAATGGATGAGTGATTTTAAACAAAACAAAGTGGAATGGGCGGGAGATACGGCGAAGATTAGTACACAATCCATTCACTTGGCTTCCAAGAATGAAAATTCTGCAACCTTTAATTGGGTGGCTTCTGGCCAAAGACCTTACATCGTTAAAATAGAGTGGATCCCTTTGCAAAAAGGCATTTATGTAATCCATTGGTCCTTTGAGCAGCATGTAAAATGGTATCCATGGGAAAAATTCCAAACCTTATTGAATGAAAAGGTATTGGGGTACAAAATGGAATCAGAATTAGTCAATCTTCGCGATTTATTATTACAAGAAAACAATAAGTAAGATTTTTACTTTTCCTGCTCCTTTAAAAATTGAATATTCCTTTGAATTCCTTTTAGTTTTGATCTTAGTAAGGGTGATTTTTTAAATCTTGCCTTAAAAGTAGTTTCTTCTATTTGCAACCAATCTTCAGCTTGCATTTGTAATAAACCATTTAGCGGTTTGAATTTTTTTTCATGATGTGCTTGACTAAAACTATTCCAAGGACAAACATCCTGGCATATATCACATCCAAAAGCCCAGTCCTTATATGGCCTTTCTGTTTCAATGGTTTCCTTTTTCAATTCAATGGTAAAGTAACTAATACAATGATTGGCTTCAATATTTTTATTAGGGAGGATTGCCTGTGTGGGGCAGGCATCAATGCATTTGGTGCAGGTCCCACAGTAATCTTTAGGAGAAGGGTCATCATAAACCAACTCCAAGTCTATAATAAGGGTGGCAATAAAAAAGAAGGAACCTGATTTATTCCTAATTAAATTTCCATTTTTACCAATCCATCCAGCGCCCGATAATTGTGCCCAAGATCGTTCTAATACGGGAGCCGAATCTACAAATCCTCTTCCTTCAATAGGGCCAATCATAGCACGCATGGTATCCAAGCATTCAAATAATTGCTGACGGATTACTTCGTGGTAGTCTTCACCATAAGCATACTTTGCAATTTTTGCATCTTGTGCTAGTCCTTCATCCAAAGCCGTTTGTGAGGGGTAGTAATTTTTTAAAAAAGTAATTACAGACTTTGCACCTGGCACTAATTTTCTGGGATCGGTTCTCAACTCAAAATTATTTTCCATATAGGACATCTCTCCATGATATCCTTTTTTAATCCAGGACTCAAGTCGTCTTGCATCCTCGGTTAATTCTTTGGCCTTAGCAATGCCACAATAATCGAAGCCCATTTGCTGTGCAAGCTCCTTTATAAATACCGTATTTGAAAATTCGTTCACGCTGTAAAAATAGCAGAAAAACCTTGATAGGACTGACTTTTATTCCGGTTTCATATAAATTATATGACATTATAACTTATATCATAGATTGGCGCTTGTTTTGCGCATACCTTTCTACAAACAAACAAACTATGAATTTAAATCAATATACTATTAAGGCACAGGAAGCCATTCAGGCAGCACAACAGTTGGCATATAATAATAGTAATGTATCCATTGAAACGACTCATTTGTTAAAAGCCATTTTATTGGACAAGGATAGCTCCACCGAATATTTATTAAAAAAGAATAATGTAAATCCAGGTGTGGTCCTTCAAAAAACAGAAGATGCGATCCACTCCTTAGCAAAGCAACAATCGGGGGAGCCAGCTTCTAATGTAAGTAGAGACTTAAATGCTGTGATGTTAAAGTCCAACGCAGCACTTAAAATATTTGGAGATGAATTTGTAACCGTTGAGCATTTGATGATTGCTTTATTACAAGTAAATGATGTGGCTGGTAAAATATTAAAAGATGCCGGACTTACAGAAAAAGGGTTAACCACGGCTATTAAAGAATTACGAAAAGGAGAAACCGTAAATTCTGCAACACAGGAAACGCAGTTTCAATCCTTATCAAAGTTTGCAAAAAATTTAAATGAGCTAGCCAACAAAGGAAAGTTAGATCCAGTAATTGGTCGCGACGAAGAAATTAGAAGGACCCTACACATTCTTTCTCGTCGTAGTAAAAACAATCCCATTTTAGTGGGCGAGCCGGGTGTGGGTAAAACCGCTATTGCCGAAGGATTGGCTATGCGTATTGTGAATGGAGACGTGCCCGATAATTTAAAGAGTAAAATTATTTATGCCCTGGATATGGGTCAATTAATTGCAGGCGCAAAATATAAGGGTGAATTTGAAGAGCGTTTAAAAGGTGTAGTGAAAGAAGTGGCAGATAGTGACGGAGAAGTAATTTTATTTATAGATGAGATACATACTTTGGTAGGTGCTGGTGGAGGCGAGGGCGCCATGGATGCGGCTAATATTTTAAAACCTGCATTGGCAAGGGGTGAGTTAAGGGCCATTGGAGCAACCACTTTAGCAGAATATCAAAAGTTTTTTGAAAAAGATAAAGCATTAGAGCGTCGTTTTCAAAAAGTAATGATTGATGAACCTACTAAAGATGATGCAGTCTCTATATTAAGAGGGTTAAAAGAACGCTATGAAACACATCATCATGTGCGTATTAAGGATGAAGCTATTATTGCTGCAGTAGAATTGTCAAGCAGGTATATCACCGATCGTTTTTTACCAGACAAGGCCATTGATTTAATTGACGAGAGTGCCGCTAAGCTTCGCTTGGAAATGAATTCGATGCCCGCTGAATTAGATACATTAATGCGTCAAATACGACAATTGGAAATTGAAAGAGAAGCCATTAAAAGAGAGAATAATCCGGAGCAATTAAAGACCTTGAATATTGAAATTAGTAATTTAACGGTGCAGCAAGATACCTTAAAAGCAAAGTGGACCGAAGAAAAAGAAATGGTTGACAAAGTGCAAAAAGCAAAGTCTGAAATTGAAAAATTGAAACAAGAAGCAGAAGTAGCAGAAAGAAATGGGGACTATGGGAAAGTGGCAGAAATAAGATATGGTAAAGTAAAAGAACAGGAATCAAACTTGGAGCAATTTACAGTTCAATTAATTGAATTGGGCACCAATGGTAAAAGATTAATGAAAGAAGAAGTGGATGCGGAAGACATTGCAGAAAATGTAGCCAAAGCAACAGGTATTCCGGTGAGCAAAATGATGCAATCTGAAAGAGAAAAATTATTGCAATTGGAAGACGAATTGCATAAACGTGTTATTGGCCAAGAGGAAGCCATTACTGCCGTATCGGATGCAATACGAAGAAGCAGGGCTGGTTTACAGGATCCTAAAAAACCTATTGGCTCCTTTATTTTCTTAGGAACAACAGGGGTGGGTAAAACAGAATTGGCGAAAGCCTTGGCTGAATATTTATTTGATGATGATTCTATGATGACGCGCATTGATATGAGTGAATACCAAGAAAAGCATTCTGTTTCTAGATTAGTGGGTGCGCCTCCTGGTTATGTAGGGTATGATGAGGGCGGACAATTAACAGAAGCAGTGCGCCGCAAACCCTATAGTGTGGTATTGTTAGATGAAATTGAAAAAGCGCATCCTGATGTTTGGAATATTTTATTGCAAGTATTAGACGATGGTCATTTAACGGATAATAAAGGAAGAACGGTGAACTTTAAAAACACCATCATTATTATGACTTCGAATATTGGTAGTCATATTATTCAAGAAACCTTCGAAGGCGTTACAGATAAAAATCTGCAGTCTAAAGTGGAGCAATCTAAAACTGAAGTGATGGCTTTATTAAAACAAACCATTCGCCCCGAGTTTTTAAACAGGGTAGATGAAATTATCATGTTTTCTCCATTATTGCAAAAACAAATGGGTGCCATTGTGAAAATCCAATTGAATCATTTAAAACAATTGGTAGCTGAAAATGGAATGCAAATCGAGTTTAGCGATTACTTAGTAGAATATTTATCAGAACAAGGGTTTGATATGCAATTTGGGGCAAGGCCTTTAAAACGATTAATTCAAAAGATGGTGGTAAATGAATTAAGTAAGAAAATACTAAGTGGTGAAATTGACAAGGCTAAAAAAGTACTTATTGACATTTTTGACGGGGTGATTGTCTTTAGGAATGAAGTCTAGTTTTTTAGTATCTTCGCCGCACTATGGTAAAAAATAATAGACAAGCAGCGGTAGGCTTTATTTTTATTACAATATTGATTGATGTAATTGGCTTTGGTATTATCATTCCAGTGGTGCCACAATTATTACAAGATTTTTACCATATTACGGATAGGAAAAATGTAGAAGCGATTGAGCAGCCATTATTATATCTAACTTCTATTTATGCGGTCATGCAATTTATATTCGCACCCATATTTGGTAGTTTAAGTGATCAATATGGTCGACGTCCTATTTTACTATTATCCTTATTGGGATTTGGAATAGATTATATTTTTTTAGCACTGGCTCCGTCGGTGGGATGGTTGTTTGTGGGAAGGATGTTTGCGGGCATTACAGGAGCAAGTATTCCAACAGCCGCCGCTTATATGGCAGACATTAGTGATGAGAAGAATAGAGCGAAAAATTTTGGTATGATTGGTGCTGCTTTTGGGATTGGATTTATAATTGGGCCTTTGATAGGAGGATTATTAGGACAGATAGGTTTGCGTATTCCTTTTTTCATGGCCGCTTTCTTAGCACTGGTGAATGCATTGTATGGTTACTTTATTTTGCCTGAATCCTTGAGTATCGAGCACCGAAGAAAATTTAATATAAGAAAAGCGAACCCTGTTGGGGCTTTAAAAAATTTAAATAAGTATCCTGCCGTTTTCGGATTAATCGTGGCCATGTTCTTTATTTATATTGCAGCACATTCTGTCCAAAGCAACTGGAGTTTAGCGAATATGAGCAAATTTGGTTGGGACCCTAGGACTATTGGCATTTCACTTGGTGTGGTAGGCTTATTGGTTGGCCTGGTGCAAGGAGTTTTAATAAGGTATATTAATCCAAGAATAGGAAATGAAAAAAGTGTTTATTTAGGCATTTTATTATCAGCCATTGGATTAATTTTATTCGCGTTCGCGTCTCAAAGCTGGATGATGTTTGTATTTTTAATACCCTATTGTTTAGGGGGAATTTCTGGCCCAGCATTACAGTCCCTGATATCTATTCATGTGGCTAAGAATGAACAAGGAGAATTACAAGGATCACTCACTGGATTACAAAGTTTAACGGCCATATTTGGGCCACCTTTAATGATATGGTTAACTACCTATTTTTCAAGGAAAAACAATGCCCTTGATATTTATTTTCCTGGGGCTGCTTTTTTAGCGGGAGCCATTTTTATGCTGATTAGTTCGATCATTGCATATTTCGTGTTAAAAAACGATCCTATTGTGCATCCGCGTGAACCTAAAGGGTAGTTTTCCCTATTTAATGCGCTTTGGTTGCTATATTTGTGTCCAAATTATAGGGCTTTATGACGCAATTAATGACACAGTTACACGAGACAGCTAATTTTATAAAATCTAAGGTGAGTGAGACTGCTTCCACTGCTATTATTTTAGGGAGTGGGTTGGGTAATTTAGCCACTAAGATTGAAGTGGATTTTGAAATCTCTTATAAAGAAATTCCACATTTTCCAGTGAGTACGGTAGAGGGGCATAAAGGCCGGTTGATTCTAGGAAAATTGAATGGAAAAAAAGTGTGGGTAATGGAAGGTCGTTTTCATTTTTACGAAGGCTATGCGCCAGAACAAGTGGCTTATCCAGTTCGCGTATTAAAATTATTAGGGGTAGAAAATTTATTATTATCCAATGCGGCAGGCGGCGTAAACCCCGATTATGCAGTTGGTGATTTAATGATTCTAAGAGATCATATTAGTATGTTCACCATTAATCCATTAATTGGAAAAAATGAAGCAGATTTAGGAACGCGTTTCCCAGATATGAGTGAGCCTTATGCGGATATTTTTATTCAAAAAGCGAAAGCCATTGCAAGTGCAAATAATATTAAGTTACACGAGGGTGTGTATGTGGGGGTAACAGGCCCAACCTTTGAAACAAGGGCAGAATATAAATTAATTAAAGCGGTTGGAGGGGACGTGGTGGGAATGAGTACCGTTCAAGAAAATATTGCAGCGGTGCATTGTGGAATGAAAGTATTTGCCATTAGCGTCGTAACCGATTTAGGTATTCGCGAGGATAATAATGTAATCACACACGAAGAAGTTTTAGAAGCCGCAAATGCTGCTGAACCTAAGCTCACTTTAATTTTTAGTGAGTTATTAAAAGAAATCGCATAATTATTGAATGCATGTTTCAATACAGGTCCTTTTTATTAGTGATGATATTGACAATGCTTTTTCAAGTAGAAATGCATGCACAGGGATTTGGGCCTAGTATGAATGGGGGACAAAGAATTTCCAACAATCAAACCCCCGATTCTTTAAAGAGAAGAGACAAGAATGAAGATTCCATTACTATTTATTATAAATACTATAATAACAATCAGATTCAAAAATTAGACACGAGCATTAATGATTTTTTTGTTCATTATCCTGTCCCCTATACTTCTTTTAATTTAGGTAATTTAGGTACCGCAACCAAGTCCTATTTGTTTAATGCCAAACGAGTGGCCGGTTATGATGCAGGTTTCCATTCTTTTGATCCTTATTTGTATACTTTAGAGGAGACTCCTTTTTATCAAACCACAAGGCCCTTTACCGAATTTGCTTATTTGCTGGGTGGAAAAGGGGAACAGATGGTAGAAGTAAAACATACGCAAAATAAAAAACAACAGCTTAATTTTTCGTTTGAATACAGATTTAATAATGCGCCGGGCAATGTAAAAAATCAAAATGCAAATGTGAACAACATGCGCATTACAGCACATTATCAATCCAAAAGAAAAAGGTATGAATCCTATTTGGTGATGTTGTTTAATAAAACGGCTTCCTCTGAAAACGGAGGGCTGGTGAATATTAATTTGCTAGATAGTTTAGCGCTGAATGATCCTCATGAATTGGATACCAGACTTGGGGTAAGCGGCGCCTCATTTAGAAATCCGTTTAATACTAAAATTTCAACAGGGACCAGTTATAAACAAAATACAGTCGTTTGGAAAAATTCATATGACTTTGGTCAAAAGGATTCAATTGTAAAGGATACGGTTGTCACGCATTTATTTTATCCAAGACTACGTATACAAAATGAGATAAAGCTATTAAGCAATGAGTATGTTTTTGGAGACATTAATCCGTCACCCCAAAATTATTTACAATATTTTGGGACTGTCATTCCAAATAATGACACCATTAAATATAGTGATACTTGGAAAGTGCTTACCAACGAGTTTAGTTTAATTAGCTATCCGGATAAATTTAATAGCAATCAGTTTTTGCAACTAGGTTCGGGCTATACTCAAATGACAATTAGTTATCCGGGTAAAACAGGTTGGAATAATTATGACATATATGGGTTTGCTGTATATAAGAATAAAACAAAAAACCAATTATGGGATTTGTTGGCTTCGGGTAAATTATATTTAAATGGATTTCATGCAGGAGACTATGATGTGCAGTCTTCTCTGTCCAGAACCTTAACGTCAAAAGGCACTTATCTAAAAGTTTCCTTTCAAAATGTGAATAGAACCCCGTCTTTAAATATTTTAGGCTATACCCAATTCCCTATTAAAGGGCTCAATTCCATCAACAAAGAAAATGCTACTATTTTAAATGGAGTACTTGCCAATAAAAAATTAGGTTGGGAAGCTGCAGTAAGTTATCAGATGATTCAAAACTATAACTATTTTACAACTGGTTTTCAACCGGTAGTCAATGGGAATTTAATGAGTTATTTAAGAGGGCAGGTTGAGCACAAGATAAAAATTAGTAAACATTGGAACTGGTATGATCAGGTTACCTTGCAATTGTTGGATCCCAATGCGCCGGTGCATGTACCTTTAATACTAACCAGACAGCGCCTGGCTTTTGAGGGCAATTTTTATAAAAATTTGGAGCTTTCTACAGGCCTTGAATTGATTTACCATACCAATTACAAGGTGGATGGGTATATGCCATTTACCAGTCAGTTTTATTACCAGAATAATTATACCACTCAAAATAGGCCTACTGCCAACGCTTTTTTACACTTTATGATTAAGCGTTTTAAAGGGTATATACGCTTAGAAAACTTAAATACCTTGTTGCCTACCAACAAAACATTTGGCAAGTCCTTAAATTTTACGACTCAAAACTACCCCTCAACTGGGATGTGGTTTAGGGTAGGGATATGGTGGAATTTCATTAACTAGTTAAGGCTCAATTCCTTACTGAAATTTCCCTAATCTTCTCTAATAAAATCTTAACTTTACATGGAAAGACTAATAATTTTAAAAAAAATAAACATACAACTATGAAAAAGAACTTCATGATGGTTTCTTTGCTTTTAATGGTTTGCAATTTTGCATTTGCACAAGCACCTACTACTATAAAAGTGTCTGGCAATTGTGGGTCTTGTAAAAAAAGTATTGAAAAAGCTGCTATGGACGCAGGCGCTACTACTGCAAATTGGGACAAGGCTAAAAAATTACTAGCCCTGACTTTTGATGCAGGAAAGACAAGTACAGATAAGATTGAGACAGCTATTGCAGGCGCTGGGTACGATACTGAAAATAAAGTAGCAACCGAAGAAGCCTATAAAAAACTAGAGGAGTGTTGCCAATACGATCGTAAGAAGAAAAAGAAATAAGCATTTAAGCAATAAAAATGCCCTCTCAAAAAGAGGGTTTTTTTATTGCTTAAAATTGATGCGTATTAAAGCATTAAAAATGGTAACTTTATAGTGTGAAAAAAGCCATCGTCATATTTCTTAGCTCCTTGTATTTATTAGGTGCAACGGAAGCATATCAATTGCTAAAAATGCCTAATTTATTTGAGCATTACAAAACACATAAGCAATTTGAGCGTGGCTTAAGTTTTTCGAAGTTTATTCACATGCATTATTTTCAGCCGCAAACTTTTGACAGCGATTATCAACAGGACATGGAGTTGCCATTTAAGTCGTCTAACCGCACTGTTTCGTTGTTAAATTTTGTAACATTATTTGCTCCAAAAATTTCTATAGCTACTGCTGTCTTATTTGCAGACCCCAAGGTATATTTACATTTTGATGATGATAAAAATTTGTCCATGAGTCATGGCAATATTTTTCAACCTCCTCGATTAGTATAATTTTGCGCGCGCGTTTTTTACACTTACATGTGTAATTTTTTCTTTCATTATTGAATTTATTTTTTATGTTAAATAAAGTAATTACTTATTCTATCAAGAATAAGCTAATCATTGGTTTATTTGTGATAGCACTAGTAGGCTGGGGGGTATACGAGGTTACTAAATTGCCTATTGATGCCGTACCGGATATCACTGATAATCAGGTTCAAGTTATTACTGTATCACCCTCCTTGGGTGCCAATGATATTGAGCGTTTGGTCACTTTCCCTATAGAGCAAGCTTGTAGTAGTATTCCAGGCACCCAACAAATTAGAAGTTTTTCCAGATTTGGATTATCCCTCATTACCATCGTATTTAAGGATGATGTAGATATTTATTGGGCCAGGCAACAGATAAGCGAAAAATTACAAAAAGTACAACAGGATATCCCAGTTGGAACCGGCTCGCCGGAATTAGCGCCTGTCTCCACCGGACTGGGTGAAATTTATCAGTATGTAGTAAGGCCTTTAAAGGGCTATGAGGATAAGTATGATGCCATGCAATTAAGAACTATACAGGATTGGATTGTAAGAAGACAACTTATTGGTACACCTGGAGTGGCAGAAGTAGCCAGCTTTGGAGGTAAGCTAAAGCAGTATGAAATTGCAGTAAGGCAGGAACAATTAAAAGCATACGGATTAACCATCACTGATATTTTTGGGGCATTGGAAAAGAACAATCAAAATACGGGAGGGGCTTATATCGAAAAAGGCCCTACTGTTTTATATATTCGAAGTGAAGGGCTAACCACTAATTTAGAGGACATTGATAAAATTGTGGTAAAAGTTTTAGACAATGGCACCCCTTTGTTAATTAGAGATCTAGCCAAAGTGCAGTATGGATCTGCCATTCGTTATGGTGCTATGACCTTTAATGATAAAGGAGAGGTAGCTGGGGCGGTAGTCATGATGTTGAAAGGAGAAAACGCTTCGGCAGTAGTAAAGCGCGTAAAAGAAAAAGTAGCTGCCATTCAAAAAATGTTGCCAGAGGGAGTAGTGATTGAGCCTTTTTTAGATAGAACTAAAATGGTAAACAATGCTATTAAAACTGTGGAGACTAATTTATTGGAAGGAGCATTGATTGTCATATTCGTTTTAGTATTTTTCCTTGGAAATTTTAGAGCAGGATTAATCGTATCCTCAGTGATTCCGCTTTCCATGTTATTTGCCATTATATTAATGAATATGTTTGGTGTGGGTGGAAATTTAATGTCCTTAGGCGCCATAGATTTTGGGCTCATTGTGGATGGATCCGTCATTGTGGTTGAAGCCATACTCCATAGATTCGTGCATTCTAAACATTTTAGAAATTTAGTACAAGTGAACCAGGAGGATATGGATGAGGAGGTAGGAAAGTCAACCGGTGCCATGATTAAATCAGCCGTATTTAGTCAAATTATTATTTTAATAGTTTACCTACCTATTCTTTCCTTACAAGGTATTGAGGGCAAAATGTTTAAACCTATGGCATACACCATTGCGTTTGCAATTTTAGGTGCATTTATATTATCTATTACCTATGTGCCTATGATGGCTGCCTTATGTTTAAATAAGAAGCTGAATCACAAACCAAGTGTTGCAGATAGGCTTATGCGTTTTTTAGAAAGAAGATATCAGCCATTATTAGGTCTTATATTAAAATTTCCAAAATCAGTCATTATATCAACAGTTGCTTTATTTTCTGTTGCTGTCATTATATTATTAAATATGGGTGGAGAGTTTATTCCACAATTGGAAGAAGGTGATTTTGCAGTAGAAACAAGAGTATTAACCGGAAGTAATTTAAATAATACAATAGAGGCTACTCAGAAAGCGTCCAGATTATTAATGCAAAATTTTCCTGAAGTGGAAAAAGTAGTCACCAAAATTGGTAGTGCCGAAATTCCTACAGATCCTATGCCTTTTGAAGCAGGGGATATGATGGTCATTTTAAAAGATAAAGAAGAATGGGTGTCTGCTTCATCGTTTAGTGAATTAAGTATGAAGATGACTAAGGTGCTGGAACAGGTGCCTGGCATTACAGTCGGCTTTCAGTTTCCTGTTCAAATGCGTTTTAATGAATTAATGACTGGTGCAAGACAGGACGTTGTTTGTAAAATTTATGGTGAAAATTTAGATAGCCTAACAAAATATGCGGGTAAATTAAATCAAATTATACAAACCGTGAACGGTGCTGTAAATATTTATGAAGAAAAAGTGACAGGGATGCCACAGGTGGTCATAAAATACAATCGAGATGGTATGGCCAAGTATGGCTTAAATGTATCAGATATTAATAAAGTAGTAAACAGTGCATTTGCTGGTCAGGTTGCGGGTCAGGTATATGAGGAAGAGAAGCGATTTGATATGGTGGTAAGATTGGATGGTGATGTCCGAAAAAATATGAGTGACATTGAAAATTTATCTATCACTACAGCAAAAGGCTTACCTATCCCATTATCTGCGGTTGCAAGTATTGTTCAAATTGAAGGCGTTAATCAAATTCAAAGAGAAAATACCAAACGTAGAATTATTGTTGGATTTAATGTTAATGGCAAAGACGTTCAAACTATTGTAAAAGAATTACAAACTAAGATTCATCAAAACTTGCATTTATCAAAAGGGTATACCATTGAATATGGGGGGTCATTTGAAAATATGACCGCTGCAAAAGAGAGATTAAGTATTGTAGTACCAATTGCATTGGTTTTAATTTTCCTTTTACTTTATTTCGCATTTGGTTCTGCAAAGCAAGGTTTACTTATTTATACTGCCATTCCATTGTCGGCGATGGGAGGCATATTTGCATTGTGGGCTAGATCCATGCCATTTAGTATTTCTGCTGGTGTAGGGTTTATTGCCTTATTCGGTGTTGCGGTATTAAATGGAATATTATTGGTCTCAGAATTCAATCGATTAAAAGCGGAGGGATGGCATGATGTAAAACGAATTGTAATTCATGCTACCAAGTCAAAATTACGCGCGGTACTGATGACGGCATTTGTTCCTGCACTAGGGTTTATCCCTATGGCAATTAGTACAGGGGCCGGTGGCGAAGTTCAAAAGCCTTTGGCAACGGTTGTAATAGGCGGATTGATTATTTCTACATTATTAACTTTATTTGTATTACCAGTTATGTATATTTTATTTGAGAAAGGGGTGGGCCAAGTAAGCAAAGTCAAGGCTAGTTTTGTCCTAATTGGAATATGGTTACTCCTTAGTACAGGTGCCAGCGCCCAACAAAAAATTAGCTTGACTGCCGCAATGGATTCAGCATTAAAGAATAATGCATTTGGGAAAGTTGCAACAGCACAGGTTGATTATTATCAAGCGTTGAAAAAAACAAATATTGATATTGAAAAAACAGCCATTGGATTTGGATATGGAAATATAAATAGCTTTAATAGCGACAATCAATATAATATTTCTCAAAGTATTCAGTTTCCAACCGTGTATAAATATCAAGGTGCTGTTAATAAATCTAATTTTGAAATTAGCACCCTCTATAAATTACAAAAGGATGTTGAGTTAAAAACATTAGTCAAGAAGCATTATTACCATTTAGTTTTATTGCAACAAAGAAGCGCTTTGTTAAAAATAGCAGATAGCATCTATTCTTCATTTGTATTTAGGGCAGTACAAAAATTTAATGCTGGCAATGCTGATATTCTAGAAAAAGTAACTGCCGAAAATCAGTTGACGCAAATTAAAAGCCAGGTGCAGGCAATTAATACGGGCTATGACATTGCAATGAATCAATTTAATGATTTACTTAATTGTAGCGTACAATATGAACCCAACTTTGAAAATAATATTTTGATTTTGACTGCTATGCCGGACCTGCTCTCTTTAGAGCAATCCCCAGCCTTAAGAATTCAGGAAGCAAATATTACTAAATCGGAGCAACAATTAAAGCTTGAGAAAAGTAAATTGAACCCAAATTTAAATATGGGCTATAATTCTACTACAATTATTGGTTGGCAAACAACTACTCAAAATAATGAAAGATATTATGGTTCGGATCATCGATTTGGAACTTTTAATATTGGATTGTCAGTTCCTTTATTTGCTAGTGCTCAAAAAGCAAGAATCAATGCGGGTAATATTGCTATTTCACAAAATAAACTAGAGAAACAAGCGGTGAGTCAGCAATTACAAACAAATTTAAAAGATGCCATTTCTATGTATCTGCAAAATAAAAAAGTAGTAGAGGAATACCAGCGAAGTGTACTACCCAATACTAAAATTTTGATAGAATCCGCCTCTAAAAAGTTGAATGCGGGTGAAATTGGATACTTGGAGTGGGTCATGATAATTAACCAGGCTATTCAAGGCCAAAATGAATATTTGGGATATGTACAACAGCTTAATGAAGCTGCCATTGAAGTTGAAAAATTAAGTTTAAATAATTAATAATATTTTATATGAAATACAGTACAACGATTTTATTATTTACGAGCATTTTACTTTTTTCCTGTACTGGTAAAAAAGGTGCTACGAGTGACAATAGCAATGCCCCAATAGAAGCTGCAGCTAAAGGGGAGTTGGTAACATTGACAACTGAGCAGTTGAAGAATGCCAATTTGGAGCTGGGTTTAGTGGTGGATACTTTGGTACAAAAGTTGCTAAAAGTAAATGGGCATATGGATGTTCCCCCAAGTAACCTGGTTTCTATTAGTATCCCAATGGGTGGATATTTAAAAAAGACAAACTTAATACCTGGAGTACAAGTAAAAAAAGGGGAAGTTATTGCGGTGCTTGAAGACCCTAGTTACATTGATTTGCAACAAAATTATTTAACTGCAATAAGCAGGTTGGCTTATTTAGAAGCTGATTATGTAAGGCAAAAAGGGTTGAACGAATCAAAAACAGTGAGTGATAAAGTTTATCAAGCGGCAAAGAGTGATTTTGAGACCCAAAAACTTTTAGTTAAATCTTTAAGTGAGAAATTAAAATTAATAGGATTAAATCCAGCTACACTTACCGAAGAGAATATTTCTAGGGCTATAAACTTTTTTGCACCCATTAGTGGATATGTAACCAAGGTGAATGTGAATATTGGGAAATACGTATCGCCCACAGACATTCTTTTTGAAATTGTTGATCCAAGTGATTTGCACCTAAGACTTACAGTTTTAGATAATGATGCTGCTAATTTGCAAATTGGCAACACGGTTAGTTTTTATACTAATAGCAATGTGAATGAAAAATATATAGCACATGTAGCAGTGATTACTCCTAATATTACAGAGGAAAGCACAACGGACGTACATTGTCATTTAGTGAATGAAAAAATTAAATTATTCCCTGGCACTTTTGTTAACGCCGAAGTATCCTTAAATAATGCGAAAGTAAAAGCTTTGCCTGAGGAGGCAATTGTAAAGTGGCAAAACAAAGATTATGTATTTGCTAAGCAAACCGAATTAAGTTATAAATTAATACTGGTTGAAACTGGTGTCCATTCTAATGGCTTTGCAGAGATCAAGACGAATTTAGACAATCAGCAAATTGTTATTAAAAATGCATTTACATTATTAATGAAATTAAAAAATAGTGTCGAAGAGTAATGAATACATATTTTAAGAAGCTACTTCAAAATAAGCAAGACTGCCACCTACCCAGGTGGCATTTGCATTATAGTTTACGCCTATCATTTTGCCTTTACTTAAACGCGCTAGGTTTAAAGTGGCAATGTATTTTTGGTGCGTCACATCCCAGAAATAAAATACTCTAATCTCTGTTTTAGCAGGACCAGTGGGTGTGACAATAATAGGAGCGTATTGCACTTTCTCCTGTAAAATCCAATGTTCAGGATTTTTTATGGAATCCATATCTGAAGGCGTAATGTCTATAATTACCCCTTGCCCTGCAAATGAAAACAATGGCTTAAGAACATAATTTTCTAAATCATCAGGCATCACTTTTATATCTGATAAAAATTGAGTGTGTGGTACTGCATTACTTGTAAAAAAGGGAATAGTGAATTTACTTATTCTGTAAAAATGATTAGGGTGGGTTACCCATTCCACCGCTAGGGATCCTAACAATAGTTTACCCTTGGCTTGTAAGGCATCGGATTGCTTATTGAGTTCATCCCAAATAATCCGGTTGTAAATTCTTTCTATTTTGTAATCAATACCCTCTCTTTTGTAAAACAGTTCACTAGCTACTACAAAAATTTCACTTAAACAAACAATGGGAATATCCAAAAGTTGTTGTGTAAGATAAAAATCGATTTTTGTTTTTTGTTCATGTGGGTATAACTCCAATAATACGGTATGCTTGTTTTGATCACCTTTAATAATGCTGCGTAAATGGGATAAATACTTTTTTTCATTGTATCCATTTAAATAAGGACTGTATCCATCAGGAATTTCAAAATTGTGTCTAAAAGCTTTATCGTGAAGGCATTCAAAACCAAATAAGGAAGGGAAACCTTGTAGTTCAATGAGTTTAGGAACAATCGCATTTGTTTTATCTCTGCAAATGGCAAAATCCATTACGATACATTCCGGCAAGGCGGCCTCATTGGGAGGTGTTAATACATGTTGAAAGGACTGTTCCGTTTGAGCAGCAAAATCGGCACTGGTTATAAAGCTGCAAATTTCTTCTCCTGCCTTTAAAAGTTTTTGTTTGGTTGTTGCATCAATAAAAATAGGTGTTTCGGCTAACCTGAATTCAATGGCATTGGGAAAATCCTTTTCAAGATCAGCCTTCATTTGCTGATACTTTATTTCAGTAAAGGATGCGTTAAATTTATCTCTTAATGCAGCAATCATGATAAGATGGCTTTATCCAAAAAATTTGGAATCAAATGTGTATACGTATGTTGAATAGGTGAGTGCTCGTCTAAATGATTTAGGATTCGTTCCCATTTTTCCATTCCAAACTCTTCAATAATATTTTGTTTCGTCGAAGCTTCGTTAAAATAAAGGACTAGTTCTTTTAATTCCGCTTCGGGATGAAATTGGACTCCGTAAATTTTTTCAGAAAACTTTATGGCCATAATGGCTCTTTCTAGGGGCACTGAGGGTCTCATTTTTTCCAATGCCATAATTTCAGCGTTCATCCCGATAATTTTTTCATCATTGGGTGCAATAATTTGGTAGGATCTGCTCTCCATGGCATAAAAGGTTTCTTCTAAACCATTAAACAGTTCATCTTCAATTAAAGCATGCACGGGTAAAACACCTAGTTGTCTTGATTTTCTTAAACACACATTTCCTAAATCAAAGTGTCTACAAGCAATTTGAAAACTATGGCATATTAAAAAAACAGGCTTATGTATTTGAAACATTTGCTCCAGCCATTGAGTGTATTGTATATCCCATTTTTCTGTAGCACTATCTAAAGGGGAGCCAGGTCCTCCAGTAGACAAATAAATATCGTAGCTATTGTCTGGAATTTCACAGTGCCCTCTTGTATTATAAACGGTTAAAATAATTTCATGCCCCCTTGTATTGCTCCATTCATGTATAATGTTGTGTATACAACGCATCCCCATATTTGGGGCACCGTCATACATATCCAGCACGGCAATTTTAATAGGGGAGGATCCCATTATAAGTAACTTAAGTTTGTTTTAGGACTCAATTGAAGCAGGGTTTCATACATTAATTGTATGGTGTCAACAATGTCTTTCTTATGGATCATTTCCACCGTGGTATGCATATATCTTAATGGAATAGAAATTAAGACCGAAGGACAACCATCATTCGCATATGCAAAACTGTCTGTATCTGTTCCTGTACTTCTACTTAAGGTTCTAAATTGAACTGGAATTTTTTTAGCTTTTGCAGTTTCTTCCACTATAGCCAATAACTTATTGTGTATGGCAGGTGCATAGGCAAGAGAGGGCCCTTTACCACATTGAATATCGCCTTCAATGGCTTTATTAATCATAGGTGTATGCGTATCATGGGTAACGTCTGTAACGATGGCAATATTGGGTTTAATGCGACGTGCAATCATCTCAGCGCCTCTTAATCCAATTTCTTCTTGAACTGCGTTTACCACATACAAACCAAATGGCAATTTCTTTTTATTTTCTTTTAATAATCTGGCTACTTCGGCAATCATAAATCCACCCACTCTATTATCAAAAGCACGTCCTATAATAAAATCATGTGCTAGTTCATCAAATCCTTCCTCGTAAGTTACTACTGCGCCAATATGTATACCTAAAGCTTCTACTTCTTTTTTGGATCTAGCTCCACAGTCTAATGTAAGATTCTCCACTTTAGGCTGTGGCTCTTTATGATCTGGGTTACTTAAACGCGTATGAATGGCAGGCCATCCAAACACTGCTTTAACGGGTCCTTTTTTCCCATGAATCCAAACGCGCATGCTAGGTGCAATTTGATGATCAACGCCACCATTTCTTTTTAAATGAATTAAACCTTGATCGTTAATATAATTTACAAACCAACTAATTTCATCGGCATGTGCTTCAATAACTACTTTAAACGGAGCATCTGGATTAATGACACCTACTGCCGTACCATAAGGATCGGTAAAGGTAGTGTCTACGTATTTTGTAATATAGTTTAACCAAAGTTTTTGACCACTGGATTCAAATCCAACGGGTGAAGGGTTGTTAATATATTCTTTTAAAAAAGAGTATGCGTTGGCGTTAATTAATTGTTTTTTGCTAGATGCTTTTGCCATAAAATAGTTGTTTAAATTTATCGAGTGCAAGATACTACATATTGCATTTATATTTTAGGGCGTTTTTCCTAAGAATATTGATACTTTTGCGCATACAATAGCCGGATATGAACACGCCTTTCAATATAGTATCATTGTGGAACCTGCCAGCCGATCAATTTTTAGAAACGGCCAAGGAGCTATGTGTTTTTCAGGCTAAAAATAATCCAGTGTATAATCAATGGATCACACTTTCCAATCAGTCCATTGATAATCTCGAAACAATAAATAGTATACCGTTTTTACCCATTTCTTTTTTTAAAAATCAAGAAGTATATATAGGGGAAAAGCCAAGCACTTTATTTGAAAGTAGTGGTACCACCCAGGATGTGGTCAGCAAGCATTGGGTAGCAGATACAAATTTATACGAAGCAAGTTTTTTAAATTGTTTTCAACGTTTTTATGGTAATCCTGCTGATTATTGTATTATTGGATTATTGCCTTCTTATTTAGAAAGAAAACATTCTTCCTTGGTATACATGGTAGATAAATTAATTCAAGCATCAGGACATCCACAAAGTGGTTTTTATTTAAATGAGTTTGAAAAACTAGATCAGGTATTAACACAATTAGAAGCGAATAAAACAAACACTTGGTTTATGGGTGTGAGCTTTGGTTTAATTGATTTTTCTACAGCCTATCCACAACAATTAAAATATACTACTGTGATTGAAACCGGAGGAATGAAAGGCCGTAAGGAAGAGTTGACAAAAGAGGCCTTACATGCCCTTTTAAAAAACAATTTAGGGGTGAACACAATACATTCCGAATATGGAATGACCGAATTATTAAGTCAGGCTTATTCCTTAGGTAATGGCATTTTTAAATGCCCGCCTTGGATGAAAGTTTTGGTGGGGGAAGAACAGGATCCAACGGCCCTTAAAGCCAAAGGAAGGGGCGTTTTACATATTATTGATTTGGCCAACATATATAGTTGTGCCTTCATTGCCACCCAAGACATAGGGGAAGTTTATGAGGATGGAAGTTTTCAAGTATTGGGAAGGCTAGACCATAGTGACAGAAGAGGTTGTAGTTTGCTAGTCCTTTAAAAGTTTTTCAATTTCAAGCATGTACAATTTATTTAAGTCATAATTGTATTGTCTCTTGTCATCTTTATCTCTATTTTTTATAATTAAAGGTTCTACACTTTGCGTAGCCATTTTAAATTTCTGATTAATTTTAATAAAATGGTCACTTCTGCTTTTATTTTGAGTGAGCGTATCCTTTTGTTGAACCCCAATTATTTTATTAATTGTTTTGGTAGAGACTGCTTCTCCTTTTAAACTACTATTATATAAAACCTCTAAAAGCTCTTTCTCCACTATACTGGTTGAATTATAAAAGTTCTGATAAAGAATCACCACAAGTTCCTTAGGCATTCTTTTCTTTCTGAAAAAATTAGCTCTTAATGCAATGGCGATGAGTAAAAGGGAAAGGCTTAAATAAATTTCCGTTTTATAACGACTGTAAAAAGAACTGATGGCTTCTAAAAAGGACGCTTTATTAGTATAAATAGGTATTGTCTTGTTTAAATTGAGCTCTTTTAAGTTTAAGGTTGTTTTTCCCCATATCAAAGAATCGTTGTTATCCACTTTTAGAAAATACAATTCATCTCCAAGATTAAACTCGAATCCAAAAGAAGAGCCACTTTTATTATTATTGTAATTGCTTAACCAAAAGTCTCTCAAGCGATCATTTTCGGTGGTATTAAATTCACCAAGTTTGTTTTTTTCAAAATCTACCCAATAAAAATTAAGCTGTGTCTGAAATATATATAAATTATTGATATGCAATTCCATTTCGTGCGACTGATTATCACCAATAGTCTTGATGAATTCAGGATTTAGTTTCCCAAGTGTATTCCAGCCTCTTGTATTAAAATCGTAAACGTAACAACTATCAGTGGAAGCAGTTTCAAAAGAAGTAGGATAATTTGGATAATAGTAGGAGTTACTTATATAGAGCTTAGGGTCCTTTCTTTTTTCATCATAATGT
Source organism: Bacteroidota bacterium (assembly GCA_947476145.1). Lineage (GTDB taxonomy): Bacteria > Bacteroidota > Bacteroidia > Chitinophagales > Chitinophagaceae > Sediminibacterium. The sequence continues at coordinate 8,644 of CANJPH010000011.1, read as the reverse complement.
AAAACAGCATTTGTAATCCCATCAAAGTAGGTTTGAACATTTTTATTGGCTTGAATGATTTCCCATTGTCTAGTTTGATTACTATAATAGGTAAGTATCCCTCTAATATGCCAAAAGCCCACACCTCCCATTTGATATAAGGTATCATGAATTAAGAAATTTTGCGCGTAGAAATTGGAACCAGAGTGCTTTGTTAGGTCAATTCTATCTATTTTAACCACCCCATTATCTTTGTTGGCTTTATATAACCTTCCTGTACCAAGGGGTTGTATAAAAACATCTTTCCCTTTTTTTATTATATTGCTATTGGTAAAAAAGTCATTTCCAATACCAAAATTAAAAGAGTTGTTTAGCGTAAAGTTGGTATTGTTTATCGTATCATCTAATAATAAGGATAGTAACTGAACCTCATGCTTTTTTAATGGGTTACTTTCCTTTTGTGCCATTGAAGGCAAAAATAAGTTAGCAAGAAATGCTAACAGTAAGGCTTTTTTCATCTATTAGAATATTTCACAAATCTATTGAAAAAATACAATAAGAAATTTACTTATTTATTTTTTAACAAAGAATATATATTACTAATATGTAAAATTATGATTTATAACTAATAAAGAATAAATAAAGATTTTCACACCTAAAATTGTGTAAATTAGTGACATGTCTAATACTTTGTTGCAAATTTGCTATAAAAGCAATTTGGTAATTTAACAAATTAAAGAAATATTAAATATATAAAAAATATTATCCTTTGGGGGAAGGATAATCGGGGTGGTGGGGATTAGTCTCTGTCACCCCAACTTTTTTAGAGGCATTGCCCATTTTTATACCGCAACATTAAAATCCCTTAATGCATCATTTAAGCTGGTCTTTAAATCGGTACTTGGTTTACGTTGACCTATGATTAAAGCACAATTCACATGGTAATCACCAGCAGGGAAAGTTTTTGAATAAGCACCCGGAATCACAACACTTCTAGCTGGTACGCGTCCTTTATATTCAACAGGGGTATCTCCGCTCACATCTATTATTTTTGTACTCTTGGTTAACACTACATTGGCGCCCAATACCACTTCTTTTTCTAAGTGAACGCCTTCGACCACAATACATCTACTTCCAATAAAACAACCATCTTCCACAATCACTGGACTTGCTTGCAATGGTTCTAAAACACCACCAATGCCTACACCACCACTTAGGTGCACATTCTTTCCAATTTGCGCACAGCTCCCGACTGTTGCCCAAGTATCTACCATGGTTCCTTCGTCTACAAAAGCACCAATATTCACATAGCTTGGCATAAGCACTACATTCTTTGCTAAGTAGGCACCATATCTTGCAATGGCATGTGGAACGGCACGAACGCCCAATGCTGCATAACCCGATTTTAATAACATTTTATCATGAAATTCAAAGGGGGCTAATTCCCAGGTTTGCATTTGTTGAATACCAAAATACATTAGGATGGCTTGCTTTACCCATTCGTTTACTACCCAATTATTTGCGCTGGGTTCAGCAACTCTTAGTCTTCCTTTATCTACTTCTTCAATCACTTCCCGAATGGCATTGCTATAGATTTCGTCTTTTAATAAAGCGCGGTCATTCCATGCTGCTTCAATTTTAGTTTGTAAGTCCATTATTGTCAATTTTGGCAAAAATACATGCTCAAAATTTATTTTTGACCAATTCTTTTGCACAATAAACCATCCATTTTATAACAGGTATTGTTTAATTTGCAACATGTTTGCGAATCACGATGATCTTAAAGCCTGCCTTGAAACACTACAAAAAGGAGGAATCATATTATATCCCACTGATACCGTTTGGGGCATTGGCTGTGATGCGACTAATGAAGCTGCAGTGAAGCAAATTTTTGAACTCAAAAAAAGAGTGGATTCAAAAGCGATGATTATTTTAGTGCATAATGAGCAGTCGATATTAAATTATGTAGAGATCAATGAACTGCAAGTGTTTGATTATATCAAAGGCATTCATAAACCTACCACTGTCATTTATCAAAACGCAAAAAATTTAGCGCCTAATTTAATGTCAGATGATGGAACAGTTGCTATACGTGTTTGTAAGGATCAGTTTTGTCAGGAATTAATTTATCAATTTGGTAAACCTATTGTGAGTACCTCTGCAAATATTTCTTCTTATCCTACCGCACTTTGTTTTAATGATATTTCAATGGAAATTATAGAAGGCGTAAATTATGTTGTAAAGCATCGTAGGGAAGAGACCGAATTAAAACAACCTTCTTCGATCATTAAATGGGATAAAAATGGGCAATTAATTATTATCAGACACTAATAATTGACTCCTCAATAAAAGAAAATTCATTGCATGCAAAAAATTGGAATTATACAAACTGCTTTTATTGGTGATGTCGTATTATCTACGGCGCTAATAGAGTCATTGCATGCAAAATATCCAACTGCAACAATTGATATTGTAGTAAGAAAAGGAAATGAAGCTTTGTTTGCACAACATCCATATATAAGTAATGTAATTATTTGGGATAAGCAACAAAGCAAATATGCAAATTGGTTAAAAGTTTTAAAACAATTACGTGCCCAACAATATGATGTTTTGATAAATGTGCAAAGATATGCTGCCACTGGTTTGTGGACGGCTTTTTCAAAGGCAATGGTTACCATTGGGTTTGATAAAAATCCATTTTCATTTTTATTTACTCATAAAGTAAAACATGAAGCCATACAAACGGGCTTGCATGAAATACAAAAAAATCATGCGTTGATTCAATTTTTAGATGAGGATATTCCTTTATGTAATCCAAAATTATATCCTGCTCCTTCCGACTTGGAAAAAGTAAAATCATTCCAATCACAACCCTATATATGTATTGCCCCGGCCTCTGTTTGGTATACTAAACAATTTCCCGTTGAGCAATGGGTTCAATTTTTAAATACATTAGAATATAGCGGTAATGTATATATTATTGGTGGGCCAGGGGATCGTAAAATAGGAGATCAAATTGTAAATGCGATTGCCGCTAATGCAAGAATTAAAAATAGAGTGGTGAATGTGGCTGGGCAATTTAATTTTTTAAGTTCTGCTGCTATGCAAAAAGGTGCGGTGTTAAATTATGTAAATGATTCGGCGCCTATGCATTTTGCTTCGGCAGTAAATGCACCTGTGGTGGCTATCTATTGTTCTACCATTCCGGATTTTGGATATGGACCTTTATCTGATCAGTCCTTTATTGTGCAAACAGAAAAGGCATTGTCCTGTAAACCCTGTGGTATTCATGGTAAAAAAGCCTGTCCTTTGGCACATTTTAATTGCGCTATGAGTGTTCAAATGCAACAATTATACGCTCCATTGGTACAAATGACGCAACATTAGTACATTTGCGCCATGCAACTCCAACTCACGTCACGAGAAACAGCACTATTAAAAGCAGTAGCCGAAGCTGCCGCCAAAATAGGAGTACCTGCCTTTGCGGTGGGAGGATTTGTGCGTGATAAAATATTGGAACGTCCCACTAAGGATATTGATGTGGTTTGTATTGGAGATGGGATGGCATTGGCTCAGGCTTTTTCCAAATTGTTTCATCCAAATCCACCCGTTTCATTATTTAAAACCTTTGGTACGGCGCAAGTGAAATTTGATGATATAGAAATTGAATTTGTGGGAGCAAGAAAAGAAAGCTACGCACGTCATAGTCGTAAACCCGAAGTAAGTCCGGGGACCATAGAGGATGATCAAAATAGGAGAGACTTCACCGTAAATGCTTTAGCTATTGAATTAAATGTATCGCATTTTGGACATATCATTGATCCTTTTGGTGGACTAGAAGATTTGCAAAATAAAATCTTGAAAACGCCTTTAGCACCTGCACAAACATTTGATGATGATCCATTGCGTATGATGCGCGCCATTCGTTTTGCAACACAGTTGGATTTTACCATTACGGAGGAAACTTTTAAAGGTATTCAACAAATTGCAGATCGTATCAGTATTGTTTCTCAAGAACGCATTACCGAAGAATTGCAAAAAATAATGATGACCGAGACGCCATCGAAAGGTTGGTATTTATTAAAAGCATCAGGTTTATTACAACATATATTCCCATTGTTATTACAATTAGAAGGCGCTGAAACATTGGATGGTATTGGGCATAAGGATAATTTTTCCCACACGCTTCAAGTATTGGATAATGTAGCAAGTACCTCTAATGATATTTGGTTAAGATGGGCTGCCTTATTACATGATATTGCAAAGCCTAAAACAAAAAGATTTGAACCTGGATTTGGTTGGACCTTTCATGGGCATGAAGTGGTAGGTGCAAGAATGGTGCCCAAAATATTTACGCAGTTAAAATTGCCGCTAAATGAAAAAATGAAGATGGTGCAAAAATTAGTGGCATTGCATTTGCGTCCTATTTCATTAACCAAAGAAAGTGTCACAGACAGTGCCATTAGAAGATTATTATTTGATGCGGGGGATGATGTTGAATCATTGATGTTGTTGTGTGCTGCAGATATTACGAGCAAGAATCAAAATAAAGTAAAAAGATATTTGCAGGGCTTTGAGTATGTAAAAGTGCGCTTGCAAGAAGTAGAGGAAAAGGATAGCATTCGCAATTGGCAACCACCCATTACGGGTGAAATGATCATGCAAATATTTAATATTACCCCCTCCAAACAAGTGGGTATAATAAAGGATGCCATAAGAGAAGCCATATTGGATGGAGTTATTCCCAATGAGCAGGATGCCGCTTATGATTTTATGTTGAAAGAAGCAGCCCAACTAGGCTTATTTCCTGTAATAAAATAGTAATTTAGCGTTTCAAATTTAAAGTATGGCCATTTTAAAATTTAGGGTGTATTGGGAGGAGGATGATGCAATCTACAGAGACGTTTTAGTAAAGCATACACAAAGTTTTTCAGCACTACATGAAATTATATTAAAAGCCTTTGAATTTGATCAAATACATAATGCTACTTTTTTTAGGAGCAATGATATTTGGAAAAGAGGGAGAGAAATTAGCAAAGAAGTTTATGAGAAGGAATATGTTGCAGCGCCATTATTAATGAGTGAGACTGTCATTGGGACAGAAATTATTGACACCAATCAACACTTTATTTATTTATATGATTTTAATAAATCATGGACTTTTTTAATTGAGCTAATACAAGTCATTAAAAATGCCGATGCAGACTTAACATTAAGTTATCCCATTATTTCAAGAACGGAGGGAGTGGGCCCAATGCAGTATGGTTCCAAAGGACTACTAGGTAAAAACTTTGCCGACATTGAAGAAAAGTATGACCTGTCCGAAGCAAAGGAGGGATTTGGTGAAGAAGGCGAAGACGACGGGGATGCAGGCGAGGACTCGGATGCGTCTGATGATGCTGATGAAGACGACGGGGATGCGTCTGATGAAGGAGAGGACTCCAAAGGCAATGGTTTCTTAGATGATTCATTCGAGGCTTACTAAGTGTTTTATAAATTGCACTTTTTTTTATTTTAGTTTTTAATGAAGCGAGATTGCAGGGTCGCTTTTAAATATCAATAAATTGTCTTTAGATAAAACTGTATATATTATAATAGGACCAACTGCGGTTGGTAAAACTGCATTTGCCATTTCATTGGCGCAAGCCTTGCATACCGAAATTATTTCTGCCGATGCGCGTCAATGTTATGGAGAAATGAACATTGGAGTAGCCAGACCTAGTACATCCGAATTAGCAGCCCTGCCCCATCATTTTATTGCAAGTCATTCCATAAATGATACGATCAATGCGTCCGTGTTTGAGCGCTATGCATTGGACAAAGTAGAAGTATTGTTCAAAACCAAGGACGCGGTTGTCATGGTAGGTGGAACGGGTTTATATATCAAAGCATTTTGTGAGGGCTTAGATATGATCCCTGTAATTGATCCCAATATAAGAGCGGAAATCATTCAGCAATATGAAAAATTGGGTTTACGATGGTTGCAAAAGGAACTGTCCGTAAAGGATCCCATTTATTGGGAAAAAGGAGAGCAGCAAAATCCGCAAAGGTTAATGCGTGCCTTAGAAGTTAAGCTGGGCACCGGCGAATCCATTGTTCATTTTCAGCAAAAAAATAAAATTACGCGCCCTTTTAATATTGTTAAAATTGGGCTAGAAATGCCTAGGGAAATGTTATATGATCGTATTAACCAAAGAGTTATGAATATGGTGGAGGAGGGCTTGGAGCAGGAGGTGAAATCACTACTTCCTCATTTACATTTAAATGCATTACAAACCGTTGGGTATAGCGAATGGCAGCCCTTTTTTGACGGGAAAGTAGAAAAATCAAGGGTCATTGAATTGATACAGCAAAACACCAGACATTATGCTAAAAGACAAATGACCTGGTTTAAAAAAGACCCTGAAATTAAGTGGTACCATGCATCTAGCATCACAACCGATCAAATAATTGGGGGATAAGTCTTATTATTTTTTAAGTGGTTTTAAGGCATTTAGCCGTAATTTTAACTTCAATTTTAATTATAAATTTATTTTATGCAGAAAAAAGTAATTCTGTTTTTTGTATGCAGTTTTATCATTGCCCAATCATTTGCGCAAGGACAAACCATACAGTTTGAAAAATATACTTTACCCAATGGGTTAAAAGTGATTTTACATGAGGATCATAGTGCACCAGTAGTGGCTGTTACTGCCCTATACCATGTGGGTTCTAAAAATGAGGATACCGCACGCACAGGTTTTGCGCACTTCTTTGAACATTTATTGTTTGAAGGATCTGAAAATATTAAGCGTGGCGAGTTTGATAAATATATCACCAATGCGGGGGGTGCATTAAATGCAAATACTTCTCAGGACCGTACTTTTTATTATGAGTTATTGCCTTCCAATCAAGTGGATTTGGGTTTGTGGTTAGAAAGTGAGCGAATGATGCATGCTAAAATTGAACAAATCGGCGTGAACACACAACGTGAAGTAGTGAAGGAGGAAAAAAGACAAAGAATGGACAATCGACCTTATGGAAGTTTTTTAACTGAAATGTTAAAGCGTGCTTTTAAGGTACACCCTTATCAATGGGCGCCGATAGGAAGTATGGATCATTTAAACGCTGCTAAACTAGAGGAGTTCATTCAATTTTATAAAACTTTTTATGTTCCCAATAATTGTGTGTTATCTATTGCAGGTGATTTTAATAAGGCAGATGTAAAAAATAAAATAGAAGCATATTTTGGTCCTATTCAAAAAGGAGCCAATGTAATTCCAAGACCTACCATTCAGGAGCCAGCCTTGGGAGGGGAAGTAAGAGATGTGATTCAAGATAATATTCAATTACCAGGTGTATTTCAAGCCTATAGAGCGCCAAAGCAAGGGGGTGATGAATATTATGCTTTTAATGTATTGTCCACTATTTTATCAGGCGGAGCATCATCTAGAATGAATAAAACATTAGTAGATAAAAAACAACAAGCAGTGGCTGCGCAATCTGCACCATTTTTTAATGAGGATGAGGGGTTGTTTATTACTTTGGCCATTGCAAATATGGGTGTGAAAATCGAATCCTTGGAGTTAAGTATGGATAGTATCGTTAATGACTTGAAAACAGATTTAGTGGGGGAGAGAGAATTTCAAAAAGTAAAGAATCAAATTACCACACAAATTGTAACGAGTAATAGCACTATGGCAGGCATCGCTGAAAGCTTAGCCAATAATGAAGTGTATTTTGGAGATGCTAATTTAATTAATACAGAATTGGATAAATACAATAAGGTAACTAGACAGGATGTTTTAAATGTGGCAAAAAAATATTTAAATAAGGATAATCGTGTTGTTCTTTATTATGTACCAAAAGAAAAATCAACTACAAAGTAATTGCGTAATTGAAATGCACAATACAAAAAATAATTTTATGAAAAAACAGATATATATCGCTTTATTATTGTTGCCCATCGTTTCAATGGCACAAACAATAGACCGTTCAAAAGCGCCAGCGCCAGGAAAAGCACCCCTAATACAAATAGGTAACCCAGTTAAATTCACTTTAGCGAATGGGATGCAAGTATTCGTAGTTAAAAATACAAAATTGCCAAGAGTGACTGCATCACTTGCATTTGATTATGATGGTTTTGCAGAAGGCGATAAAGCGGGTGTTGCAGAAATGGCAGGACAGTTATTGAAAAGAGGTACCACCACTAAATCAAAAGCACAACTAGACGAAGCAGTTGAGTTTTTAGGCGGAACCATGTCTACTTCAAGTCAGTCTGCAGCGGTGAGCTCACTTAAATCTAATTTTCCTGCATTAATGTCCTTGATGGCTGAGGTAGTGCTTCAGCCTGCATTGGCTAACGATGAATTGGAGAAAATTCGTAAACAAACATTGTCTGGAATAGAATCAAGTAAAGATGATGCGGATGCGATTTCAGGAAATGTAGTGAAAAAGTTAGTTTATGGTGCTTCACATCCTTATGGTGAAATGATGACTACTAAAACAGTGAATAGCATTACGATTAATGATGTTAAATCATTTTTAAGTACGTATTGGAAACCCAATATGGCCTATCTGGTTTTTGTAGGGGATATAGAGCCAGCAACAGCAAAAGCTTTGGCAGAAAAAAGTTTTGGATCATGGGCGAAGGGAACTGCAACAAAACAAAATTTTGTGAAACCTG
>CANJPH010000010.1 GCA_947476145.1 Bacteroidota bacterium | reverse complement strand
TTCTCTTTAATTTTCACAAACCATTTTAACACCATACTTACAAGCAGTGCCATGATAATTCCTATCAAATACAATCCCATCATTACCAATCCTTGTAAACTTAAAAATCCAAAATAAAATTTATTGTCAATAACCAATGAAATTAAAATAGTGTAAACGGGTAATCGCGCACTGCAACTCATAAATGGTGTAACCATTATAGTGAGAAGTCTTTCTTTTTTATTTTCAATATTTCTTGCGCTCATAATGGCGGGTACGGCACAAGCAAAGCCACTAATCATAGGCATTACACTCTTTCCATTTAATCCTACTTTACGCATTAGCTTGTCGCTTAAAAAACTAATACGCGCCATGTATCCTGTATCTTCTAATAAAGTAATGAGGCCAAATAATATCATAATTTGTGGCACAAAAATTACAATACCTCCAATGCCTGCTACTAAACCATTTACGAGTAAGTCCTCCCACCATACATTGGGAAGTATTGTATTTAAATAAGTAGTTACATTGGTGAAGATCCATTCAATGCCATCCATGGGGAATTTAGCCATCCAAAAAACCGATTGAAATAAAATAAACAATACCGAAAAAAGTATTGCATACCCTCCTACGCGATGTAAAAAAATATTATCAAGTCGGTCGGTTCTTTTTTTCTTCGCAGTCGGATCTGGAATGGTTACCCTGCTTTTCATAATCTCCTGAATATGTCCGTATCGCTGTAATATCTCCTGGGCCTGTGTTTTAGTGTGGTTGAATTGATTGTCAATTTCAATTTGCTCAATTCTATTTTGCATTTCTTCCTCTAATGGAAATGCTTCATGATGCATTAAGTAGTGCAATGCAGCATAGTCGCTGGTGGTAGGGAATAAGGTTTTAAATGCGTCAATGGCTAAAGGCGCTAAATTTTTGTTGTCAATAAAACTTTCCTGATTTTTTGATCTTGGTGTTTCAATAATTCCAACCAGTGCATTTTTTAATTCATTGAATCCTTTATTTTTTCTTGCATCCACCGCAACGACTGGAATGCCTAAATCTTTTTGTAATCCTGCAATATCTATTTTAATTCCTTTTTTAGCAGCTAGGTCATTCATGGTAAGTGCTAATACCACCGGCTTTTTCAAATCTATAATTTGACTACAAAAAAGCAAATTTCTTTTTAAATTACTGGCATCGGCCACCAGCAATATCACATCGGTATTGATTTCTAAATCCACACCCATCAGCACCTTATATGCCACCCATTCGTCCTCTCTTTTTGGATAAAAACTATAAGTGCCTGGTAAGTCAATAAGGGTAGAAGGGTGACTGCCAATAGTGAGATCGCCGGTTTTTTTATCTACAGTGACCCCTGGGAAATTGCCCACTTTCTGATTCAAGCCTGTCAAAGCATTGAAAAGTGAACTTTTACCACTATTGGGGTTACCCACCAAGGCTATATGTATACCGGCTTTCATTAGTGGACAAAGCTAACTTTTAAGATTGGCTACTGCTTACGAAATTAGAAATTGACCAATATGGGCAATATTGCTGATAGAAGTCACTCTTTTCCTAGCTCCTTTACTTATTTTTGTAGCACAAAATGTATCAGATGCGTAAAGTAATTGTTTTATTGATGTTGGTTGTTCCAATGGGCTTATTAGCTCAAAAGTTAAGTAAAGCGGACAAACTGTTGATCCAAAACTTAAAAGGACATATCCAGTTTTTAGCGAGTGATGAATTAGAAGGCCGTCGTGCAGGAACACCTGGAGAGCAGAAAGCCATTCATTATATAGTAGAGCAATACCAAGGATTGGCCATTCAACCCATGGGAACAAATGGTTTTATACAAGACTTTAAAATTGATGAAGGCAAACGTTTTGCAAATGATGCATTTGTAAAAATCAACAATCAACAAGCCATATTAGATACTGACTTCTTTGCTTTATCCAATAGCGGCAGTCAACATTTCACGTCGCGTGCTTCTGTTGCTTTAAATGAAATGAATCAGGCTTGGTTTAAAGATGTACATGAAGTACTGGAAGAAAACACAAGCAATCCTCATTTTGATATCAATGAATGGCTTACTACCACTACAACGGAGTTAAAAATCAAAGGAGCGATTGCTTTAATTTTACACAATAGTGGCAGCTTGGTGGATAATATTCAATTTAATAAAAACGATACATCAAAGGCCTTGTCCTTACCTGTACTTTATTTTACCAAGCAAGGATTTGAAAAATATTTCAGCGACGAATCTGGAACGTATTCTATTGAAGCAAAAGTACAATTTGAACATCCAGCACGAACCGCACACAACGTTGTGGGTTTTATTGATAATAAAGCAGCTAACACCATTATTTTAGGCGCGCACTTGGATCACTTGGGATACAATGAAGACAAAAATGGATTAGACCTAAACAATTTTATTCATAATGGTGCCGACGACAATGCCAGTGGTACTGCGGCTTTGATTGAATTGGCTAAATCTTTAGTAAAGAAAGCACCTAAAAATAACAACTATTTAATCATCCATTTTTCTGGGGAAGAGTTGGGATTATTAGGTAGCAAATATTGGTTGGATCATCCTACTTATTCAGGTAATTTTAATTACATGATTAATATGGATATGGTAGGCAGGTATGATACCGCGCGTAAATTAACCATTGGTGGCTACGGCACTTCCAGTAAGTGGTCGGAAATTTTATCTAAAACTCCTACTACATTGTTAACACATTATGATAGTGCAGGTACAGGACCAAGTGATCATTCAAGTTTTTATCGAAAAGACATGCCTGTATTGTTTATGTTTACAGGAAGTCATTCGGATTATCATAAAGCAACAGATGATTGGGATAAAATTAATTACGAAGGAGAAAAAGAAATAGTGCGCTTGTTACAAAAAATTATCAAAGCTACCGACACTTATGGTAAACTAGATTTTTTAAAAACACGTGAACAAACTATGGGTAAGAGTACCAAGTTTACGGTGAGTTTAGGGGTGATGCCAGACTATGCTTTTACCGGCACGGGTGTTAGAATTGAAGGAACCAGTCAGGGTAAGCTAGGGGAGAAGTTGGGACTAAAACCTGCCGATGTTTTATTGCAAGTGGGAGACTATAAATTAATAGATGTAATGAGCTATATGCAGGCCCTGGGCAAGTTTAAGAAGGGGGATAAAACCATATTGGTTGTAAAAAGAGGTACCGAAGAAATTAAATATGATATTCAATTTTAGTTTTAAATTTATTCTAATTACTAAATATAATGAGTGCAAAACTAATTTTAGATCAGGACGAAATTAACGAACAAGATTTTGAGGGTACCCGTATTCTTGGAATTACCGCACCCATAAAAAATTTTCAATTCTGCATTTTACTCAATCAGTATATGGGTTTTGAATTCAGGTTTAATCCTGATCATGAAATTGCATTAAAAAGAAAAAGTAGAACCTATTATTTTTCCATGTATGAAGCAGATGAACCCAATTCTAATTTTCAACATTTCGTTTACCATAATCAATATGACGGCGAATATTTATTGCCCGAATTAAAACATATGGATTTTATCTGGTGGTTAAAAGGAGATTGGATTGAGGACGAGAAAGTAAAAGAAATTACACAAACCATTCGCGATATTAAAGGCGTACAATTAGTGGTAGAACTAACCCCTGATCAAATTAAGAACAAGGGCAATTTAATTTTTGAATAAGTTCCTAGTTAAGCAGTAATCACAATTTTTTTATCCGATGCTGCTGTGCAAATTCCAATAGGATCGGTATATACAATTCCTGCAGCTTTCAAAATGTCTTGAACTTCCTGCAATGCTGTGGGGTCCACCGCAATAAGCAAGCCCCCATTGGTTTGTGGGTCAGGCAGAATTAAACTTGCTTCAAGCTGATCAATGCTTTCATCCAATTGAATCCCTTCGCAAGTGGCACTCCAATTTCTTGCAGTGGCTCCTGGGATTGCTTTTTGCGCAATGTAATTGCGTACTTCTGGAATGATAGGAATTTTAGCATAAGATAATTTTGCAGTGAGCTTACTTCCTTCCATCATCTCTGTTAAATGTCCTGCTAAACCAAAACCCGTTACATCGGTCATGGCATGTACCCCTTTTATTTTTCCTAAAGCTGCTCCTGCTTTATTAATAGTGGTTAATTGATTTACTAAAAATGCTAAATCCGTTTCTGTTAACAATCCTCTTTTTTGAGAAGTAGCTAATATGCCAACGCCTAATGGTTTGGTAATAATTAATACATCGCCTTCTTGAGCGGTATCATTTCTTTTTAAATTTTCAATGTCTACTAATCCGTTCACCACTAAACCAAAAATAGGATCCTGACTATCAATACTATGTCCTCCTGCTATTACGATACCCGCTTCAGCACAGGTTTTGCGGGCACCTTCCATTACTTGTGCTGCAACACTTGGAGGCAAAGTGGCTAAGGGCCAACCTAAAACGGCTAATGCAAAAATGGGTTTGCCTCCCATTGCATACACATCGCTTATGGCATTGGCTGCAGCAATTTGTCCAAAGGCAAATGCATCATCCACAATAGGCATAAAAAAATCGGTGGTACTAATCATGGCCGTTTTTTCATCTATTTGATAAACAGCTGCATCGTCTCTACTATCGTTGCCTACTAATAATTGTGGAATATTATTTTTTGCGCCCACATTGTGTGCTGCTAAAATTTCAGAAAGTACTGCGGGCGATATTTTACATCCACAGCCACCGCCTTTACTATGTTGTGTTAATTTTATTTCCATAATGGTTTCATTTTTTCAATGGTTTCCGAATCTCCTTCCTTTAACCAATTTTGTATACTATTATTTAGTGCTTTGCTTAATTCGGTCTGCAATCTAGGAATTTCCCATTGCTTACCTGTAATTTGATGAAGTGAAACGGGTGCTGTGCCTTCTATATTAAATTGCGTCTGATTGATATTGAATCCAATTCCAATCACGGACCATGTCCATTCCATTCCCCTAAGCGTGTTTTCTATTAATATACCCCCTGCCTTTCTGTCACGCCAATAAATATCATTTGGTAATTTTATAATGGTTTCGTCTCCAGCATAGGCTTGAAAAAAGGCTTTTGCGCCAATAGCTACCGCTGCGGAAAGTCCTTTTTGGTCGTTTGGACTCCATTTTTTACTAGGATCCAAGCTTTTTAACTCCAAAACATAGCTGCAAAGCAAATTTTGGCCAGCCTCGCTACTCCAGTTCCTTCCATGTTGGCCTTTTCCCTGTGTTTGATAATCAGCACGATAGCAACTGCCAGAAACGGCCAATTGCTGGTGCACCTGGCTTATGGCATACATATTGGTACTATCTATGCTAGACAGTTCTATAAGCGGTGCGCCTAATGTGATAATTGGTGTGGCAGGTGACAAAGAATTGTTATTTTTGTAAAGTTAGCTAGTTTCTCTTGTGTCTCACAAATTGACATACAAAATGATTGGACTAACAAAGCATTAACAAATAAAATTGAACATTATTGGAACCTCTTTCCGCATTAAAAGATCGTAAAAAATCTCCAACGCAACTTACGCGCAGTAGCAAAATTTTCAAAACCATTATCGCTGCTATCCAGGATAAAAAAGGGGAAAATATCATTAGCTTGGATCTCAAAAAAATACATGAAGCAGCAGCCGACTTCTTTATTATCTGTGAAGCAAATAATACTACACAGTTAAAGGCTATTGCTGACAATATTGAGTATGAAGTAAAACACCAATGTGGCGAATACCCTTATAAAAGTGAAGGGAAGACCGCTGCTCAATGGCTGTTAATTGACTATATCAATGTAGTTGTGCATGTAATGCACCCTGAATCTAGGAAGTTTTATCAATTAGAAGAGATGTGGAGTGATGCGGATACGAAAATGCATGACTTAGAAAACTAATCTTAGAGAATTTTGTTATATTGAAATACAAAAGTTATAAAAACGAATAATGATACCTGAGAATAATGATAAAAAAGGCGGCCCTTTAAGCGGTGGTCCTAAATTGCCCAAATTTAATATTTATTGGATTTATGGAATATTGGCTATTACGCTAATATTTGCCTCTAATTTCTTCCAAATGGCACCGGACGCAAGTGTGATTTCCCACAATGAATTTGTGAGATTGATGGCCAGCGGCGATGTGGAGAAATTTGTAAAAGTGGAGAACTCAAAAGTGGTTCATTTTTATATTAAGCCGGATAGTATTACAAAATCTACCTACGATAAAAAATTTAGTAAAACACTTACTCCTGCGCAAAAACAGGCGAAAGTGAAAGGGACTTATTTGTTTGAATATAAAGTAGACGATTGGGCTTCTTTTAATAAAGAGGTACAAGATATTTATACCAAGTATGCCATTACCAATATTCCGGATAGCAATACCGATTCTGAAAATGATTGGTTTAGTAAAATTTTAGGCGCTATTTTCCCATTCTTATTAATTATCATAGTTTGGGTTTTATTAATGCGCAAGATGGGTGGTGGAGGTGGAGGTAGCGGTGGACCCGGTGGCATTTTTAATGTAGGAAAATCCAAGGCTACCTTATTTGAAAAAGGAGGCACCAAAGTAAATATCACATTTGCAGATGTTGCAGGTTTGGAAGAAGCAAAAGAAGAAGTAATGGAGATTGTTGACTTCTTAAAGAATCCTAAAAAATATACCAACCTAGGAGGTAAAATTCCTAAGGGTGCATTGTTAATTGGTCCTCCAGGTACAGGTAAAACCTTATTGGCAAAGGCGATGGCAGGAGAAGCACAGGTTCCTTTCTTTAGTTTAAGTGGATCTGATTTTGTGGAGATGTTTGTGGGTGTGGGCGCAAGTCGTGTACGTGATTTATTTAAGCAAGCAAGAGAAAAAGCGCCTTGTATTATTTTTATAGATGAGATTGACGCCATTGGTCGCGCGCGCGGTAAAAATGCCATGATGAGTAACGACGAGCGTGAAAATACATTGAACCAATTGCTAGTGGAGATGGATGGATTTGGTGGCGACACGGGTATTATTATTTTAGCTGCTACCAATCGTCCCGATGTATTGGATAGTGCCTTATTAAGACCAGGTAGATTTGATCGTCAAATTTCAATTGATCGTCCAGATGTGAAAGGGCGTCAAGAAATTTTCAAAGTGCATTTAGGACCTATTAAAGTTTCTGAAAGTTTAGATATATATAAATTAGCTGAACAAACTCCAGGCTTTGCCGGTGCAGATATTGCGAATGTTTGTAACGAGGCCGCATTAATTGCAGCACGTAAAGGCAAAACGGGTGTAGAGATGCAGGACTTCCAAGATGCGATTGATAGAGTGATTGGCGGATTGGAGAAAAAGAATAAAATTATTTCTCCCAATGAAAAAGAAGTCATTGCTTACCACGAAGCAGGACACGCTACCTGTGGTTGGTTCTTGGAGCATGCCTATCCTTTATTAAAAGTAACCATTGTGCCAAGAGGTACTGCTGCATTGGGTTATGCGCAATACACACCTAAGGAGCAATATTTATATACCATTGAGCAATTAACGGATCAAATGTGTATGACACTAGGTGGTAGAGCAGCTGAACAAATTTTCTTTGGTAAAATTTCAACAGGAGCAAGTAACGACTTACAACAAATTTCTAAGATGGCTTATTCCATGGTTACTACTTATGGAATGAACGAAAAAATTGGTAACGTTAGTTTTTACGACCCTTCTCAAGAAAATACTTTCCAAAAACCATTTAGCGAAGAGACCGGTAAAATTATTGATGAGGAAGTAAGAAAAATGATTGCCGAAGCGTATCAAAGAACTTTACAATTATTAACGGAACATAAAGAAGAAGTGGAGAAATTAGCAAAAGCATTATTAGATAAAGAGGTATTGCATAAAAGTGATGTGGAAGAATTAATTGGAAAACGTCCGTTTGAACCAGAAAAAAATGGGGATATCCACGAAACTTTTGCACCTACCGAAACTACTGTAGAAGCGCCAACGGACGCTGCTGCGAACGTATCTAGTGATGTTGCAACCGATGACACTATTGATCATGCAAACGCTACAATCAATGCAGCAGATGCAACTGGCAATAATGAATAACAATTGAAATGGAATCCCAAGGTGCAAGAAATAAAATATTAAACAAGATTAAACAGGCTTTACAGTCCCCTGTTGCCGTTCCTTTCCCGGATCAGGTTTCTGAAACGCCAATATTTATTCCAACCGAGCAGGAGTTAGCCATTGGCTTTGCTCAAAAGTTCACGGAACTCTTGGGGAAGTTTGTATACTGTGAAGATGATGGAGAATTGGCTTCACAATTAGCTGCTTTAATTAAAGTAAAAAACTGGCAAAAAATATATTCCATTGAGTCTGGTTGGTTAGATGATATGAGCGAATACCAATTTGATCCTGTCAATACCGATGAACTATCAACCTGCGATGCCTCTATTACCTTATGTGAGCATCTAATCGCTCGAACCGGTACCATTGTATTAAGTAGTCAGCAATTAAGTGGACGAACTAGCAGTGTGTATGCACCCATTCATATTTGTGTGGCGTATACGCATCAGTTGGTATATGACATTTCAGATAGCTTAGCGCAGTTTAAACAGGAAGCAAATTTCATACCTTCTATGATTAGCTATGCAACTGGCCCTAGCCGTACCGCTGATATTGAAAAAACTTTAGTGGTTGGCGTACATGGTCCAAAAGAAGTATATTGTTTTTTAGTAGATAAGCAGACCGATTAGACTTTATTAATTAAATATCCTTTCATGGAATTAGCGCCTGGTAAAAAAATATATTTCTTGTCCGACTTTCATTTAGGCGCGCCTAATGAATTGGAGAGTAGAAAGCGAGAAGATAAATTGGTGCATTTTTTTAATGAATGCAAAAAAGATGCAGCCGCTTTTTTTATAGTAGGGGACATATTTGACTTTTGGTTTGAATACAAAACGGTCGTGCCTAAAGGCTTTGTGCGTATTTTAGGTTGTTTGGCGCAAATTAGTGATGCCGGTATTCCCATTCATATTTTTACAGGCAACCATGATTTGTGGATGCAGGATTATTTAAGCAAGGAACTAAATGCTAAAGTTTATTTTGAACCACAACCTTTTCAATTAGGCAGTAAGCAATTTTATATTGGTCATGGAGATGGCGTAGGTCCGGGTGATTATGGATACAAGCGCTTGAAAAAAATATTTACCAATCCTTTTTGTAAGTGGTTGTTTAGATGGTTGCATCCAGATGCAGGTATTAAATTAGCCAATTATTTTAGTACAAAAAGTAGAGCTAAAACAGGTACGGCGGACGAAGTATTCCTAGGCGAAGACAAAGAGTGGCTTATTGTTTATACCAAGGAGCAAGCTAAAAAAATGGATGTGGATTATTTTATCTTTGGACATAGGCACTTTGCCATTGACTTTGATATCAACGAACGAACAAAGTATATTAATTTAGGTGATTGGATAAGGTTAAATACCTATGCTGTTTTTGACGGCACTACTTTGCAATTGTTAAAGTGGGAATCCTAACATAAACTGTTAATCATGAATGTAGACCAAAACATATTATCCAATTCGCTTAAAAGTTATTTAATTATTGCTGGCGTATTGATTTTTACTTTATTGATTAAACGGTTGGTTTCACGTTTTTTTGCCAGTTTAATTTATACCTGGGTAGATAAAAAGAATCATTCTGAGCTTCGAAAAATTCATGTACACAGACTTATCATACCCATTGAAAGATTCCTCGTTTTCTTAGTGGCGATTATTTCTTTTTATGAATTAAAATTCCCAGAAGCTTTAAATTTTCACATTTATAAACTTACTGCGCATCAGATGATTGAATCCTTGGTGAAACTTTCATTTATCATATTATTTATCAGAGTTTGTTTAAGAACACTTGAATTTATTTCTATCATACTAGATGAAAAAGCAAAGCTTTCAAAAAATCAAACCGACGACCAGTTGATTTTATTTTTTAGAGATTTTTTTAAAGTAATCCTCTACTTAATTGGGTTGTTGATGGTGCTTCATTATGTGTTTAATGAAAATATCGGAAACCTAGTCACTAGCTTGAGTATTGTGGGAGCCGCTATAGCATTGTCTATGAGAGAAAGCTTGGAAAACATTATCGCTTCCTTTATTATATTCTTTGACAAGCCTTTTACGGTGGGCGATATGGTTAAAGTAAATAATTTTGCTGGTACCATTGAAAAAATTGGTCTAAGGAGTACCCGTATTCGTACGGAAAACAAAACCTATATCTCGGTACCCAACAAACAAATGGTAGATACCATTGTAGATAATATTAGTTTAAGGTCTGAACGAAAAATTGAAATGGATTTGCAGTTAAGTATTACCACTTCTGCTACTTCGATGTCTGCATTTGCTCAGTATTTAAGAAATACAATCGCTACTATGGCAACCATTCAATCCTCTACGGTGTTTATTTCGGATTCTGGAAAGCAATTCCACACTATTCATATTGAATGCTTGGTTCCGATGGAAGTAGATTTAAATGATTTCCAGTTATTGAGGGAATCGCTGAATGTAACGGCCATTCAATATGCAAACGACAACCGTATTGCATTTGCTGAAAAAGGATAATTTCGAATTTTTATTACAAACTACTTTTTAGGGAAACTAAAAAAGTTTTCAAGTGTTGCAAGCTATTTAACAATGCTAAGTCTTTGCCGGCCTTTTCTTTATTATTTTTCAAATAAGTTTTAGCGCCATCAATAGAATATTTTTTCTCTCTTAATAAATAATAGATCTGTTTTAAAAAATCAATGTCTTGCGCGCGAAACAGTCTATCTCCCTTTCTTGTTTTCCGAGGTTGTATTTGTTTGAATTCTTTTTCCCAATAACGAATCAACGAAGTGTTCACATTAAACCAAACAGCAACTTCGCCTATCGGGTAATATAATTTTTTGGCAAGCTCTTCGTTAGACGGCACATTTAATTTATCGATATCCCCTTCCATGGAAGCAAATGACTTTCTTCCTCTTTTGTGATTTGTATTGTTTTTACCAAAATGCATGGGGGCCCTAGAAACGTTTGGCATTTCATCATTCAACATCATTTGATCCTCAGTTGCAACGACCGACATTTGTAAAGGCTTTTTTGCCACTACTTTATTGGCTTTCGTTCTTCTAATATGAACGGGCGCAATATGGGCATTTCCAAATAAGTCTAATTGTTGCAATTCTTTAGCCATATAACAAAGGTAGGGGAGTATTTATTCGAACTACGCCCTGTAAATGATTGGTGGATAAATTGTTAAGTATGACGTAATTTTGGGCATGCGTATATGTATCCATACTCGTACCTCTTTACCTATAGATCCGGTTATATTATTGGATATTGTTAAAGCATTGGTGAATGTTTATTCAACCCATCCACAGTATGAAATAGTCATTGTTGGATTGGCTTTACCAGCTTCTTTTACCTCCTTTTGTAATGAAATAGAGCAGGTTTCCATCCTCACTCCCAATGATGCCCTGGTTTTATATAAAGAAACTAAAAATAGTATCATCATACATTTTGGAACAACTATTAAGGGTGCGCATCAAATCCCTCAGCTTTTTATTCCCTTGGCCTTGTCCAATAGGCTGGATCATTCATTTATTCAAAGCTATTTTTTGAAAAAGCGCTTTCATCAATGGATGAAAAAAGCGAGTAAAGTAATTTGTATTAATGATTGGGCATTTGCGCATCTTAAAGATCAATATCCTCAATACCATTTAGCGCTGCAGCGTGTTTATTTGCCAAGCTTAGCCGTTCCAGCCTTTGAGTGGCAGGAGTTGTCCAAGGCACAAGAAAATTTAACGCAGGGCCATAATTATTTTTTATGCTTTGCACCCTTAAAAAGGTTTACAGCTATTTTGAAAGAGTTCTCCATTTTTAAAAAATGGCAACAAACCACAATGCATTTAGTATTTGTCTTTGACCATCCCAAGGACAAGGAAGCCGCTTTATTACAATTAAAAGGGTATAAATTCAATCAAGACATTAATATTGTTTGTACGCATGACATTTGTATGGAATGGTTGGCAGCAACCTATGCTATTTTATGGGAAGACGTTGCTTTCACAAAAAGTAGTTGGATGTATTATGCTATTGAGTACGAAGTCCCGCTTTTATTGGATACGGCCATGAATTTACCTGAAACCTGGTTGCCAGCAGGGGAAGTGTTTTCGTTTACCGAAGAACAGGCCCTGTCTAATCATTTTAAACTTTATTATAAGGACGAAATATATAGGCAAACGAGGGCAAGGATGGCTACGGAATGGTTATTGAAATTAAAAGAAGAGCATGCTCATTTAAGTATGTTAGACATAACTCCTATCCAATAATATCTTACTTTCGTGTAAATAAATTTTTCAATCTTTAATACAATGCATCAATCTAATATCAATGTAGTCGTTCATTTAGATGAACAAAAAATTCCACAAAATATTCAATGGTCCGCTTCTGACAGTACTGCTACAGAAGCACAAGATGCGCGCGCCATGATGCTTACTTTTTGGGATCCTACCGATAAAACCGCTTTGCGTATTGACTTGTGGACCAAGGATATGATGGTAGACGAAATGGCCGATTTTTTTTATCAAAATATAATTGGCATGGGGGACTCCTATTTGAGAGCCACTCAGGATAAAGCACTTGCAGAAGAATTTAAAACCTTTGCGAAATTGTTTTATCAAAAATTCAGAGCTTCTCAAATTGATCAAAATCCAAAATAATAAAAATTATGAGTTTAGAAACAGAAGTAATGTCTTTAATGAAAGATGCTATGAAAAACAAGGATGAGGCTTTATTAAGAGGGTTAAGAGCTATTAAAGCAGAAATTATTAAAGCAAAAACAGAACCCGGTGCCAATGGTGAAATTTCTGCAGATGTGGAAATGAAATTGTTACAAAAACTGGTAAAACAAAGAAAGGATTCTTTATCTATTTATGAACAACAAAATAGACCGGATTTAGCAGTTAAAGAATCGGAAGAAATTGCAGTGATTGAAAAGTTCTTGCCAGCACAAATGGGCGAGGCCGAAATAAAAAAAGTACTTCAAGAAATCATTGCACAAGTAGGTGCTGCCGGTCCTCAGGATTTGGGTAAGGTAATGGGCGTTGCAAGTAAGCAATTAGCCGGACAAGCAGACGGAAAGGTTATTTCAGCGATCACCAAAGAACTACTTACCAACTAGCTTATGTGGTTGGATTTATTAACTGGAACGATTTTGGTGATTGCCATTTTACAAGGCTATAAGAACGGGCTTATCAGAGCAGTGGTCTCTTTTATGTCCTTATTTATTGGCCTTGTATTGGCATTTCAATTTGCTGGATTTGTAGCACGTCAATTAAAAGAGTATACAAAAATTGCTTCTCATTTTTTACCATTTATTTCCTTTTTAATTGTTCTTATTGCCGTGTTATTTGCATTAAGATGGGTTTCGGCATTTTTACAACAAGGAGCTCAGTGGCTGATGCTGGGGTGGCTTAATAAGTTATTGGGTATTGTTTTATATGGGTTTATTTATTTTACCATCTTAAGTGCGGTGGTGTACTTTTTACAATTGCTTGGGGTAATAGAAGCAGCCAAAATGAAAGCAACCTATTCCTATGCTTATTTGAATAGTTGGTGGCCAACTTTGATTGGCAAAATGGGTGGTTGGCTCCCCTTTATAAAGCAAAATATTGCCACTTTTTCCAATCCGCTTAAATAGCTAATTTCTATATTTTACCAAAATGTTAACAAATCAATTTTGGGTCACCTTGATTCGTAAAGCCAGGCGATTTTTCCCTTGAATTGACTATCTTTATTCATATTGATTGATATGGAATACGAAATTAAAAAAGAGGATAAGTTTGATTATTTGGAAGTGGGTGAAGGGGAGCCTTTGATGCTACTTCATGGACTTTTTGGTGCACTAAGTAATTTTTCGGATTTAATTGAAAAATTTAGGACCACGCATAAAGTGATTGTTCCTATTTTGCCATTATTTGACTTAGATATTTTACATACGAGTGTATCAGGTTTAGCAAAACATGTTACTCAGTTTATTGAGTTCAAGGATTATAAACAAATACATTTATTGGGGAATTCCTTGGGCGGTCATGTAGGTTTGGTATATGCTCTTAAGCATCCAGAAAGACTTAAATCATTAACCTTAACAGGGAGTAGTGGTTTGTTTGAAAATGCAATGGGAGATTCTTATCCAAAGCGTGGTGATTACGAATACATAAAAAATAAAACAGCTCAAACTTTTTATGACCCAGCTGTTGCAACCACCGAATTGGTGGATGAGGTTTTTGAAATTACCAGAAACCGAATTAAAGTAATCAAAATTATTGCATTGGCTAAAAGTGCCATTAGAAATAATTTAGGAGAGGAATTGAATCAAATAAAAATACCTACTTGTTTAATTTGGGGAAAGAATGATATCGTTACACCTCCTTTTGTGGCGGAAGAGTTTCATAAATTGATACCGCAAAGTGAATTGCATTTTATTGATAAATGTGGTCATGCGCCCATGATGGAAGTGCCTGATGAGTTTAACAATTTATTGTCTACATTTTTAACTAAGCATTCCAACTAATGTCCATGTTAGCTTCATCCATTGCCATTAAGGGATTGCCTATGCTTCACCTAGAAGACAAAGTGTCTTTTGCGTTGCAGTGTATGGAAGACTTTGATGTTCAACATTTGGCGGTGATAAAAGAGGATTATTTTATTGGATTGGTGAGTAAGTCAGATTTATTGGATACGGATGAATCCAATCATTTAGAAAGTATATCAGATCAAATATTAAAAATTGGCATCAATGGGTCAGCTCATTTTTTAATGGCATTGGATTTATTTACCAAACATCACCTATCCTTACTGCCTGTTTTAAATGAACAACAAGAGTGTATTGGCGTCATTACCCAACAACATTTACATGATAGCTTAGCTCGATTTTTAGGCGTAGCGCAACAGGGTGCTATTTTGGTTTTATCTATGTCGCCATTACAATATTCTTTAGCTGAAATGAGTAGATTGGTGGAAACCAATAATGCGCAAATATTGCAATTGAATACCTTCTTTGATGAAGCAAATGCAAATTTAATTGTAACTCTTAAATTAAATCGAGACGAAGCAGCTACTATTATAGCAACCTTCCAAAGATATGACTATCATGTATTGCATTATTTTGGAAATACTCCATTGAACAATGACATAGAAGATCATTATCATCATTTAATGAATTATCTAGATGTATAAAGGCATTGCTCTATCGGGTGTTTTTTTTCTATTTTTTATTGGAATGCCATTTCAAACAAAGGCTCAGTATACCATTAACAATATTCGGATTGAAGGCAATGTAAAAACAAAGCCTACTATTATTTTGAGAGAACTTCCCTATGCGGTGGGAAGTAATATACCAACCGATTCGCTTTCCATATTAAATACCCTTGCGCAACAGCAAATTTTTAATACATCTTTGTTTAACGATGTATTGATTGCAACAGCATTCATTGACAGCGCTCATATTGATATTCAAATTAAAGTTTCAGAACGTTGGTACTTTTTTCCACTTCCTTATTTTAGATGGGTAGATAGAAATTTTAATGAGTGGTGGAGCGCGCAAAATCATAGTTTAGACCGAGTCAATTATGGAATGACGTTGAAACAGGCCAATGCTACTGGCAATAATGATAAACTTACAGTGGGATTGATTACAGGGTATTCTCAGCAGTCTGTGTTGCGTTATCAGTTCCCTTACCTCGATAAAAAAATGCATTTTGGTATGGGTATGGGCTGGCAATATTTTGCACAGAAAGAAATGAATACAGCCACCCGTTTTGATAAACAGGTATTTACCAAAACACGTAGTAACATTCAAAATGGTTATCGGGCCAACGTGAACTTATTATATAGACCTAACTTATTTGAAAGACATAGTTTACAAATTGGATTTGGCAAGTTAGAAATTTCAGATACTGGTTTGTTGGCACAGCCAAAATATCTACCTAATTATGCTAAATCATTTTCTTATGTGGATATGAGTTTGGCATTTTCAAAACTGAGGTTTGATTACAATGCGTATCCAACACAAGGAAATAGCAACGAGTTTTCTATTTACCATCGTTTTTCTGGGGGAAATAATTTAACCTCCTTCCTATTAAGAAGTATAGTAGCCCATAAAATTTCACCATCCGCTTTTTTATATTTTGAAAATAATACCCAAGCTAAAATATTATCCAATCGAAATTATATAGATAGCAGAGTAATGGGATATGGCACGATGCAAATGAATGGGTTAGAATACTATGTCATTGATGGGAATGTAGGAAGTTTTATTAAAGCAGAAGTTCATCATAAGTTGGGCAGCTTCACTTTGCCTAAAAAAATAGGCATAGGGATGATTGATAAAATAAATAAGAATTTACCAGTGATGAAATACAATTTTTGGTTAAAAGCATTTACGAATCTTGGCTATGTATATAGTGAGCGACCTACCAATGCTAGTAAACTGTCAAATACCTTATTGAGAACGGCTGGGATAGGGCTAGATATTATTGGGATCTACGACTTGGTTATAAAAATTGATTATAGTATGAATCAGTTGGGAGACAAAGGGGTATATTTGCGAGGGGGAATAAATTTTTAAATTTGACAAATGAAAGTTGCCATTTATAGTAGGGGGGTGGACTTAGATCAACAACAATCTTTAAATGCCTTGTTGACTGAATTGAATAGATATGATACCACCATATATGTATTCGAGGAATTGATGGTTAAATTTTCATTAGTCAATCCTGCGGATAAGGTGCCTTTAATTCCTTTTACTTACTTTTCCGAATTACACAATACCATTGACTGTTTAATTAGCTTAGGAGGAGATGGAACGGTGTTGGATGCCATCACACTGGTAGGAGATACTAATATCCCTGTTTTAGGAATCAATTATGGCAGACTCGGCTTTTTAGCATCTATTTCTAAAGATGAATTAAGCTTAATGGTAGATGCCTTAGTGAACAGAACTTATGTGATTGAAAAAAGATCCTTAATACATTTGGATTCTAATTTGCCCATTTTTGCTTCCACGCCTTTTGCTTTAAATGAGTTTGCAATTCATAAAAGGGATACCTCCCCCATGATTAAAATTCACACGTATTTAAATGGTGAATTTCTAAATTCCTATTGGGCCGATGGTTTAATTGTTGCAACCCCTACGGGATCTACAGGATATAATATGAGTTGTAATGGGCCTATCCTATTTCCAGACTCTGCTAGCTTTGTAATTACCCCTGTGGCGCCACATAATTTAAATGTTCGTTCCATTATTGTTCCCGACAGTTCGGTGATCTCTTTTGAAATAGAAGGTAGAACCGAGGAGCTTATTTGTGCGTTGGATGCGCGTAAGGAAATTGTTGGAAAGAATATAGAATTGGCTGTTAAAAAAGAAAATTTTAGCGTCCATTTTATACGACTCAATGAAAATAGTTACCTTACAACCCTAAGAACAAAACTAACCTGGGGGTTAGATAAAAGAAATTAAGGCATGCGTAAAATTAAAGCGCTATTATTCATATCCATTATTTTTTGTGCGACAAGCGTGTCGGCGCAATATATTTCATTGGTAGAAAATAAAGGAGAGATTGGATTAATGGGCGGAGCTTCTTTTTACAAAGGTGATATTGCTTCGGACATTTTATTTTATAAACCCAATTTTGGAGTTTTTTATAAAAAGCAATTAAATGACTATGTGGGTCTTAGATTGAACTATGAATATATTTCTATAGGGGCAAACGACTTACAGTCTAATAATTTTTACGATTTTAAAAGAGGCTTAAATTTTACCAGAGTATCTCATGATGTGAGTTTAATGGGGGAGTTTTATTTTTTAAAATATATAAATGGAAATAAGCAATATCGTTTTACGCCTTATGTAGGATTTGGAGTAGGTGCATGGAAATCCATTAGTGGCTCCACAAATATAGATACTCCTAAAACCCAACGTACTATATTGTTTCCTGTGAATCTAGGTTTCAAATATAATATCAGTGGCTCTTGGAATATATTTACCGAAGTCACTTATCGTTTTACCAATTCGGATAAAATTGATTATTTCTCGGATGTGAATTATCATATCCCCGCTGGATCTTCTAACATCTATCAAGCAAGTACTTCGGGTGGGGATCAATATTTTAGTACGAAGCTGGGGGTCTCTTACAACTTAATTAATATATACGGGATAGAACAGCATAAAAATCCTAAAATGAAGCGTTCGTTATTTGGTAAAAATGCATACAAAGCACCCAAGAATTCCAATAAAAAGGGCATTTTCGGCTTCTTGAAACGCAAATAAGCAGGGTTATTTTCTTACTTTTACATTATGGAAAAATTGGATATGGAGCGATTGCCTAAACACATTGCAATTATTATGGATGGCAATGGTCGTTGGGCAAAGGAGCAAGGGCAGGACCGATTATTTGGACATTATCACGGCGTGATTAGTGTTCGTAAAGTAGTGGAAGCGGCTACAGAAATTGGCATTCAATACCTTACTTTATATGCTTTTAGTACTGAAAATTGGGACCGTCCCCAGGAAGAGGTAAAGGGGCTAATGACCCTATTTGTAGATACCATTGCCAAAGAAGTGCCTGATTTACATAAAAACAATATCAAATTACACTTTATTGGCAACCTAAATATGTTGCCAAACGAGGCTCAGGACGCCCTTGCCAATGCCATGGAAATAACGGCTCAAAACACGGGACTTACCCTTGTTATTGCCCTTAGTTATAGTAGTAGATGGGAGCTGGTGGAAGCCACCAAAAGCATCGCACAAAAAGTGCTTGATGGCAGCTTGGATATAGCGCATATTACCGAAGCAGTAATCTCTGAAAACCTTACCACACGTGCATTTCCAGACCCTGAATTAATGATTCGCACCAGTGGCGAATGCAGAATAAGTAATTTTTTATTATACCAATTGGCCTACGCCGAACTTTATTTTACCGACACCCTTTGGCCCGCTTTTGGCAAGGAGGATTTGATCAAAGCAGTCTCAGAATATCAGTCAAGGGAACGAAGATTTGGCAAAACCAGTGAGCAAATCCATACAAATTAAAAAATAAAATAAT
The DNA here is from genome assembly GCA_947476145.1 of Bacteroidota bacterium. Lineage (GTDB taxonomy): Bacteria > Bacteroidota > Bacteroidia > Chitinophagales > Chitinophagaceae > Sediminibacterium. The sequence continues at coordinate 57,552 of CANJPH010000010.1, read as the reverse complement.
ATATTTTATTTTCATTTTTAACAAAGACTTTGAAATATTACGAGTAATTTGCGACACTTTTAAATCATAAATGTACAGCCCCAAGCAGATGCAGAAATTTTTCCAATTTATTATAGGTATTTTATCCCTTTTAGTATTGTCAAACAACGGCTTTGCGCAGGGACTTCCTGCCAAAGATTCTGTCGATCAAATTAACGTGAAATTGATAGGTATTTTTAACCAAAAAACACCTCAAAAATATAAGATCAGAGACATTAAAGTGGTGGGAAATCAAAACTTTGATGAAAACCTTTTACTGTCCCTTTCTACTTTAAATATTGGGGACGATGTCACCATGCCGGGTGGAGACAACTTTGCTAAAGCCATTCATAAGTTAATGGACCAAAATTACTTTAGTGATGTGAGTGTTTATTTGACGGATGTGAAAGACAATCAAATTGATGTTGAAATTAATGTCGTTGAGCGCCCTCGATTATCTAAATTTAATTTCACGGGTATTCGAAAATCAGACAATGATGAATTGTCAGGTAAAACTGGATTATTACCAAACAGAGTGGTTACCGAAAACATGAAGATCACTGCAGTAGAAGGGATTAAAAAATATTATGCAGAAAAAGGTTTTCAAGACGTTAAGGTTACGATCAAAGAACAGAAAGATGCTACAAGAAAGAATAATTTATTATTAGAATTTGTGGTAGACAAAGGTCCTAAAGTACGTATTAACAATATCAATTTTGGCGGCAACTTAGTGGACGAAACAAAATTGAAAAAAAGTTTAAAAGAAATTCACGAAAAATCTAGGCTTACATTATTTCCAATCAATGACAAGCCAATGATTCTTAAAACCAATCCTTACACGGTGGCTGATTACTTGCGTGAAAATGGGTATTTAACTTTTACGAAGACAAGAAAAGTTTTAAATCCTTATGCAAGATTTTCACTGTCTTCTGCAAAATTTGATCCTAAGAAATATGATGAAAGCAAGGATAATTTGCTAAACTTTTATAACTCATTAGGTTTTAGAGATGCAGTAGTTGAAAGAGATACGGTATATCATAACAATGCCGGCAATCTAAACATTGATATGCAAGTTAAAGAAGGCCATAAATATTATTTTGGCAATATTACTTGGAGAGGCAATACCAAATATCCCGATTCACTTTTGTCTGCTATTTTAAATATTAAAAAAGGAGCCATTTATAATCGTGAAATATTATACAATAAATTAGGTAAAACACAAACGGCTGAGGGCGGTGATATTAGTGGCTTGTATCAGGATGACGGATATTTATTTTTTGCTGTCGATCCAATTGAAACGGCTGTTTACAACGACACCATTGATTATGAAATAAGATTAAGAGAAGGGCCACAGGCTACCATCAAAACCATTCGTATTGCGGGTAACGAAAAAACAAAAGACTTTGTCATTCGTCGAGAAATTAGAACCGTCCCAGGTGATAAGTTTAGCCGTAGTTTATTAATTCGTTCTCAACGTGAAATTTCTCAATTAAATTATTTTGATCAAGAAAAAATTAAAATTGACCCCATCCCGAACTCCGAAGATGGTACGGTTGATATTAATTACGGTGTTGAGGAAAAATCAAGTGATCAATTAGAATTGAGTGCAGGTTGGGGAGGATATATTGGATTGACTGGAACATTAGGGGTTACGTTCAACAACTTCTCTTCTAAAAACTTATTTAAAAAAGCCGCTTGGGATCCATTACCAATGGGGGATGGTCAAAAGCTGAGTGTTCGTATACAAAGTAACGGTAAGGCATTCCGATCTATTAATACTTCCTTCACCGAGCCTTGGTTTGGTGGTGTAAGACGTAACTCTTTATCGGTAAGTATTTTTAATACAAAGTATGGTCAAAGTATCAATGCTTTAACGGGCATGTATGATATTAATGCTGCCGACAATCAATACATTTCAACAACAGGAGCAACGGTTACTTTTTCAAGACAGTTAACTTGGCCGGATGACTATTTCTCCTTTAGTTCAGGTTTGAATTTCACACGATATACTTTAAAAAATTACGCGATTGATCCCTATAACTTACCCAATTTTGATAACGGTAATGTAAATAATATTAATATTAGATTGGCTTTACAAAGAACATCGGTGGATCAACCCTTGTTCCCAAGAACAGGTTCAACATTCTTATTAAGTGCGCAATTAACACCACCTTATTCATTAATTAATCCTTCGGTAAATACAGGCGCCAATCAATTTGAATTATTAGAATACCATAAGTGGAGATTCAATGGGGAATGGTTTATTCCATTAGGAAAACCAGCAGGTGAAGATCGTAATAAGCAGTTTGTTTTAAGATTTGCTGCTAAATATGGTTTCTTAGGTCGCTATAATAGTGACTTAACGATCTCTCCTTTTGAACGTTTTCAATTGGGTGATGCCGGTTTAAGTAATCAGTTTGCGTTATTGGGTTATGATATCATCGCTCAACGCGGATATCCTGTTTATCAAAGCTCTAATCCAAAAATTAACCCCGACCAACAAAATGCATCCCAGCACTTTACGATATTTAATAAGTATGCAATGGAAATTCGTTATCCATTAAGTTTGGCTGCTAGTAGTACTATTTATGCTTTAGGATTTTTTGAAGCAGCCAATGGTTGGTATAGCATGAAGGATTACAATCCTTTTGAATTACGCCGTTCTGTGGGAGTAGGTATGCGTTTTTACTTACCTATGTTTGGTTTATTAGGGTTTGATTATGGTATCGGAATTGATAGACTCAATGCTAATAATGCACTTAAAGATGCAGGTAGATTTACCTTCATGTTAGGCTTTGAGCCTGAATAGATTAATATCTAAAACCAATTTTATGAAATTGAATAAATGCTTACCAATTTTAGCACTCACCGTATTCATGGGATTAGCTGCTCAAGCCCAAACTAAATATGCAGTCATCAATACCAAATATATTTTGGAAAAAATTCCTGAATATAAAGAAGCAGATAAGAAATTGAAAGAATTGGGGGATCAATGGCAGGTGGAGATTGACCAGAAGCAAATGGTTTTGGACAAAATGTACAAAAACTATGAGGCTGAGCAATTTATGTTATCCGAAGAGCTTAAAAAGAAGCGTGAAGATGAGCTATTTATGAAAGAAAAAGAGCTGAGGGACTTACAGAAAAAGCGCTTTGGGTATGAGGGAGATTTGTTTAAGGAGCGTCAAAAATTGGTAAAGCCTATACAGGATAAAGTGTATAATGCAGTACAAAAAATAGCCGCAGCACGCTCTTATGACTTCATTTTGGATAAAAGTGAAGGAATAACCATTATATTTGCAGACCCAAAATTGGATAAAAGCGACGACGTTTTAAGACAATTGGGCGTTATTAATTAAAAACACAAAAAATAGAATATGAAAAAAGGTTTCTTATTTGCAGCTGTATTATTGGTTGCGATTTCATTTACAAAGAGTGCTTCAGCACAAAACGTTAAAATAGGTTATTTTGACGAGCAAAAAGTAATTGCATTGTTTCCTGGTATCCAAGAAAAATTAGATACTGTTTTACAATCTTATGCGAAGGATACATTACAAGATGAGTATAACTATACTTTAAAAAGCTACCAAGTAAAAGATAGCATTTACAGAAAAGATTCATTAGAGTTATCTAAAAGACCAAAAGCTTTACAATTGTCTACAGACGAGTTGAATCAATTAAAATACAAATTAATTAACTGGCAACAATACCAACAAGAATCTATGCAACAAAAGCAAGAGCAATTGTTATTGCCTTTCAGACAAAAAATATTTGCTGCATTATCTGAAGTTATTTCTGAGAACAAATATACTTGGGTAATTAATGAATCTGCTTTGTCTCCTTATTTTCAACATTCTATCGCAGACAACTTAGCGATCAGAACTGCTATGAAATTAAAATTGCCTTTACCTAAAGACGTTGAAGACGCTTTTAGAGTGGCAACTGGCGGAGCGGCTCCAAAAGCAGCTGGCAAGAAGTAATCGCTTTAATATTTTTAAAAATATATTTCTAAAGAACCTCGTTGTTATGCAACGAGGTTCTTAGTTTTACAGTAAGAACAATTATTATGTCGGCACCCATTGGCGTTTTTGATAGTGGATATGGTGGATTAACCATTTTAAAGGAATTGAAACAACAGTTACCTCAATATGATTATATCTATTTAGGGGACAATGCGCGCGCACCTTATGGAACCAGGTCCTTTGAAACGGTATATGAATATACATTGGAAGCCGTGCAATGGTTTTTTGATCAGGGTTGTGAATTGGTGATCCTTGCTTGCAATACTGCTTCGGCCAAAGCGCTTAGAAATATTCAACAATTGGACCTACCTAATTTGGCTCCTGATAAAAGAGTGTTGGGTGTGATACGACCTTCCTCGGAGGTATTGGGTAATTATTCTAATTCAAAGCAGGTTGGTATATTGGGCACCACGGGCACCGTTCAGAGTGAAAGTTATTTAATAGAGATGGCTAAGTTTTTTCCCGAAGTAAAAGTGTTTCAACAGGCCTGTCCGATGTGGGTCCCGCTCATTGAAAATGGAGAATATGATCAACCTGGGGCAGACTACTTTGTAAAATCATACTTAGACCAGCTTTTCAGTCAATCTAAGGATATTGATACCATTTTGCTTGCTTGCACCCATTATCCTTTATTAGCTGCCAAAATACAGGCTTATTTGCCTAAAGGGGTTAAGTTGGTCTCACAAGGGGATATTGTAGCCACGAGTTTGTCACAATACCTTGATAATCATCCAGAAATGGCAAATAAATGTAGCCAAAAAGCGAGTTTGCAATTTTACACCACCGACAACGCTCAAACCTTTGAAAAACAGGCTAGCGCCTTTTTTGGTCAAAAAGTTGAAGCAAAACACACAGATTTAGCCTAAGATTTCAAAAAAAACCCTATTTTTGCCGTCCTTTCACGGGTAGTGGTATGGTGACTGCTATTAGAAACGGATTTTGAACTAAAGTATAAAACAAAAGGGCATATAGGATTACTCCTACTAACCCGATAAAAAAAGTAGAATATGAAACGTACATTCCAACCTCATAAACGTCGTCGTAAATCTGTTCATGGATTCCGTAAGCGTATGGAATCAGCTAATGGTCGTAAAGTATTAGCTAGTCGCCGTAAGAAAGGACGCAAGAAACTAACTGTATCTAGCGAGAAAGGATTAAAATAATTTAATCGCTATCTCTAGAAATTGATAATTTTAAAGTCCTCCCGATATTCGAGAGGACTTTTTTAATGCCCAGCACTTCAATCAAAATATTGCCTAAAATTTTTACATATCAAAAAGCAGACAAGCTAAAAAGTCGCAAACAAACTCAATATTTGTTTGCGAAAGGGCAGTCCATGAATGCATTTCCCATTAAGTTAATTTATACCATCGAATCGGAAGAACAACTTAATACTGTTTTGCCAAATCCTTATTTAAATTTAGCTGACATTAAAGAAAATGGACAATTGCAAGCCGGTGTAGGGGCGCCTAGTAGAACGTTTAGAAAAGCAGTATTGCGTAATAAAGTAAAACGTTTATTGCGCGAAGCGTATCGTTTAGAAAAGCCTACATTTATTGCTAGCAAGCCTTTTCAGGGCTTTAGGGTTAACTTATTTTTTTTATATACCGATGCAATTATTTTATCACAGGCCGAGATTCAGGAAAAAATAAAACAGTTACTAGCAAGACTAATTGAAAAATTAAATACCATTCCAAAAGTCTAATTTTATTTTTTAATGAGTACGCTAAAAAAAATCATTGCTTTTCCTTTTATACTTTTAATTCGTTTTTATCAGTATGTACTTTCCCCTTATTTAGGAGGCAATAAATGCAGATTTACGCCTACTTGTTCTCAATACACAGCAGAAGCAATCAAAAAGTATGGTCCTATAAAAGGTATCTTTTTAGGTGCCAAGCGCTTAAGTAAATGTCATCCCAGAGGAGGCCAGGGATATGATCCCGTTCCTTAATTTTTTATAGATATAAAAAAAACCGCCCCTTTGCAGAGACGGTTTCAAATGATATAAGTAGGTAGATCCTATTTTGCAGCTGTAAATCTTTCCGCAACAACAGCCCAATTTACTAAATTCCAAAAAGCAGCTAAATAGTCTGCTCTTCTGTTTTGATATTTTAAATAGTAAGCATGCTCCCAAACATCAGCTCCTAATAATGGGGTACCCTTTACTTCGGCAACGTCCATGATAGGATTGTCTTGGTTTGGCGTTGAACTTACTTCTAATTGACCGTCCTTTAGAATCAACCATGCCCAACCACTTCCAAAACGGGTCATCCCTGCCGCTGCAAACTTTTCTTTGAATGCATCAAAGCTTCCAAATGCTGCGGTGATAGCATCTCCCAAAGTGCCTGTTGGAGTTCCACCTGCGTTTGGCGCTAAGCTTGCCCAAAAAAAGCTATGGTTCCAATGTCCGCCACCATTGTTTCTAACTGCTGGGCTAATGCTTCCAGCACCGGCAACTAATTCTTCTATGGTTTTGCCTTCGTTAGGGGTGCCGGCAACAGCCTTATTTAAATTGTCTACATATGCTTGATGATGTTTGCCATGATGAATTTGCATGGTCAAAGTATCAAAATGTGGTTCTAATGCTTCGTGTGCGTAGGGTAAGGCTGGTAATGTAAATGACATATTATTTTGTTTAATTGTTTGAAGAATGAAGCTCAAAATTACACCCCTTTCCCCTGATTTAAAAGAAAAGTTATCGCTTTGCTCTAAAAAATGCCTGCATGAGTTCGGCACATTCTTCTTGTAGTATGCCACCCACTATTGTAGTGGCCGGATGAAATGGATTTTTTTCGGTTACACGACGATAACTATTTTTTTCATCAGAAGCGCCAAAAACAATATGGCCAATTTTATTCCAATACAGGGCGCCGGCACACATTAAACAGGGCTCTACGGTCACATATAAAGTAGCTTCCGGTAAATATTTCATTTGCAAACTTTCACAGGCACTAGTAATTGCTAGGATTTCGGCATGTGCTGTTACATCCTTGAGTAATTGAACTTGATTATACGCCTTAGCAATGATTTTTTCGTGCATCACAATCACTGCACCCACCGGTACTTCATCAACGTCAAAGGCCCTCTGTGCTTGAACGAGGGCCTGACGCATGTATTGTTCATGTATATTTTCCAATAGCGATATTTTAAACTACCTAATTTGTCTTTATATTTCCTACTATAACTTTTTAATACGAATGTTTCTGAAAGAAACTTCATTGCTATGATCTTGTAATACAATATGTCCAGAAAAAACTTTTCCAAAATCTGGCATTTCACCGTTAGCAAACTTAGATCTTCTTATTAATTCTTTCCAAGCGTCATCACCCAAATGCGTTTTTACAACAGTCACGCCATTCATTTTTAATTCTAAGACTCCTTTTTTGGAGATGACATCTACTATATTCCACTCCCCATAAGGATTTACATGCCCTTCCTCAGTTGGAATTAAATCGTATAAATTACCAGCACGATGGCTAATATTTTTTGCATCCGGATGTCCGTCATTGTCTATAATTTGAAATTCAGGTCCTGTATAAAAAGTATGTTCATATTTACTAGGGTCGTCCTGTACAAAAAACATGATACCACTATTCCCATTTTTTGAAACTTTCCATTCTAGAGCCAAATGAAATTCATCGAAACTTTCATCTGTCACTAAATCACCACCACCTTTACCATTTTTTATTAAACTAGGGTCAAGGCTAAGAATACCATTGTCAACTTTCCAAGCTGCACCCGCTGTTTTTTCGCCATAGCTATGCCAGCCTGTGGTGGAATAACCATCAAATAAACTGAACCAAATATTTTTTTTCTGTGCAGCAACTTGTGTGAAAATTAGTAATGTAAATACTGCAATAAGTATTTTTTTCATAAGCAATTTTTATTTTTCAATCCGTTTATTTTAAACTCATTATATATTTTACCATTAATTCAGCATCCGCTTGGCTTAATGTAGCGTGCGCTGTCATTGGAATAGCACCCCAATTTCCACTTCCTCCTTTCAGGATTTTTCCAGCTAACATTTTGATATTTGCCGGTGTGTTCGCATACTTTTTGGCAACTTCTTTATAGGCAGGCCCTATTACTTTTTCATTTAATTTATGACAGGTTAAGCAATCGCTATTTGCAAGCAATGTCATTCCTTTTTGAATATCCTCTTTACTTACTGGAGGCTTTGTTTGAGCAGTCGTAGTTGCCGTTGCAACAGTGGCTGTATTAGAAACAGTTGATGTTACTGTGTTACTTTTAATTTCAGCTACCGTTGTTTCCGAAGTGCTAGTAGTATTTGTTGCATCATTAGTTGTATTTGTTATAGCCGCATGCTTCCCTTCACCACATGACATGAATACCATACCCGCTATCATTGTACTTAAAACCTTTCTCATACTATTAATTTTTATTCTTTTTTGATTTGTTTATTATTGAATGCCCAATATTTTTTTATTGAATGCTTCATCCGATCCTGTGTTTGCAAAATCATCAAAAGCTTTTTCGGTTACTTTAATGATATTATTTTGAATAAACACCGCACCTTCTGCAGCACCCACTTCTGGATGCTTTAAGCAACATTCCCATTCCATCACCGCCCATCCTTTGTAATCATAGGCTGCGAATTTGCTAAAGATACTTTTAAAATCTACTTGACCATCACCTAGGGATCTAAATCTTCCCGCACGGTCAATCCAATTTTGATAACCACCGTATACACCTTGTTTTGCAGACGGATTAAATTCGGCATCTTTTACATGGAACATTTTAATACGCTCATGAAACAGGTCAATGTATCCTAAATAATCCATGCATTGTAAAACAAAATGAGAAGGATCATATAATAAACATGCACGAGCATGTCCGTTTACTTTATCCAAAAACATTTCATACGTAACACCATCGTGTAAATCCTCGCCAGGGTGAATTTCATAACATAAGTCTACACCTACTTTATCATACTCATTTAATATGGGCATCCATCTTTTAGCAAGTTCTGTAAATCCAGTTTCTACTAATCCTGCAGGGCGTTGTGGCCAAGGATAAACGGTATGCCATAATAAAGAACCACTGAAAGTTGCGGATGCGTTTAACCCTAAATTTTGAGAAGCTTTTGCTGCGTATATTAATTGCTGCACTGCCCACTCGGTTCTTGCTTTTGCATTGCCGCGTAATTCAGCAGGAGCAAATCCATCAAACTGTGCATCATATGCGGGATGTACAGCTACTAACTGTCCTTGCAAATGTGTAGAGAGTTCAGTAATTTCTAATCCTGCTGCATTTACAATTCCTTTTATTTCATCGGCATAGGTTTTGCTTTCTGCCGCTTTTTGTAAATTAATACAACGCGGATCCCAACTTGGGATTTGCACCCCTTTAAAACCCAAGCTAGCAGCCCATTTGCAAATACCTTCTAAAGTATTAAAGGGAGCGGTGTCGCCCATAAATTGTGCTAAAAAAATACCTGGTCCTTTTACTGTTGTCATTTTATTTATTTAAAAAAGTAAACGTTTTATTTTACTGAATACTTCATTCATTCCATTTTATAAAACGTAGGGTGTCCATTTTTTATCAGAATGTGCAGAAGCTACTACATTATCAATAAATGCCATTCCTCTGATGCCATCTTCCACTCCTGGAAAATCTAACATCTCTGCAGTAGGCGTTGTGCCATCTATTTTACAACCCAATGTTAATGCAAAGTTGCGATAGATATTTCCGAAGGCTTCTAAGTATCCTTCTGGATGGCCTGCCGGCGTACGACAATTATGTGATGCTGCTTTATATAAATGTGCACTGCCCGCTCTTAGTATTTGGGAAGGTTGATCCAGCCATTTTACAATTAATGAATTTGGCTCATGTTGAAACCATTCAATACCTCCTAACTCGCCGTATACTCTAATTTTCAAAGCATTTTCTTCGCCTGCTGCTACCTGTGATGCCATTAAAACTCCCTTTGCACCATTGTCAAATTTTAACATCACGGCGCCATCATCATCCATTACACGACCCTCCACTAAAGTGTTTAGTTCGGCACAGATATCGGTAATTTTTGCACCCGTAATGTATTCAGATAAATGTGCAGCATGGGTTCCAATATCTCCCATCACTGAACTCTTTCCAGCTTTTTTAGGGTCTGTTCTCCAAGCGGCTTGCGCGTTTCCTTCCCTTTCTGAAAGTCTGCTTAACCAACCTTGTGGATATTCCACCCATACTTTACGAATCTTTCCCAGCTTACCATCGGCAATCATTGCTTTGGCTTGTTTAACCATTGGGTAACCAGCGTAGGTATGTGTTAAGCAAAGCGTTAAACCTGTTTCGTCTAATTTCTTTTTAAGTTGCTTTGCTTCGTCTAATGAAAAAGTAATTGGCTTTTCTATGACTACATGAAAACCATGTTCCAAAGCCATCATAGCAGGAGCGAAATGCGCAAAGTTGGGCGTTACAATGGTCACAAAATCAATGCGCTCGTTAGCAGGAAGTGCCGCTTCTGCTTTGATCATTTCTTCGTAGGTAAGATAAGTTCTTGATTCGGGTAAGAACAATGCTTTACCCGATGCCACTGCAATTTCAGGATTAATACTTAACGCACCACAAGCCAATTCTACCAATCCATCCATATTGGCCGCTAAGCGGTGAATGGCGCCAATAAAGGCATCCTGACCTCCTCCCACCATACCCATACGCAATTTTCTATTCATCTTTTTATAAATTTTTAAGCTAAGAAATCATTTATATTGTGTCATAATAACACTTTCAAAATAATACAATAGCAATTTCCCTCTATTTTCTCAAAAAACCCCGTTTTTTCGTCAAAAATATTTTAAAACATTGCAAATAAAATTTACATTTATCAAATCATTGCTGCTTATTTAACCAACCATTTATTGCTATGGCTTCAAATGTAAATAGAAGAAATTTAATCAAACAAGTTTTATCGGGCTCCGCCGCTTTAGCCGCTGGAGTAGCCATACCTAAATCGGTTTTGGCGTCGGTGGATAAATCAGGCAGTGATTTGGGTCCTCAAAAATTAAAAGGGAATATTAATCATTCGGTTTGTAGATGGTGTTATAGCGATATGCCATTAGAGAATTTATGTAAAGTGGTGAAAGAAATTGGATTTGGTGCCATTGATTTATTAAAGCCAAACGAATGGCCTACTGCTAAAAAATATGAGTTGGATTGCTCCATGTGTTACACAGCAGGAGAAACGAGTTTAACCAAGGGTTGGAATGATTTAAAAAATCATGATTGGTTAATTAAAGATTATTTGGAAGGCATTCAATTGGTTGCGGATGCGGGCTATAAAAACTTAATTTGCTTTGCTGGGAATAGAAACGGAATGGATGATGAAACAGGAATGCAAAACTGTGTGACTGGTTTAAAACAAATCATGCCTTTGGCCGAAAAATTAGGCGTGACTATTCAAATAGAACTATTCAATTCGAGAATTGATCATAAGGATTATATGGGTGATAAATCTGCCTGGGGTATTGAACTTTGCAAAAGATTAGGTTCTCCTAATTTTAAAATTCTTTTTGATATTTATCATATGCAAATAGATGAAGGAGATATTATTCGTTCTATTCAAGACAATCATCAATACTTTGGACACTACCATACTGCAGGCGTTCCGGGCAGACACGAAATTGATGAACGCCAAGAATTATATTATCCAGCAATTATGCGTGCTATTGTTGCAACAGGGTATAAAGGATATGTAGCGCAGGAATTTATGCCAGCAGATAAAGATCAGATGGCTTCTTTAAAAACTGCAATTAAAATTTGCGATGTATAAAATAAATTAATAATAATTTTCAAAAATAATTTCACACAAAAATAAAATTTAAAAAAATGGCGGGACAACAGTATGATGCAATCGTGGTAGGTTCTGGAATTAGCGGTGGATGGGCAGCTAAAGAACTTACAGAAAAAGGATTAAAAGTATTGATGCTTGAGCGCGGTAGAAACATTGAGCATATTAAGGACTATGTAAATGCAAATAAAGAATCCTGGGAATTTCCTCACCGTGGTGGTAGAACACAACAAATGATTCAGGATTATCCAGTTTTAAAAAGAGATTATCCTTTGAATGAAACCAATTTGGATTATTGGTGCGTTGACAAAGACCATCCTTATGTTGAAACTAAGCGCTTTGACTGGTTTAGAGGGTATCATGTGGGTGGCCGCTCATTAATGTGGGGTCGTCAAAGTTATCGTTGGTCTGATTTGGATTTTGAAGCCAATGCGAAAGATGGTTACGGTGTGGATTGGCCGGTTCGTTATAAAGAAATTGCTCCATGGTACGATTATGTAGAGAAATTTGCTGGTATCTCTGGTAACCGAGATGGTATAGATGTTTTGCCTGATGGTGAATTTTTACCTCCTATGGATTTAACCTGTGTAGAGAAGGATGTGGCAGCTAGACTTCAAAAAATATACAATGGATCACGTCATTTAATTATTGGTCGTACGGCAAATATCACCGTGCCTCATGGTGGCCGTCCAGGTTGTCAGTTCAGAAATAAATGTTGGTTAGGATGTCCATTTGGTGGATACTTTAGTACGCAATCTTCTACATTGCCAGCGGCGATGGCAACGGGTAAATTAACATTAAGACCTTTTAGTATCGTTACTGAAATTAAATATGACAAAGACAAAAAGCGTGCAACAGGTGTTATTGTTTTAGATGCCGAAACCAATAAGACTATTGAGTACAGTGCTAAAATTATTTTCGTGAACGCGTCTACTTTAAATAGCACTTGGTTGCTAATGAATTCCGCTACAGATGTTTGGGAAGGTGGATTAGGAAGTAGCTCCGACGCTTTGGGTAAAAACTTAATGGATCACCATTTAGGTATTGGTGCCGGTGGTGTAGTGGAAGGGTATGAGGATCAATATACATTTGGACGTCGTGCGAATGGATTTTATATTCCAAGATACCGAAACGTAGGGAACGATAAACGTGATTATGTGCGCGGCTTTGGTTACCAAGGCGGTGGTACAAGACAAGGATGGCAACATGAAGTGGCAGAATTTAGCATTGGTGGTCAATTTAAAGATGCCATGACGGAGCCAGGCGTTTGGACCATTGGTATGGGCGGTTTTGGTGAAATGTTACCAGATCCAAACAATAAAGTAACCTTGGATAAAAACGTTAAAGATAAGTGGGGCTTAAATGTATTGAACATTGATTGTGAGTTAAAAGACAACGAACATAAAATGCGTAAAGACATTATTGCCGATGCGCAAGAGATGTTAGAGAAAGCAGGCGTTAAAAATGTTTCAGCACGTGATGGAGATGGTACACCAGGTCGTGGAATTCATGAAATGGGGACAGCGCGTATGGGTAGAGATCCTAAAACATCTGTACTGAATGGCAATAACCAAGTATGGGATGCGCCAAATGTATTTGTTACCGATGGTGCTTTTATGGCAAGTGCTTCTTGTGTAAACCCTTCTTTAACCTATATGGCGTTCACTGCTCGTGCTGCTGAATTTGCAGTGAATGAATTGAAAAAAGGAAACTTATAATTTTAATAATTTTTTAAATAATATTTTATGATGAATAGAAGAGAAGCCTTATCAAGAGTTGCGATTATAATGGGTGGAACCATTTTGGGAGCTGATGCTTTTGCATCGGGTATCAGAATTAGTACCACAGGTATTACATTGACAAAGATGGACATTGCATTTTTAAATGAAGTGGCCGAAACCATTTTACCTGCTACTAAAACACCTGGTGCGAAAGCAGCGAAGGTGGGGGAGTTTATGCAAATTATGGTGAATGATTGTTATGAAACAAAAGACCAAACCATTTTTATGGAGGGGATTAAAAAATTAGAAGCAGCGTGCAAACAAATGAATGGTAAGACCTTCATGTTGTCAACGCCAGCACAACGCACTAGTTTATTAGTAGCCTTAGATAAAGAAGCGAAGGAATATCAAAAAACGAAGAAGTGGGAGGAGCCCAAACACTATTTTAGTATGATGAAGGAATTAACCTTAACAGGTTTCTTTACATCGGAAGTGGGTGCTACCAAAGCTTTACGCCATGTAGCGGTTCCAGGTAAATTTATTGGTTCTTATCCTTATAAGAAAGGAGATAAGGCTTGGGCCACTAGCTAATAGTTAACGTATCAAAAAAGGCGAGTGCTTTTATAAGTCACTCGCTTTTTTATTAAAATATGGTTTTTAAAAAAATGTAATTATGAACAATTCAAGAAGAGACTTTTTACGCAATGCTGGTTTAGCAGGTTTGGCATTATCTATGCCCTTTAAAAATGAGTTGATGGCAATGGGTGGCGCTGGTAAACCATTTGGACTTCAATTGTGGACGGTTAAGCAGGCGCTATATAAAGATACCATGGGTGTTTTAAAACAAATAGCTGCAAATGGCTATAAAAAAATTGAAGGGTTTGAAGGGGATAAGGGGTTGTTTTGGGGGATGACACATACTGAATTAAAAAAAGTGATGGATGATTTAGGAATGAATTTTGTTTCCTCTCATTGTGAAATTTCTAAAGACTTTGAAACTAAAGCTGCTCAAGCTGGTGAAATTGGAATGAAGTATTTAATCTGTCCACATAAAGGAGCACAACCTACCATTGATCATTATAAAAAGTTTGCAGACGAGTTTAATGCATGTGGAGAGATTGCTAAAAAACATGGGATCCGTTTTGCATATCATAATCATGATTATTCTTTTGTTCCAATGAATGGAATTGTTCCACAGGATGTAATGATGAATAATACCGATCCTAAAATTGTTGATTTTGAAATGGATATGTATTGGACAAGGGTAGCGGGCGTGGATCCATTGGCCTATATGGATAAGTTTCCAAATCGTTTTAAATTAGTACATGTTAAAGATTTGGTTAAAGTTGACAATGCAGAAGGACATGAATCATGCGTTATCGGCAAGGGAACGATTGATTACAAATCCTTATTGCCAGAAGTAGCAAAGCGCGGCGTTAAACATATGATTGTAGAACAAGAAGCTTATACTGGCAGCAATGAACTAGATGCTGCTGCAGCGGATGCGGCATATGTGAAGACTTTGAGTTGGTAATGAGTTATTTAGTCACTTGTATTAAGTCGGTTGTTTTAATAATGGTACTTAATGCGTTGTGTAATGCTTCTAAATCTTGCACGCTATTAAATGCATTAATGGAGTAACGCATGTAAATGTCTTCTCCTTGGCGCATGATGGGGATTTCGATATTAAACTCCTTAAACAACTTCCTTTGTAATACTTCTGGTTCCTTGGTGTGAATGGGAATACTAATCATCTGTCCAATCCACTCGTTGGTTAATGGACTAATGGGTTGAGTGCCTAGTAATTCATAAAATAAAGGTGCATTGGCTAGTACCATTTCATGACATTCCTTCGCAACCGCCGGCCAGTTATTATCTTTCATAAAAATAATGCTCATGGTCACTGCTAAAAAAGCCGAAAAATCTCTGGTTCCAATCATTTGGTGGTAGTCTAAAAATTGAGATTCCGAAGGCTTAGCAGCTTTATAACCCCAGCTTACCACTAGCGGTTCGCATAAATGTTGCACGCTTTTATGTGCATATAAAAAGCTCGCTCCTTTTGGAGCCATCATCCATTTGTGACAAGCACCCACATAAAAATCCACCGCCAATTCATTTATTTTTAAATCTACTTGTGCAGGTGCATGCGCGCCATCTACTATTGTTATTAAACCTTTTGACTTTGCAATTTCACAAATTTCTTTTACAGGGAATGTCAATGCAGTGGCACTGGTAATATGACTTATGAAAATAGCCTTGGTTTTGGATGTTAGACCGGCAAAAAAGTCTGCTATAAATTGTTCCTTCGTGGTAATGGGTAAATTTATTTTTTGTCGCTTATAAATGGCTTTCTTTTGGCCGCAATAATAATCCCAGGTTCTATCACAAGCGCCATATTCAATATCGGTTGCTAATATTTCATCTCCTTCTTCTAAAGGAAATGCTTTGGCAATAATGTTTATTGCAAAACTTGGATTGGTTACATACACCAAATCATCTTTATCATCCACATATATAAATTTGGCCAATGCTGCACGGGAAGTTGACAAATATTCATATCCATCAAAAGCAATAAATTGAACAGGCTCTGCTTCCAATACTTTTTGCCATTGCTGGTAATAATCAAACACGGGCTTTGGGGTTGCACCAAAAGATCCGAAGTTTAAAAAATGAATATCTTTTCTTAATAAAAATTGGTCTTTTAAATTGTTATTCATTGTGCAACTGTTGTTATTAAATTTTATGGATCAGTTCCATTTTCTATACTGTAATTTCATAATCCATTTCGAAGTTAAGCAAAAAAAATCCCCTCGACACATCGAGGGGATTTTGATTTTTCGTAGGCTTAATTATTATACACCCAAACTCCAACCTGCACGATAAGTTCGCTTCACAAACTGATTGGCTGGTTCGAAATTGGTAATTTTCATATTTGGACCATCCCAAGTTAATTGGATATTTCTTCCTGGATAAGTAGTTAATCCTTTTTTATCGGTGTCTTTGTAGTCATAACTTCTAATGGCTAGGTTACCCATTAGTACCGACTCGGTTAAAGGGCCTGCAATATCAAAATGAGAACTCAGGTTTTTATGTTCTTTACTTCCATGACCTGCAATACATGCTTCTACCCATGCAGCATAGTGGCCTTCGTCGCCATTTTTTACGCGTTCAATAGTTTGTGGAACTTTAGTAGTTGCCGTTAAATTAGTAGGCAATAATTGTGGATTTACACCATAAGTGCCTGCCATCATTTTACCTTTAGTTCCTTCAAAAATGACACCGTTTCCTCCATCACCCATTACTTCGTTAGGTCCTAATTCAGCTGGACGCTCTGGTTGTATACCACCGTCCATCCAATGTAATTTTACATCGGGTTTGCCATTTTGACCTTTGAAAGTTAAAATAATATGAGAAGCTGCTGGTGGACTGTCTGGTGAATATACTCTTTGCCAAGGTGCCGTATAACGAGTGGCTACGCTACATTCAGCAGCCACAGGATATCCTAATCCTACTACTGCAAAAGCAGGTGCCATAATATGACATGCCATATCTCCTAATGCGCCGGTTCCGTAATCCCACCATCCTCTCCAATTAAATGGCAATAAATCGGTGAAATAACTTTTTTCAGGCGCTGTACCTAACCACAAATTAAAATCTAGTTCTTTTGGAATTTGGTTGGCGGTTGCAGGACGAATTACGCCTTGAGGCCAAACAGGTCTGTCGGTATAACAATAAATAGTATGTACGTCGCCAATTAAGCCAGCATTATACCAGTCTTGTAACATACGTACACCATTGCCCGAAGAACCTTGGTTACCCATTTGTGTAACTACACTATAATCGTGTGCGGCCTTGGTCATCATTCTAGCTTCGTATATATCGTGTGCCATTGGTTTTTGCACATACACGTGCTTGCGCAATTGCATGGCAGCCATTCCTTGTACGCCGTGCATATGATCTGGTGTAGAAACCGAGCATGCATCAATACGTGTGTGCTCTTTTTCTAACATTTCTCTATAATCCTTGTATACTTTTGCTTTTGGATAACGCTTTCGGCTTAAAGCAGTTTGACGCTCATCTACATCACATAAAAAAGGAATATCTACCTTGCCGGTTTTAAAGAAGTAGTCTAAATCACTTTCTCCTTTACCGCCAGCACCAATACCGGCAATTTGTAATTTGTCGCTTGGTGCAGTAAATCCTTTACCGCCCAGTACCTGTCTTGGCACAATGTAAAAACCCCCAAGGGCCACCGCTGAGTTTCTTATGAAATCTCTTCTCGAATTAATTGACTTTTTTCTTGACATAGCAATCTTTAGTTGTGTGGTTTAAAATCGTTTCAAATCCTTATAGAAATCGTTCCGTTAAATTATTAAAAAATACCGAAAAATCACAATTATTTTGATGAGTGAACAAAAGCATAGTTCCTTTCGTTATTAAAGCTTAAATTGCTATCTCCCAAAGCCAAATTGTATGAAAGAATCAATACAACAATTGAGAACTTATTTCTTGTCTGGAGCCACTCAGTCCTATGATTTTAGACTTAATCAACTAAAAAGACTTAAAAAAGTAGTCCTTGAGCACGAAAAAGAAATTTACGAAGCACTTTATGCGGATTTAAAGAAAACGGACGAAGATGCTTGGGCAACCGAGGTTGGCTTTTTTTTAAGCGAACTGAATCATACCATTGAACATTTAAAAGGGTGGATGCAACCTGCTTCCGTACCCACCAATTTATTAAATCAACCCTCTAGTTGTTATACCATTCATGAGCCATTGGGGGTTGTATGTATTATTGCTCCTTGGAATTATCCTTTTCAATTATTGTTGACACCTTTAGTAGGCGCCATTGCAGGTGGAAATTGTGCGGTGTTAAAACCAAGTGAATTTGCACCGGCTACGGCTAAAATAATGAGCAAAATTATGCATGCTTTATTTCCTACTAATTATATTTTATATGTAGAAGGAGAGGGCGCTACGGTATTGCCTCCGATGTTAACGGAAAATAGATTTGATCATATTTTTTATACTGGTAGCACGCAGGTTGGAAAAATAATTTATAAATACGCAGCTGAACAATTGGTGCCCGTAACTTTAGAGTTAGGTGGTAAAAGTCCTGCTGTGATTACATCTGATGCTAATTTGCGTGTTGCAGCAAGACGTATAGCAAGTCCTAAATTTTCCAATTGCGGACAAATGTGTATCGCACCCGATTATATATTAGTGCCTACCGAATTAAAAGACAAATTAATTCAGGAACTGATTCAGGCCATTCAACAATTTTATGGAGCCAATGCCAGTGCTTCCGAACATTATGGTAAAATCATTAATGATAAACAATGGCTAAGAATTACTTCCTATTTATCGGAAGGCGAAATTGTATATGGCGGAAAATCGGACAGAGATAAATTATTTATAGAACCTACCATTATGACGGGCATTCATCCCAATGCCAAAATCATGCAGGATGAAATTTTCGGCCCCATTTTACCCATTCTAACTTACCAATCTAAGGAGGAAGCGTTGGCAATTATTCAACAGCATCCCAATCCTTTAGCGTTTTATGTTTTCACTGAGAATAAAACTGATGAGCAATATTGGTTAACCAATGTTCCTTCTGGAGGTGCCTGTGTGAACAATGCTACTTTACATATTACCAATCACGATTTACCCTTTGGTGGAAGGGGTTTTAGCGGAATAGGAGGGTATCACGGCAAATCAAGCTTTGATACATTCACGCATGTAAAGTCGGTCTTAAAAACACCTACTTGGATAGACCCTAATTTTAAATATCCGCCGTATACTGGTAAAGCATGGTTATTGAAAAAATTGATAGGATAAAGTTACTACATTATTAATGCTCCTTAAATTAGAGCTGGTTTGAAAATAAAAAAAACAGTCATGATAAAAATTGCCATCGCCTTTGGTGTTTTGGTTACTGCTACTTTACTAATGAAGAAGCCAGGAATGTCTTACAGACAATCTGTTTTAAAAACATTGTATCCAGCCATCATGTGGTCAAGTAAGTCAAGTGGGAAGAAGCAAATTCTAGCCAATAAAAATAATGCTGCTTCGGTAGTATCTTTTTATACTTTAATGGTAAAAGATATTAATGGGAATGAATTTAAATTTTCAGACCTCAAAGGAAAAAAAGTATTAATTGTGAACACGGCAAGTAATTGTGGATTCACAGGTCAATATGAAGCCTTAGAAAAATTAGCTCAACAGTTTGGTGACAAGTTGGTGGTGATTGGCTTCCCTTCCAATGATTTTAAAGAACAAGAGGCAAGCGCCAATAGTGATATCGCAAGTTTTTGCAAAAAAAATTATGGCGTTACTTTTCCGTTAATGGAAAAATCTATGGTGATTAAAGGGCATGATCAAAATGAAGTACATAAATGGTTATCCGATATGACTATTAACGGCTGGTGTCATCAGGAGCCTGCCTGGAATTTCTGTAAATACTTAGTGAATGAACAAGGAGTGCTTACGCAATATTTTCCCATGACGGTGGATCCTTTAGCGCCTGAAGTGATTGCTGCGATTGAAGCTCATTAAAGAGGGCAGTGTTCGTGGTAATTTTCTAAGACAATTTTTCCGGACTCAATGACCGTTCCTTTATATTGTTCTTTTATTTCATCTAGTACTGCTTCAATTTCTAGAGGATCGGTGATACGCACTAATTTGGAGCGGTAATCTTTTATGCTAGGTAGACCTTTTAAATAATTGGCATAATGTCTTCTCATCTCGTTAATGCCGGCAATAGGCCCTTTCCAGATCAATGATTTTTGTAAATGTTTTCTTGCTACTTCTACGCGTTCTTCAATGGTTGGGTCGGCGCGCTTGGTACCCGTTGCTACAAAATGTTTTATTTCTCTAAATATCCATGGATATCCAATGGCAGCTCGGCCAATCATAATGCCATCTACTCCATATCTATTTTTATACTCTACTGCTTTTTCTGGGGAATTAATATCGCCATTTCCAAAAATAGGAATGGTGATACGAGGATCATTTTTTATTTCACCAATAAGGGTCCAATCGGCTTCGCCTTTATACATTTGCATACGCGTTCGACCATGAATAGCCAAGGCTTTAATACCCACATCTTGTAATCGTAAAGCGACTTCTCTAATATTTTTACTGTTTTCGTCCCAGCCTAATCTGGTTTTAACCGTTACTGGAAGGTTGGTACTTTTTACCACCGCTTCAGTGAGCCGAACCATTAAATCCAAGTCCTTTAATACTCCTGCACCGGCCCCTTTCATGGCTACCTTTTTTACTGGGCAACCAAAATTAATGTCAATTAAATCCGGGTTAACGGTGTCTACAATTTTGGTACATAAAGCCAAGGCCTCTTCATCTCCTCCAAATATTTGAATGCCAACAGGGCGCTCGTAATCGTAAATATCTAATTTTTGTTTACTCTTAATGGCGTCCCGAATAAGCCCTTCGCTACTAATAAATTCGGTATACATTAAGTCTGCACCATTGTCCTTGCAAACGGCTCTAAATGGGGGGTCACTTACATCCTCCATGGGAGCGAGTAATAATGGGAAATCGGGTAATTGTATATTGCCTATAGAAACCATATGAATTCATTATCTTGCATCCGATGAATGCTGGTGCAAATGTAACAATAAATTATGTTTAGATGAATAATGATCAAAGAAGCCTTTTTCAGATGAATCCTGCGATGCGTTTTTTGCTATTTTTTATCATGACAGGCATTAGTTTATTATTAGGTGTAATGATAAGTTTTTCGCTTGTTGCCTTTGTTTTAGATATACCATTTTCATCCTTATCTACTGCTTTGCTAGCGCCCCAAAATGCTAAAATTTCCTTAGTGGCAAATGCCATCGCTGCAATCATTTCTTTTTTGATTCCTAGTTGGGCTGTTGGTTTCTTTTCAAAAGGGAATATTGCCCATAATATGGGTTTTAATAAAATAGGCGGCCTTTATAAGGTACTCATAGTAGTTGTTTTGGCCTTTTCAGGCCTCGCATTAAGTGGCGCTTTGGCAAGTGTAACGGAACTCATTCCTATCCCTAAAAATTGGAATGATTGGGCCTTGGCATTAGAGGAATCTTACAAAAAAGCAATGGTCGCGATTACCAACATGAAATCAGGAAATGATTTATTTGTGAATTTACTATTGGTGGCCTTTGTCCCCGCAGTGATGGAAGAGCTTTATTTTAGAGGTGCTTTACAAAAGACCATTAAAGACTGGTTTGGAAATGCAATCCCAGCAATTATTCTTACGGCCATTATATTTAGTGCTTTTCATTTTTCATTTTTTGGATTTTTATCTCGAATGGCATTGGGTGTGATGCTTGGTTTTATTTATGAGTATACAAGAACGATTTGGCTTCCCATACTTTTGCATTTTATCAATAATGGGGTGGCTATTGTTGGCTTATATTTAGTAAGAAATGATGTACAAAAAACAAATCAATTGATGGATGAGGGCATGCCCATTTATTGGGGTGCAGTGGCCTTAGTATTTATCATTTTTCTTTTATTGCAATTAAAAAAAGACATCCCCAATGAAAGATTGGAAAATGATTTACACAAATAGTAATTTATCAACGGCAGCCATGGTGGCTGGTTTGTTAAATGAAAAAGAAGTACCTGCAAAATTATTAAATCGAAAAGATTCGGCTTATGTATTTTTGGGCGAAGCGGAAGTGTATGTTCCAGAGGAATTTGTTGTTATTGCCAAGGAGAGGCTTACCACCATTGAATTAGACATATTGGACGTATAGTTGTATATTGAATAAAATTTAAATAAGTTATGGCATTTAATTTTTCGGTTTTTAAGGTAAGGGCTTTGTCCGCTATTGTTTTTGCAATTATTATGTTAGTGGGTATCATTTGGAATAATTGGTCATTTTTTACCTTGTTCGCAGTGATTGCTGTAGGGTGTTTGTATGAGTATCAAAAGTTATTAGCGCTCATTTATCCTAGCTATAAAAATATTTCAGTAATTCATAAGTGGGGGCTCATTGTATTGGGCGTTAGCATTATGTTCGCCCTTTCCAATAAAATTTTACCCATTGATGGAGTCGTGTTTAATTTATTTAGAACTAAAATAATACCCGCATTGGCCGTCATTGTTTTATTATCAGATATTGTAACTAAAAAATTTAGTTTACAAAATTTGGTAATCAGTTTTGCGGGATTAATTTATATCCCCATGAGTTTATCATTGTTTTATATCATTAAGGGTACCAATGCAAATTATAATTATGATCAGTTTTATGCGGCTTATAAATTCGTTATTCCTTTATTAATTGTTGTGTCTATTTGGATAAATGATACCATGGCATATTTAGTGGGTTCATTGATTGGTAAAAGACAATTGTCATCTGTTTCTCCCAATAAAACTTGGGAAGGAACCATTGCAGGCATTGTTATTACGGTGTTGTTGGTGCCAACTATTACTACTTATATTTTTAGAGGAGAATTAAATACCAACTTTGTGTTTTTACTTTGCTTGGTTTCAACTATTGCCGGTACGTATGGTGATTTATTTCAAAGCGGTTTAAAAAGACAAGCGGGTGTTAAGGATAGTGGTAAAATGATGCCAGGTCACGGCGGTTTTTTAGATCGGTTTGATTCTATATTATTGGCTGTACCCTTTGTTTGGTTCTTAATGGATATACTTTACCGTCAATAAAAAAATTAGTTTTATCTTTGCGCTTTAAATTGATTGCATGACTATACATAAAGAAGGAACGCCCACTATTGCTTTAACTGCATTTTTAGTTGGCCTTATTAATATTGCTAGCTTTTCTTATCTTTTTCCAATTAGTACGATTGCTGGCTGGGCAGTTTTCATACTTACCCTTGGGTTATTTTTATTTATCGTTTCTTTCTTTAGAATGCCTAATAGAAATTGGACCTCCGATGCTTCTGCGATTGTTTCGCCTGCAGACGGCAAGGTAGTGGTGATTGAAGAAGTAGCACCCGATGAATATTATAAAGAAAAGAGAATTCAAATAAGCGTATTTATGAGTCCTGCCAATGTGCATGTAAATAGAACGCCTATTGCTGGGAATATTATTTATAACCAATATCATCCAGGTAAATTCTTAGTAGCTTGGCATCCAAAGTCTTCCACCGACAATGAACGTTGGTCTGTGGTGATTGAAAATGATAAAGGAAGTATTTTGTTAAAGCAAATTGCGGGTGCGTTGGCGAGACGTATATGCAATTATGCAAGTGTAGGAACTAAATTTGACCAAACGGCAGAATATGGATTTATTAAATTTGGAAGCCGTGTAGATTTATTGTTGCCATTAGATGCAAAAATTAATTGCAAGATTGGTGACGCGGTAAAAGGCGGCATTTCTGTTTTAGCCAATTGGTAATTCTGATGTATTATATTTAAGAAGCCTCGAATTTCGAGGCTTCTTTGTTTATTATAAGATGTTTTCCAACTCTTTTAAATGTGTAATGGTATAGGTGGCAGGCACTGTGGGAACTGCATTAATATGATTCACAAATACAGAATCCATTCCTATGTTGATTGCCCCTTGAATATCGGCACTTTGGTTATCTCCAATCATAATACTTTCTTCTAAACTAGCATTTGCTTTTTGTAAGGCGTATTCAAATATTTCTTTGTTGGGCTTTAAACTATTGCTTGCTTCTGAAGTAATTATTTCTTTAAAATAGGGTGCTAAATTTGAGTTTTCAATTTTCTTAAACTGAACAGATTCAAAGCCGTTGGTAATTAGATGCATTTGATACCCTTTGATTTTTAAGTAGTCTAGAATTTCCATGGTATAAGGAAATAAATTTTTCTTATTTGGCAGGATATCTAAGTAATCAAAAGACATAGCTCTAGAAAGTGCCTCGTCCGCAATTTTGTATTCCAATAAGCTTAAATATATACGCTTCCATCTTAGTTCCTCCTGCTTAATAAATCCCTTAGTATATCTATCCCATAATCGGTGATTGTGAATACTATATTGATCAAAAAAAGCATCAAAATCGGTGATGCCCTTTTCGGTTAAATTATATTTATGATGCAGTTCAAATAAGGTTGCTTTTGAGTTCATTTCAAAATCCCAAATGGTATGGTCAAGGTCAAAAAATAAGTGCTGATAGGGCATGGTTCCTTAGGTGTTTTTTATATGTAGCGAATTTACAGGATTGCTTCTTATCTTTATTGTATATTATTATCAATTTTATATGAATATTGTAATTACTGGCGCCTCAAAAGGAATTGGATATGCGATTGCAGAAATATTTGCTGCCCATGGGCATCATTTATTTTTAACGAGTAAAACACCCGCCGCTTTGGAGACTGCAGTATCAGTATTGAGTAAACAATATCCAGTAGTGACAATTGAATCCATGCCTGCGGATTTATCTATTCAAAAAGAAGTAACTGCTTTTGCTAACTGGTGCCTGGAAAAAACAGAACCTACTATTTTAATTAACAATGCAGGTTTTTTTGTGCCCGGTAAATTACAGGATGAAGCAGCAGGTCAATTGCAGGATCAACTGAACACCAATTTATATTCAGCTTATCATTTAACCAGGGCGTTGCTACCTAGTATGCTTGCTCGTAAATCTGGTCATATTTTTAATATCTGTTCTATTGCATCCTTATATGCCTACGAGCATGGGGGAGCGTATAGCATTAGTAAATTTGCATTATTAGGGTTCTCTAAAAATTTAAGATTAGAATTAAAAGATAATGGGATTAAAGTAACTGCCGTTTGCCCTGGCGCAGTGTATACCAATAGTTGGGCGGGCTCTGGTGTGGATCCAAAAAGAATTATGGAGGCCAGCGATATTGCTAAAATGGTTTATGCTGCAACGCAATTAAGTCCCCAAGCAGTGGTAGAGGATATTATCATGCGCCCACAGCTAGGAGATTTATAAACGTTCCTCCGTGTCATCTATGCGCGGTGTTGTATTAAAACTTTCCCTTGCTTTTTTAGTAGCGGCTAGTCTTTCAATAATTACCTGTGCAATGAGCTTACCTGCATCCTCATTTGGATTTTCACTTAAAATGTTTTTAAGTTTCGCTTCCGATACATCAATACGATATAGTATTTGAACGAGTCTTGAAAAATCATTTTTGATTAGCTCATTTATGGTGCTTTCTAAATTAGGCGTATCTAACTTTTCTAGGGATTGTAAATTAATTTCCATAATCAAATATTAAATAAACTTTTCAATCACACCAAGGCTAAATAGAGCAAAGTCATATTTAACGGGGTCCTTAGGATCTAAAGTTCGACAATAATGGGTTAACTCCAATGCAGCTTGCCAATCGGTTTGCGGTCTTTTTAAAATACCCATCGTTCTGGAAACCCTTGCCACGTGCACATCTATCGGAATGATCAATGCGGATGGTTTTATCGAATTCCAAATTCCAAAATCCACGGCTTGCTTGTCTTTTCTCACCATCCATCTTAAAAACATGTTTAACCTTTTACAAGTAGATCCGGATACGGGACTGGAAACGTGTTTTTGTGAACGCCTGGGAGCATGCTCCAATGACATGAAGTAGGATTGAAAATGCGTTAAAGCAGCTTCAACTGTATTTATTTTATGCTGAGTGCTTTGGTTTTGAAAAAATGCGGTTTCTAAACTTTGATGCCTACTAAAATGGTGTCTAAAAAATTCAATACAGTATAATGCATCTGTGTCATTGAAGGTTCGGTGTTTAAAGCCTACTATTTTTTTTAAATCATTAGCAGAATGATGGAGACAAAACTCATGAGGGGAACGTTCCATCCGATCCAGTAATTCATTACTCTTATTAATGATGGTTGTTCTATTGCCCCATGCAAAGATGGCAGCAAAAAAAGCAGCAATCTCTATGTCTTGCTGCTTTGTAAATTGGTGTGGAATACAAATGGGATCTTTTTCAATGAAATCAATCTTATTGTATTGCTTTACTTTTTGGTCTAATATTTTTTTGATCGCTTCCTGTGTACTCACTTTACCCAATGGCTTGTTCTAGGTCGGCAATAATATCTGCTGCATCTTCAATACCCACACTCAAACGAATTAATCCATCGGCTAAACCATTGGCAATTCTTTGTTCACGTGGAATAGAGGCATGTGTCATACTTGCCGGGTGATTAATTAAGGATTCTACGCCCCCAAGACTTTCTGCTAAAGAGAATATTTTAGTGTTAGATAATACTTTGGTGGCGGCTGCAATGCTATCGTCTTTTAATGTAAAACTCATCATGCCTCCAAAGCCGCGCATTTGTTTTTTAGCAATGTCATGATTTGGATGGTCTGTAAAGCCACACCAGTATACCTTTTCTACTTTAGCATGTTGACGTAAGTAGGCAGCTACTTTTTCACCATTCTCGCAATGTCTTTGCATTCTTACATGTAAGGTTTTAATACCTCTTAAAACCAGGAAACAATCCTGTGGGCCGGGAACCGCACCCGTACTTTTTTGAATAAAATAAAGTTGGTCTCTTAAGTCTTGATCATTCATTACTAAACAACCTTGTATGACGTCACTATGACCTCCTAAATATTTAGTAGCCGAATGCATTACAATGGTTGCGCCATCATCTAAAGGATTTTGTAAATAAGGAGAAGCAAAGGTATTGTCCACACAAACTATACAATTGTGTTGCTTACCAATGGCAGACACTGCAGCAATGTCCGTGATATTCATTAATGGGTTGGTTGGTGTTTCTACCCAAATGAGTTTTGTTTTAGGGGTAATGGCATTGGCCACATTTTCTGCATTAGAAGTATCTACATAATGAAATTTGATATTCATTTTTTCATACACTTTGGAAAATAAACGATACGTGCCTCCATACATATCATGTGCAGCAATGACTTCGTCACCAGGCACCAACAAGCGCATTACTGCGTCCGTTGCAGCAACGCCACTGGCAAATGCTAAACCAAACTTTCCGTTTTCAATCACAGCAAATGCTTCTTCTAACGCAAAGCGAGTAGGGTTTTGACTTCTAGCATATTCATAGCCCTTATGTACGCCTGGTGCAGATTGTACATAAGTGGAGGTTTGATAGATTGGGGTCATAATGGCGCCTGTACTTGGATCCGGATGTGCACCTGCATGTATGTATTTGGTTCCTAAATTATTTGTTTTGCTCATGTTAACTTGTATTTTGTAATTGGTTAATGCTGAAAATTATTTTGAATGAATATTATTTAATTAAATTTCCGTTTTTAAACATACGATATGAAAACACAGTTGGTATGACAATCATAATAAGCACGATCCCTAAAAAAATAATGAGCCCAGCCTCATTAGGTAATACTATAGTGCCAATGGCTTGTGCAATGCCACCATACAGCCAAACCTTTCCAGCAACCTTATGTGTTTCATTCCAGTTATCTACATTTTCTAATGTCCAAGGTAGTTTAAAGCCAGCAAAATAATTTTGGTGAAGTTTAGGCATAAACCAACCCATTAATGAAAATGCCATTCCAATAAATGGTAATAATATTTTGGTAATATTTACAGTTTCACCCATTGATTTAGCATTCGCTCCCGTAGCGGAATAGGTTATGATTATTCCTAGTATACTTAAAAATCCAACCATAAATAATGCCATTTTTTTGAACATGCCATCATCCTCGGCCTTCACTCTTTTTGGATCAATACTTTTAATATTGGACAATAGAAAAAATGTAAAAAGACCCACACCTGCCATGATACCGGGTCCTAAAAAAATAGCACTTTTTCCACCCCAGTCATCCGCTGCTCCCTTTATATTAAAATGCGTCGGGATAGTAGCAGGTAAGTTGGGATATAAATAAGCTGCATATGCAAAGGGAATGCCTAATATCACAAGGGCTATAATGAGGTTAATTTGGTTGGCTTTCATGGATCCTAGATTGTACCACAAGTTACTATTTATGCCTAAAAAAAATTACTTTTGCATCAAATCAGAAAAAATGAGCAAAGGACCCGTTTCTCAATTTATTGAACATCAGTACAGACATTTTAATGCTGCTGCTTTAGTAGACGCTGCTAAAGGATATGAAACCCATTTATTAGAAGGCGGTAAAATGCTAGTAAGTTTAGCAGGTGCCATGAGTACAGCTGAACTAGGCATTAGCTTGGCGGAAATGATTCGTCAGGATAAAATTGCTATCATAAGTTGCACCGGCGCCAACTTAGAGGAGGATGTGATGAACCTAGTTGCACATAGTCATTATAAGCGTGTACCTAACTACCGTGACTTGACTCCACAGGATGAGTGGGATTTATTAGAGAATCATTATAATCGCGTTACCGATACTTGTATCCCCGAAGAGGAAGCATTCAGAAGATTACAAAAGCATATTGTGAAGTTTTGGAAACAAGCAGAAGAAAAAGGGGAGCGTTTTTTCCCACACGAATTTATGTATCAAGTTATTTTGAGTGGTGAGTTAGAGCAATATTATGAAATTGATCCAAAGGACAGTTGGATTGTTGCCGCTGCTAAAAAGAATATTCCAATTGTAGTGCCAGGTTGGGAAGATAGCACTACCGGAAATATTTTCGCGAGCTATGTAATTAAAAATGAATTAAAAGCAAGTACGGTTAAAAACGGTATTGAATATATGGTGATGTTAACCGAGTGGTACAGAGCCAATAGTGGTGGAAAGGGCGTAGGCTTTTTCCAAGTGGGTGGTGGTATCGCTGGTGACTTCCCAATTTGCGTGGTCCCTATGATGTATCAGGACTTAGAATGGCATGATGTTCCTTTTTGGAGTTACTTCTGTCAAGTAAGTGATAGTACTACTTCATATGGTTCTTATTCTGGAGCAGTACCGAATGAAAAAATTACTTGGGGTAAATTAGATATTCATACACCTAAGTTTATTGTAGAAAGTGACGCAACCATTGTGGTTCCTTTGATCTTCGCCTATATTTTAGGTCAATAGAACCAATAATAATATTGAAATAAAATATAAAATTAAAAAAGCCCTTAAATTTTATTAAGGGCTTTTTTATTTATCGTGCAGGCATGTTTAAAGGAATGTCTCTTTTTAACATTTCATCTCTGTTGGCAATTTCACAAGCAGTATGAAAAACCATTACCGTTCTTTTTTGCATTAAATCAAAATTGATTTTCTCAATAGTATCTGTTGGTTTGTGATAGTCCGCTAATAACATACCATCATAGAAGAACAAAATAGGAACGCCCTTTCTTGCAAAGTTATAATGATCGCTTCTATAATAAATCATATTCTTATCATTTGGATCGTCATACTTATAATCTAATGTAATATTGCTTGATTTTTTATTAGCCGCCTCGTTAATGATAGGTAAGTCCGAGCTTAATTTATCATGACCAATTACATAAACATAGTTTAACGAATCGGCAGTAGTGCGTTCTGTGTCTACGCGACCAATCATATCTGTATTTAAATCGGCAGTGGTTTTTTCCAATGGAAATATTGGATGCTCAGAATAGTATTGAGAACCCCATAAACCCTTCTCTTCTCCACTCACTGTCATAAATACAATGGTACGTCTTGGGCTTTTGCCTTTTTTTGCAGCTGCTGCAAAGGCTTCTGCCATTTGCATTACACCTACTGTACCAGAACCATCATCGTCGGCACCATACCAAATCACATTACCTCTCTTGCCTAAATGGTCGTAGTGACCTGTTAAAAATAAGTACTCGTCTTTTTTATCAGTACCTGGTAAAATAGCAATTACATTACTACTTTCTAAATTATCGGTTTTCTTTGTTGCTACTAAAGTTACATCCGCATTGTAATCTCCTTTTGCAACGGAGCCTAAGGCACTCACTGAAGCGCCTGATTTTCCTAAAATAGCATTGGCAATACTAGTAGAAATATTAGCCATTAAGAATCCTGCAGCATCGTTCTTTTTTAAGTACATATTTCCTTTTGTTTCCGTAGGCGTTTTGCGTGGGAATCCAGCTGAAACGATTAATAAACCTGCAGCTCCTTTTGTACTCGCTGCGCGCATTTTAGCCATTGGTGAAGCAGGATTTACATTAAATGCACGGTTACCACCCTGTCCCATTGTAGGCATGCCTTCACTAGTACCTTCTAGGATAACTACTAATTTCCCTTTAACCTCTAAGCCTGCATAATCATTAACGCCTTTTGCATCATCTACGATACCGTAGCCTGCAAATACCACATTTGAGTAATCCCATTTTCCATTAGCAATGGTTTGTAGAGAAAAAGTAAAATCCTTATCCCATTCAAAACTGGCCCCATTTACAAAAATTGCTTTTGCTGTTAAGATGTCTTGGTAAACAGGATAGGTTTGTTGGTAGCTATCACCATTACCTGGTTTTAAGCCCATTCTTTTAAATTCAGACTCAATGTAAGCAGCTGCTCTTTTTTGACCAGGGCTTGCAGTTTCACGGCCTTCCATTTCGGCACTTGCAATTACGGAGAGCTTTTCTTTTAAAGCTTCTGCGGTAATCACATTACTAAATTTAGTAAGCTCTTTTCCTTTTTGTGCAAAAGAAACAACGCTTATTAAAAGTGATAAGATCCAAATTGATTTCTTCATGTAATTGATTTTTAAAACGGTTTAAAGAATATTTTACGAACAAGTTATTTTATTCACCCTATTTTGATGTCTACCTCCTTCAAATGCGGTAGTCATAAATTTTTCAATCATTTCTTTGGCAGCTTCTATGCTTACAAATCTTGCTGGTATACAAATCATATTGGCGTCATTGTGTAAACGAGTTAATTCAGCA
Organism: Bacteroidota bacterium; assembly: GCA_947476145.1. Classification (GTDB taxonomy): domain Bacteria; phylum Bacteroidota; class Bacteroidia; order Chitinophagales; family Chitinophagaceae; genus Sediminibacterium. The sequence continues at coordinate 26,279 of CANJPH010000010.1, read as the reverse complement.
ACTTCCGTTAACCAACACAAACCAGCCCTTATTCCTTCGTGCTTATTGGCTGTCATCGCCACGCCATTGGCACTCCCACAAAATAAAATACCAAAAGAAGCTTCCCCAGTTTCTACACTTGTTGCGGTGGGATGTGCGAAGTCCGGATAGTCAACAGAGTCGCTATTATAAGTGCCAAAGTCTTTTACGGCATACCCTTTAGTTTCTAGCCAAGCTTTTACCTGGGCTTTATAATCTACCCCGGCATGGTCTGCACCTATTGCGATGGATTTTGAAGCATCAAATACAAATGACATACTATAATTTATTTTAAACGATTTATAAATCTAATGATTCTATCTCTTAATCCCACTCTTCATCTTCCACCTGCATTGATTTATAGGCCCATCTTGAAACAAAAATACTAAACTCAAATAAAGTATATAATGGAATAAATACAATTGTTTGACTATACCAGTCTGGACTAGGCGTAATGAATGCAGACACCACTAAAATAATAACCACTGCATACTTCCTTTTGGCGGATAAAAACTTAGGGGTAATAATACCCACTTTAGTAAGTAAAAATACAATCACAGGCATTTCAAATGCAATCCCACAGCCTAGTATCAAATTGGTTAAATTATCTAAATAGTCGGAAAAAGTTGGGATGGTAGTAATTAAATTTTTAGTACCTAATTGGAAGCTCGCTAAAAAATTAAAGGTGAATGGGCCTAGGACAAAAAAACCAAATGCAGCACCCAGAAAGAAAAAGAAGGAGACCCAGAAAATAGCAAACCTTGTATTTTTTACTTCCTTCTCTTTTAAGGCGGGTTTTATAAAATTCCAAATTTGCCAAAACACAAATGGAAAGGCAACCATAATTCCACCCACCATGGCCATGCTAATGGCACTTAAAAACTGACCCCCAAATGTGGTGCTCTGTAATTGTGTTTTTACAGGTGGCATACATAGGGAATCGCCTAAATTTAACCAGTGACTCAACTTGCAAAAACCTCTATAGGTAATGAAGTCTGGATTTAATGGCCCCGTTATTACGTTATCCATAATCCAATCTCGGTATATAAAAAGTACAAGTGCTGCTATTAAAATAGAAGATAGGGATCTGACTATGGTACCTCTCAAAATTTCAAGATGATCAATAAAAGACATCTCTGCATCCTTGCTCTTTTTAAATCTATCAAATATGGCCATGTTATGAATTCAATGAAGGCTAAAGTTAAGGCTTATCAGGCAAAAAGGGCAGTCATTTACTTAAAATAGTTTTAGTGAATTTTTATCTTCACTTTCTCAATCCTAGTATCGCTTACAGCCAAGACTTCAGCGTCAAAATGGGCTAAAGTAATTAAGGTTTTCACCTTGGGAATGGCCTCGTGGTGATGTATTAAATATCCACTTAATGTTTCGGAGTTTTCGGCTCCAAAATTAATGCCATATTTCTCGGTTAAATAATCCAATTCAAGTCGTCCACTAAAAATATAATCCTTATCAGAAAGCTTCTTTTCAATAAATTCTTGTTCATCGTATTCATCATCAATTTCTCCAAAAATTTCCTCTAACACATCCTCCATGGTTACAATCCCTGCAGTACCTCCAAATTCATCTACTACCCAGGCAATACTTTTTCGCTTTTTGGAAAACAGGTTTATTAAATCTGCAGCATTCATGCTTTCTGGCACCAATAAAATAGGGTGTATAATGGCAGCTATATTTTTTGGTTTTTGAAATAAATCTAACTGATGCACATAACCCACAATGGTGTCTAAAGTGTCATCGTAAACAATGAGTTTACTTAATTTGGTTTCTACAAACATAGCCTTTAAGTCCTCAATGGTTGTATTTAGCTCTACTCCAATAATCTCTGTTCTAGGCACTAAGCATTCTCTAATTTTAATATCGGGTAAGCTCAATGCATTTTCAAACAAGTCCTTGTTTAACTCCTGTTGCTCGGGATGCTCAATGCTTTGTTGTACAAAATGGGCTAAGTCTACTTTTGAAAACGCCTCTTTCTTATTCACTACTTTAACCTGAAATAAAGTACTTACCACCCATTGAGCGATACTCACTAATACTTTGGTAAGTGGGCTAAAAAGTATATGAAAAAACTGTGCAATAAAAGCAAACTTTGTAATCATCGTGCTAGCCCTTGCCTTGAATATTGCTTTAGGGATAAGTTCACCAATGACTAAAATAACCAAGGTAGAAAGCACTGTATTCCCTAATAATATTGCATAACTATCCAAGTGTTCCGGCCAAATATATTTATCTAATATTTGTTCAAATAAAATGCCAAATACAACTAAGGAAATATTGAGTCCAATTAAACAAGTACCAATAAATTGAGTAGGGGCTAGTAAAAATTTAGTAATTATTTTTCCTGCTGGATCTCCGTTTTTCTTTTTTAATTCTAGGCTTAATCTGTTGGCACTAACAAACCCTATCTCGTACCCAGAGAAAAAACCTATTAAAATTAAAGAAGCAATGATGGCGAAAATCATAAATATGAATATTATTCTTATAATCCAGTAGTATCCGATATAATTGCAAAGCTATTGGATTGTGGTTTAAAAATTTTAATATCCGTTAAGTCCTGATTGGCTTCAAATCCTAGCCCATATACCTTAGAAATGGGGTTATGTTGTTTTACCACCACTTCTTTGTCCGTATGGAATTTATTTGTTTTCTGTTCCCAATACATTTCCTTACACCATAAAGTGTCGCCTTGGGTAGTATAAACCATAACATCCCCCTTTAAAAAAAACAAATTTTCCTCTTGAATGTATTTGGCATAATTAGCACTTAGTTTGCTGTTCACTATTGCACTATCCTTATAAAAATCAACGTTGATGGTATTCGGGAACTCCACCATCTGACCACTGTCTAGTAAATACTTTTTCATGATGGGTGCCATCATTTTAGCAGTCATTCTGCCTCCATCACTCATATAAATAGCAACATCTTTGCCAATATCAATCCCTCCTTTAGTATTGCCCATTGCTTTCACCTCGTTGATATTGTTTTCACAAGAGGTCATAAAAAAGCAGCTACATAGTAAGGTAACTGCCGTTATATATTTATTATGAAAATAAGAATTAATCATATTTGCGTTTGTTGAACCAAATATCACTTAAGCTATATCCAAATGTAAATTGAAAAAAGTTTTCTTGATAACTATTCAAACTACTTCCCCTCTTACCATATTGCAATGCGATATTGAGTAAGGAGAACTGATAATCGTAGGAGCGGTACTTTCTAATAGGAAATCCTGCACCAATAGAAAAGCTGGTTACCTTCAAACCATTTTGATCGATATTGATATAATCTTTACCCGTATTGAATCCTGCACGGTAAGTAACGGTTGACCAATAGTTTTCAAAATCTAATGCATTTGGACAAAATTGAACACATAGCCTTGTCATATAAGCATCAGATAATAAGTCGCTTTGCCCATAAAAACTATAATTGTTTTTCCAATTCGCTTTATCAATTTCGAGTCCTATCACCCATTGATCAAACACACCGTTGTTGCTGATTTCCTTTTTATGAAAAGCAATACCGGCTGTATATTTTGCGGGTAAATTAATTTTACCTGCGGTGTTAGATACTAAAGACACCGTATCTAAATTTGTTTCGGTTCCCGTTGTATAAGATCCGGTAGATCTAAGAATATCTTGTTTGCCCGATAAACTTTGTTTTAAGGTTGCAGTACCACCATAGCTTAATGTATACTCTGTTTTATCAGTCGCTGCTTTATGCTGAACGGTTTTTAAAGTAATGTCTCCTAATACGCCCAATTGCAGAAAGAATCCTCCAAATAAGGTGTTCGTGCTTGCGATAGATTGATAATAATTAGTTGAGTCGGTATTGTAGACAAATGATTTAATGTTATCAATTTTCTTTTTACCAAAATTATAGCCTGTGTTAAATCCAATACTAAAACGCTTCCAAGATTTACCTGCGCCAATAAAGGCTTGGTTTAATCCTCCTTGTCCAATATAATTGTTGTATAAGGAATCTCCAGCAGGTAATGTTTTTAGTTCATCTATGGAGTAATTAATTTGAGTTAATGGTCTTAAACCAAAAGCCATTCCTATTCTTTTCTTTTTATCAATAGGCACCCCTACTGCTGCATAATTGGGTATAAAATAGTTAGAAGGGAATTTAGAAACTGGAGACTGACTTCTTAGGATATTATTTGTCAAATTCATGCCAAGATCAAATGTAGTCATGTACAGACTAGCGTAAGAAGCAGGGTTATTGAAATTGAGAGATTGTCCAAAACTTCCATTCATGCTTGAAGTATAGGCAGCTGTAAATCCGCCTAAACCTTGACTGGTTGCATTTTGGCTATTAAAAACCTCGTTGCCTAATCCATATCTAGAAAACGGAGAATTAATTTGAGCTTTAGCTGGTAATAGAGAACAAACTAAAACGATTGAGGGTATCAGCCTAAGTATTTTTTTCACAAATAGCATAAAGTCCTTTAAATAGTAAATTTTGGTCGGCAAATATCCTCTTTTTTAAGTGAGGCGCAAAATAACAAATGTCTCCACCGGTTAATAGCACGTTAAAGTTGGCATATTTCTGTTCATAAGCCCCTATAATACCGTCTATTTCAGCTGCAATTCCTAAAATTACCCCACTTAAAAGGTTGGTTTTGGTATCATAACCCACTAAAGTAAACTCGGAAGAGGGCGTAACAAGAGGTAAAAGGGCCGTTTGCTCATGCATGGCCTTAAAGCGCATTTGCATCCCCGGAGAGATACTACCCCCTAAAAAATGGTGTTGATTATTGACAAAATTATAGGTGATACAGGTTCCTAAGGAAATGGCCAAGCTATGCTGATTTGGGAATTTATCCACTGCTGCAGCAATAATGGCTAGGCGATCTGCCCCAATGGTTTCGGGTTTCCCTACAGGACTTGTAAAATTAATAACAGAGGTAGGGCCTAATAAATGAAAAGAAGTTTTTTCTGATAATAGTGTTTCTATGCCTTTATCGTGATGAATTACAGAGGACAAAATGGACTTTTCGGGACTCCATTTATGAATAAGTTCCGCTACTTCCGCTACATCGCCTTTGGAAAGGATAGCAATATCCAACAACTCATTTTCCTTAAAAATGGCTGCTTTTAATCGGGTATTTCCAAAATCAAAACAAATGGTGGTAGACATAAATTTTTACTAGCCTCAAATTTAAACTCTTTGTTGCAAACTTTACCGAAAACAATAGGCAAGTTGAAAAAGATTTCGGTTATTTGAAGAACAAATGAAAAGGACATGAAGATTGCGGGATTTACGATTATAAAAAATGCTGTGACCAATGATTTCCCCATCGTGGAGGCCATCAAATCTATTTTGCCCGTAGTGGATGAAATGATTGTTTTAATTGGCGACTCCACCGATGAAACCATCGCATTGATTGAGTCCATTGGTGATTCAAAAATCAAAATCCATCATTCGGTTTGGGATAAAAATTTAAGAAAAGGAGGTTCGGTGCTTGCTGTTGAAACTAATAAAGCGTTTCAATTGATAGACGATACTTTCACTTGGGCTTTTTATATACAAGGAGATGAAGTGGTACATGAAAAATATCATGCCAACATTTTAGCAGCCTGTGAAAAGTATGCAAAGGACGAAGCAGTGCAAGGCTTGTTATTTCGTTATAAGCATTTTTTTGGTACCTATGATTATGTAGGGGATAGCAGAAAATGGTATGCACACGAAACGAGAATCATTAGAAATAATAAAGCCATTAGTGCTTATAAGGATGCGCAAGGTTTTAGAATTGGAAGTTCCAAATTGCCGGTAGCTGCTTTGGATGCTAGCATTTATCATTATGGTTGGGTAAAGAGCCCAGCACAAATGCGCAAAAAACAAAAAGAGAGCGCTGCCTTCTGGAATGACGATACTAAAATGTCAGCCATCAATGCTAGTCCTGACCATTATGATTTTACAGGTTTTGATTCCTTAGAAAAGTTTACCGATACGCACCCCAATGTGATGTTAGATCGTATTCAACAAAAAAATTGGATCATTGATTTAGACATTTCTAAAAAGAACTTTTCTTTTAAAAATAGAATTTTATATTACTTTGAAAAGTGGACCGGGATGAGGCCATTTGATTTTAGAAATCATCACATTATTAGACCTTAATGTTATACTCGATACAAGATATTATTGCAGGCGTTAAAAAAGGAGACTTTCTTTTTTTATCAAAAACAATTTCGCATATTGAAAATAATGCAGAAGGGACGGACGCATTTGTAGCAGGGCTAAATGTAGGCAATGCACCGGTGATTGGTTTTACGGGTCCTCCTGGCGCTGGTAAAAGTACATTGATAGCGTCTTTGGTAGGGGAGATGGTTAATGAAGAAAAAACAGTTGCTGTACTTTCGGTGGATCCAAGTTCCGTTATTCATGAAGGTGCTTTATTAGGGGATAGAATTAGAATGAGGGAATGGTATTTACACCCGGCTGTATATATAAGATCTTTGGCTACCAGAGGGCATTTAGGGGGATTGATAAAATGCATTGACCAAATGGTTTTGCTCTTACAATCGGCAGGATTTGATTACATCCTATTAGAAACAGTAGGCGTTGGGCAATCTGAAGTGCAGGTTGCAAAAATTGCGTATCCAACCGTTTTGGTATTGGTGCCAGAAGCGGGGGATGAAATTCAAATGATGAAATCTGGTTTATTTGAAGTGGCCAATATTTTTGTAGTGAATAAATCGGATCGACCAGAAGCGCAAAAATTCGCCAATCATTTGAAGCAATCATTAGCAGACAGAGCAGCAGATAATAAAAAAACTTCCTTCGTTCAGACGACCGCTAATACAAAAGAAGGGGTATTAGAATTACTGAATGTGATTAAACAATATGGTCAATCAATCAATCATGAGTAATTCAAAAATCAAATTCAGTGCGCTCATTGAAAATAATAAAATTGCGGCTACCGTTTGGTTTGGCTTGGTAGCAGTTGCTTTGTTGAATGCGGTGAAGGGAGATGCTTATAATAATTTCATCATTTTTAAACAGTCTTTTTTTCATTTAAAAAATAATACCAATTTATACCTGGAGTATATTAATGAATACAAAGACCATTATTATTACAGCCCAAGTTTTGCCGTATTGGTGATCCCTTTTGCATATCTACCCAATTTAATAGCCCCTTTTGCTTGGGGATTTTTTGATGCTGGTATTTTGTATTATGCGATTAGGAAGTTGCCTATCAAGGCGAAGTATCAAAATTTCATTTTATTACTTTCTGCCAATGAAATGATGAACGCGAGTTCTAATTTACAAAGCAATGGTATTATGGCCGCTACCATTATATTATCCTTTGTATTGATCATCAATCAAAAAGAGAGCGCATCGGCGAAAATGATGCTATTAGGCTTTTTTATTAAATTATATAGTATTACAGGGTTGGCATTTTTCTTTTTCAGTAAACAAAAAATAAAATTTGCACTCTATTTTATTTTTTGGGCCATTGTTATTATGTGCTTGCCTTTATTAGTAACAAGTCCGGCTAACTTATTGCAGTGTTATAGAGATTGGTTCGCAGCACTATCTCTAAAATCTAATTTTGATATTACGGTTTCCATGCATCAAAATATGGTGGACATTACTTTGCAAGGAATGGTGAAAAGAATATTCAATCTGCCAAATTTGGTGAAATGGTATTTTATCATCCCAGCCCTCCTTATTTTCGGGGCACAATATTTATTATACAATTATTTTACACATCCCGTTTATCGATTGTATATGTTATGTTCGGTACTTCTTTTTATTATTGTATTTAATACAGGTACAGAGTCGCCTACTTTTATTATTGGCGTACCCGCTATTTGTTTATGGTATAGTTTGCAAGAGAAAACAAAATGGATGAATACCATTTTTATAGTGGCTATCTTTTTTTCCAGTTTCTCGTACTCCGATATTTTCACGCCTTGGTTGAGAACGCATATTATGATGCCTTATGCATTAAAAGCCCTGGGCTGCTTTATAGTTTGGGTAGTGATTGCAGTGCAACTATTCACCAAGCAATTTTTGAAAGTAAGGGTAGAGAAATTAAGTAGCTAGTAAAGAAGCATGCAGGACTAGGCAGGATAGAGATTATCCTTGCTTTTCGTTTTTCCACCATTTAAAGGCGATATATCCCATAATCGCAAATGGCATTGCAGCCAAGTACAAAACACCCCCATTAAAGCCTTTTCCGGCTTCCTCACCCATTTGGCTAGCCGTTTTCGTACAAATAGAGCATTGCGCAAATAAGCTGGCTGTATAAGCTTGTAATAGAATGATCATAAGAATTCGCTTCATAAAGGCAAAATTACAATAAAAAAACCCGAACCTACAAAAGCAGTTCGGGGAATCTTATAAGTACGCAAATGGTATTATGCGCTAGCTTTCGTAGCCTTTTTAGCTTTAGCGATCTTGTGAGGTCTGCTCTTTCCGAATGAGCCTAAGAATCTTTTTCCTTTAGCTGTTTTTTTATCTCCTCTGCCCATAATAATTGTGTTTTTTAGTGATTGGATTGCAAAAATAAAAAAACCCCCTGATAAAAGGGGGTTTTTATTGAAATAAATTTCAAATTACAATTTGCCGCTTAATTCTTTACCAGCTTTGAATTTTGCAACTTTTTTAGCTTTGATCTTGATGGTAGCTCCAGTTTGTGGGTTACGACCAGTTCTAGCTGCACGCTTTGATACTGAGAAAGTACCAAAACCTACTAAAGTTACTTTGTCACCTTTTTTCAAAGATTTAGTTACTGCTTCGATAAAAGCATCTAAAGCTGCGTTAGCTGATGTTTTTGTTAATTCTGCGCTGTCCGCGATGTGTGCGATTAATTCTGCTTTGTTCATAAATGTGTTTTTTATAGTTTTAAACGATAGAACAAATTTATTGGCTTTTATGAAACGAAAAAATATTTTGCCATTTATTTTTAATTTTATTTTTCCACCAAAACCCTTAAATAGCAAGGTTTTCAGGTATAAATAGGCCTAAATGTTTAAAATCATTTTTTCGTAATTATCGCTGAAACCCTTTGTAGTATTGACTTTTAGCCATGAAAAAGCTGAAATATAGGCTACTGGGGCGTTTTAGCCAATTAAACTATCCACAATCAATTCACAATTCGCATTGTGGTAACAAAGTGAAAACATTGATCTCCCCAGGTTTTTTGCAGCTCATCCAATAATGGACTCGAAAAAGTTTCCGTGAATTGAGCTAGGTTTTCGGGGGTTGTAGCAAACAATTGCATCGTATAAGTAGGTGATTGATCTGATGTTACCTCTAATTCGTAAAATTGATGATTTTGAAAGCAACCTGTTGCATCCAACATGGGGATGAATTTACTTTTCATCCATATAAGCCACTGTTCTCGCAGGTTTGGGGCAATTTGAAAACTTATATTATATACGTGCATGGTGTAAATAGTTATCGTTATTTTTTTAGTTCAATCACAATTGGACAATGATCACTGTGTTTGACCATCGGTAAAATACCTGCGTCCTTAATTTGTTTTTCAAGTGCATTGGTGGCACATAAATAATCTATTCTCCATCCTTTATTGTTAAGCCTAACAGAGGGAAAGCGCTGACTCCACCAGGAATAGGCGCCGGTTGCTTCAGGGTGCTTGTGTCTAAAGCTATCTATCCATCCTGCTCCTATGAATTGATCCATCCATGCCCTTTCGGCTGGTAAAAAGCCCGACGATTTCTTATTTCCTTTAGGATCATGAATGTCTATTTCGCCGTGTGCAATATTATAATCACCGGCTACTATAATATTAGGCCTTTCTTTTTTTAAAGCTTCTATCCAAACAAAAAATTCATCCAACCATTGGTATTTATAGCCCTGTCTTTCCTCGCCACTTGTGCCCGAAGGGAAATAGGCGTTCACAATAGTTAAGTCTCCAATGTCCACGCGGATCACCCTTCCTTCATAATCGCTCATTTCATATCCATTTCCGCAAGCCATATAGGATGGTTTCTTTTTACTAAATACGGCAACGCCACTATACCCTTTCTTTTGCGCTGGATACCAGGATACATGATAACCCATATCTGTAAAAAGTTTCAAGTCAATATCATCGGGGGTTGCCTTTGTTTCCTGCACACATAAAACATCAACAGGATATGTTGACAACCACTCAATTAATCCTTTTTTGATGGCAGCGCGTATGCCATTAAGATTATAACTAACTATACGCATTCCTGTGTTTAATTTGGATTTTGAAAAATTTCACTAAAGGAGAACATGATTAAAAAATCGGATAAGGCGCTTGGCGCTTCTTTATCAACCAATACCATTTGAAAAGGTTTTCCTTTTCCAGAAAGAATCATAGTTAGTTTGTTATTTATAAAAATGGTCTTAATGATATTATTGTCACTTAGTTTAATGGAGAAAGGAATATTATTTATTTTACCATCAATTGATTTAACATGTATTATAGGATATTTTTTGTTATTCACTTTATCTGTCAAAGCATATTGTTTTGTACTATCATAACCATTGTAAATAATATCTGAAAAAAAGTATTTGTCTTTTTCTGGCACGATGTCTTTCACCATAAAATAGCCAATACTATCCTTGTTGTTGTAAATTTTATGAACCGAATCTGATAAAAAAACTAGTGCTAATTGGTTGTCGGCAGCTGCGGCATCAGCATTGAATTCCATGTATCCTTCTATATTATAATCATAGTCATTTTTCACATCTCTTAAATGTTGTATTAACTGATAATACTCACTATTATATGCGTTTATCCTATTTTTTTTAATTAAATTAATTATATTTTTATAGGGGTTATTAAGATTCTTGTCCCTAACATTAATTTTATTTAAAATAGCAGCCGGAGATCTTAAAATATGTGTTCCATTTGCTAAATTGTATACTATAAAATTCTTTGTAGTATCAAATAGGACCCTTGGCTGGTTATGTACAAATGGCATCCAATAATTATCTGTCGTATAAGAAGTGGGTAACTTTGCATCCAAATATTCAATTTCTTCACCCGCTGGTGACAATAAATTTATGGCTTTGGTGATGGCATTGTATAGGTAGAATGGAGTACTCGCCGTCGCCTGATTTTCAATACCTATACCAAATGACGGTGCTTTTGCTAATCCAAGAATAATTGTTTTTTGTAAAACTTTTTGTTGTTGTTTATTTAAAACACTAAAGGTCATCAACCAAAAACTATGTATACTGTCTTTTTTATCATCCGGTAGGTCCACTAAATTATTTCTAAACACAAGATCAGGATCCATTTCATATAATTCCAAATAAGCATGGTAGTCATAATCTCTTGTATTCAACCAATTAATATTTATTTTTCCCAGCTGGCTCTGTTTGGTTAAATAAAATTCCTTGGTAACAATATTGGTATCTCTTGGCAAAGCCATTTTTAATAAAATGCCACTATCTAATGCTTTTATAATAGGGGTAATGTCACTTGGCAATTTCCAATAGCTTGCAGTTGGATGAATAGATGAGTATACTTGTATTTGTTCTAGTACTAACTTTTGTTGCCCCCAGCCATTCAATACCCATGTTTGGCAAAACAAGAAAATTATAAATGAATAGTAGCGTCTCATGTGTGGTTTTATACAAATTCAAATTTAGTTATTTTACGGTACACTACTTCATTATTTATGGTAACTTCAAGGGTACACAAATTTCCCATTTATTTAGAAGTGTGAAAGTCGATAATATGAAACAAAATTTTAGCCGCATTATTCCCGCTAGCAACAAAAGTTTTCATCTAGAAGGGCCTAAGCCTAGGATGAATGAATTATTTTTTGCCTTAGAAATATTTGTTCAATTTATTAAAGGGTTTAGAACCTTGCATTTTATTGGACCCTGTATTACGGTTTTTGGGTCTGCTAGATTTTCGCCAGGGCATCCTTATTATAAAAAAAGCGAAGAAGTAGGAAAGCGTATTGCCCAGTTGGGGCTGACCACCATGACGGGAGGCGGGCCTGGTGTAATGGAAGCTGCAAATAAAGGAGCTTTTGAAGCAGGAGGAAAGTCGGTGGGTTGTAATATTAAACTCCCATTTGAACAGGAGCCCAATCCCTATACCAATGTGTCTATTACTTTCAATTATTTTTTCATCAGAAAAGTTTTGATGGTAAAATATTCCTATGCATTTATTATTATGCCAGGAGGTTTTGGCACTTTAGATGAATTTTTTGAAACCCTCACTTTGGCACAAACCAAAGTGATCAATGATTTCCCCATTGTAGTTATGGGTCGTCAGTATTATCAGCCCTTCCACCATTGGATGGAACACATGATACAGGAAGGGACTATTTCAGAAGATGATCGTAAATTTATGTTATTCACCGATAGCGTTGAAGAAGCAATGAATCATATTAGCAAGTATGTACGCAATAATTATATCGTTAAACCAAGAAAGCGATTATGGTGGTTATTTGAAAAAGTATAATTATTCAATAACGGGTTGCAACCATCTGGTAATATATTCTAATGATTGATTTTTTCGTTTTGCGTAATCTTCTACTTGGTCCTGTTGAATTTTACCTAATCCAAAATACTGACTTTGTGGATTTGCAAAATACCATCCACAAACACTGGAAGCAGGATACATTGCTAAACTTTCGGTAAGTGTAATGCCAGTATGCTTTTCAGCTTCTAACAAATTAAACAAAGTATACTTTTCGGTATGATCCGGACAAGCAGGGTACCCGGGCGCTGGTCTAATGCCCACGTAATTTTCTTTAATTAATTCTTCATTGCCCAATTGTTCCTCTTTTGCATAACCCCAAAATTCTTTGCGTGTTTTTGCATGTAAGTATTCGGCAAAGGCTTCTGCAAATCGATCTGCCAAGGCTTGTAAAATAATTTTATTGTAATCGTCTAGATTGTCTTCAAATGCTTTGATATGTTTTTCTATCCCATGAATGGTTACTGCAAATGCACCCAAGTAATCCTTTTTATTTTCGGTACTAGGACAAATGAAATCCGCTAAGGAGAAGTTAGGTTGACCTTCAGCTTTCTTAGCTTGTTGTCTTAAGAAATGCAATTGTGTTTTTTCACCATTATGATTTAAGGTAACGTCATCTCCTTGAGCACTTGCTTCCCAGAAACCAATTGCTCCCTTAGCAGTTAACCATTTTTCTTTGATAATGGTTTGTAATAAAGCATTTGCATCGGCAAATAATTTGCTGGCTACTTCTCCCACTTTTTCATCTGTTAAGATGGCTGGGAAATTCCCATGCAATTCCCATGCAATAAAGAAAGGCTTCCAGTCGATGTAATCTACAAGTACCGATAAGTCGTTTATTTCAATGGCTTGGTTACCGGTGAAGCTAGGCGTCGCTGCTTCAAATTTTGACCAGTCAATGGACATTTTATTTTTCAATGCTTCGACATATGGGGTGGACTGCTTTACCGTTTTCTTATTGTCAAAATCTGACTTTAACTGAACGTATTCTTTTTCTATGTTACCTAGGAAAGCCGTTTTTTGTTCTTTATTCAAAAGCGAACTCGCAACGGTAACACTTCGAGATGCATCCAATACATGTATTACACCATCGCCATATTCGGGTGCAATTTTCACGGCCGTGTGCATACGTGAAGTGGTAGCTCCTCCAATCATTAGGGGAATATTCATACCACGACGTTTCATTTCCTTAGCAATATGCACCATCTCGTCTAAGGAAGGAGTAATTAAACCACTCAATCCAATAATATCTACATCTTGCTTCACGGCTTCTGCTAAAATTTTGTCTGCAGGCACCATAACACCAATATCAATAATTTCATAACCATTACAACCTAAAACCACCCCTACAATATTTTTTCCAATATCATGTACGTCTCCTTTTACGGTAGCTAATAATATTTTAGCCGGGCCTTTGGTTTTTGCGCCAGGATTGGCAGATACTAATTTTAATCTTTCTTTTTCTGCTTCGATGTATGGGGTTAATACTGCTACACTTTTTTTCATCACACGTGCACTTTTTACAACCTGCGGCAAAAACATTTTACCTGCCCCAAATAAATCACCTACTTGGTTCATGCCTGCCATTAAAGGACCTTCAATTACTTCTAGTGGGGCACTGTATTTTAATCTTGCTTCTTCGGTATCCTCGTCAATAAAGTCAGTAATACCATTAATTAAAGAATGGGCTAAACGTTTTTCTACTGTATCGTTTCTCCAAGCTAGTTTAAGTTTATTTGCTTCTTCGGAGGACTGTCCTGCATTTTCTCCGCTTGCTTTTATATTATCTGCATATTGTATTAATGCTTCTGTAGCTTGGTTGGTATCATTGTTCTTATTCAAAATCACATCCTCGCATAAATTTCTTAACACCGGATCAATCTCATCATATACCACTAATTGTCCTGCGTTTACAATACCCATGTCCATGCCCGCTTTAATGGCATGGTATAAAAACACCGCATGTATCGCTTCGCGCACTGCTTCATTACCTCTAAAGGAAAAAGATACATTGGAGACACCGCCACTCACTTTAGCCAATGGCATTTTTTGTTTAATCACACGCGTTGCCTCAATAAAATCTACTGCGTAGTTACTATGTTCTTCAATACCAGTAGCTACTGCAAAAATATTGGGGTCAAAAATAATATCCTGTGGATCAAAGCCCACTTGTTCTACTAGTATTTTATAGGCGCGTTCACATATTTCTATTTTACGATCCTTGGTATCTGCTTGACCTACTTCATCAAATGCCATCACAATAACTGCAGCTCCATAGGCTTTACATATATGTGCTTGCTCAATAAACTTTGCCTCCCCCTCTTTCATTGAGATAGAGTTTACTATACATTTTCCTTGCACACATTTTAAACCTGCTTCAATAATTTCAAATTTAGAACTATCAATCATTACTGGGATACGTGAAATATCCGGTTCGCTTTGCATAAGATTAAGGAAAGTAGTCATGGCTTTCACCCCTTCTAATAAAGCGTCATCCATATTTACGTCAATGACCTGTGCGCCACTTTCTACTTGTTGACGTGCCACAGATAAGGCTTCCTCGTATTTATTTTCCTTAATTAAACGCGCGAACTTTTTAGAACCCGTTACATTAGTTCTTTCTCCTACGTTTACAAAATTAGTTTCGGGACGAATCACTAATGGTTCTAATCCTGCTAATCTTAAATAAGGCTTAATATGTATTGTTTCGTCGCTCATAAGTTAAATGGTTGGGTCTAAAATTGGAAGTGATCTTGGCGTAATATTTTTTACATTATCCGCTATGTGTTTAATATGATCCGGTGTGGTGCCACAACAGCCGCCCACAATATTTACAAATTTATTTTTTGCCCATTCTTCAATGAAATGCGCCGTTTGATGCGGGGCCTCGTCATATTCACCCATGGCATTGGGCAATCCAGCATTCGGATAAGCCGAAGTGTAACAGGTAGCAATTTGTGCAAGTTCTTCAATGTGTGAACGCATTTCCTGTGCACCTAAAGCGCAATTGAGTCCAACGCTTAATGGTTTTGCATGTGCAACGGAAGTGTAAAATGCTTCCAAAGTTTGTCCGCTTAAAGTTCTTCCAGAAGCATCGGTGATGGTACCGCTAATCATGATTGGTAATTCCGGCTTGCCTAGTTTTCTAAAATATTCTTTAATGGCGAAGATCGCCGCCTTTGCATTTAAGGTATCAAAGATGGTTTCGATTAATATAACATCCACACCACCATCCACAAGTCCACGAATTTGTTCTGTATAAGCCATCACCACTTCATCAAAAGTAACTGCACGAAATCCAGGATTATTTACATCGGGAGATAAACTTAATGTTTTATTCAAAGGACCAATGGCCCCGGCAATATATTTTTCAGTTGCATTAGGATGCTTTGATTTGTATTGGGTGATTGCTTCTCTTGCACATTTAGCAGCAGCGACATTTAATTCATAAGCCAAATCCTGCATGTCATAATCAGCCATAGCAATAGAAGTACTACTGAACGTATTGGTTTCAATAATATCAGCACCTGCTTCTAAATATTGCAAATGAATGCCGGCGACAATGGCGGGTTGGGTAATACACAATAAGTCATTGTTCCCTTTTACATCGGATGGCCAATTGGCGAACCTTGTTCCACGATAATCTGATTCCGTTAATTTATGACGCTGAATCATGGTGCCCATGGCACCATCAATAATTAATATTCTTTTTTTGAGGTTCTCTTGAATTGACATAATTAAATTTTTATGCATGTATCCAAAAGAAAAAGACAGCAACTAATAATACTATAAAAATGGAGGAGATATAATAGTATCGTTTATTAGTTCTATTTTTTTCCTTTCGGAAAGCAGGGTGAACAATAAACAAATCCGCCTGCAATGCGGGGCAAAGTTAGCTTAGTATTGGCTTTTAGCCAAATAAAGGGGCTTTACTATTAAAATAGGGCTTAATTAGTAGCTGGCACTCACTTCCACATTCACCTTATCGGCAACAAAACTGATTAAAATCCCATCCATGCCAAAGTCTTTAAGGCGAACTGTAAATTGAGCACTTGCCTTGGGCACCCCATTGATAATTTCTAAGGTTCCATTGGCTTGAATGGCTTTATTTACCCCATGTACCTGCATGGTGCCTGTAACGGAAACTGGGTATTTACCATTTTTAGTAAAGTTAACCGTATTAAAATTGGTTATTTGACCGTTAAAAGTAACGCGTGGGAATTTTTTGCTCTCAATATAATCAGCGTTAAAATGCTCTTCCATTTTTTTAATGTCAAAATGAAATCCTGTCGCCGCCATACTGAAAGTTAATACACCATTGGCTTCTAGGCGACTAGTCGCTTCTTTATTAACCGCTTCAATATCTTTATCGTCCAAAGCAATAAAGCGAACGGTTGCAGCTTTAGTCTCAAAAGCCCTTTGTGCATGGGCCAAGTTGGCACTTAATAAAATAATAGCGAGGAGGGTAAATATTTTTTTCATATAGTAGTATCATTGTATTTAATGTTTGAACATCAAATGTAGTTATTTTAATAATAACAATCTACTTGATATATTGTTGTATGGGTTGTCTATTGGAGATGCTCTTGCCTAAGGTCATTTCGTCGGCATACTCTAATTCCCCGCCAAATGCAATGCCTCTTGCAATGGTAGTGATGCGGCAGGGGTTATTGGCCATTTTCTTTTGTATATAATAGATAGTCGTGTCTCCCTGTATGGTGGGGTTTAAGGCAAAAACCAATTCTGTTACCTTATCCTTATTGACTCTTTCAATGAGTGGCTCAATGGTTAATTGTTCGGGACCAATACCATCCAGAGGGGAAATAATGCCCCCTAATACATGGTAGGTTCCATGATATTGTTGCGTGTTTTCAATAGCAATCACATCTCTAATATTTTCAACTACACAAATGGTATCTTTTTGTCTTCCTGAATTTGCACAAATGGAACAAATAGTTCCATCACTAATATTATAGCATTTTTGACAGAACTGAATTTCGTTGCGCATTTTTTGAAGCGTTTCACCAAATTGGGTGGTTACTCCTTTGTCTTGTTTTAATAAATGCAATACCAATCGAAGTGCCGTTTTTTTACCAATGCCGGGCAACTTAGCAAATTCTGCTACTGCATTTTCAAGTAAAGAGGAAGGTAATTGCATAGGGACAAATGATTTGTAAAACTACTTATTAATTGTAATATTCAACTCGTTATCCCAGTCTGCTCTTATATTTAATTTCTGCGGTAGGTTCCAAACTTTTTCAGGTTGCTTTTTGCTCTTTCCAAAACCATAACTTCCCGTATCCCATTTCCCGTTCTTATTCTCGTCTTCTAATATTTTAATTTGAAACTCTCCGGGAGGTAATTGAGCAATCTTTAAAGTGCTTGCATTCACTGGAAAACTAAATTTTATCTTATCATCTTGAGTCAACAATAATATTGGATTTTTATATTGCTCATATCCATTTATTTTTATCTCACATGATCCATATGCAGTTTTCGGCTTGGTTGTAAAGATGAGGGTGTCATTTTTTACAAGTGTATTTTCTAGCGAATCTTTAATCCCGCGTTGCGGAACAATCAAATGAAATTTAGTATCACTTGGCCATGCATATTGTATTTCAATTTTCTGTGCGTCCGCATTATCCAACCGCACTGTAAAGCCCTTGATGGCCATGTTTAAAGTATCTGCTAATACAAGAGGGAAGCTGTCATTTAAATGTATTGGTGTTTCAAATGAAAGTTGAAGTGGGGATAATAAATCTAGTTGTTTACCTTCTAAACTTTTTGAATAAATTAGAGAAGGGGTATTACGTTTAAGGGCTTTTGTATTGACTACTTTTTTCTTTTCATTTTTTTTAGCTCCTTGAAAAACAAATAAATGAATAGAATCTTTTGATCTGCTTACTTTCACAGGGTTGTCTAAAAATGCAAATAGCTTTGTACTGTCGTCATACTTTTTTGTATAGTCATTGGGCAACACAAAAACATTGAATTCTTGATAAGGTAAGTAGTTAAATGAAAATTTCCCTTTACCATTTATTTTAGCATAATACAAGGGCCTATTCTTAAAAATAGCGGTATCATTATTGCTTGGCTGTAATAGTACAATTAAACTACTATCCACTTTCCCGGTTTCTGCAAGCAGGGCAGTGCCATTAATTTTTCCGCTATCCAAATAGTTGCCCGTACTAAACACATAAGTATAATCCTTAGCCACATTTCCTTCGTTAACATCTCTAATGGCATTCCCAAATTGAATACTGTAAGTGGTATTTTTTAGTAAAGTGTCTTTAATTTTAATGCTAATTTTATCCAACACCGATTCAATCAGCGGATTGGTTTTCATACTAGGCGAAACCACTACATTTTCTTGCAGGCTGGTGGTGTTGATATATTCGTTAAAATAAATTGAAATTTCTTTTGGTTGAACATTTATTGCAGAATCTATTGGATTTGCTTTAATGCGATAAGGAGGGATACTGTCTCTTGGTCCACCACTTGGGGGTACAATATTGGCACATGAAGTGAAGGAAGTTGCCAGATAAATGGTCACTAAGGTTTTAATAATGGAACAGAAAATCAATCTCTTTTTCATAGGCACAAACTTAGTCAGATTCTTCCAAATCTCCATTGGGGATTTGATGTAAAGCAACCGTTAACTCATTGTTTTTAACAAAATTGCACCAATGGCATTCTGGTTTGCCGCAACCCGTATAAAAGTCTTTTTCTTGTATTTTTTGCCAAACTGTATTTATTTGTTGCGTTACAGTAGTGATATCGGCATCGCTGATGGCAACAGATGCTTTTTCAAACTGCTTCTTTTTGTTGGGTTCAACAAAATCGAATTCTGCTGTAGTTACTTCCCAGTTTTTTGGATGATGGTTTAATAAAATTTTATAAAAAACAGCTTGTCTCCAATAATCTCCTCCATCTGGATATTTTTCATTGGGTGCGTTTAGCTTTTCTTTTGCATTTTCTACACTTCCTGTTTTATAATCAATTACGACTACTTGCTTTCCATTAAACTCAATTTTATCAATCGCCCCTTTTAATGGGATGCCATTCAGTACCACGTTATTAATTCTATATTCTGTAGTAACTACTTTATTCCAAGTTTGCATATACTCATCGTAATAGCGAGTAAGTACTATTTCTCCTTGTTCTTTCCTTCTATTATATTCTATCTGTGTGAAAGCCTCTCTATGTCTTGCCATGTAATAGTTGAAGTCCAGCACTAACTCCTGCTTGTCTGGAAATACGTTGTTTCGCTCCTGCATTTTTTTAAATAGTTTATTTAATGCATCATGCACGGCAGAGCCAAAAGTAGTGGCTTCGGATTTTCCAGATGGCACGCGAATTAAACTATTGAAATAGAAATGTAGAGGGCATTTTAAATAATTGTTCAAAGCAGTTACATTCATGGTAAACTGTTCCAATTTAGGGCTTATAAAATCATCCTCTAATTGTTTGATTTGTGGGGGAGTGGTACTTTGAATGTGTAGCAGTTTGTATTGCGTTTTAAGCGCTGCCTCAAGTTGCCTTTCAGTTATGTATTTTTCATTGCCCTCAATTAATTCAATAATAAATTGACTTGGCTCAGCCACTTTCCCATCTGCTCGATTCAGTACGTAGGAGATTTGTATCTCTTTTTTAGCACGTGTAAGGGCAACATAAAACAGCCTTCTTAATTCCTCCTTGTCATCTGTATTTTCTAAGGTACTGAATACCGTATCTGGTAGACTATATCCAATATTATTGGATGCTCTTTTCTTCTCCCAAAAGTGCGCGTTGGTTCCTGCAACGAATACATATTCAAATTCCAATCCTTTGCTTCCGTGCGTTGTAAGTAAATTAACGCCGCTCACACCACCCGTGGTAATGGCAAGTGGTAAACGAATACCTTCTTTTTGCATCAGCGCAAGCATGGTTACTAAGTCTTTTAAATTTAAGCTTGGACGACGATGCGTTTCCTCTTTTATAAAATCAAAAAACTTGGTAATCACTTCTAGTTCAAATCCTTTATTATTAGATTGAAGTACCGATTGAATAATACCTGTTTTTTGGAGTACCTGTTCCACTAAGTTTAATAAGGTTACATTGGGCACCTCGTTGATTAAAGATTCCAATACCTGCACTGCTTTAGCAAGCTCCGGAACGCCACCTTCCAGAAACAAGCTTCCTTGTACTTGTTGTGTTTTGTCAACAAGTACTTTTCTAAAGGAGTTTTCAGGACTACCATATTTTAATTGATTGGCTTCAAAAGTTATCTTGGCAATGGTAATTGGAGAAATACTCCACCATTTAAAATGTAATATTTCAAATAATAAATTCGCACCCTCGTAAGGTTGGTCCAACTCGCAAACTAAATAGTCTAATAGGGTGATAATTTGTTTTACTAAAATTTGGTCTAGTAAATTGGCAGTACGTTTGGTATATACTGGAATATTTTTTTGTTGTAAAAAGTGAGCAATCTCTTCTCCATATTTATGTTCCTTATACAATACTGCAATTTGATTGGGTGCAACTCCTTTATGAGTAAGTTGTACAATTTGTTCTGTAATATCAATCATTTCTTCCTCAGGAAGAGGGTAGGAAACTACTTTTGGAGAAATGGTATTTAGTTGATTATCCGGGTGTGCTGCAATTAATTTTTTTTCTAACCCTTTAATTTTATTTACTAACCTTTCCTGGTTGTTATTGATAACAATACTAGAAGCGTCTAATATGGGTTGAGTAGATCTGTAATTATTTTCCAATACAATTGTTAAAATATCCTGCGCGTAATGGTTTTGAAAGTGCAGCATGTTCTCAACGTTGGCCCCTTGGAATCTAAAAATACTTTGGTCGTCGTCGCCTACTACAAATAAATTAGGTTGATCCCAATAATTTACGAGCAGTTGTACCAATTCATTTTGTGTTCCACTCGTATCCTGAAATTCGTCTACCAATATATATAAGAAGCGTTCCTGGTATTGTGCAAGAAGGTTTTTATTTTCCTTAAATGCGGTAATCACCCAGTTAATCATGTCTTCAAAATCATACCTATTTCGTGCCTTCATTAATTGTTGGTAAACATCAAAACTCGCGATGGCAGCTTTAAGCTTTTCCATTTTTTCTAGTTCATTGTCCACCAGTCCTTGCTTTAAAGCGCCCGCTTCAAATTGCTTGTATTTTCTTTTGTAAATAAACGCATCTCTAAATGGGATCTCTTTGATATAATCATCCACTTTTTCTATTAAGAAGGAAGGTTTCCAACCTTCTTTTTTCATGGCACTAAACAGTTTAGCCAAATTGCTCATTTCAAAATAAATATCTCCGCGATATCTTTTTAATGGATTGGTTTTATCAAATCCGTCAATTAGTTTTTTGAGTAATTCAATTTTTTCTAACTCTGAAATAGCATCCAAATTGGTTTTATCAAAAAGGGACAAATTATCCTGGATGATATCATTACAAAAGGAGTGAAAGGTGGATATATTAACTTTATACGCACTAGTGCCTATCATGCTCACTAAGCGTTTGCGCATGGCAATGGCCCCTGCGTCTGTATAGGTGAGGCAAAGAATATTTTCTGGAGCAGTATCGGTTTCAAGCAATATTTTACCAATTCGTGCACCTAAAATTTGCGTTTTCCCAGTTCCAGGTCCGGCAATGACCATTACGGGTCCTTCGATGGAGTTGACGGCAACTTTCTGTTGTTCGTTTAAACTTTCATAAACTGCTTCAAAAGCCTTTGCTTGTTCCAACTTGC
Source organism: Bacteroidota bacterium (assembly GCA_947476145.1). Taxonomy (GTDB): domain Bacteria; phylum Bacteroidota; class Bacteroidia; order Chitinophagales; family Chitinophagaceae; genus Sediminibacterium. Next base: position 4,050 of record CANJPH010000010.1, on the reverse strand, counting down.
TAATCATTGTATAAAATTAATGGCTTTCCTTCGAATATGCACAACAAAAGGGGCCATTCCTTGTTATGATGGTATGTCAAAAGTATATAGTTTACACACGACCCAAAATTTACCCATTGGGATGGATCAGGCTTGGGATTTTTTTAGCAGCCCCGCTAATTTGGCTAAAATTACCCCTCAGCATATGGGGTTTAATATTATTAGTAAGCACCATGGGGAAAAAATGTATCCAGGGCAAATCATTGAATACACGGTAAGCCCACTATTACGCATTCCTATGTATTGGATGACGGAGATCACTCATGTTCAGGAAGGAAAGTATTTTGTAGATGAGCAACGTTTTGGTCCTTATAGCCTTTGGCATCATCAGCACCATTTTAAAGCCATTCCTGGTGGGGTTTGCATGGAAGATATTGTGCATTATAAAATTCCTTTGGGCTTTTTGGGTGATATTGCCCAATGGATACTCGTAAAAAAGCAGCTTCAAGGAATATTTGATTATAGGGTTAAAGCAGTTGAAGCACTTTTTGGCACTTACAAGCCTTAGTATTTAATTTAAAGTTTTTTTAAAATACTTTGCATTAATGTGTTGAGTTATCCTAAAAAGCATAAACTTTGTTCTCAATTTATTATTTGCTTCATGGCACACACAAACGGTAGACAGGCACAGAAACTATCTGTTGCAGGATTGATTGTTACCCTTGGAATTATTTACGGTGATATTGGAACTTCTCCATTATACGTATTCAAGTCAATTATTAATAATAGAGTCATAACGGAGCAATTGGTATACGGTGCCATCTCCTGTGTTTTTTGGACCCTTACTTTACAAACTACTTTCAAATATGTTTTTTTAACCCTTAGGGCTGACAATAGAGGAGAGGGTGGAATTTTTTCACTTTATGCTTTAATTAATAGATACGTAAAATGGATTTATGTTCCTGCTATTATTGGAGCTGCCATGTTATTAGCCGATGGAATGATTACACCACCCATTTCCGTAGCGTCTGCTATTGAAGGATTGGGAGGAGTTAAAGGCTTGGAGAAGGTTTTTGTACCAGGTAACAATCTAACCGTAGGAATAGTCGTAGCAATCATTTCTGTAATATTTTTCTTTCAACGTTTTGGAACTAAAATCATTGGGTTTGCATTTGGACCTGTGATGCTTATTTGGTTTTCCATGTTATTTATTTTGGGTTTCATTCAAGTAGTAGATCATGTTCAAATATTCAAATCTTTGAATCCCTATTATGCGTATGATTTACTGGTTAATTATCCCAAAGGATTTTGGTTGCTAGGCGCGGTGTTTTTATGTACAACAGGTGCGGAAGCCTTGTATAGTGACTTAGGACATTGCGGTCGTCAAAATATACAAGTGAGTTGGATGTTTGTTAAAATTGCTTTAGTAATGAGCTATATGGGTCAAGGTGCATGGTTAATGCAACATCTTGGTGAAAGCCCTTCTAATATGAATCCGTTTTTTGAAATGATGCCTCATTGGTTTTTAATAGTGGGTATTGCCATTGCTACTTTAGCTACCATTATTGCAAGCCAGGCATTAATTAGTGGTTCGTTTACTTTAATAAATGAAGCCATTAGTTTAAACTTTTGGCCACGTGTAACGGTGAAGTTCCCAACAGATCAAAAAGGACAAATTTATATCCCTTCTTTAAACTTTTTATTGTGGGTTGGCTGTATCACCATGATTTTATTTTTTAGGAAGGTAGAGCATATGGAAGCAGCGTATGGTTTTTCCATTATCATTACGATGATTTCAACAACTATATTAATGAATTTTTATTTGTTAAATGTGCGCAGGTGGGGTCATTTGCCAGTAGCTATAATCATTGGTATTTTTAGTGTAGTTGAAATTTCATTCTTTGTTGCGAATGCAGTTAAAATCAAAGAAGCCTATATCACATTTGTTTTCTCTTTGAGTATGATTTTTGTGATGATGATTTGGCACCGAGCAAGAAAAATTGCCAACCGATATTTAGATTTTGTAAAATTGAAAGACTACTTGGAGCCTTTGGTGGATTTAAGTGCGGACAAGGATATGCCTAAGTATGCAACACATTTAGTGTATTTAACAAAAGCCAATAACCACCGAGAAATTGAGCATAGAATTATTGACTCTATCTTGAATCGCAAACCGAAACGTGCCGATATTTATTGGTTCATACATATAGACCGTACCGATTCGCCGTATGGTATGGAATACAGTATACGTGAATTGGTGGACGACAAAGTGATGCGCGTGGACTTTAAATTAGGATTTAGAATTCAACCTAGAATTAATATTTGCTTTAAGAAAGTGATGCAGGAATTAAATGAATCCCATGAATTGGGTATTTATAGTAAATACGAATCATTGAAGAGTAAGGATTTCCATACCGACATTACTTATGTAATTATAGAAAGCTTCTTTAGTATTGAAAACGAGTTAAGCATTAGAGAGGACTTTATTATGGATGCATACTTTAATATTAAACAATTGGCACAAAGCGATCAAAAAGCTTTTGGACTAGACAATGACATGACCGTAGTAGAGCATGTTCCCCTTATCATTAAAGGAAATCAGAGTACGCCTTTAAAGCGAATTTACGAATCTTAATTACAAAGCAACCATTTTACTTAGCTGGTTCTGCAGTCCAATTGCAACCAGGAAATATTGGGTATCGGCTTGTTTGCTAATACTTAATTTCTTAAAATCAATCTGCTTGGTTGCGCCAGAAACAATTGCTTCAACGGCATAAGCATTATTTGTCTTACTTAAAATAGCAAATTGTTTTACTTTTTTCGCATCTATTACTTCCACTGAATAAGATGCAGCCTCTATTTTTTTTACTACCGGTGTAGCAACTTCATACTGCACCAACCATGGCATAGTAGGTTGTAATGCTGGCTTACGATAATAATTATTTTGTAAGGTATCGTTCCAATGGTTGGGGTTGGTGTTAAATGTTTTGCTACTAAAATAAGCGCTGCCCCTTGTGTTTTTTAAACTCCTTAAACTTTTAATTTGGTAAGGAATTTCATTGGGACTTTTCCAATTTGGTGTAGTGCCTGCTCGGTAAATACCATGTCCAATATATAAATTTCTATTATGACTATGTTGATCCCACCAATTTACGAGTTCATCGTAATCTGCTAGCGCGTGACCATGTTCCCAATACAATTGAGGAACGATATAATCTACCCAGCCCTTTTTTTCCCAAAGCATGATATCTGCATATAAGTCGTCATAGTTCGTTACACCGGCTTTGGTGTTGCTGCCGTCAGGATCCTGTGATTTATTGCGCCATACACCAAAGGGGCTTATGCCAAACTGAACGCCCGGTTTAATATTATGAATGGTTGCAGACATTTGTTTTATAATGGTATCGCAATTGCTTCTTCTCCAATCATCCTTAGCTAAATTATTGCCATATTTTTTATAAGCAGCTTCATCATTAAATTCTTTTCCAGGTACTTTGTATGGATAAAAATAATCATCTAGGTGAATAGCGTCCACCTCGTATCTAGTTACGATATCACTAATCACTCTGTTGACATGTTTCCAAACCTCAGGTAAACCAGGGTTGAATATTTTTTTATTATCGTATGTCACAAACCATTCCGGATGTGTTTTGGTTAAATGATTAGGCGCAATACTTGATTTTTCGGTATTAAACACGGCACGATATGGATTGATCCATGCATGAAATTCCATACCACGTTTATGTGTTTCTGAAATCATAAATTGCAATGGGTCATAAAAAGGACTCGGAGGCAAGCCTTGCTGCCCCATTAAATATTCGCTCCAAGGTTCTAGTGTGGAAGGATATAATGCATCTCCTGCTGGACGAATTTGCATGATGATGGCGTTCATGCCATTTTTCTGATGCATATCTAAAAGTGCTATAAATTCATTTTTTTGTACTTCATTACTTAAACCTGGCTTGCTTGGCCAGTCTATATTAATAACGGAAGCAACCCATACCCCTCTAAACTCAAAAACGTTTTTATCTTCTAATTTTGGTTGAGCTATCACAATAAAGCTACATCCTA
>CANJPH010000009.1 GCA_947476145.1 Bacteroidota bacterium | reverse complement strand
TGTATAATTTGTTGTAATGAATTAATTGATTAACGTTTACTGAACTGGAAGCTTCTACGTGCTTTCTTATGACCGAATTTCTTACGCTCAACGCTACGTGGGTCACGTGTTAATTGACCAGCCGCTTTTAATGTTGGACGAACCTCAGGATTCAATTCAACTAATACACGAGCAATACCTAATTTAGCTGCTTCTGCTTGGCCTTTCAAACCACCACCAGTTGCATTTATTACGATATCGTATTTACCTAAAGTTTCAGTCGCTTTTAAAGGCGCTTCTACTTGGTTTTGTAAATACACTAATTGGAAATAATCTTTATAGTCTTTATTGTTTACTGTTATTTTACCAGTACCCTTACTGACAAAGACGCGTGTTACGGCTTCCTTACGACGACCTACTGCATTTGTTTGCTTTTCCATTTATTTAGATTTGGAATTTTTAAAATTTAAATTCTTTAGGTTGTTGTGCAGTATGAGGGTGTTTATCACCAGCATATACAAACAATTTCTTAACCATCTTACGACCTAAACGGTTTTTAGGTAACATACCTTTTACCGCTCTTTCCATAATTACTTCTGGACGACGCTTGATTAAATCTTCTGCAGCTTCTTCCTTCTTACCACCTGGGTAACCAGAATAGTTTAAGTATTGCTTATCGTGGAATTTGTTTCCAGTCAATTGTACTTTTTCTGCATTAATGATGATTACATAATCTCCACAGTCAACGTGAGGAGTATAATAAGCTTTGTTCTTACCACGTAGAACAGCTGCGATTTTTGAAGCAATACGTCCTACGGTTTGATTAGTACCGTCAACAATGTACCAGCCATGTTTAACAGTAGCCGCGTTGGCGTGCTTCGTGGTGAAATGTAGTTTACTCATAATTCTTTGTTTAAATGAGGCCGCGCTATCCCGCTAGCCATAAATAATTCCCCTTTTTGGAGGGAGGGCAAAGTTACGGCGAGATTTTAAGTTTTTAGTAGTTTTGGGAGGCTATTTTTTACCCTGTCCTTGTAAGTCATTGATTATCAATAATAATTTTGTATCATAATATTCATCATGCTAAATAGTAGCTGATAATCAATTAGTTAGCTGAGCTATACTTAGGCTGATTTGATAAGATTAAAGCCGTTTTGGCCTTCCCGCCTTATTTAATCTTAATTTTACCCTTACTTATATATATGTATCAGAAATTCCAAGCTACCCAAATTTTTACAGGCACTGAACTTTCCGAGGATCAGTTGGTTTTGATTACCACAAAAGACGGAACCATTGAGGGTATCATAGGCATTGAGGATGCCGGCGATGATATTCAAAGCTTCGATGGAATTATTACCCCTGGTTTTGTAAACGCACATTGTCATTTGGAATTGTCGCATATGAAAGACATGATTCCAGCAAATAGTGGTCTACAAGAATTTGTAAAACAAATTGTGTCCTTAAGAAAAGTAGATGATCATGTAATTGAAGAAGCCATTGAAAAAGCAGAAGCAGAAATGTTTTCAAATGGCATTGTAGCAGTGGGAGATATTAGCAATACTTTGGATACCCTTGCTCAAAAAGCAAAACACAATCTCGCATATTATACTTTTGTGGAGTTGTATGATTTAGATCCTACCCGCGCAAATGATAAAATTATTACAGGGCTTGCAATACAAAAAGCTTTTGAGGAAAATTGCATACGGGCATCCCTTGTTCCTCATGCACCTTATTCTGTTACGAATAATTTGTGGAAACTGTTGGCTACACATTTTGGTTCCCATACTATTAGCATGCACAATCAAGAGACGGCAGATGAAAATGAATTTTTTAAATACAAGACGGGTAGTTTTTTAGGCATGTATGAAAGAACAAAAGTGTCACTAGATTTTTTTGAACCCACTGGACTAAGTGCGCTTCAATCGGTGTTGCCCATTTTTAAAAATGCAAAGACCAGTATATTAGTACACAATAGTTTTACCAATGCAGATGATATAAATGCAGTGAAAAAACAAATGCCCAATACCTTTTGGTGCTTGTGCCCCAATGCCAATCAATACATTGAGCAAACTATGCCACCCATTGAATTATTGCGCGCTCAAAATGCAGCTATAGTGATTGGTACCGATAGTTATGCAAGTAATTGGAGTTTAGATATTTTAGATGAATTAAAAACAATACAAAAATACAATGCAAATATTCAATTGGATGAAATGTTAGGATGGGCTACCATCAATGGTGCGCGCGCGTTGCAAATGGATAAGGGGTTGGGGAGCTTTGAAAAAGGGAAAAAACCGGGGGTGGTGGTGATTGAAAAGGTAGGGGCTGAAAATAATTTAAAGAATGCGGTTTCAAGAAGACTAGTTTAAATGAATAAATCTATTTTATAATGAATCATTCCATCACCAGATCTGATTTTTTACAAAAAACGGCATTGGCAGGTGCTGCCATCTTATTAAGTTCTATTGAAAGTTTTTCAAGAGAAGAACAAAAAGTAATTCGCGTAGCTATTATTGGATGTGGCAGCGTGAGCAACAGATACATTGTTCATTTACAAAGTTCTAACCTAATTAAAATAGTAAGCCTCTGTGATATAAAAATTGAGCGTGCTGTTGCCCAAAATGAAAAATATAAAATTGGTGCCAATATGTATGATCATATTGATGCATTATTAAATGGGGTGGCATTTGATTTGATGTTAACGCTAACCGATATGCAAATGCATGGAGCCTTAAATAAAAAAGCATTGGCAGCCGGAAAAAATGTGTGGAGTGAAAAGCCATTAGCCAACAGCTATGCCGAGGGTAAAGCATTAGTAGAATACGCAAAAACAAAAGGAGTTCGTATTTGGGGAGCACCTGCCGTTGTGACTAGTCCGCAATTTGAATTTATGAGCAAAGCCATTCAGGAGGGTAAGCTCGGTAAACTCGCAAGTGCCCATGGTCAATATGGCCATACGGGACCTACATGGTCCTCCTTTTTTTATGAACCATTGGGTGGCAGCATGCCCGATTTAGGGGTGTATAATATGGCCACGCTTACGGGATTATTAGGACATGCAAAATCGGTAATGGCCATGACCAGTATTGTGAATTCCAAAAGAGAAATTGATGAAAAAGGAATGATTGAAGTAAAGGAAGAAGATAATGCCCATATATTATTAGAACATGCAAATGGTGTCATCAGTCATATTATGTGTGGCTTTAATTATTTTGATCCCTTTGGACATGAAGCAAAGAATCAAACCTTACATAGCATACAAATATTTGGCGACAAAGGAAATATGCGATTGATTGGTTATGACTGGGAGCCTAAAAGTGTGGTATTGGATAATTCATGGAACGAGCCACCACAAACACATCAAACCGACGACAATGGTTATCAATGGCAGGAAGGCGCTACGCGCATAGCGGGTGCACTTGCCACTCAGATAGAACCAAAGATTAATGTACTACACTCTTTACACGTGCTTGAAATTATTGAAGCAGCAAGAAAATCTTCAAAAGAAGGCATTAAAGTAAAACTAGTGAGTGCTTTCCCTTGGCCAATGATATAACCAAATTAAAATAAATTAGGATAGTCTGAAATCAATCCATCCACTCCTAAAGAAATTAAATTGTCTATTTCTTTTTTTGTATTCACGGTCCAAGGAATAATTTTCATTTGATGTGCGTGACAATAATCAACCGTTTCCTTGGTTACATATTTATATTCGGGACTGTATATGGTAGGGGTGAATCCTAATAATTGGATTTGTTTTTGTGCATCACCACACTCTTTTCCAAAAACTAAATAGGCAGTTTGGATAGTTGGATATTTTTGATACAATACTTTTAAAGGTCTGATATCAAAGCTTTGTATCGTAGTTCGATCTGCAATATTTTTTTGCTTTATTACATTCACCACCAAATCTACAAATTCATCAGGTGCAGGATGTTCAACAATATCTTTGCCATCCACCGATTTAATTTCAATGTTATACAACATCTTACGACCCATCATTGAACCTTTCCCTTCTACACTATCAATTAAATCACTTAAAGTAGGTATGGCAACCGCTAACTTTTTTTGTTGCGTAAACCCTGGATGCAATTTTAAACCAACATCAAATTTTTGAAGCTGATCATAATTCATTTGATAAATGATATTATCATTGGCTTTAATAAATGTTCCATCTGGTTTGGTCGTAATAATTGGATTTAAAACAGGATCATGAGATACGACTACTTGCTTATCTTTTGTAATAGCTAAGTCCATTTCAAGTGTAGTCACTTTATTGTTATCCATCACTGATAACATGGCAGGAATGGTATTTTCCGGCATTAATCCACGGCCTCCTCTATGTGCTTGATAGTCGATGGTATTGGTTTTTGTCATTGTATATTTTGTAGTGGAACAACTTGTTAGCATAACAATTACAAGCATGATAAGAAGTATGATTGTTGTTCTAAATTTCATAAAAATAATATTACTATAAAACTAATAAATTCTATTTGATTCCTTTATTATAAAATCTTTAATGCAATACCTCCTGCAAAATAATTAAGGACTTGATTTCTTTAAATCCTTTATAGTGCCAGCTTAAAGAGAGTTGAAATAATTCAAGAATCTTTTTTCTTTGGTTACCACTTAACACAATACTATCCAAATCATTGTAAAACTTTACTTGCAAAAAAGTACTCGCCGTTTGTGCTTCCTGCCCTTCTAAAAAATAAGGATGCAATGGCTTTTCTTTTACAAACTGTCCTTCCTTCACATCTAAATAAGGAGTGGCATCAGCATAATTTCCTTGTAATCCAAAACCAAGTGTTTCACTTAAATGAATTAAAAAATAAATAGAAAGGTTACTTACAAGTGCAGCCGTTCCTTTGTCCAATTGCTTAAAAGTGTCTTCAATTAAATAAAATAATTCGGGGTGCGGTTCTGGTTGGAGTGTTTGTTGTAATATCTCTACAATATAAGTGGCCACTGCATTGCGGACTACATCAGAATAAATGTTTTGATAAACAGTATCCCAGTTTACTTCCTTTACCATTTGCAATCCTTTCATTGGACTATGGTAAACTTCCATTTGTAAAATAGCAGCAGGCTGATAATACACTGCTTTGTTAGCTCCTTTTTTACTCGTGGCTCTAACGCCTTTAATAATGTATTGTTGCAATCCAAAAAGCTCGGTGTACGCCGTCATAATTAAACTCGTATCTCCATACTTAGTTACGCGTAATACAATGCCCTTGGTATTGTGTAGCATATAATTTTATCAAACGCTCTTAAACTGTTCTAAAAAGCGAAGGTCATTTTGAGAGTATAAACGTAAATCGTTTACTTGGTATTTTAATTGTGCAATTCTTTCTACCCCCATTCCAAACGCAAAGCCAGTATACTTTTCAGGGTCGATGTCAAAATTTGCTAACACTTTAGGATGCACCATACCAGATCCTAAAATTTCTACCCAACCAGTATGTTTACATATATTACATCCCTTGCCCGAACATATTTGGCAACTAATATCCATTTCGGCACTTGGTTCTGTGAACGGGAAATAACTTGGTCGGAATCTTACTTTCACATCCTTGCCAAACATTTCTTGTACAAAGAAATATAAGGTTTGTTTTAAATCGGCAAAGCTTACATTTTCATCTATATACAATCCTTCTACTTGATGGAAAAAGCAATGCGCTCTTGCTGAAATTGTTTCATTGCGATACACACGACCAGGACAAATTACACGAATAGGTGGTTTTTGAGATTCCATCACACGTGCTTGCACACTACTTGTATGTGTTCTTAATAACCATGCTGCATTATTTTCAGTCGCTTCTTGTACATAAAAAGTATCCTGCATATCTCGTGCTGGATGATCCTCCGGCAAATTCATAGCACCAAAATTATGCCAATCATCTTCTACCTCGGGTCCCTCCGCTACTGCAAATCCTAAACGCTTAAATATGGATACCATTTGATTGCGCACCAAATTAAGAGGATGTCTTGTTCCAACAGGAATAGGATCTCCAGGTAAAGTAAAATCAAAATTTGCACCTCCTTGTTCGCCACTATCTCCCAGGGCTTCTTGCAATTGTTGCATTTTTTCTTCAGCCACCATTTTAAAAGCGTTCAATATTTGGCCAAACTCCTTTTTCTGATCATTAGGGACATTTTTCATTTCGCCCATCATTTCCTTAACCAAACCCTTGGTTCCTAAGTACTTGATTCTGTATTGCTCCACCGCATCCGGGGTGGTCGCCACTGTGGCAGCGATTTCGGCCTTGATGGCTTCTATTTGTTGTAACAATTGCTCCATAATGCGAATATAAGCAAAACCACAGTGTGGTTTTGCGATGCAGGAGAAAAAGTAGGTGGTTTTGAGATGCAGGAGAAAAAGTAGGTGGTTTTGCGATGCAGGGGAAAATTACCCATAAAATCCCTACATTTGTTATTCGGAAGATTTATTACATGGAGTACAATACAGCAAGAAGCATAATGGGGATGAGAGAGTATGGCCGTCACGTTCAAAGGATGGTAGACCATCTTATGTCCATTGAGGACAAAGCCAAGCGTCAAGAACAAGCCCAAGTGGTGATAGAATTGATGGGTTTCTTAAATCCGTCCCTAAAGAATATTGAAGATTACAAGCATAAACTATGGGATCACCTGTTTTTTATGAGCAATTTTAAATTGGATGTGGAAAGCCCTTATCCCATTCCTACTAAGGAAACCTATAAGCAAAAGCCGGATCCTTTGCCTTACCCTAAGCGCAAAATTAAATACGCGCATTTAGGAAAGAATTTAGAATTGGTAATTGATAAAGCCATGGCAGAAACGGATGAGGAAAAAAAAGCAGGTTTCGCCAACAGCATTGCACACTATATGAAGTTGGCTTACAGCAATTGGCATAAAGAACTGGTGCAAGATGATGCCATTCGTAGTGAATTAAATTCGATCACAGGTGGTGGTCTTGAATTTAGCAACACCCCTTATATTAAACATCGCAATCAAAACTTTAGTGATGATTACCGACCAGCAGGTGGAAGATGGCAAAACAATAACCGCAACCGTGGAGGACAAGGTGGTGGTCGCCCTGGTGGAGGAAGCAATGGTGGTGGTAGCGGAAGAAATAACAATAACCGCAATTTCAAAAAGAGATACTAATTTATTTACTTTCTTTTAGTACCATATCAATGGTAATAGCCCCTGCAAGGATAGCTACTTTATTTTCCATGCTAGAAAAATCTGTATTCATATTTACATTGTATTTATCTGCTGATGTAAATATTTCTTGCATGGCACCGGCCCATTTTTTATTGATGGTCCCAATTTGATTATTAGCCGCATCTTGAATTTTAAAATTCCAAGCCTTCCAATCTCCAGATATTTCTGCAATTAATTCTTCGGATGTATTGTAAATTTTAAAAGTGGGCTTAAATAATTTAAATTTTTGTCTAATGATACCTACTACAACCCCATCGGCATTGGTCACCGTAATTTTTGATAAAAAGAAAGTCCAATCTCGAGCAATGGTTGCTACCACATTATCGTTTACATCTTTAATTTCAAGCAAAAAAGGAAGCATTGCTTTGTTTAACAAAAGTCTAAGTATTTTTTGACCTCCCGATAGTTTTTGGTTAATCATACCCACGGGTTCGCCCTGATCATTGTATACTTTATAGCAATTTTCAAATTTGAAAAAGTTAACTTTTTCATCAATAAAATAACTGTTGGAGTCAAAAAAATGCTTGTTCATAATATATTATTTGATATAAATATATAGTATTATACTAATATTAAAGCAAATCTTTCATAAATGACTAGGCTCCTGTTTATATTTATTTGAATTTGATCCTATCTCTGATTTTTTGAAAAGGTTGCTCAATTAAATAATACATGATAACCGCTCCAATAAATATGACAATCAATGAAACAAATACAGTTATAAAAAATATTTGTGTATTTGAATAATCAGGCGTTAAATACTTAACTAATCTTGGTGAAACCCAAATGATAAACATTTCATGAAATAAATAGGCTGAATAAGAAACCTGTGCAATTGGATAGAAAAATTTAGAAGATAAAAATTTGTTTATTGGGTTAATAATAAAATTGTTGCCATGTATACAAGCTAATATAATAAATGCTACAAATAATGAAAAAAGGGGTCTTGTCAAAATTTCATACCATCTTCCTACATGAATGTTTAAATGATTAAATATTGAATCTTTCATTGGCATCCATTCCCCTACGGGTGTGAATGAAAAGATGATGAATCCAATCACTGAAATAAATGAAAAAATGGTAATTAAACCAGATTTATTTTCAAATATTTTTTTTATCTCATTGTTCTTATACACATTCACATAGGCTGTTGCTACACCTAATAGTAAGCCAATATATCTTAAGTGGGTTACCATATAGTAACTATTAAACCATGCACCCCAATCTTTAGTAAAAAAAGTGAGATTAAATGGCAATCTATATTGCTTTAAAACATATACATAATACCAGGTAAGTGAAATAGAAATTGCAGATAATAAAATAAAGAAAGTGGTTTTGTTTCTAAATTTTGGAAAAATAAAAACTAAAAGAAAAGGGACAATTATATAAAATTGTTCTTCAATAGCCAATGACCAGGTCCAACCCATTGGAGATCCTGGTAAATAATTATTGATATACAATAAATTGGGCCAATATTTAAGTAAATTATCTTGACCAAATTCTTTTAAAAAATATAAATTTAGAAAAATGGCAAAAATGTAAACAGGCGACAGTCTTAAAAAACGTCTAACATAAAACCTTTTAAAATTAAATTTTTCAGAAGATTTAATTTCTTTGAAAATAATGCCTCCGATTAAAAAACCACTAATTACAAAAAACAAATCAACGCCTAGGTCTCCTTTTGTTACCCAATAAAACAATGGATAATTATAAATATTATCTATAAAGCCAGGAATGGTTAATTGCTGAAATAGCCAGGCATGAAAAAATATTACCCACAATACTGCGATTGCTCTGATACCATCAACGACTGCGAAATTTGAATTGGATCTGTTTAGTAACTTGTTCATTATGATTTTTTAAAAAGGGGGATATGTTTTATCCCCCTATATTGATTGCATGTTTGCTTAAATAATTTTGTTTGAAACGAAATTACCACTTACCCAGTACGGTTCTGGTTTTTGAGGTGGTAAAAGTTCTTATATCTTTCAATGAATTTAGCATTTCTGTATACCCTTTTGCATGCTGTATATCGTCTGTGAATTTAGTAGTGAAGTCCTTATAGCTTCTAACGATATAATGAGTAGTACCATCTTGAATTCTAGTACCTACACTCCCGAAAGATATACGTGTATTAGGAGAAGTATTTTTACTCCAAAATGCATCAAATTTTGCTTTGTATTGATCTTCGTCTTTTATAATTACAAATAAAACATCTTGCACTGGATAAATTGCACTACTCGTATCACCAAAACCTGAAATTCTTTTTCCAGTTGCAGCACTTACTCCTTTACAATATTTAGAAAGTTCGGATTGGAAAAGTAACCAAGCATCACTACTTTTTGAATCGTAACCCGCCCCCATTAATTCTGCTGGACCTGAAAAAACTAATTCATGGGTAGCAATCTGCTCTCCTTTAAAATGATTTTCATATAAAGTTGCAGTTACACCCTTATTTGGATGCTTTTCGAAATAGTTTTTATATAATTGTAAAACCGTATTTTGGTCTTTGGGTTCTATATTAAATGCATAAGAAGTAAAAATAGCTTGTGCACTTAAACTTGAAAAGCTTGCAAAAATAATAATTGCAAAAAGTGATAATTTTTTCATGATTTTTATTTTTTGATTTACTGTTTTTATCTATTTTTTAGCAGTGGTTCCTTTTAGTACTTTAAATATTGGCATATAAGAGAAGCCATCAGGCATATAAGTACTCATTTTTGTTTTCTTTGATGCCTCATCGCTTCCAGGGAATTGAAGTCCTATTCTATATTTCATTAAGTCCTCTAAACTTGAAAAGGCATCCCAAGACATAACAGTATTGTGACTGGTTTCCATGGTAGGAAAGGTTAGTCTTCTTGCAACACCCCAAACCTTCATATTCATTTTACTCATATTTTTTACAAAATACGGTTTCCATAATGTTTTATTTTCTTCAATAAAACCTGCTACATTAGCTGGTCTTCCAAAATTAAATTGAAAATAATCCGCTTTCCCATTATTATCATAAGCTTCATCATCTACTACAAAGAAGTTTCTTGCATCTTCAACACCTTTGTAAGAAGCGCTAAGTACTTTCATCTGCTCCATCTCTGCGGGCGTAAGTACTTTTGAAATATTCTTCCACCACTCCCCTTTCGCGCCTAATAAATCATCTATACTATTTGCCCATTGAACCCAAACATAATTATATTCACCTGGAGCAAGGGAGTTGTTAAATTTGTGGACTTTAAATAAACCCCAATAAAGTACATCCCCTTTATTTACTGCATCTTGTGTAACTTTTGACATTAATTCTGTTTCTACTTTTTCAAAAGCATCTGTATTGCCTTCAACTCTTATAGCATGTAATGAAAATACTTTTTGTGCATTTGCAAATTGTACAGTACATAATACTGCAATTATTAGAAATATTTTTTTCATTTTAATATTTATTATTGATTAATTAATTTAATTAGCAGAAACTTCTAGTTTCCAAACTTCAGTTTTTACCATCTTTCTAGCTGCCACTGGCAATGCTGCTTTTGGGAATAGTTTATTAAATATTTTGTTATAATCTTCAACTGTAATGCTATAAGACTTATCCCAGTCCGTAAATGCATTTGAAGTAACATAATTGTATTTTGATCCATCCGCTAAAGGAGAAATAAGTTGAGATAGTCCCCAACCTGTTCTATTGCCATTTTTGATGAATTCTTGGTGAATGGGCTTGTATATTTCTTTTTCTTGTCTAACATATTCACTTTCTTGTCCTTCATTGGCTTTCATGAAATTCATTTCATGATAAGGTTGATTGCCTCCGCCTATGCCATCTATTCCTTTGTATATTTCATATTTAACAGAAGTTCTTATAGAAGTGAAGCTCTTAGTGATGGCCGTAAGTGTTTTTTCGTCAATTCCGGGCATCGCTTTTTTAAACAAATCCATGGTGTTGGATTTAGTAAAATCATTAATGGAGTTTGAAGCTTGTACAGAAATTACATTATACCCGCCATCATCCGACGATGAAACAACACTGTAAAGCGAATAACTAGTTACATCACCAGCCTTTACTTTTTCTTTCCAAATTTTAGAAGCATAATTTTTCATCAAGTTTAAATATTCCTCGGTTTTGTCTCTATCTGTCTTGTAATAGCTTACTAGATAGTACACTGGTTTTGTTTGTGCTTGGACTTGCGTAAATCCATATACAAAAACAACTAACATTAAAAGTAGTTTTTTCATAGGTTTAAATTTTTGGATAAATATATGTATCTAAAAGAAACTAATAAAATATTTTTTTAATTAATATTTTCTTAATATTGAATATAAATAATGGGGATGAGGAGGAGTATGGATCGCGCTATTTTACATATTAAATAAATGAATTTTTTACTAAGGAATTTATAAATGTTATATGCGACAAAATTCTATATGATTGTAAATCAATTATTTAGACCTAAAAAGAGGAAAACGAATTAGATGAAATGAATTAAAATTGATAGTTTTGTTATCGTAAAATGGAAACACTTACAAAAAATAATACTGCTGAATTTAGATCACTCTGCCCTGTAGCTACAGGATTAGATATACTTGGAGATAAATGGACGCTATTAATCCTTAGGGATATGATTTGGGGACACAAAAGCCTTTTTAGTGAATTTAAAGAATCCCCTGAACATATGCCAAGTAAAATGCTTTCTAATCGTTTAAAAAAATTAGAAGATTTTGGATTTATTTCCAAAAAAGCTGGCGTGACCAATAAAAAAAGTATTTATTATTTAATGGAAGAAAAAGGAATAGATGCATTTCCCATCATGATTGAGATGGCTATTTTTACTTCAAAACACTTTTTTGATTATTTGGGTCACACCTATACCAAAGAGGCCCGAAGTGTAATGATTAAAAACAAAAAAGAATATATTGGTGATCTTGTTAAGCAATATAGAAGTTTTAAAAAGAAACTTGTATTGTAATACAGCACATAAATAAAGAAGGGACTCAAATTTGAGTCCCTTCTTTATTTAAATCTTTATCGAAAGTATTAAGGAGCTATATTTTTTAGCGACTTAATACTTTGCAGGAGTACCGAATTTTGGAATTGATTTCTTAATAAATAATCTTAAATGCTCATTACTCGTTGCTAAATCCTCCTTGCGTAAATACATCATGTGTCCACTGCGGTATCCCTCCCAGCTCATTCTATCTTTAATTTTACCCGCTGGATCCATTTGCCACATATTAAATTTGGCATTGAAATAATCACAAGCACCATCATAATATCCAGACTGTACAAATAAATGTAGATATGGATTTTCCATCATGGCTAAACGTAAGTCATCTCCAGTTTTGTTGTTATTGTTATCCCAAGGAAAAGTTGGACCAAAAATATAATAGTTTAAGTCGGTCTTGTATCCCAACTGATCTCTTAAGTAAATATTAATAGCGGGCGTAAAGGAATGCTCCCAGCTAGTTAATTCTGCATTATAATCGGGACCTGTACCTGCATCTTTTTTATCAATGCCTATATAGCGAGAATCTAAACGACCCACTGTTTTACCTTGATCACGTAATAATTCTTTCCAGAAAAAATCAAATGGAATTTCTAAATTTTGTTGGGATACAGCGGTTTCGCTTAATCCAATATACCTAGCTAATTTCTTGGTGATTTCTTTTTTCTTATCGGCTTCTATATTCCATCCTTTTGAAAGCGCTGGCAATAATTCATTTAATGTAAACGCCTCCACCTCTGGTAAAAATGCAGTGAGGTCTTTGCTTTGTAAGTCGGTAGGTAATTTTTTATGATACCACGCAGTGGCTGCCATATAAGGCACACGCAAAGCAGCGCTAGCAGGTCCATCACGCTTTATACCTAAATCGGTGGGTGATACTAATATTACACCATTTAAAAACATCCAATGTTTATTTTGTAATTCTAAGGACAATCCAGATACACGCGTAGTTCCATAACTTTCGCCAATTAAAAATTTAGGAGAAGCCCATCTTTTATTTCTGCCAACAAATGTATTTATCCAATCTGCTAAATATTTTACATCGGCATTCACTCCAAAGAATTTAGAGGTAGGAACTGACTTGTCTACAATGCGAGAAAAACCAGTGTTAACAGGATCCACATATACAATGTCAGCAACATCTAAAATGGATTGGTTGTTATCCTCTACTCCGTAAGGTTGGACCGGATATCCTTCATCGTCTATTTTTAATTTTTTAGGGCTGGTATACCCCAAATGCATCCATACACTTGCTGTTCCAGGACCGCCATTAAAAGAAATTACTAATGGGCGCTCGTCTTTATTGGCAACGTCCGTTCTTTCATAATACACATAATATAATCCTGCAATGGCCTTGCCGTCCTCATCCCATACCGGAATGGTTCCTGACACTACTTTATAAGGCACTTTTTGACCTTTAATGGTCACTTCGCCCTTGGCTTCGGTTTTAGCTTCTAATGAAAGTTCTCTTTTAAGACTTGGATTTTTATCGTCTTGTTTTGTAACGGGTTTTACGCCCTCTTCAGTTGGTCTTTGCGCCTGAGCAAACAAATTAGTAACTAAAAATAAGGCCAGCCATAATTTCTTTTGCATATTTCTTTTTTTAAGTAGTAAGTATTATGATAGATAAATATACGGCATAATTTAATTAAATTTGAGCATGTCAACTAGTTTGAAAAAAGTAATCATTTTGGCAGCACCATCCGGGGCTGGAAAAACAACCATTACTAAATATTTATTGGAGCGATTTTCTCGTTTAGCCTTTTCTGTTTCAGCTACAACCCGCGCACCAAGGGGGGCAGAGCAGGATGGGGTGGAATATCATTTTTTGAGTCTTGCCAAATTTGAAGGACTTATTGAGCAAAATGAATTCATAGAATACGAACAGGTGTATGAAGGCGTTTACTATGGCACTTTAAAGTCGGAGTTGGAGCGTATTTGGGCGTTGGGTAAAGTGCCCGTTTTAGATATTGATGTAAAAGGCGCCATTCGTGTTCAACAACAATTGGGAGCTTCCAGTCTTTCTGTTTTTATTATGCCTCCTTCAATTGAAGCATTAAAAACGCGGTTGTTAAAAAGACAAACCGAAACAGAACAAAGCATTCAAACCAGGATTGATAAAGCGGAATATGAAATTAGTTTTAGCAATCAGTTTAATGCGATTATTAAAAACGAAGTATTAGCAACCGCATGTGAAGAGGCGGCGAATATATTAATTGAATTTTTAGGCCCCGAGTTCACGAAATAAATATTTTAAAAATTAAAATTTATAATTATGTCTTTGCAAGGAAAAACAGTGTTTATAACCGGTGGTAGCAGAGGCATTGGGAAGGCCATTGCTTTAAAATTAGCAGGTGCAGGAGCGAATATTGTAATTGCTGCTAAATCGGTGGAGGAAGACCCACGTTTAGGAGGCACTATATTTTCAGCTGCCGCTGAAGTGGAAGCACTAGGTGTGAAAGCCTTGGCGGTGCAAGTAGATATTAGAGACGAAGCACAAATTGCCAACGCCATTAAACAAACTGTGGACAAATTTGGTGGCATTGATATTGTCATTAACAATGCCTCTGCAATTCAATTAACAGCTACTGAAAACACGCCGAGTAAAAGATTTGATTTAATGCATAGCATTAATGTACGTGGTACTTTTTTAGTAGTACAACACGCTTTGCCTTATTTGAAAAAATCGACACATGCGCATATTCTTACTTTATCCCCTCCCATTAATTTAGATCCAAAATGGATAGGACCTCATATTGCTTATACGATTACTAAATACGATATGAGTATGATGGCCATTGGATGGGCACATGAATTAAAAGACGATGGCATTGCCTCCAACGCATTGTGGCCGCGCACAACCATTGACACGGCAGCAGTTAGGAATTTATTAGGGGGTGTGATGTTAGCCAACATGAGTAGAACGCCTGCCATCCTTGCAGATGCTGCGTTTTATATTTTATCCAAAGAGAAATTAGCCTATACTGGTAAAACATTTATTGACGAAGAAGTAATGGCCGCAGAAGGGATTACAGATTTATCAGGTTACTCGGTAGTGCCAGGTGCAAAATTATACACCGATTTATTTTTATAAATTTTTTAATAAATAGCTTAAATATTTTCAATGAAACAATTTTTGATTTGTGGATTGGTATTGGTTGCGTTATCTAGCAACGCACAAAAGAAAACAAAAGTAGATCCTAACGTTGCGGCCTTAAATGCAACAAAAGATGCTGCTATTAAATCCTTGTCAGCAAACTACGAAGCGGATAAAAACACTGCTTTACAAATATGGGATTTTGCGGAAGTGGGTTATAAGGAAAATAAAAGCGCAGCCTTGCACATACAACATTTAAAAGAGGCAGGCTTTACCGTAGAAACAGGTGTAGCAGGCATTCCAACTTCATTCGTGGCTACTTATGGTGCTGGTGCGCCTGCCATTGGAATTTTAGCAGAGTATGATGCATTGCCTGGACTAGCACAAAATGCAGTTGCTGAAAAATCAGGGATTGCAGGTAAAAATGCAGGACATGGTTGTGGCCATCATTTATTTGGAACCGCTAGTGTGTCCGCAGGAATAGCGATTAAAGAATTAATAGCAAGTGGAAAATTAAAAGGAACTATTAAGGTATATGGATGCCCTGCAGAAGAAGGGGGTAGTGGTAAAGTATTCATGGTACGCGCCGGCGTATTTAATGACTTGGACGCTGTAATACATTGGCATCCTGATGATGTGAATGCGGTTTCAACAACCAGTGCACTCGCCAACAAATCAGCTAAATTTAAATTTTATGGTATCTCTGCGCATGCCGCTGCACAACCCGATCAAGGTCGTTCCGCATTAGATGCAGTGGAAGCCATGGATAATATGGTAAACATGATGCGTGAACATATTCCTCAGGAAACAAGAATACATTATGTAATTACAAGCGGTGGTAAAGCGCCTAATGTGGTTCCTGATTTTGCAGAAGTATATTATTATGTGCGTCATCCAAAAAGAAAAGATGCTGTTGAAATTTTTGACAGAGTAGTGAAAGCAGCGGAAGGTGCAGCTTTAGGAACAGGGACTACAATGAAGTTTGATATTATTGGAGGCACACACGACTTGTTGATTAATAAAACCTTAGCAGAAGTAATGCAATCTAATTTAGAAAAAGTGGGTGGCGTTACGTATACCGAACAAGAAAAAGCATTTGCAAAAACCATGCAACCCACATTTATTGGTGCGCCTGTGGATGTTGCTACAGCAGGAACGGTAAGACCCTTAAGTTATGTAGTAGAAGGAAATAGTGGTTCTACCGATGTAGGGGATGTAAGTTATACTAAACCTACTGTTGGATTAAGAGCTGCCACCTGGGTACCAGGCACCCCTGCGCATAGCTGGCAAGCAGTTGCAAGTGGTGGAACAGAGATTGGAACAAAAGGTATGTTGGTAGCGAGTAAAACAATGGCATTAACCGCTATTGATTTAATGAGCAATCCTGCACTAATACAAAAAGCAACGGAAGAGTTTAAAGCAGGAGTTGGAGATTATAAATACAAAGCATTATTGGGTGATATCAAGCCCGCGTTAAATTATCGTGATTAAAAAGGATTCCAAAAATTAAATCCTTTTTAATCACTCCTTTTAAGATTTTTTAGAGGCAACCCATAAACGGTTGCCTCGATTTAGTTTCAGTAATTACTATTTGGTAAAGTGTTCTGGTCTCATTTGCGGGAAGAACAATACGTCTTGTATAGAAGGTTGATTTAACATCATCATACATAAACGATCTATTCCAATGCCAATACCCGAGGTTGGTGGCATACCGTATTCTAGTGCTCTTAAAAAGTCGTGATCAATAAACATAGCTTCGTCATCTCCTCTTTCCATTAATGCCAACTGATCTTCAAAACGCTTACGTTGTTCAATGGGATCGTTTAATTCAGAATACGCATTCGCTAATTCTTTTCCATTTACCATTAATTCAAAACGCTCTACCAATCCCTCTTTGGTTCTGTGCTTTTTAGTCAAAGGGCTCATTTCCACAGGATAATCAATAATGAAAGTAGGTTGCGTATAAGTATGCTCACTAGTAGCTCCGAATATTTCGTCAATTAGTTTTCCTTTTCCAATCGTTGGCGCCACGTCTATCTTTAAAGTCTTACATACTTCCCTTAACCCTGCCTCGTCCATACCCGTAATATCAATGCCTGTATTTTCTTTAATGGCATCTATAATACTTACTCTTCTATAAGGTGCTTTAAAATCAATGGTCTTGTCGCCCACCGTTAATTCAGTTTTACCGTGTAATGTCAATGCAATTTTTTCAAACAACTGCTCGGTAACTTCCATCATCCATAAATAATCTTTATACGCCGTGTACCATTCAAGTACTGTAAATTCTGGATTATGCGTACGATCCATTCCTTCGTTTCTAAAATTGCGGCTAAACTCATACACAAAATCAAATCCACCCACTATCAAACGCTTTAAATACAATTCATTGGCAATACGTAAATAGAAAGGGGTATCTAAGGCATTATGATGGGTAATAAAGGGTCTTGCAGCCGCTCCACCCGGAATCGCTTGTAATACGGGCGTATCAACTTCTAATGCACCACGCGCATTTAAAAATTCACGAATGGTATTCATTAAGATGGTACGCTTCATAAAAGTTTCCTTCACATCCGGATTGATAATTAAATCCGCATAACGTTGACGGTATCTAAATTCTGGATCCGTTACGGCATCAAAGGTATTTCCTTCCTCATCTCTTTTTACCACAGGAAGTGGCTTTAAGGATTTAGCCAATAAAGTAACAGTACTTGCGTGTAAAGAGGTTTCTCCTGTTTTAGTAATAAATACATATCCCGTTGCACCAATAATATCACCCAGGTCCAATCCATTTTTAGTGAGTACATCCCAATACGTCTTATCCTCGTCTGGACAAATTTCGTCTCTCTTAATATATAATTGAAAGATGCCGTCATTGTCCTGAATCTTCACAAATAATACCTTACCCTTGTCATTTACACTCATAATTCTTCCTGCAACACAAACAGAAGCATAGTGATCCTTGGTTTCCTCGGAGAAGTTTTGCTTAATTTCTGCTGAATAGTGAGAAACGGGATATAATGGAGCCGGATAAGGGTTAATCCCAGCTGCTTCTAAATTTTGTAGCTTTTCGCGCCTAATAAGCTCTTGTTCTGATAAATCTTGACTCATTGATATGGTATTAATACCGCAAAAGTAAAACTTAACGAGCAATTAGCGAAAGAAGCCTGCTTTTACTTCTTCTTCGGTCAAAGAAAGTAAATCACCAGCTTGCATTTTAGCTATGGTATAGGAACCCATTTGCGCTCTTATTAATCTTAGTACAGGAAATCCAACGGAAGCAAACATTTTACGTACTTGTCTATTTTTACCCTCTGTGAGTTGAATAGATGCCCAGGTAGCAGGAATGGTTTTTCTAAAACGAATGGGCGGATTGCGATCAGGTACTTGAAGCGTGTCTGGCAATAATTTTACAGAAGCAGGTTTAGTTTTATAATCCTTACCATCAATATGAATAGTCACTCCTTTTGATAATGCGTTGGCTGCTTCTTGTGTAATAGCACCGTCTACCTGCACCCAATAAGTACGCTGATGTTCAAAGCTAGGGTGTAGTAATTGATGATTAATACTTGTATCATTGGTTAACAATAATAAACCTTCACTGTCATAATCTAATCTACCTACTGGATAAACGTCTTTTTCTACCTCTATAATATCTTTCAAACACAATTTTCCATCGGAGGAAGTGAATTGAGAAAGCACTTGAAAAGGTTTATATAATAAGTAGTATTGCATCAATAAATAGGTCTAAAAAAACAAAGTCCCACTGATGTGGGACCTCGTATATAGATGGGTTAGTAAGTACGGGAATTAGATTCCCATCACAATATTAAATATACTTTATCCTAATTCAAAAAATTTTTTAAACAAATTTTTTGGGGTTATCCACAATAAGACACTTTATAGATCGTTACCTAATTTATTTTTCAAGTTAAAATGTATCATTTAATAAAAATATTTTTATTAAAAATTTAATTTTCATTTGGCTGAAACTATTGTAAACAAAGGATTTTATTAGAATGCATTTTTGTTCGATCATTTTTTTATCATCATATTATTAGCTTGCTCTAACTGATATTATGGAACATTTTTGGGCAGAAAAACAGGAAAAAAATTTTTTTACAAAAAAGCCTTGTTACCTTTGATTTAGGCCAAAAAACACAATTATGAAGCTTATTGCACCCGTTTCTATTAAATGGTTATCCGAATTGATAGGAGCAGAAATTGTTGGAAATGATCAATTAGAAATTACCGGAGTGAATGAAATTCATCAGGTAGAAAAAGGGGATGTTGTGTTTGTTGATCATCCAAAATACTATGATACTTGTTTACAAAGTGCTGCATCTTGTATTATTATCAATAACAAAGACGTAACCATACCCACTGGTAAAGTATTGTTGTACTGCAATGATCCATTTGAAGCATATTTAACCATTGTAAAGCACTTTAAACCATTAAAGATGAGTGCGGATCCAATTAGTAAAGACTTAATAGTGGGTGAAGGCACCGTTATTATGCCCAATGTTTTTATTGGAAATAATGTTTGTATTGGAAAGCATTGTATCATTTATCCTGGCGTAACTATTTTAGCGGACACCCTTATTGGTGATGAAGTAATTATTCAAGCTAATACAGTGATTGGTGGAGATGCTTTTTATTATAACACAAAAAAGAACCGACCTGCTTGGTATCAAAAAATGTTGAGCTGTGGAAGAGTAGTGTTAGAAGATAAGGTGGAGATTGGATGTGGCTGTACCATTGATAGAGGCGTAAGTGGAGATACTAAAATTGGCATGGGCACGAAGATTGATAATATGGTACATATTGGACACGATACCCAAACAGCTGAAAACTGTTTGATTGCCGCACAGGTGGGCATTGCTGGAGGCGTGAAATTAGAAGCCGGCGTTACCCTATGGGGGCAAGTGGGTGTTGGAAAGACCCTGACGATTGGAGAAAATGCAGTGGTATTAGCGCAAGGAGGTGTGCCAAGTTCCTTGAAAGGAAATAAAATTTATATGGGCTTCCCTGCAGAAGAAGCAAGTATAAAACGCAGGGAATATGTTTGGATTAAACGTATTCCTGAACTTTGGAAGAAAGTGATGGAAGATAAAAAACCTTAATCTAAATGATGAAGCGCCTTTAATTCAGCGCAGGTTCTGAAGATGGTATCTTCTATAGCGCGATATTTAAATTCAGGAAAGGCTTTTAAGAACTTAGTATTATCAAAATGCACCACCGCTTGAGCAGTTGCAGCGGTTTCCTTGGTTAATAATGGCGTCTTACCCGTAATCGCTCCTTTCACTGCTTCTAATCGCCAAACAATGGCTGCTAATAAAGGGGTTACTTTTTTATGCGGTGGACGTTTATTAAACGCATTGGCAATACGCGTAAATATTTCTTGGTATGGCAAATTTGCACCACTAATGACATAACGTTGTCCTTGCACATCACTTTGCATTAATATTTGCATGGCATCAATAACGTCTAATACATCTACAAATCCACTCACTCCTTTTGAATACCATGGAAACTGATCATAGGCCGATTTAAAAATTTCGGAAGAGCCTTTGTTCCAATCCCCTGCTCCTAATATAATTACAGGATTTACTATGGCTACATTTAATCCTTCACCCATTCCTCTCCACACTTCCATTTCCGCTAAATATTTAGACTTTCCATAAATACTATTGCTTGTTTCGGGCGTCCAGTTCATGGTCTCATCAACAGGTGCGTCTTCTCTAATTCTTCCTAAAGCAGCAACCGAACTTACGTACACTAATTTCTGTATTTGATGTTGAATACAAATATTTACTACATTCGCCGTTCCTTCCACATTGGCTTGTAACATAGCAGCAGCTTGCTTTGGCGAGAACGCAACAATCGCCGCACAATGATATACCTGTGTGACTCCTTGTATTGCTTCCTCCAAACTATTCACGTCTAATAAGTCTCCTTGTATCCATTGCACTTTATCGGATCCTTTAAAAACAGGAATGGTTTTTCGATACAATGCACGAACAGCCAATCCCTTTTCTATTAAAGAAGCTATTAAATGCGATCCCACTAAACCACTTGCGCCTGTTACAAAAATCATCGGGTATTATTTATCTTTTAACAATCTGCCAATATCAGTTTTTAATTGCTGCACTTCTAATGCTTTTAAGCCATCGTATATTTTACCCCGAATTTTTCCGTTTCTGTCTACCAGTGCAAAAAACTGAGTATGTATAAACTGATCCTCTATTTTTTCTACATTGTTTTTAGGATCATCTAACAAATAAGAGCCCCTAGCCATTTGATACAAGCTGTCTTTTCGGCCAGTTAAAAAAATCCACTTCTTCGTATCTACTTTTAAAGAGTCGGCATAACGTTTTAATACCGGTACCGAATCAGTTTCGGGATTACAGGTATGTGAAAATATTTGAAAATCGGGTTCGTCCTTGTACAACATATAAACCTCCTTCATATTGGTATTGAGTTTGGGACAAATGCCTTTGCAGGTAGTAAAAAAATATTCAACCACCGTAACCTTATTATATACGTTGGAGTCGGAGACCATTTGACCATCCTGATTGGTAAAATGAAAAGGTTTTACATAGCTTAAAGTAGGCATTTTCACTTTCCAATTGTCCGTCCCTCTAAATACAAAATAATAGAAAGCCCCCAATAAAACAGTGAAAAATACTATATAAACGACAAGCTTCTTAGACATAAAAATGATTTTAAAAGATATGAAACCCTTTTGGACTACAAAGGTAATATTATTTTAGTTGCCCTATCTTTGTACCATGTTTAAAAAATGGAATTGGGACGCGATTGGAATTGGAGCTTCTTTGGCTTGCGCCATTCACTGTGCCTTATTGCCTTTATTTTTTAGCAGCCTTCCTTTATTAGGCATCAATATCTTGCACAATTTTCAATTTGAATTTGGGATGATATTATTGTCTTTTGCGATTGGTGCTTATTCTTTATACCATGGCTATAAAAAACACCATCATTCCTTTAAACCCATTATTTTGTTTAGTATTGGAATAGCCCTTATGTTGAGTAGAATGGCTTTTAGAGAAATTGAATTGATTTTATTATTCCCTGCCGCATTTTTTATTATCATCGCACACATTAACAACCACAATAGTTGCAGGATGCATAACCATGCACACGCCGATGATTGTGATCACTAATTAATAAAATAATTTTTGGGGGCATTAAGAGAAAGTATAGCTCATAGCACCATCCTTCTCGTCATTTAATTGAATGCCCATTGTAGTTAATTGATTTCTTATTTTATCGCTGGTGGCAAAATCTTTCCTCGTTTTTGCGTCCTTACGAATTTCAATTAATAAATCAATCACGCCTTTTAATTGTTCCAAGTTAGCGCCTGCCTCTACTTTGATGCCTAAAATGTTTTCAATAAATAAAGTCAATTGACTTTGTATAAAAATCCAAGTAGCTCCGCTTAACGCGTCTACTGCTATGTGCTTGTCCTTTAAGGAATTAATGCTAGGTAATATTTCAAATAAATTGGCTACCACTTTGGCTGTATTCATATCGTCGTCCATGAATATTTCTAATTCCTTGGCCCAAGTATTTAATTGTGCATCTAAAGCTGCATCGGTAGCAATGCCCCCGGCAGTGAAGCTTTGTGCCTTTAACCACTCGTAGCCTTCCATTAATCGCTTTAACGCTTTTTCGGCACCTTGCAAGGCTTCATTGCTAAAATCCAAAGTGCCACGATATTGGCTTTGTAAAATAAAGAAACGCACTGTCATGGGTGCATAAGCCTGTGTTAATTCTGGGTGATTGCCCGTAAATAATTCACTTAACTTAATCACATTATTATAGCTCTTCCCCATCTTACGGCCGTTAATGGTGATCATATTATTGTGCATCCAATAACGCGCAGGAATTTCGTGATTACAAACATTGCTTTGTGCAATCTCACACTCATGATGTGGAAATTGTAAGTCCATTCCACCACCGTGAATATCAAAACGCTTGCCTAAATATTTTGTAGCCATGGCCGAACACTCAATATGCCATCCCGGGAAACCTTCTCCCCATGGGCTTTGCCAGCGCATGATATGCTCTGTTGGCGCTTTTTTCCATAAAGCAAAATCTACTTTATTTCTTTTCTCTTCCTGGTTTTCTAATTCACGCGTAGTTTCTAATTGATCTTCTAAATTGCGGCCACTTAAAATTCCATAGGGCTCATTTTTTTTCGAATAGTCTTCGTTATATTTTATTACATCAAAATAAACCGAACCGTTGCTTTCATAAGCATAGCCGTCTTGAATGATGGTTTTAATCATTTCAATTTGTTCCACAATATGACCCGTTGCGGTGGGTTCAATACTAGGAGGTAAGTTGTTAAACTGCTCCATGGCCCAGTGATACAAGTGGGTATATTTTTGCACCAGTTCCATGGGTTCTAGTTTCTCCAAAATAGCTTTGGACGCAATTTTATCTTCTGCTTGTTTTCCTTCTTCTTCAAAATGACCGGCATCGGTGATATTGCGCACATAACGCACTTTGTAACCCTTATGTAATAAATAACGAAACACCACATCAAAAGTGATAAAAGGACGCGCATGACCCAAATGGCTTTCTCCGCTTACGGTTGGTCCACAAACATACATACCCACATACGGTGCATTAATAGGTTCGAAAACTTCTTTTTGACGGGTTAGGGAGTTGTAAATTTTAAGTGCCATAATATGACACAAAGATATTTTATTTTAAGCAACCGATTATTGTTTTTTTAACAATAGATCCGCCATAATCATGTGATGGTCACTTAAATTTTCATCGGTTTGATCCCAGGATTTAACCTCCCATTTTTCATTGGCTAAAATGTAGTCAATTCTAAGTATGGGGGAAAGTCCCAAGTAGGTTGCTCCAAAGCCAAAGCCCTTTGCTAAAAAAGCATCCTGCCATCCGTTGGCAATTTTCTGATAGGTATAGGAATTAGGGACATCATTAAAGTCACCGGTGATGATAGTGGGATAGGGACTACTATTTATTTCTTTTTCAACCATTGCAGCCTGTATGGCTCTTTCCTCAAAAGCGTGCTTCATCTTACGCACTACACCCCATTTGTTTTTAGTGGCGTCGTCAATGGCATCAAAATCTTTTTGTTTAAATCTATACGATGCTAAATGGGTGGTATAAACACGGATGGTATCGTCGCCTTTTAAAATGGTGGTCCCAATTAAGCTTTCTTTGTTTTGGTAAGCAAAGCGCTGAACATCAATAATCTTATACTTTGAATAAATAATACAGCCCGAATAATAGGCCAATTCTCGCGTTTGATAGTCTTTTGAAAAATAGGAATAAGGATATTCTGCCGTGAAATATTGTGCATGATTTGCTACATCCTTAGGTCTTTCGTTGGTATTGTATTCCTGCATGCAAATAATATCAGGACTCCATTTTTGTATAGAGTAAGCAATTTCTTGCGTGCGTAATTTTAAGGCAGTATTGGTTTGATTGCCATTAAAGCCACTCACGTTCCAGCTAACAATACGTAAAGTATTTTCTTTTTTATTTTTAGGAAACGTATTCCCTGGATGCCAACCAAAAAAAACATAAATAAATTTCCAGCCAATGATCATAGTAAGCAAAGGAATGCTTGCTATGATTGGTTTGGCCACCAACCAAAAAAATAAAAGTAAAAGTTCTAATACAAGTAAATAAGGAATGATTAAACCTAAAAAGCCATTGACCCAAATGAATTCAGTAGGTGAAAAAAATAAAGGGTAAAGAATAAGTATAGAAATTAAAACATTAACAACAATTAATATTTTTTTCCCTGCTATTCGTATTGGGGATTTTTTAGCCATTAATTTTTAGGACTTAAACTATTATTTAACAAATGTAATAGCTGATGCATCCATTTCCCTAAATCTTTCCCTCTTTTTAATAACATTACATACGCCAATCCCGTGATACCGCCAATCGCAATGGCAATGTCTACAGAGATGGAAGCATCTAATAAAGCATATCCCTGTAATAACATATAGATAAGACCTAGTATCCATAATGGAATACCGCCATATATAATTGGTAAAATTTTATAATTGGGTATTAAAGCAATACTTGCAACTACTAATCCCGTAATACTCACGCCTGCTCCTACTAAAGGTTGATTGGCGCCAATGGATAAAAAAGTAATCGCTCCCAGGAGACCACTGTAAAAATAGATAGGGAATACATGTTTATTGGCGCCCTTTACTTGTAGCAAATGTATAAAGATGGACATCCAAATCATATTAGGAAGCAAAGTCCAAAAACCATCATGCACCCAATTGTAGGTAAATAAAGACCAGGGCTGATGGTACCAATCGCTTTGAAGGGTAAGGGGATAAAATAGTT
This sequence comes from Bacteroidota bacterium, assembly GCA_947476145.1. Lineage (GTDB taxonomy): Bacteria > Bacteroidota > Bacteroidia > Chitinophagales > Chitinophagaceae > Sediminibacterium. The sequence goes on along the minus strand of CANJPH010000009.1, from coordinate 51,830 downwards.
GATTATAGAATTGCTCTAAAGGAAGACTTTCTAAATAGTAAATTACTTTTAGCATTCCTAAAATCACATACCCCACTAGGTTAATAGCCAGCAATGCAACAAGCGCGTTGTTGTCAGCACCCAATAATGGTTTTTGATTGATTTCTTCTTGCATGTAATTATTCTTTATACTCCTTTAATATCTTCTGTTATTTTTTTTCCAAATAAATACCAATATAAAACCAATCACCGCTCCTCCAACATGTGCCCATCTTGCAATACCGTCTCCTGGAGCATTTTGTAAGGCAGTGATTAATTCATAAGAAAAATAAATAATCCCCAGCCACTTTGCTTTCATGGGCAGGAAAAAATAAATATAGATGTAGGTATTGGGAAATAAATAGACAAAAGCGATAAGGATGCCAAACACAGCTCCACTAGCACCTAATGTTGCAATGTCTACCCTCGATTGAAAATACATTTCGGTAGCATGCATTAATTCATAGGACATGATGCCTAAATGTAAAAACGCGGCACCCAATCCGCATAAAAAATAAAATAAAATAAATTGTTTGGGGCCCCATATGTTTTCAAGAATGGCGCCAAACATCCATAGGGCTAACATATTACCAAAAATATGTCCAAAGCTTCCGTGCATAAACATATGGGTAATTAATTGCCATGGCTTAAACAAAGAACTTTGATAGGCATGCAGTGCAAAAGTATCCTCAAAAGAGAAACTCATGGCAGGACCTGCTAAAGTGTTTTGAGCTAAAAACACCAGTGCATTAATAATTAATAGGTTTTTAATTACGGGTGGCAATACACCAAATCCGGTAGGTCTAAATTGAGTCATTGGATTCTTTTTTTATGTAAGGGATGCTCTTTTTTTTAATTGTACAACATTTTCAATATGCAGTGTGTGAGGAAACATATCCACCGGTTGAATTTTAGTTACCTCATATTTTTGATCTAGCAATGCGAGGTCCCTAGCTTGAGTTGCAGGGTTACAGCTAACATACACGATAATAGGCGCTTCCATTGCTAATAGTTTTCGCACTAATTTTTCATGCATCCCTGCCCTTGGAGGATCGGTAATAATTACATCGGGCTTCCCGTGTGTTTCAAAAAATGCATCATCACAAATATCAATGACATCTCCTGCAAAAAAAGCAGTGTCTGTTAATTGATTCATGGCTGCATTTTCTTTTGCATCTTCAATCGCTTCTGCTACAAATTCAACGCCCACAATTTTTTTAGCCTGTTTACTACAAAATATACCAATACTTCCTGTGCCGCAATACAAGTCATACAACACTTCCTTTCCTGTAAGTTCAGCAAAGTCGCGTGTTACCTGATATAATTTTTCGGCTTGATTAGAATTGGTTTGAAAAAAAGATTTGGGACTAATTTTAAATGCAAAATCTTCAAGCATTTCGGTGATATATCCATTTCCAAAAAACACCTGTGGGAGCAAGTCTTGCATACTGTCGTTTCGCTTGGTATTAATGGTATACAGCAGGGTGGTAATTTCAGGAAATTGTTTTATCAATAAATTTAAAAGCACTTCTCTTTTTTCCGTATCCTCATAACCCAAAATTAAATTCACCATCCATTGTCCATCTTTTGTGTTGCGCACAAACATGTTTCTGAGCCAACCCTGGTGTTGTTTGATATTATAAAAAGGCATTTCGTTTTCAATGGCAAAATTTACCACCGCCTTTCTTATTAAATTAGTAGGTTCTTCTTGTAAATAACAGGTATCTATTTCAACCACTTTTTCAAAAAATCCTCTTGCATGAAATCCGCCCGCACCCGGCGATGATATGGCTTCTGTTCCAGCAGCCTTCATGGCCTTAAACTCCTCAAAGGGAATAAATCTTTCGGTGGCGAATGTATATTCTACTTTATTTCTGTACCCTTCTGTTGGGGTAGCTCCCAAAATGGGTAGCATTTCCGGCAAAGCCACTTTTGCAATCCTGGTTAAATTGTCCACCACCTGCTTGTGCTTGTATTTTAATTGCTGCGCGTAGGGCAACATCTGCCATTGACATCCTCCACAAACTCCAAAATGGGAACAAAAAGGTTTTACTCTCATTTCGGAGTAGCTATGAAAATGCTTTGCAAAGCCTTCGGCCCAATCGGCCTTGTTTTTTTGTAATTGGATATCTACCACATCACCAGGCACGGCTCCTTCCACAAAAATAACTTTACCGTCCACCCTAGCTAAGGATTTCCCTTCCGCAGCATAGTCCTCAATAAGAACCTTCTCTAAAACAGGTTTTTGCTTTATTTTTCTCACGAGGTCAAAGGTACTCAACCCGCCTTATATTTAAAGTAAATGCAGGTATAATTTAACTTGTCTAATTAATTTATATTTTTACAGCATGAGAAAAATTTTGATCGCTGTATTATTGCTTCCCTTCCTATCAATGGCGCAAACAAAAAAAACTGCCGTTGGAACAAACAATCAGGGACGCGCTATTCAAATTAGCCTTAAACCGTACCCGAAGGATACAAAAATATACCTTGGCACCAATTATGGCAATAGCAAAGTATTTGCGGATTCTTGTGTCTTAAATGAGAAAAGCGAGGGTATCTTTAAATCTAAGGAAAAATTAACACCAGGTATTTATTTTTTGGTCTCACCTAAAATGAGCATTCTATTTGATTTTTTAGTAGACGACCTGCAACAATTTAAAATTACTGCCGACACAACAGATCTTAAAAATGTGATTATTACCGGCTCCAAGGAAAATGAAATGTTTAAAAATTATTCTCAAGTAGTTAATAATTTATTTGTGGAGTTGAATCAAATAGAACAAAATTTTAAAGAAGCAAAAACAGAAAAAGATTCTGCAACATTTAAAGAAGCCTACTTAGCTAAAGACAAAGAAATTAAACAAAAGAGGCGCGCTTATATTGCTGAAAATCCCGGATCTATGATGAGTTTTTTATTAAATACTATGGAAGTTCCAGAAGCACCTAGTATTCCCATCGTCAATGGCAAAGCGGATTCGCTGTATCCTTATAGATATGTAAAAGATCATTATTGGGACAATATCGTCTTTAATGATAACCGTTTATTGAGAACTCCTTTTTTTGAAAACAAATTAGATGATTATTTTAAAAATTATATTTCACGAGAACCCGATTCTATTATCAGCGAAGTGCAATACATGTTAACGGTCGCTAAAACTGGAAAAGAAATTTATCCGTTTTTACTTTTTAAGTTTACTAATAAATACATTAGTCCAGAATTTATGGGTCAGGACAAAGTGTTCTTGCATATTTATCAAAACTTTTTTGCGAAGGGAGACACCACTTTACTTAGCGAGGCTTCCAAAAAATCTTTGCGTGAAAGGGCTTATAGTTTAATGGCCAATCAATTGGGCTTACCCGCGCCTATACTGGTTTTGAACGATATGAATGAAAAGCGTTTTGCTTTACACAACATGAAAGCTACTTACACTTTTATTGCATTTTGGGATCCCACTTGTAGTCATTGCAAAGTTGAAATTCCAAAATTAGATTCAATCTATAAAGCGAGTTGGATAAAGTATGATATTAAAGTAATTGCAGTCAATACAAATGCCAAAGAAATGAAGCTATGGAAAGAATTTATTAAGGATAATAAATTAGATCAATGGATAAATGCTTATCAAACAGACGAAGACTTAAATAAAGAAATTACAGAAGGCAGACCCACCACTATTAGACAATTATATGATGTGTTTAAAACACCCACTTTTTATTTACTGGACAAGGATAAAAAAATTGTCGCCAAAAATTTGAGCATTGAACAGTTTAATGATTTTATACAGTCAACACTGAAAAAATAATTTAAAAAACAGCAGCCACTACATCCTTTACAACCTTAGGTTTACCCAGGGTGTAATAATGTAAAACCGGCACACCATAGGCTTTTAGCTCCTTGCTTTGCTGTATTAACCATTCAGTTCCTACTTGCTCGCAAGCTTCGTCCGTGGTTGCTGCTTCCATGGCGGTTCTTAAGTCCGCAGGAATATCTACATAAAAAATATTCGGTAAAATAGTAAGTTGCTTTTTATTCGTGATGGGTTTTAAGCCTGGAATAATGGGTACATTAATTCCAATACTGCGACACGCATCTACATATTCAAAATATTTTTTGTTGTCAAAAAACATTTGTGTCATAATATATTGTGCACCGGCATCTACTTTTTCTTTGGCTTTTTGTAAATCAAATTCCATGCTAGGTGCTTCAAAATGTTTTTCGGGATAACCAGATACGCCCATGCAAAAATTAGTTTTGCTTCCGTTTAAAATTTCTTTGTCTAAATATTCCCCCTTATTTAATCCAACTACCTGCTTTAATAAATCAAGGGCTTGAACATTACCATTGGGCTCGGGCACAAAAGTTTTTTGTCCTTTTTCTGCATCTCCTCTTAATACCAATACATTGTCAATGCCTAAAAATTGTAAGTCAATTAAGGCGTCTTCGGTTTCTCTTTTCGAGAATCCGCCACAAATAATATGCGGCACGGCGTCTATATTATAATGGTTCATAATGGCCGCACAAATACCTACCGTGCCAGGGCGCTTACGCACATCTACCTTTTCATCTATGCCCATTGCATTTTTACGAATAATGGTTTCGCTACGATGATAGGTAACATTTATCCAAGAAGGCTTAAACTCCATTAAGGGGTCCAAGTGCTCATATATATAAGAAATGGTTTTGCCTTTTAAAGGCGGCAATACCTCAAAGGATACCAATGTGTCTTTGGCCTTAGCCAAATGTTCAATTACCTGCATAGATTTATTTTAAAACAATAGTTTGCAAAAATAGTTAATATTGGTAAGTGATGGGTGCAAAAGATAGATTTACCCTTATTTTTGTATAAATATATACTGTGATACTTACTATACATACCGATAAACTCATTAAGCAATATAAGAACCGACGCGTAGTGGACCAGGTGAGCATTTCGGTAAAGCAAGGAGAAATTGTGGGCCTATTGGGACCCAATGGCGCAGGTAAGACGACCACTTTTTATATGGTAGTGGGCTTAATTGCCCCCGACGAGGGCCGTGTATTTTTAAATGACGAGGATATCACCAAGCTCCCAATGTATAAGAGAGCACAAATGGGTTTGGGGTATTTGCCACAGGAAGCCAGTGTATTTAGAAAACTATCCGTATCGGATAATATCATGGCGGTTTTAGAAATGACAAAATTAACCAAGGGAGAGAGAGATTATAAATTAGCGTCCCTTTTGGATGAATTTAATTTACATCATGTACGCAACAATAATGGAGATAGTTTAAGTGGTGGAGAGCGAAGACGTACAGAAATTGCGCGCGCATTGGCCGTTGATCCTAAATTTATTTTATTAGACGAACCCTTTGCTGGCGTGGATCCTATCGCTGTTGAAGATATACAGGCGGTGGTGTCTAGATTAAAATTAAAAGACATAGGCATTTTAATTACCGATCACAATGTAAATGAAACCTTATCCATTTGTGACCGTGCTTATTTATTAATTGAAGGTAAAATTTTCAAACACGGAACTGCCGAAGAGTTAGCAGAAGACGAACAAGTAAGAAGATTATACCTAGGTACCAACTTTGAATTAAAGCGCAAGGATTGGATTATTGAAATGGGCCAAAAAAGCTAGTTTATTTAGGGGTATGGCGTATATTGTGTAACGCCTATGAAGATTTTTAGTCCCGCATTGTCAAGACTGGCTCGACTTCGCTATTGGCGAATTGAGCATTGGGTAAATGACCCTATTGCCGCACAACGTGAAGTGTTGCAGGACCTTATTACACATGGTCAATACACCCAATTTGGAAGACAATATCAATTCTCAGAAATCTTTAATATCAGAAAGTTTAAAGAATGCGTTCCCATTCACGAATACGAAGACCTAAAGCCCTACATAGATAAAATATTGGCCGGAGAGGACTCGGTGTTATGGAATACGCCTGTTGAATGGTTTGCCAAAAGCAGTGGCACCACCAACGATAAGAGTAAATTTATTCCGCTGACCACAGAGAGCATTGAAGAAAACCATTTTCATGGATCCAAGGACGTGCTTACTATTTATTATAATGCCCTACCCGATAGTGATTTATTAATGGGAAAAGGATTGGTGATTGGTGGATCACATCAGGTGCATCCGCTTGAAAACAATTTTCAATATGGAGATTTAAGTGCTGTGCTTTTACAAAATTCTCCTTTTTGGTCTTCTTTTATTAGGACACCGGAGTTATCCATTGCACTCATGGATGAATGGGAAAATAAAATTGAAAGCCTAGCACAAAGCACCATCAATGAAGATGTAAGTTCTATTTCGGGCGTACCCACCTGGACCATGGTATTATTAAAAAGAATTTTAGAAATTTCTGGCAAGAAAAATATAAAAGAAGTATGGCCCAATTTTGAAGTATACATTCATGGAGGTGTTTCATTTACTCCCTATAAAAATGAGTTTAATAAATTAATTGGACCGGGTTGTAATTATGTAGAAATATACAATGCCAGCGAAGGTTTTTTTGCAGCACAGGATAAGCACAATGAAGAAGGCATGTTGTTATTTTTAGATCATGGTATATTTTATGAGTTCATGCCTACCGAAGAATACGGAAGAGAAAATCCACGCACAATTGGATTAGAAAAAGTGGAGTTAGGAAAAAATTATGCGATTGTAATAAGTACCAATGGCGGATTGTGGAGATACCTAGTAGGCGACACCATTCAATTTACAACTCTTGCTCCTTTTAGAATAAAAGTATCCGGCAGGTTAAAACAATTTATAAATGCTTTTGGGGAAGAAGTAATCGCAGACAATACCGATAGAGCAATTAGTGATGCTTGTGCAGCATTTGACCTAACACTTATTGATTACACTGCAGCGCCTATTTATATGTCAGAAAAAAATTCGGGGGCACATGAATGGCTCATTGAATTTGAAAAAGCACCCGAGGATTTAAATGCATTTACCATTTGTTTAGATAAAAATTTACAATCTTTAAATAGTGACTACGAAGCAAAACGATATAAGGACATTGCACTTGGATTGCCACAAATTACGGCAGTAAAAAAAGGTTGTTTTCATGAATGGCTAAAAAGTAAAGGGAAACTAGGAGGACAACATAAAGTGCCTCGTTTATCCAACGAGCGCAAGCTTATTGAGGAATTAAAAAATATTCACTTTGAATGATAAAAAATGATAGAAACATTAGGATGGATCGCAACAGCCGTGGTGGTAGGATCTTTTGCAATACAAGATGTTAAAAAATTACGCATTGCAAACACTGCTGGTAGCTTGCTGTGGATAGCTTATGGTTTTTTAAAACAGGATAATCCTGTTATCTTTGTGAATATTAGTATTGTATTGATGCATACCTATTGGTTTATTAAAAACAGAAAACAATGAAATTATTAGACGGAAAAGTAGCCATCGTAACTGGCGCAGCAAGAGGAATAGGGGCAGCCATTGCCTTAAAACTAGCTGAGCAGGGTGCTCATATTGCCTTTACCTATGTAAGTGACAGTAGTGCAGAGAAAGCAAATAGCTTGGTAACGGAAATAGAAAAAATGGGTGTTAAAGCAAAAGCTTATCAAGCCAATGCGGGAGACTTTGCAGCTTGTGAATCCTTGGTAAATGACGTTGTAGCAACATTTGGTACGGTAGATATTTGTGTAAACAACGCAGGTATTTCCAAAGATAATTTATTATTACGTATGACACCCGAGCAATGGGATGATGTGATGGAAACCAATTTGAAAAGTGTATTTAATATGACCAAGCAGGTGATTCGTCCGATGATGAAAGCAAGAAGCGGAAGTATTATTAATATGAGTTCTATTATAGGCATTCGTGGCAATGCGGGTCAAAGCAGTTACGCAGCAAGCAAGGCTGGTATTATTGGATTCACAAAATCTATCGCCGCTGAAATTGGAAGTAGAAATATTCGTTGCAATGCCATCGCCCCTGGATTTATTGAAACCGATATGACTCATTATTTAAATGAGGGCGATGCAGGAAAAGCATTCTTGGAGAAAATTCCATTAGGAAGATTTGGTAAAGCAGAAGAAATTGCCAACACTACTTTATTTTTAGCAAGTGACTTAAGTAGTTATATTACAGGACAAGTAATAAGTGCTTGTGGAGGTTTGAATATTTAAATTCTTGCGTCAATTTCTTTTTTCAAGTCGGCATAAATGCTTTCTACCGTTCCCTCTCCTTTTACTGAGATTACTTTATTGTATTGCGCATAATGCGTAGCCACGGCAGTGGTTTTATCGTGGTACTCTTGAATACGCGCGCGAATAATAGTTTCATTAGTATCATCACTTCTGCCGGAAGTTGCGCCACGACCCAATAATCTTTTTACCAATTCTTCTTCGCCTACTTCTAACGCAAGTACAACATTAATTTCAGTACCCTTATGTTGTAATAAAGCATCGAGTGCAATACACTGTGCAGTCGTACGTGGAAATCCATCAAATAAAAACCCTTTAGCCTGGGGATGTGCATTCATAAAATTATCTACCATTCCAATCACTACCTCATCCGGCACCAACTGCCCTGCATCCATAAATGTTTTTGCTTTTAGCCCTAATGGGGTCTGGTGCGTAATTTCAGATCTTAATAAATTGCCCGTTGATAAGTGTTGCAAACCATTGGCAGCAATAATATTTTCACTTTGCGTTCCTTTGCCGCTTCCTGGAGGGCCAAATAAGATTAAATTAAACATAGGGAGGAGTTGGATTCAAAGATACTGAACTCGCTTAAAATTATCTTGAATCTATGGAACAAAATCTGAACAAATAATCTGAATACTTGTTAGTATTTTTATACAACAAGAAAAGATATGTTTAAACTACTTTGCTTAATGACCCTAATGAGTTTTTCGGCTTGCGCACAAAGCCCTACAAAACAAAAAAAAGACACCCTTATGGAAAAAAAGAACCCGTATTATAATCCCAACCGAAAAGAAGCTGTGGTGGTTGCAGATGATGTATGGAAAACCATCTTAAGCCCAGAGATCTATCAAATTGCTAGACAAAAAGGAACCGAAAGGCCTTTTACAAGTGAATTTGAGCATAGCAAGGAGGTGGGTACTTTTCACTGCGCCGTATGTGGAAATCCGCTTTTTAAAAGCAATGCAAAATATGAAAGTGGATGTGGCTGGCCTAGCTTCTTTGAACCTATTAGCAAAGAATCCATTATTTACTTACCCGACAACACACATGGCATGGTTAGAACCGAAGTAGAGTGCGGAAAATGTAAGGCGCACCTAGGTCATGTATTTGAAGATGGGCCCAAACCAACCGGCTTAAGATATTGTATTAACGGAGTGGTACTTACGCTGGAAAAATAAGTGGTTAGAATATATTGGCTAATTTAGTGGCAGATGAAACAAAAAGCGGTTTGCATATCGCCCCTGGATTGGGGTTTGGGTCATGCCACAAGATGCATATCACTCATACGCAGCTTTGAATCGCTTGATTACAAAATATACATTGCGTCCGAAAGCAAGCAGGAGGTCATTTTAAGGGAAGCCTTTCCAACGGCTACTTTTTTACACTTGAAGGGTTATCGAATTTGGTATACAAAAAACAATGCTCTATTTATACTAGGCATTATGATACAAATACCTAAAATAGTAGCTGCTATTTTTAATGAATATTTTTGGCTTAAGCGCACTGCTAAAAAATATCAGTTTGATTTAATTGTGTCGGACAATCGTTTTGGATTTTTTCATAAAAAAATAAAAAGTGTATTCATCACGCATCAGCTTGAGCTTCAAACACCATACGACTGGAGTACACGCTTAAATCAAGCCATCACTTACTCAATAATTAATAAGTATACTGCTTGCTGGATAGCCGACATGAAGCCTCCTCATAATCTATCTGGCGATTTAGCAAATCCAAAAAAATTACCCAACACACCCATTTGGTATATGAATTGCTTGTCGCGCTTGCAAGAGGTAGCGAGTTTGAATTTGGTCAATGAAAATAATCAAGAAGCAACTTGTTTTTTAGGCATCGTTTCGGGACCAGAGCCACAAAGAACATTGCTTGAAAATATCTTATGGGAACAGGGAAATGCTTTAGGAGAAAGGTTTGTAGTACTTGCTGGGCTTCCCGATAAGCAGTCGTATCAAAAAAAAACTACCAAGGGCTTACTCTATCATCACTTAAATGGTGCTGCATTAAAAAAGGAAATTAAGAAAGCCGAATATATTATTTGCAGAGGCGGTTATACAACATTGATGGAGTTGATTCCTTTTCAAAAAAAATTAATTTTTATTCCAACGCCTGGACAAACCGAACAAGCCTATTTAGGAAAATATTGGCAATCTAAAAAATGGGCTATTTGTTTTTCTCAAGCCGAATTTGATTTGAAAATCGCCATTGAACAAGCCCGTCAATTTGAATACCAAACGCCTCCATTTACTGCCTTTAGTACAGCGGATTTAGTGAATGAATTAAAGCGACTATCTTTATAATATGGCCATTATCAAAAATAATATTGTTGAATTCATTAATAGCAGCGCTAATTATGTCTTATTGGATGTAAGAAGTCCTGCAGAATTTGAACATGCGCATATCCCAGGCGCCTATTCGCTTCCACTGTTTGACAATGAGCAAAGAGCCATTGTGGGCACTACGTATAAAAAACAAAGCAGACAAGAAGCCATTAAAATAGCGCTTCCTTTTTTTGGAGATAAGATGAAACAAATGGTAGAAACAGTAGAAACCATATGTAGCGACTACGAAAAAGTACAACAAATAAAACCTATTGTTTTTGTTCATTGTTGGAGAGGAGGCATGCGCAGTGCTGCGGTAGCCTGGTTATTAGACCTGTACGGTTTTAAAGTGATTCAACTAAATGGGGGTTATAAGGCGTATCGGAATTGGGTAATTGATCAATTTACACAGACCCATTCACTGAAAGTTTTAGGAGGATATACAGGATCGGGTAAAACTGAAACACTACACGCAATAGCGGCAAGCGGAGCTGCTGTAGTGGATTTAGAGGGATTGGCAAAACACAAGGGTTCCTCTTTTGGCGCATTGGGTCAGGGTGCGCAACCCAGTCAAGAAATGTTTGAAAATTTATTAGCTACCGCTTTGTATGAACAAGGAAAAAAAGGCAAAACTATTTGGGTAGAAGACGAAAGTCAAAGAATTGGGATGGTAATGATCCCCACACCGTTTTTTGCGCAAATAAAAAATAGCACTTGTTACTTTTTACGCATTTCATTTGAAGAAAGGCTTGATTTTATTGTAAAGCAATATGGAAATTTTAATAAAGCGGAATTAATCGCTGCAACCGAAAGAATTCAAAAAAGATTAGGTGGATTAGAAACAAAAAACGCAGTTAATTATATTATGGAAGGAGATATTAAAAACGCCTTTACTATACTTTTAAAATACTATGATAAATGGTATGATAAATTTTCAAAGGGTGAAAAAAATAGTAAGGTAGCAGAAAATAATAAGGGTGACAATAACCTATCCAATATAGAGTGGATAGACGCTATGGGTGTGAATCCGGACACAAACGCTAAATTGATAGCGGATTTATAACAACGAAGGTTTAATTTTACGCAATTTATAATTATGCAACAGTTACTTGCTTGGTGGTATTTTACAGTGAGGGGTTGGAAAATAGAAGGACGTTTTCCATTTGAATTAAAACAATCGGTGTTGGTTGTGGCGCCCCATACACATGCTTTTGACTTTTTTTTAGGGCTGGGCATTCGTAAAAAAATGGGGTTTGAATTTGTACATTTTTTAGGGAAAAAGGAGCTTTTTTGGGGAATCTTTGGTTATGTGTTAAGAAAGATAGGAGGCTACCCTGTTGAAAGATCCAAACACTCCAATCAGGTGGACCAAGTGGTTAAAATATTCAGTGAGAAGGAGCAGTTTCATATTGCCCTTTCCCCCGAGGGCACCAGAAAAAAGGTAAGCCGCCTGAGAACAGGCTTTTATCATATTGCAAAAAATGCTCAAGTGCCTATTGTGATGGTGGCACTGGATTTTGAGCATAAAAAAGTGATTTTCGCGCCTCCATTTATGACAGGAGAGAACGAAACAGCCGACAAACAAAAAATTGTAGGGTTTTTTAAGGGTATTTTGGGCTATCTCCCCGCCTACAGCATCACAGAAGACATTGAGGGCTAGCTGTTAATTTTTTAATAATTGTTTTGTCGCTCAGGTCTATATTAGTATTTTTGTTCAGGCCGATGGCCGTTTTATTCATTTAAATAAAAAAATAGTATGAAAAGTAGAATTTTTTTAGCGCTTGCGATTGTTAGCATCGGTGCTTATTCTTGCGTTAGTCCTAAGAAATTACAAGAAAAGGAAGAGAAGCTTTCTGAATTGAATGGAGCCTATACAGAATTACAAGGAAAACTTCGCAGTGCAGAAGACGCATTGAATAAAAGCAAAACCGACGCCGAAAAGGCAATGGATAAAGCTAAATCATTACAGTCTAATGTCGATGATTTAAACAAGCAGGTTGATTTCTTAAGAAATAACAACAACGTTGTATTGAGCCAATTAAAAGATATGTCCGTTGTGTCAGGTGCTCAAGCAGAAAGTATCAAAAAATCTTTAGACAACATTGGTGCAAAAGATTTATATATTCAAGGTTTACAAAGTACTATGGCACGTAAAGATTCTATCAACATGAACTTGGTGATGAACTTAAAAGGTGCGATTGGAGATTTAAACGATGGCGATATTAATGTGAAAATTGACAAGGGTGTTGTATACGTAGACATCTCTGATAAATTATTATTTAAAAGTGGAAGCTTTGAAGTAACAAGCAATGCCAAAAACGTATTAGGTAAAGTAGCAAAGGTTTTGGCTGCACAACCTGATATTGAATTTATGGTAGAAGGCCATACGGATTCTAAGCAATTAATTGGTTCTGACAACGCTATTGAAGACAACTGGGATTTATCTGTAAAGCGTGCTACTACGGTAGTTCGCATTTTACAAGATACCTACCATTTAGATCCTAAGCGTATGACAGCAGCTGGTAGATCTGAATATCTTCCTTTAACAGATAATGGAACTGCAGAAGGTAGAGCTAAAAATAGAAGAACAAGAATTGTAATCTTACCACAATTAGATCAGTTCTTTAAGTTACTAGAAAAAAAGTAGTTCTATAATATTTTTATTAAAAGCCCTTCCTTTGGAGGGCTTTTTTTATGCTATCTTCGCTGCATGCAACAAGCGTATTTAGACGGACTCAACGAACCACAAAAAGAAGCAGTATTACATCTCAATGGGCCCCTAATGATTATTGCGGGGGCGGGAAGTGGAAAAACAAAAGTGTTAACTTCTAGGATTGCGCATTTAATGAATAGTGGTGTAGATGCATTTAATATTTTAGCCCTCACTTTTACCAACAAAGCCGCCGCGGAAATGAAAGAGCGTGTAGAAAAAGCGCTTGGTAATACCGAAGCTAGAAACTTATATATTGGGACATTCCACAGTGTTTTTGCACGCATATTAAGAGCAGAGTCTGCTAAGCTTGGATATCCGCAAAGCTTTACCATCTATGACTCCGACGATTCTAAGTCGGTTTTAAAACAGGTAATTAATGATATGGGTTTGGATGATAAATTATACAAGCCCAATATTGTATTGAATAGAATTTCTAGTGCGAAGAATGCTTTAGTGGGTCCTGCAGAATATGCTGTGGACAATTTCTTAAAGCAGGAAGACGCCAGGAGCAATCGTCCTCAAATTGCAGAAATTTATGCAAGCTATGCAGCGCGCTGTTTTAAAAGCGGTGCCATGGACTTTGATGATTTGCTTTTTAAAATGCATGAACTATTGCATGACTTTCCAGAAGTCTTACATAAATATCAACACAAATTTAAATATTTATTAATTGACGAGTATCAGGATACCAATCCAGTGCAATATCAAATTGCAAAATTATTGGCTGCGGTGCATGAAAATTTGTGTGTAGTAGGCGACGATGCGCAAAGTATTTATAGTTTTCGTGGAGCCACCATTGAAAATATTTTACAGTTTCAAAAAGACTATGACGATGTCAAGTTGGTAAAGCTGGAACAAAACTATCGCAGTAGTAAATCCATTATTGAAGTAGCCAACCAAGTAATTAAAAATAATAAGGGACAGATTCCCAAAGAATTGTGGACAAATAATGACGAAGGAGATAAAATAAAGTTAGTGCGCACCATGACGGACAATGAAGAAGGAAAATACATTGCCGATGCCATTCAAGAAAATAAATTAAGAAATCATTTTTACAATAAGGACTTTGTTATTTTATATCGTACCAATGCACAATCAAGATCCTTTGAGGAAAGCTTAAGACGCACGGGCATTGCTTATAAGATATATGGTGGGCTTAGCTTTTATCAAAGAAAAGAAGTGAAAGATTTTATTGCTTACCTACGTTTAATAGCTAACACCAAGGACGAAGAGGCGCTGAAAAGAATTATCAACTACCCAGTACGAGGTATTGGTAAAACAACAATGGAAAAATGTTTAGTGTTGGCCGGTGATAATAATATTACTTTTTTTGAGGTATTGGAAAAAGCAAAAGCATTTGGATTTAAGGCAGGAACCCTTACGGCCATTGATGAGTTTGTGACCATGATTAAATATTTTCAAAATCAATTGACCAAACACAATGCATCGGATGTTGCAGTGCAAGTGGGAAAGCATACCAACATTGTTAAAGAATTATTTAATGATAAAAGTACCGAGGGGCTGGCGCGGTATGAAAACGTACAGGAATTATTAAACTCTATTAAAGAGTGGACGGAAAGTCCAAGCAATGAGGACGGAGAGTTGGGAGATAAAAGTTTGGGTTCTTATTTACAACAAATTACCTTGATCACGGATGCAGATAGCGACAACAACAATGAGGACACGGTAAAATTAATGACCGTGCATGCTGCAAAGGGGTTGGAATTTGATTGTGTGTTTGTAGTGGGATTAGAGGAAACCTTATTTCCAAGTGGAATGAGTATCAATACGCGCGAAGAGCTAGAAGAAGAAAGGCGTTTGTTTTATGTTGCCGTAACAAGAGCCAAAAAGCATTTGTGGTTAACCTATGCCAATTCTAGATATCGTTTTGGTCAATTGGTACAAAATGATCCAAGCCGATTTATAGATGAAATGCCAGAGGACCAATTGGATAAAACCAGTGCAGGTGGTGGCGCGCGCAATCAAAGTTCCGGCTGGGGTTCGGCATATGACCGTATGCATGGAGGAAACAATAAGGGTTGGCAGGAGCAAAGTCCTAGCAAACCAAGTTATATGCCAGTAGTGCCCCCTAGCACCCTAAATAAAAAACATATTCCTTCGCTTAACTTTATAGCGGCAGACCCGTCTGCATTAGAAGCGGGGATGAAAGTGGAACATCAAAAATTTGGGTTCGGGGTGATTAAAGAAATTGAGGGTTCTGCCCATAACCCTATTGCCCTTATTCTTTTTGATACCAACGGTGAAAAGAAAATCATGCTCAATTATGCCAAATTAAGCATCCTTCCGTCTTAGGTTTACTTTTCGATATCGGAAAAATAAAGCCCAGCCCTTATCATTAGGGTCGATTGGGAGGTTTTTTGATTATTTTTGTAGTTCAACCATTTGATTATGATTACCACTGGAAACACAATTGTAAGTATCTATACCGAGATGACGCCTAACCCAGAAACCATGAAGTTTGTTGCCAACAAACTTTTATATCCTGGAAAGAGCATTGACATTGCTGACGAAAGTCTGGCTACCCCTTCTCCTTTAGCTAAGGAACTATTCAGTTTTCCTTTCATTAAGAGTGTTTTCATTGCTAGCAATTTTATCACCATCACAAAAAGTGCAGACACCGATGATTGGCAGGATGTAATTCCAACCATTAAAACGTTTTTAAAAGAATATTTAGAAAATGGGGGCGTGGTAGTGAACGAAGAAGAGGTTGCCAAGATTAAACAAGAGGCCACCAACACGGTTCATGCTGACGACGATGATATTGTAAAGCGCGTAAAAGAATTATTAGAAAACTATGTGAAACCAGCGGTGGAAATGGACGGTGGGGCAATACAATTTAAAAGTTATCATGACGGTGTTGTAAACCTTATGCTACAAGGATCTTGCAGCGGCTGCCCTTCCAGTATGGTCACATTAAAAGCGGGTATTGAAGGAATGATGAAACGCATGATCCCTGAAGTAAAAGAAGTAGTAGCAGTAGCAGAATAGAATCGCTTTTTTATATTTTCGAATTGAGACCTATTTTATCAATTAAGCAATTTCATCCAACGGAGACTCCTTACTAAATGCTTTGTGCATTTTACTATGTTCCAATAATTTTTCCGTGTGCGATATAAAAATAGTCGCAATGCCATTACCTATAAAATTAGTAATGGCTCTGGCTTCGGACATAAATCGGTCAACGCCCAACAATAATGCCAATCCTTCCACAGGAATTAAGTTAGTGGCTGTTAAGGTAGAAGATAGTACAATAAAACCACTGCCCGTAACCCCCGCTGCACCTTTAGAGGTAACCATCAATATAGCAATAATGGTGAATATTTGTTCAATGCTTAAATGAATATTAAACACCTGTGCTAAAAAAATAATGGCCATGGATAAATAAATAGACGTGCCGTCTAAATTAAAAGAATATCCTGCCGGTATTACCAGTCCCACCACAGATTTAGCACAGCCCATTTTTTCAAGCTTCTCCATTAAAGATGGAAGCGCCGCTTCGGAAGAGGAAGTGCCTAAAACAATCAGGAGCTCTTTTTTAATATAATTTAAAAAAGAAAATATATTGACTTTGCAATATTTTAAAATGGAACCCAAGATTAAGATTACAAATAACCCCATGGTAATATAAACGCATGCCATCAATTTCATTAAGGGTAACAAAGTGCTTACCCCATATTTACCAATGGTATACGCCATGCCTCCAAAAGCCCCAATGGGCGCTAGATACATCACAAAATGTAATGCCTTAAAAATATATTTACTTGCCCAATTAATTTTTGAAATGATAATTGTACGCTGTTTTAATTTACTAATAACAACACCGGCAATAATTGCAAATATTAAAACCTGAATAGTAATATTACTTTTGAAAAAACTAGACCAAGCAAATGTAGCTGCCCCTTGTTGGAATTTAGAAATATCCGCTTTTTGAATTTGCGAAGTATCAACATGTGCGCCTGGTTGAATTATATATGCAACCACTACGCCAATCACCAATGCGATGGTAGTTACAATTTCAAAATACAATATTGCTTTTCCTCCTATCTTTCCCACTTTCTTTAAATCACTCATTCCGCAAATGCCGGAAATGATGGTCAATAAAATAATGGGGCTAATAAACAGTTTAACAACCTCAATAAAATAGGTCCCCAATGGTTGCATGGCAACACCCGTACTGGGTGATAAATAGCCTACCAAGATGCCTGCTGTGATGGATGCTAACACCCAAAAAGTAAGATTGTTAAAAACTTTTTTCAAGAAATTATTTTAAATAATTATTTACAAGGGTGCTATAAAATAATAATTTCTAAAGTTTATTATAAAGAGCTCTTAACTTTTCTCTGGTCATAATGCTTTCCCAATTTTTTCCTAGTGCGTTTTCCCACAATGGTTTCATGCCCATGGAAACATTAATCATAGCATCAAATTGTTCTTCGGTGAGGTGAGCACAAATGCCCGTTGGAATGTCAATATTATTTTTCTCCACCATGTATTTAAACTCTTTCACTCCAGCAGGATAATATTCTTCCAAATGATTCATTACAATGCAATTGCCGATACCATGTTTGGTGCCCAATAAAAAACTTAAACCATAACTTACCGCATGCGCAACACCTACTTGACTATACGCGATACTCATGCCACCGGCATAAGAAGCCATCATTAATTGTTCATCGCTTTCTTCGTCCCATGTTGCTTTCTCAACAAACACTTTGCGACACAGGTCCAACGCTTTTTCTCCATAAGATTTACTAAACTCATTTAAATAGGTACCTTCTAAACTTTCAATACAATGAATATAACAATCCATGCCCGTGTAAAACCGTTGATTTGCAGGTGCGTTCTTGGTTAACTCGGGATCTAAAATAATTTGATTGAAGGGTGTGAAATCAGAATTCATGCCCAGTTTGCGCACCGGTCCAGTTAATACGGTGGTACGACTTACTTCGGCCCCTGTTCCACTTAAGGTTGGAATACCTACTTTATAAACACCGGCTTGTTTTACTAAATCCCATCCCTGATAATCTGCAGAAGATCCTGGATTGGTCATCATTAATGCAACCGCTTTGGCTAAGTCCATCGCCGATCCGCCACCGATACCAATCACGCCGCTAATTTCACCAAACTCTGCTTTTAATTCCGCAGCCAACGCGTCTACTTGTTTTGTTTTAGGCTCATGTGTAACATCAACATACACAATTTTATCTTTCCCCCTTAATGGAATACGAGACGCCAATGGCTTGCCAGCAAAAAAATGATCTAAAAAAAATATCATGGGATAGTCGCCCTTTCTGCGAGGTGCTAAAATTTCATCTAATTGATTAAATGCACCACGACCATATACCACATAGTCTACTAGTTTTAAATTCTTAAACTGCATAAAAAATATTTATTGTACTAATTTCTTTTGTAAGTCTTCCAAAGATACGCCTTTTGTTTCAGGCACTTTTGTCAATATCCACACTAATTGTAAAGCCATCATCACTGCAAAAAAAGCAAAAATGGGCCAAGGGTTATTTTTAAAAATACCATGGTCTTTATCTAAAAATACAGGCGTGATAAGCGTGATGAGTGCCGCAAATATCCAATGAATGCTGGCTCCAAATGCTTGGCCCTTAGCGCGCACTGGTGTGGGAAATATTTCTGAAATCAATACCCATATGACTGCTCCTTGTCCAATAGCATGAGAGGCTATAAATAATAATAAAAAAGAAAGCATAAATGCGGGTGCACCCTGAGCTATAAAGCCATAGGCCACCATGGATAAGCTAATGATGTAACCAAAAGAGCCAATAATTAATAGGGTTTTACGACCTATGCGGTCAATCAACCAGAGTCCTACAAAAGTGAATATCAAATTCATCATCCCTAATGAAATTGAACTTAATAAGGAGTTGTCTTTTGGAAAACCCGCTTCTTCTAAAATACGAGGGGCATAGTATAAGAGAAAATTAATACCAGATGCCTGATTAAAAAAAGCTACAAAAAAAGCAATGGAAATAATTTTTTTATGCTGCTTTGTAAATAGTGCTAACCTGCCGTGTACCTTATCTTGTTCGTTTGAAATATTTATTTCATTAATGGTTTCGTCAATATTATCAATGCCTATTGCTTGCAAGGTTTTTCTTGCACCTGTTTCATCATTTTTAACCGACAACAACCATCTTGGACTTTCTGGCAAGCCCAATGTCATAATCGTATAAATAGCAGCAGGGATTAATAACACTGCTAACATCCAACGCCAGTCGTTGTCTCCACCAAACCCTGCTAAAAAATAATTGGACAGGTAAGCAATCAAAATCCCAAATACAATATTAAATTGATACATGCCCACCAACTTGCCTCTATTGTTTTTGTTAGAAATTTCTGAAATATACGTGGGTGCAGCAACCGAAGAAACCCCAATCGCAATACCACCCATTAATCTAAAGAACGAAAATGTATAGGGATCCTGCGCCAACGCAGATCCAATAGCTGATGCAATAAACATGACACCTAGCCAAATTAAAACTTTCTTTCGGCCATATTTTTCAGTTGGAGCACCTGCAAACACCGAGCCAATAACGGTTCCCCATAATGCCATAGACATAATAAAGAAACCGTGAAACAGTGGCGTAGTATGCCACAAGGCTTGAATGGGTTTATCGGCGCCAGAAATAACAACCATGTCAAAACCAAAAATAAAACCTGCCAATGCCGCTACCACTGTGGATTGAAATAGTTTTCCTTTATTCATTGCAATAATTTTGTTAAGATGAATTTATTTTAAAAGCGCAGCCGCTTTTATCAAGTCTTCCGGGGTATCAATTTCAACACCCATATATTCTGTCACCACCATTTTAATGGCAACTCCATTTTCTAAATAACGCAAACACTCAATTTTTTCCGCTGCTTCTAATGGAGACATGGGCCAATTGGTGAAATCTAATAAGGCTTGTTTTTTAAATGCATACACGCCTATGTGTTCATAATATTTTGCGGCTGCCTCTTTGTCTCTTGGGTAAGGAATTACACTGCGCGAAAAAAACAAAGCATTGTTGTGAACGTCTACCGCCACCTTAACATAATTAGGATCTTCAATAAGTTGGGGGTTGGTTAAGACTTGCATTAAAGAAGATACCTGAACGGTCGCATCCGAAAAAACATCTATCACTTTTTGTAAAGGTTCTTTTTTTACAAAGGGTTCGTCCCCTTGTACATTTACGATAATATCAATGTCTAAATCTACAATGGCTTCTGCAATACGATCCGACCCGCTTTCGTGGGAACGCTTGCTCATAATGGCTTTGCCGCCATTGTGTACAATTTCATTAAATATAATTTCACTATCTGTTACCACATACACTTCGTCAAATAATCCAGTAGCCACCGTATTGTCATAAGTGTGTCTAATCACCGTTTTATCCCCCAGCATTTGCATTAGCTTAGCGGGAAATCGAGTTGCTGCATAACGCGCAGGAATAAATGCACCTATTTTACGCATACTTAATAATCTGATTTGATTGTTTTATTAAAAGGCGCTTTTAACTGATATGAAAATGATTCGTCTTTGCTATTGTCTAAAACATCCAACCCATAAACGATTTGATCCATAGGTGTGTCGTTGTAGGTTCCTAACAATCGATCCCAAAAAGAAAATATATTTCCATAATTGCTGTCTGTCTGTGGGCGCGTAATATGATGGTGCACTCTGTGCATATTTGGGGAAACAATTATATAGCCAAATGTTTTGTCAAACCATTTTGGGATTCGAATATTCGCATGATTAAATTGAGTAAGCACTACGCTTAAGCTTTGATACAACATCACCATCCATATAGGCGTGCCTAAAATAAAAACAGCTAAAATAGCAAAGACCGCTCTTACCACCGACTCTCCTGGATGGTGTCTGTTTCCTGTGGTCGTATCCACATGTGTATCTGCATGATGAACCATATGAAATTTCCATAAAAATTTTACTTTATGTTCAATCATGTGCACCAGATACGCGCCAATAAAATCTAAGAGTAATAAACCAACAATCGCTTCTATCCATGGAGAAAGTTGAGTTAAATGTAGCAAGCCAAAATTTTGTTGCACTGTCCAGTCCGCCACAATAACCATTACAAATGCAAAACCAAAGTTGATGATGATGGTCGTTAGCGTGAAAAATAAATTAATGCCAGCATGTTTAAACTTGTTATACTTAAAGTTAAATAAGGGCGCCGCAAATTCCACCAACCAAAAGAAAGTGATGCCACAGGCTAAAATTAACGCGCGCTGTATTGAATGCTGTTCAAGGGCAGTAAAATAATTTTTAATCGTTTCTAGCATGCAATTGTTTTAATACATAAATGTAAATAAAAAACCCGATGTTCTTATGCAGAAATCATCGGGTTGGTTGTTTTTATAGGTACGGATTAAATCTTTTTTATTTTGTCAAAGCTAGGATCCGATTAGCTGTTTAACATTAATGGCATCACCAACATTAAGAGGTCTTCGCCTGGCGCTTGTTCAGAGGGTTTAATTAAACCCGCTTTGCTTGGTGTTGATAATTCTAAATACACGTCATCGGTATCTGCTGCGTTCAACATTTCAATTAAAAATTTTGCATTAAATGCTATTTGAATATCCTCGCCTTGGTATTCACAACTCATGCGCTCGTTTCCTTCAAAACTAAAGTCAATGTCTTGCGCAGCCATTTGTAATTCGTTGCCTGTAATATTCAACGCTACTTGGTTGGTACTTTTATTACTAAATACATTTACACGACGTAATGCATTTTGGAAATCGTGTTTATTAACCGTTAAGCGATAAGGATTATCAGCAGGAATGACCACCTTGTAATCAGGGAAGCGTGCATCAATTAATCGACAAATTAATTGTGTAGAACCGTGATCCACAAAAAGGTGATTGTTGTTATAACTAATGGTAATAGGATCCTCGTTATCCGGTAAGGCGTTCTTTAATAAATTCAATGGTTTTTTAGGAACAATAAAACTTGTGTTTTGTGTAGCTTTCGCATCGGTTCTTTTATAACGCACCAAACGATGCGCATCGGTTGCCACAAACTGAACACTGTCTTTGGATAATTCAAAAAACACACCCGTCATGGCAGGACGTAAATCATCGCCACTCACTGCAAATAAAGTTTTATTAATCGCAGTTAAAAGGCCGGTGCTTGTCATCTTAAAGCCTGATGTATCGTCGGCTGTAGGCTCTTTTGGAAAATTATCTGGATTTTCACCCATTACTTTATACTTACCATTGTCGCTGGTAATTTCTACTGCGTAATTTTTATCAATGTTAAATGTTAAAGGCTGGTCTGCAATATTTTTTAAAGAATCAATTAAAATTTTTGCTGGAATACAAACGCGACCGTTGGCTTTGCTTTCCACTTCCATTTGCACGCGCATCACTGTTTCTAAATCGGTGGCAACGATATTTAATTTTTTATCTTCTATTTCGAATAAAAAATCTTCTAAAATTGGCAATACTGTATTGGTATTAATAACACCAGAAATTTGTTGGAGGTGTTTTAAAAGAGAAGAGGAAGAAACAATAAATTTCATAGAATTTTTGTTGTTTGGCGGGTGAAATAATCACATTTTTATACTAAGGCAAACCTAATGTAAAATGTTAAGATTAAAAAGCTATTTTAGCACTACTTATTGACATAGATGAAAAAAATTAGAGTCGGAAAAGAGCAAGCCATACTAAGCATTCGTCATTTTTGTGCGTATCAAGAAAGGGCACAACAAGAGGTAAGGGATAAGTTATATGAACTAGGTATGACCAAGCCCGAAGTGGAAGAAATTATTGCCGATTTAATCTCAGAAAATTTCTTAAACGAGGAGCGTTTCGCAATTTCGTTTGCTGGCGGGCACTTTAGAATTAAGGGCTGGGGGAAACTTAAAATCAATCACGCCCTTTATCAAAAAAAAGTGAGCAATTTTAATATCAAAATGGCTTTACAATCCATAGACCAGGATGATTATCTTGCCAAACTTTTTGAGCTAGCCAACAAAAAGTGGAATAGCCTAAAGGGCGAAAGAGGACTTAGCCGTATGGCAAAAACACATGCTTTTTTACACCAGCGAGGCTTTGAGCCCGCACTTATACAGCCTATTTTACAAAAACTTTACAAGCCAGGGACTTAGGGTAGATCTTATCCGGTTTTTGTATCTTTAATA
The DNA here is from genome assembly GCA_947476145.1 of Bacteroidota bacterium. Classification (GTDB taxonomy): domain Bacteria; phylum Bacteroidota; class Bacteroidia; order Chitinophagales; family Chitinophagaceae; genus Sediminibacterium. Next base: position 28,415 of record CANJPH010000009.1, on the reverse strand, counting down.
CACAAAGTAAAAACAACAGTTTGTCATCACTTCATTTTACCATTATTCAAACCTCCTTATTTTGGGAGGACAAGGGGGCCAATCTAGACAAATTGGGCCAAAAGATTAGGTCCATTCAAGAACCCACTGAAATAATTGTGCTACCCGAAATGTTTAATACAGGCTTTAGTATGCAGCCAGAAATCATGGGGGAAACCATGGAAGGGCCAACGGTAGATTGGATGAGAAGATTATCGGCCGAAAAAAAAGCAATCATAACGGGTTCCCTAATCATTGAAGAAAATGGAAAATATTACAATCGTTTAATTTGGATGTTGCCCAACGGACAGCTAGGATATTATGATAAGCGCCATCTGTTTGCATTTGCTGGAGAAGATCAACATTATACCGCTGGTAAAAAAAGATTAATTGCTAGTGTGAAGGGTTGGAAAATAAATTTACAAATTTGTTATGATCTGCGTTTTCCGGTTTGGGCGCGTCAGCAACTAAATGAAGAGACTGAAAAAGAATACGATGTGTTGTTATATGTTGCCAATTGGCCTGAAAAAAGAAATCATGCATGGAAAACATTATTAACCGCGCGCGCCATAGAAAATCAATGTTTTACAATTGGTGTGAATCGCGTGGGCTTGGATGGACACAATATTGCACACAGCGGAGATTCAATGGTAGTAGGGCCTTTAGGGGAGATTCTATACCATTGTGCCTATGAAGAAGATATCTTTCACATTCGCTTACAAAAAGAAGAAGTGAATAATACGAGGGAGCGTTTTCCGTTTTGGAAAGACGCGGATGACTTTACTATTTTATAATTAATAGACAAAATAAGATGTCGGCATTTTACGCAGCACAAGAATTATTTACCGGCACGCAGTGGCTTTCTGAGGTGACGGTAGAAGTAAATAATGGAAAAATTGTTGGGATGAGCAAGGATGGTTATGATCACAAAAATGCATTTCCATTTATTGTACCCGCTTTAATTGATTTACAAATTTATGGTGCAGAGGGAAAATTATTATCTGAATTTCCGGATACAGATTGTATCGAAAAAACATATCAATATTGTTTAAAGGGAGGCTCCGCTTTTTTTCAACCCACCATTGCTTCTCAAACAACAGCAATAATATATAAAGCAATTGATGCGGTGAAAGCCTATAAAACCAATGGCGGTAAGGGTTGTATTGGTTTGCATATTGAGGGACCCTGGATTAATGCGGGGAAAAAAGGAGCACATCAAGAAAATATAATTCACAATCCAACGCTTCAAGAAGTGCAAGAGATATTAGATTATGGAAAAGAATGGATTAGCATGATAACGTTAGCGCCCGAGGTTTGTTCCAAAGAAATGATTGATTTGATTCAATCCAACGGTATCGTCGTTTCCGCTGGACATAGTAACGCGTCTTATGATGTGGCCACTGCATTTTTTAATGAAAATATAAGCGTGGCAACACACTTATTTAATGCAATGAGTGCATTTCAACACAGGGCACCAGGAATGGTGGGCGCTTTGTTTAATCACAAAACTGCCATGTGTAGTTTAGTAGCAGATGGATACCATGTAGATTTTAATGCCATTAAAATAGCAAAGAAAGTAATGGGCGATCGACTGTTTTGTATAACCGATGCAGTAACTACTACCCATACCGGCATCTATCAACACGCGCTAAACGGAGACAAGTATGAATGTGGTGGAACCCTTAGTGGCTCTGCGTTAACACAAATAAAATCAATGAATAATTTGGTGAACGAAGTGGGCGTTGAACTTGGGGAAGCCATTAAAATGTGTAGTGTATATCCAGCGAAGGTGATGAATATACACGGGATGCGTGCACAGATTGGCATAAATGAAAATGCCGATCTGCTTTGTTTAAGTGCAGATCGACAATTATTAAAAATGGTAATCAGTTAGTGTCTACTGTTGCAAACATCGAATGTCTAATGTTCTCCACATCGAACGCTGCGCGTTCTCTTACTTTGAAAAAGCATTCCAGCCTTGTGCATTGATATCAAATACATTATTGCCCTTTGTAATAATTTTAGTGCCCTCTTCTTTGTCGCACATGTAGCCAATAACACTTATCTCTTCTTGTAAGGTAATTTTATCGTAGTCGGATTGTTTCATGGTAAACAATAATTCATAATCCTCGCCTCCATTTAACGCACACACAGTTGGGTCTAAACCAAATTTAAATGCGGCGGCCTTGGTAGCTTCGTTCAAAGGAATTTTTTCTTCATATAATCTGCAGCCCAAATTGCTTTGCTTGCAAATGTGTAAAATGTCACTACTTAGCCCATCGCTTATATCCATCATTGCAGTAGGGGTAATTTCTTGAGTGGTTAAATAGTCAATGATATCTTTTCTAGCTTCTGGTCTTAATAATCTTCCTACAATATAATCTTCGTTTTCTAGTGTAGGTTGTACCTGTGGATTTTCTAAAAATATTTTTTTCTCTCTTTCCATCAATGTCAACCCCAAGAAAGCTGCACCCAAATCTCCCGACACACAAATTAAATCTCCACTTTCTGCAGTACTTCTTTTTACATATTTATCGGGTGCTACTTCACCAATAGCGGTAACCGATATCACCAATCCTTTTTGTGAAGTAGATGTGTCACCACCTATTAAATCCACACCATATTTTTCACAAGCAATTTGTACCCCTAAATAAAACTCTTCGAGCGCTTCCAAACTAAATCGATTGCTGAAAGCTATGCTCATCGTGATTTGTGTGGGTTGTGCATTCATTGCATAAATGTCACTCAAATTCACAATCACCGATTTATATCCCAAGTGTTTTAGCGGGGTATACATTAAATCAAAATGTACTCCTTCCACTAATAAGTCGGTGGTGATAACAGTTTGTTTTCCAAAATGATCAATCACAGCTGCATCATCGCCAATGGATAAAGTGGTGGACGCATTAAAGGTTTCAAAATTTTCTGTGAGATGATCTATTAAACCAAACTCTCCCAATTTTTCTATTTCTGTTCTTTCTTCCATAATATAATTTATAAGGATCCGCCTTTCATTAAGGCTAATAATTGATCGTGAATTTTACCATTACTTGCAATGATGCCAGGTTGATAAGGATTAAATTTATCGCCTTTTAAATCCGTTACCACGCCACCCGCTTCTTGTACAATTAAATATCCGGCAGCACTGTCCCAGGCTTGTAATTTATGCTCATAAAATCCGTCAAATCTTCCTGCAGCGGTCCAGCATAAATCTAATGCGGCACTACCCAATCGTCGAACGGGTATGGATTTGCGTATTAGTTTTTCAAAAATTTCTAATGGGCCATTTGCCGCGTCTAAATACTGATACGGAAAACCGGTGACTAAACAACTGGTTAATAAATTGTCTTTATCGCTTACTTTAATGGGTTTTTCATTTAAAGTGGCGCCTTTGCCTTTTTCCGCAAAAAACAACTCATTCATAAATGGATTAAATACAGCTCCCATTAACATTTCACCGTCTATTTCTACACCAATACTTACACAACAAATAGGAATGCCATTGGCAAAATTAATGGTCCCATCAATGGGGTCAATAATCCATTTGGTTTTTGAATTGGTTTGCACCGATCCGGTTTCCTCGCTTAAAATAAAATGGTCGGGGTGTTTGTCTTGTATAATTTTAATAATTGCTCTTTCTGAAGCATGATCCGCGTCGGTAACTAAATCGTTGATGCTTTCTTTGCTTGAAATGGTAAAGCTTCCATTAAAATAACGTCTAAGCTCTGCTGCACCTGCGTCAATGGCCCTTAATAGCGTGTTTTTTATCATATCGCAAAAGTAACTTCGTTTGGTGGAATAACATTCCTATTTTTGTATATAATCTTAAAGAATAAAACCCTGATTTTGTAGATGCCTATTTTCGAGATTAACTTGCCAAAAAATCTGAATAAGGCTTTGGGAATTCCTCAAAGGAGCCCCCAAAGATCTCAACTACGTGTGCTTAAAAAGCTATTGCGTAGAGCCCGCTATACTGCTTTTGGTCAGGCCTTCGGTTTTGAACAAATTTTACAAAGCAAGCGGGTTGAAAAAATGTTTCAACTAAAAGTGCCTGTTTATTCTTACAGCAAAATATACAAGGATTGGTGGCACAAGACGCTAGAAGGAGAAGCCGATATTTGTTGGCCTGGAAAAATTAAATATTTTGCCCTAAGTAGTGGAACCAGCGAGTCGGCTAGTAAATATATACCCATCACCAATGATTTACTCAAGGGCAATAAGGTGATTATGATCAAACAGCTACTCAGCTTGTTAACGTATCAGGGTATTTCACTAAGCGCTGTTGGGAGTGGGATGCTCACATTAGGAGGTAGCACTGATTTACAAAAAGGACCCGGTTATTATGCAGGGGACCTTAGTGGAATTACCGCAAAAAAATCTCCTTTTTGGTTCCAACCCTTTTATAAACCAGGCAAAAAAATAGCCAAAGAAAAAGATTGGAATAAAAAACTAGTTGATATTGTTGAAAAGGCACCCAATTGGGATATTGGTTTTTTGGCAGGTGTCCCTGCTTGGATTCAAATGTGTCTTGAAATGGTAATTGAAAAGTATAAGGTCAAAAATATACACGAAATATGGCCCAACTTAACTTTTTTTGTTCACGGGGGAGTAAGTTTTGAACCCTATAAAGTAGGTTTTGAAAAATTATTGGGAAAGCCCATTACCTATGTGGAAACTTATTTAGCAAGTGAGGGTTTTTTGGCTTGGCAGGACAAGCAAAACGCAAAGGGAATGCGCCTTTCCTACAATCAGCATATTTTTTTTGAATTTGTTCCCTTTGATGAAAATAATTTTGATGAAAATGGAGATATGATAGAAGCGCCGCAAGCACTTATGATTCATGAAGTAGAAGAAGGAAAAGATTATGCGGTTTTAATAAGTACCGTAGCGGGTGCTTGGAGATATTTAATTGGAGACACCATTAGGTTCATTGATAAAGCGCGCGCAGAAATTATTATTACAGGGAGAACGAAACATTTTTTAAGTCTTGTAGGGGAACACCTAAGTGTAGACAACATGAACAAGGCAATACAAGTAGTATGTGAAGATTTAAATATTTCCATTCCAGAATATTGCGTGACCGGAGTGCCCGCAGATAATTTATTTGCACACCATTGGTATGTTGCTTGTGATCAGGCAGTAGATGAAAAGCTATTAATTAAAAAAATTGATGATCAATTAATTTTGTTGAACGATGATTATGCTGTTGAAAGAAAAAGCGCTTTAAAAGACGTTCGCATTACCATTTTGTCTGAAAAAACATTTATGTCTTTTTTAGAAAGCAAGGGAAAAGTAGGTGGACAACATAAATTTCCAAGAGTATTAAAAGGTGATCTTTTGAAAGATTGGAAAAACTTTATTTCAATACATTAATATGATTGCACCTATCGTCAAGGGCTTGTTGCTTGGAATCATACTAAGCATTTCAATCGGTCCAATCATTTTTGCCATTCTAAAACAAAGCTTAACCAACGGCAAAAGCGCAGGTTTTGTTTTTGTAGCAGGGGTTTCTGCAAGCGATATTTCTTTACTTATTATTTGTAATGTATTTACGCAGTTGTTTGCGATTGTCATCGCCCACAAAGCCATCATTGCCATGGTGGGTGCTGGATTCTTATTGATAATGGGATTGTACACCTTGTTGTTTAAGAAAATTTCTATTGATAAGGAAAGGGAAGACGGTGAAAAACAATTGCGCAGGCGAGACTTAGTGGGGATTTTTATATCGGGCTATTTAATGAACACCCTTAACCCAAATGTTTTTTTATTTTGGTTTGCTTGGACAGCAGCTATTGGCACAAGTGCATCCGAAACCAACAACCCCCTTGTATATAAGTTATTGGTTTTTGGAACCTGCTTGCTTTTTGTTTTAATATCAGACCTTGCCAAAGTGGTGCTGGCGGGAACGTTAAGGCCAAGGCTTACCGAAAAAACCTTGATTTGGGTAAATCGCGTTTCGGGAATTATTATACTCGTTTTTAGTGCAGTTCTTTTTTATGGTGCGCTTACCTATTAGGAGGGGCCTTGTTTAGGCGTCGGTTTTTAACAATTTTACAAGGGGTATCTATTATAGAACATACTTATTATAAAGATTAGTTAGTAAATTGTACTGTGAAAAAAATTACAACGCTTTTATTCCTACTTCTTTTTTTAATGGACAACGCAAGTGCACAGGGTGGTAAATTATTGGCCTTAAAAGAAAAGGGTATTATTGTTCGTTCGTTTACAAGTGGCAGCTACATTAAATTTAAATTCGTAAATCAACAATGGATTACGGGTTATGTGGATTGGGTGAAAGAAGACTCTATTCAAGTAAATCAATTCGCTTTGCAACCCATCATGACATCTTATGGCACATATGCCGAAGACACATTAAGGGTGGGGCCCACGAGACTTCACGTTAACGAGATCATTGGCTTTTCAATGGAGAAAGGACATTATACAAGTGTATTTACAAGTGGTGCCTTGTTGCAGGTTGCGGGTCCCCTTTATGCAGGGTTAAATATTTCCAATTCTATTATTAAAAAGGAGCCCGTTTTTAGCAATCGCAATCTTCCACAAATTGCAGGAGGGGTGGTAACTTGGTTGTTGGGAAAACTACAACGCAAAACACATCCCAATTATAGACCCATTGGTAAACGCTTTAGCGTTCAAATCATATAATTACAACCGTGATTAAAAAAATATTAAAGTGGTTTTTTTACTTACTTATTGCTTCCTTTGTTTATATACTGCTGATTATTTTTGTGGAGCCGCCCGTTACCATAACACAAATTACCAACGCCTTTGGCTTGGGGCTAAAGCGTGATTATGTAAGCTGGGGGGAAATGGGTTATAATATCAAACTAGCTGCCATTGCAAGTGAAGATCAGTCTTTTACTGACCATAGTGGATTTGATTGGGATGCGATGGAAAAAAGCTTACACCCAAAAAAGAAAAATAAGAAATCAAAAATTCCATTTGGGGGTGGCGCTAGCACTATTTCTCAACAAACTGCCAAAAACGTTTTCTTGTGGCAGGGGGGCAGTTATGATAAGTACATTCGCAAAATACCAGAATTTTATTTCACCTTTTTAATTGAAAAAATCTGGGGTAAAAAAAGAATTTTAGAAGTGTATTTAAATGTGATTGAAACGGGACCGGGTTGTTTTGGGGTAGAGGCTGCTGCTCAATATTATTTTCACAAGCCTGCTCATAGTTTATCAAGGGCCGAGGCAGCAATGATTGTTGCGGGTTTTCCCAATCCTAAAAAATTCACCGCTGTGCCTATGACCAAGCGCGTTGCTTGGCGCTATCCGCAAATATTAAGAGAGATGAATAATATTGAAGGCGATGAAGATGTTGATGCACTATTAAAAAATAAATAAAGCATAACATACTGCTTCAATGTAAAACTTTGTTTTTTCTTTGTTAGGCTCCCGCTAACTTTGTTATCAAAGCAATTGCATTTTGAGTTCTCTCCACTCCTGTTCCACTTACAATACCCCAGGGCGTTTTTTGATTCATTAGCATTTCTTTATAAATCGTAAACAATTCCTTGCGTGGCCCCTCGTTTGGATATTCGCGCATTTCGTCGGCAGTCCAGGGAAGATCGATATCACACAACAAATAGGCGTCATATTTTCTTTCATTTATTTTTTCTAAAATAAATGGGTGGCAGTTATTAAACACATATTCACACCACACTTTCATCACATACATATCTGTGTCAATTATTAACAAGTCCTTTGTCTTTTGCACATATTCGTCCTCGTCATTTAGTTGACCCTTGGCAATGGTAAGAAGGTTTTCATAAGAATAATCTGTTCCGTTTTCAGATAGATATTGACGCGCGTATTCGGGACACCAATTTGTATTATAGTGCTTTGCTAGTGCTTCACATAGTGAAGATTTGCCGGTGGACTCTGGACCCAAAACAACAATTTTTTTAAGTGTCTGCATTTTTTTGATTTGATGCTTTAAATAAACTACGCTTTTTGTAGGGTTGCTTTTTTATACCAAGACCGCCAACCCGCAATCGCCAAAAATAACAATACTAAAAATTGTACGCTCGTAAAAGCATATCCTTTTATAAAATATAGCGGTATGGATGCGATGTTAGTAAGTATCCACCAAATCCAGCTCTCTACTTTTTTCTTTGCCATTAACCACATTGCTGTATAGGCGGTGGCGCTTGCAAAAGCGTCGGCCCAAGGAATGGCTTCAGGTGCAAATGCGGTTTTAGCATAAGAAAGTGATGCATAGATAACTAGGTAAAAGGTTGTAAAGAATCCTATTTGTTGTAGCCACTGGTTGGTTGTGCTCGTGGTAATTTGCAATAACGGTGTTTGGTGATCTTCTTTTGTTCGCGTCCATAAATACCAACCATAAAAACTCATAATGGTATAATATAAGTTAACGCTTGCTTCTCCTAATAGGTGTCCCTTATAACTTAGGTAAATATAAAAAGTAGTATTAACCAAGCCTGTTGGGAAAACCAACACGTTTTCTTTTCTACTATACCAAACAGACACAATGCCCGCTATCACTGCAATCGCCTCCACCCAGCCAGTTTGCATTAATCCCTTATATATTGCTTCTACTATTTCTGACATGTTGTTTTAGGTTTGATCTTTGAATCAGGGATTAAGCGTTTTTCATTTTTTCTAGCTGCGCTTCTAATAAAAACATTTCATCTCTTGTTTTAGCGGCTTCCATAAAATCCATTGCTTTTGCAAATTTATCCATTTGTCTTTTAGTATCCTTAATCGCTTTTTCTATCTGTGGTATCGTTTTAAATTCACTATATTTTGTGCTGTCCTCTGCTAATATATTTATTTCGTCGGTGGTGCGTACATTCATGTTGTTAAGGGTATAACCCTTAATATCTAACACCGAGCCCTGTGCCATCACCTGTTCAATGCTTTTCACTACCGTGGTAGGTGTGATATTGTGTTCTGCATTGTATTTGGTTTGTTTGATGCGACGGCGATTGGTTTCATCAATGGTACGTTGCATGCTTTTGGTAACGCTGTCTCCATAAAAAATAACACGACCATTTACATTACGTGCCGCACGTCCTGCGGTTTGTGTAAGTGATTTTTCGTTTCTTAAAAATCCTTCTTTGTCTGCGTCCAAAACCGCCACCAGAGACACTTCTGGAAGATCTAAGCCTTCTCTTAATAAGTTGACGCCCACCAACACATCAATAATCCCAAGTCTTAGTTCCCTTAAAATTTCAACACGCTCTAGGGCATCAATATCACTGTGAATATATTTAGACTTAATTTGAATTTTTTGCAAGAAGCGATCCATTTCTTCCGCCATTTTTTTAGTGAGTGTGGTGACCAATACGCGATCTCCTTTTTCTACCTGCATGGCAATTTCATCTAACAAATCATCAATTTGATTTTTAGTGGGGCGCACTTCAATGGGTGGATCTAATAATCCTGTTGGTCTAACTACTTGTTCCACAATAAGTCCGCCCGTTTTTTCTAGTTCATATTCTCCTGGTGTCGCGCTCACAAAAATAGACTGTCCAATAAAATTTTCAAATTCATTAAAATTAAGCGGCCTGTTGTCAATGGCGCTAGGTAATCTAAAACCATATTCCACCAAATTCATTTTTCTACTTCTGTCTCCACCATACATCCCACTGATTTGTGGAATGGTTTGATGACTCTCGTCTATCACACATAAAAAATCTTTTGGAAAATAATCCAACAAACAGAAGGGCCTTGTACCTGGTACGCGTCTATCAAAAAATCGAGAGTAATTTTCAATACCCGTACAGTATCCTAGCTCTCTAATCATTTCAATATCATATTCCACACGCTCCTTTATCCTTGCGGCTTCCAGGTGTTTACCCACGTTTTTAAAATACTCCACTTGTGCGCGCATCTCGTCCTGAATTTCATAAATAATTTGTTGCACCATATCCTTGGGTGCTAAATATAAATTCGCGGGAAAGATCGCCGCATTTTCCATTGGCTCTATTCGTTTTCCGGTTTCAATTTCAATGGTTTCAATTTCTTCTATCTCGTCACCAAAAAAGGTAATACGGTATCCATAATCAACATAGGGTAATCTTATATCCACTGTATCTCCGTTCACCCTAAATCCACCGCGGTCAAAATCTGTAACCGTGCGGTGATAAAGCGCATTCACTAAAGCGTGTAAAAAGGCTTGGCGCGGAAGTGGTTGACCTTTATGAATTCTGATAATCCCATTTTCTAGTTCCGCGGGATTGCCCATACCATAAATGCAGCTCACGCTCGCAACAATAATAATATCACGACGTCCACTTAATAATTGCGCAGTGGCTTGTAATCTTAATTTATCTAGCTCTTCATTAATGCTTAAGTCTTTTTCAATGTACACTCCAGATGTAGGCAGGTACGCCTCTGGTTGATAATAGTCATAATAGGAAACAAAATAACCCACCGCGTTGTCGGGGAAAAAACTTTTAAACTCACCATACAATTGCGCCACCAAGGTTTTATTGTGTGTAAGCACCAGTGTGGGGCGTTGTACATTTTGGATCAAATTTGCAATGGTAAAAGTTTTACCGCTACCCGTAACTCCTAAAAGTGTTTGGTACCTATCTCCATTTAAAACCCCCTCGGTCAACTGTGCAATTGCAGTAGGTTGATCTCCCGAGGGGGTATAAATAGATTGTAGTTGAAAAGGCATACGCAAAGGTACGTCCTATCCTATAATTGTTCTAAATAAACAGCAAGTCGTTCAATTGCTTTTGCAACCTCGCCCATTTGTTCGGCTGCTTCTTTCCAGTTTTTTTGTTCAATCGCTTCTCTTACACCGGGCACTGTTTTAACACCATAGCCGGTATAAAAACCAGGGGCGTATAAACTATGTTTATACCAGGAGCGACGCGGTAACCCTGCGCTGGTGAGGAGCTGTTGTTCGGCTGTGAATAATTTTACATTGATCTCCGCTAGTTTTTTAAGGTCTGGTGTTTTTTTAGCTTCTTCGGCATGTGTTGCTGCTTTTTCTAAGCTTCCCAACGCATTTAATAAGGGCGAAAAATCTAAATAGGGTACTTCTGCAACCGCCTGCATTGTTTTTAAATGATCAGTGGGGTCTGCTGCATAAATATAAACCTTGTTGTTCACCAGCGTGTTTTCAATCTTTGCTGTTTCGCGCATTTGATCTACGTTTTTCATTAACTCACCCACATATCCTTTTACTGTTTTGTGTAAATCTGTGAAATCAAATTGAAGTGCATCTGCGTCTGCGAGGCGCAACACAACTCTTCCTGTTGTTTGGGCAAGTGTTACTCCGTAAACAAAACTGGGGTCTTTAAATCGCTTATACATATCATAGGAGTCGTAAATAGAGTGGTATTCACCTCCCTCGTCTTCGCCCCCAAACCCAATGTTTAAAGAGGGTACACCTAGGTGTTGTATAAATGATGAATAATCAGAACCCGAGCCCATGGCGCCTAATGGATATTGTGAAGACTCATAGGCTTCTTTTTTTGCGCTGGCACCTATTGCATTTGCCGCTCTAGACGCTTTTGATCTTTCAAAAAGAGAGACACCCGTTTCTGGGTCTTTAACTGTTTTACTAATTTCTGTAATCAACGGCGCGAAGGCGTGAGAACCCTGTGCGCCTAAAAAACCCCTTCCGTTTCCATCAGAGTTAATATAGGCAACCGCTTTTGCTTGTAATTCTGCTGCGTGATTTTCTACCCACTCGGTTGAGCCCATTAATCCCGGCTCTTCTGCATCCCAAGCACAATACACCAATGTTCTTTTTGGTTTCCATCCTTGTTTTACCAACGCACCAATAGCAATGGCTTCTTCTAATTCAGAAGCCATTCCGCTAATTGGATCGGCTGCGCCGTTTACCCAACCATCATGGTGGTTTCCTCTTATAATCCATTGATCTGGAAATTCGCTGCCTTTAATAGTTGCGATCACATTAAGCGCTGGTTTTATTTTCCAATCAAAGGATAATTTTAAATGCACCATTGATTTACTAGGTCCAATATGATAGGTAATAGGAAGACCGCCGCCCCAGCTTCTTGGCGCAACTGGACCTTCCATATCTTTTAACAACGGGGCAGCGTCGCCATAACCAATAGGAAGCACGGGTATTTTTAATAGGTTGATTGCTTCGTTGTGGTCCACCCTTTCAGCACCCTCTATAGAAGCGCCATTAGGGGTGGTAGGATCACCAGGATAAATAACCATGTCCATGATAGATCCTCTTTGTACGGTTTGATCGTTTTTAAAGGCGCCAATTGGGTAGGGGTCTCCTGCACTATAGCCGTCATCCATTGGATCTGAATAAATTAAACACCCAATGGCTCCGTGTTCTTGCGCAACCTTTGGTTTAATCCCTCTCCAGCTGCGACCATATTTTGCAATGACAATTTTTCCTTTCACATCGATGCCATATTTCGCAAGGGTTTCATAATCTTCTGGTAAACCATAGTTTACAAAAACAAGGTTTGCGGTTACATCACCATCTGCGCTCCAACAATTATAGGTGGGTAATTGATCCGCCTGATTACTAGTTGCGTCTTCTTTTAAGGGTGTCTCTTTTAGTTTTGCTTTATAATTGGTAGCCCCCGTCATTTCTAAGGTTCTCGTAATGGGCGTTGGAAACATCACATGATACGTTTCAATTTTCGTATCCCATCCAGCTGCGGTAAAAACTTTTGCAATTTCTGACGCTACCATCTTTCCTCCAACAGAACCAACATGGTGCGGTACGGAAGAAAGTAGTTTTATATTTTCTCCTACTCTAGTTGCGCTTAGTTGTGCATCAAATGTTTTTTCGGTTTTTAAAATATTTTCGCTGGACCTAAAACCCAAAACTTGTTTTTGTGCGTTGAGTGTTGTTAAGCTTAAACAAAAAATAGTTAAAATATTAAATTGATTTTTCATATTCTTTTTTTAAAATTAAATTTGACGTGAAAGATAGTGTGTATAATTAGGAAGCTCATATTCATACTCTTCTTGCATGAAACGAGAGGTCATTAAAAAGTCGGCGGTGCTTCTATCGCAAGCCATGGGTAGGTTCCAGGCAACCGCCAATCTTAATAACGCTTTCACGTCGCTATCGTGTGGTTGTGCTTCCATGGGATCAAAAAAGAAAAAAACCACATCAATGTCACCCGTGGCAATCATGGCACCAATTTGTTGGTCTCCTCCAAGTGGGCCGCTTAATAATTTAACAACAGGCTGGTCAAGGGCTTCTTCAATGAGTTTTCCTGTGGTGCCCGTGGCCACTAAAGAGTGTTTTGAAAGTTCAATTTTATTATGAATTGCCCACTCTATTAAATCCTTTTTTTTATTATCGTGCGCAATGAGTGCAATTTTTTTTCTTCTTTCTAGTTTCCTAATATTTGATTTCATTTTGTGTAGTATTATTATTGAGCGTGGATTATGTTTTTATCGTGTATTTACTAGGGACAACTATACACAACAAGGTAAGAAATATTATTGGTAGCGGAATTTTGATAATAAAAAGAATTAAAAAAATAATGATTAAAAAAATCGGATAGGTGAAAAGCAACAAGCTAAATAATACTGAGTCAAAAAAGACGGTTCCTTTTGTTTTATGATCGGCCCATTTTTCAATCATTTTATAATAAGGTAGATGAAAATAATAAAACGGTGTTTTATAAATACTAGTGGGGAGTTTAGATGGTAAAATGTTTTGTTTTAATATTTCAAACACTTTCTGATTAAATAAAATCCTGTCTTTTGGGGTAATAATTGTTTCATTAAATACCATCCGGTGTATACTTATGTTTATTTTTTTACCAATCCCCCTTAATTGATTGTATCCAATTCCTGCAATATGAATAACAGGGTGAACCCCCTCTTTGTGTGCGGTTTCTAAAATCCTAGTGGTTCCTTTTCTAAAGGGTTGGAGTTCGTGTGAATTAACACAGGTGCCCTCTATAAAAACCAAAACCGCCTCTCCTTTTTTTAACAGTCTTGCTGATTCTTTAAACGTAAATTCATTTAAGTGAAGAAATTCTTTACCCTCCCGAAGTCTGTGAACAGGAATTATATTTAATAGTCCTAATAAAAACCTATGGTGTCTTTTAATAAAAGCGTCTCCTCTTGCAAGAAAATAAACCCGACGATTATATTGTGTTCCAATAATAATTGCGTCTAAAAAAGAATTAGGGTGATTGGCAATAACCAACAATGGTCCCTTTGTTTTTAAAAGTGATTTATTATTTACACTAATATCACTACAAAAAAACCATAGCGCTGCTTTTATAAATATTTTTAATAACCAAATCAATTCTTTTTTTTATAAATATAAAAAAACCGCACCATATATGATGCGGTTCGTACCTACTAACCTTTAAAAACAAGATAAATATTATTTACTTGCCGCTTCTTCCACTTTTGCAGCAATTTTTGCTCTAATTTTTGCCTCTATTTCGTTTGCCATTTCTGGATTATCGTGTAATATGGTTTTTACGGAATCGCGTCCTTGGCCCAATTTATTCCCTTCATAACTAAACCAGCTTCCGCTTTTATTGATAATTTCTAATTCAACACCCATATCAATAATTTCACCTATTTTACTAATCCCTTCTCCAAAAATAATTTCAAATTCTGCTGCTCTAAAAGGAGGTGCTACTTTATTTTTTACCACTTTTACTTTTACTCTATTTCCGATCGCTTCATCGCCGTCTTTTATTTGAGCCATTCTTCTAATATCTAAACGAACAGATGCATAAAATTTTAAAGCATTACCACCCGTTGTTACTTCTGGATTACCAAACATAACCCCAATTTTTTCACGTAGTTGGTTTATAAAAATACAAATCGTTCCTGTTTTATTAATTGTTGCTGTTAGTTTTCTTAACGCTTGAGACATTAAACGTGCATGTAATCCCATTTTAGAATCCCCCATCTCGCCTTCTAATTCACTCTTAGGAACCAATGCGGCAACAGAGTCTATCACAACAACATCAATTGCTCCAGATAAAATTAAACGGTCGGCTATTTCTAAAGCTTGCTCACCATAGTCTGGTTGAGAAACTAATAAACTATCTACATCCACGCCAAGTCTTTTTGCGTATGCACTATCAAAAGCATGTTCCGCATCAATAATTGCGCACATTCCTCCTTTCTTTTGTGCTTCTGCAATAACATGTATTGCCACAGTTGTTTTACCAGAAGATTCTGGTCCATATATTTCAATAATTCTACCCTTTGGTAGTCCACCAATACCTAGTGCAGTATCTAATCCAATAGATCCTGTAGAAATTACTTCCTGTGGCTCTTGGCTTCTTTCATTCATCATCATTACACTACCTTTTCCATAATCCTTATCGATTTTATCGATGGTTAATTTTAAGGCTTTTAATTTTTCAGCATTTGCAGTACTCATGGTTAATCGTTTTATGTTTTCTTTGAATATTTAGGTAAAGATATGGATAAATTGTTAATAAACTAAAATATTTAGTATTTTTTTACTAATTAGATTAGTTATTATTTATTTGAGCTAGTTTATTTATTATAATTAATTGATTTTCATTTATTTATCTTTTTAGTATTTTTTTTAGTATTTCTTATTTTTCGGTTGTTTTTAAATAAATACATTTGAATTACGGGTTAATCTGTTCTTTTTTTAGCTTTAATGGATGGATGGAATAAAAGTAGGGTATTTTAATATTGCTTCCTAAATAGGCGAATAATAATCAATGTTAATTACTATCGTAGTATTAAACTATAATACATTTATATAAAGAACCTAATACTATTAGGGCTGTGTATAAGTGTATATCTTAGTTATAAACATTGATTTTATTTTATAATTGATAAATTCATATTTTAAATTAGATTCAATAATAGTATATGTTTTAGCGCTTCTTTATTTTACGTCTTGTAATATATAAATGGCATGAATATAAATAATACACAGTTTATTAACTGTTAATCAACGGGTATAAATACACCCAAAATTTCCAATTCATCTTTATACTTTCTAAATCATCTATACTTGTTATAAACTTATTAAGGTTTATTAACGCTAAAAGGGGAGATATCCCCTAATTTTTAATTTATCCACCCACAGATTGTGTATTTTTTCTTTCTATTTTACACAAAAACCGCCGTAAAAATCAATCTATATCTACATTTAGTTAAAATAAACCTTTATTTTTGCCATCCTATAATTATACTATATATGTCAATTATTCAAAACATTAGAGAAAGAGGTACTTGGATTTTATTAGGCTTAATTGCTTTAGCATTAATTGCCTTTATATTACAAGATGGCGTTGGACGTAATAATAAAAATAGCGATGTTATCACCCTGGGTGTTGTTAACGGAACACCTATTAATAAAATTGAATTTGAGCAAAAAGTACAAAGTCAATTACAACAATATGCGGCGCAAGGAGCACAAAGGGGCCAGGTAATAAATGATTTATGGAACACAGAAGTTTTTGGTTTATTAATAAAACAAGAAGCTGAAAAAATTGGATTAAGCGTAGGGGTGAAAGAGGTTAACGATGTTATATATGGACCCGAATCTCCTTTTAGACAATCATTTACCGATCCCACAACCGGTGAGTTTAAGGTGAATGATTTAAAAACACAATTAGCCGAATTAAAAAAATCCACTAAAAAAGAAGCGCTAGACCAAAAAGAACAATTAGAAAGAAGCGTGATCACTCCCGCTTTAGAAAAAAGAATACTACGAAAATACCAAGCACTTTTATATAGAGGAATACAGGCACCAAAATGGTTGTTAGAAAAACAATATGCAGAAAATAGTGCAATTTCAAATATCCGCTTTGTGAATGTGCCTTATACAACCATTGCCGACACTACTATTAAAGTAAGCAACGAAGAGGTTGCTGCGTATTTAAAAGAAAATAGCGCATCCTTCCAAATAGAAGAAGCGCAAAGAAATATAAGTTTTGTCGCTTTTAGTGCAGCCCCATCTGCAGCGGATTCTGCAAGCACAAAAAACAACATCTTAGCCCTGAAAGACAGCTTTCAAACCAGTAAGAATGCAGCCGCATATTTAAATAAGGTTACCCCCGATACTAGATATTATGATGGATACCTAAGTAAAAACAGAATACAAATTCCTGAAAAAGAAGCAGTGTTAAGTACGCCAATAGGCGGATTATATGGCCCTTATGTTGATGGCCCTAATTACACGATTGCAAAAGTAATAGGAACCAGATTATTACCAGATAGCGCAAGTGTTAGACATATTTTAATTATGACAACCAACGCACAAAACCAAGTAATAAGAGAAGACGGTGCTGCTAAAATATTAATTGATAGTATTAAAAATGCAATTGCAGGCGGCGCGCAATTTGAAACAATGGTTGAAAAATACTCAGAAGACGGAGGCAGCAAAGCCAACGGCGGTATATATGAAATGTTTCCACAAGCAAACATGGTGAAGCCTTTTAATGATTTTTCTTTTGAGAATCCAGTGGGCTCAAAGGGAGTTGTTAAAACCGAGTTTGGATATCACTATATAGAGGTATTAAAACAAACCACACCAACCCCGGCATATAATATTGCATATTTAACACTACCAATTATAGCAAGTAAAGAAACCACCACCACCGCACAAACCACCGCATCAAAATTTGCAGCTGACAGCAAAGACCAAAAGTCTTTTAATGCTAATGCGCTTAAGTTAAATAAACAAGCCGTTCCCGCAACGAGCATAAAGGCATATGATTTTAATATACAAGGACTTGGTGAAACGAGAGAAGTGGTACGATGGGTGTTTGAAAAAAAGGTAAACGACGTTTCAGAACCCATTGAAGTGGGCGATGCTTATATTGTTGCAACCATTACTAGCGAAGACAAGCCTGGCCTAATGAGCGTGGAGACCGCAAAGTCTAAAAACGTTGAAGTTATTATCAGAGACCAGAAAAAAGCAGAAACCATTAAAACAAAGCTAAAGGGCGCAACACTCGAAGCAATTGCTACTGCTGCTGGTGCCACAGTGCTTCAGGCGGATAGCTTAAGCTACGCCTCTACAAATATTACTGGTTTAGGAAACGAGCCAAAACTAGTGGGCGCCTCATTTAATAAATCTTTATTAAACAAAGTAAGCGCACCTATTGCAGGAAACTCAGGCGTGTTTGTAATATCTGTAACCAATTTGGGCGCCATTGCTGCTCCTGGCGACATGGCCGCATTCAAAGAACAATACCAAGGCAGAGTAAGTAATAATATTTTAAACTCAGTGCTTGCTTTAAAAAAGACAGCAAAGATCGAAGATAACAGAGCGAAATTGTATTAATCAAAGTATATGATTTATAAAAAGCCTCCAATATGGGGGCTTTTTCTTTATCTAAAACAATGTATTTTTGTAGTATGGCCGAAACGTTTACTAATAAGGTTGCAGAAAGCGGGATAATAAGTTTAGACCTTGCTTCACTCTTGGGAAACCATGAAATTCATTTATTTGATATCAAGCCCTTTTTGTTCATGGAGCTTATATTAAAAGAAAAAGATTTTCGCGCCTCTTTATCATCTCTTGATTGGTCTGTTTATCAAAACAAGGTGGTTGGTATTTATTGTTCGGCAGAAGCGATCATTCCCATGTGGGCGAATATGCTTATTGTATCTAGATTACAGCCTTTTGCGCATGCCATTTATTTTGGAGATGAAACTAAAACAAGAGACCAGTTTTTATTGGATCAAATTGGATTAATAAACCCCAATGACTATTTGGACCAAAGGGTGGTGATCAAGGGTTGCGGAGAAACGCACATTAATGAAAGTGCCTATGTTTCCATTACACACAAACTTCGTCCTGTTGTTAAGAGTATTATGTATGGAGAACCCTGTAGCACAGTTCCTGTTTATAAAAGAAAAGACTAAATAAAGAAATAAATTTCACCGGGTTTGTTTAGTGTGCCTCTAACCAGTTTTTACCAACACCAATTTCAGCTTCTACCGGCACACCATTTGGTAATATCATCGCACCCGTCATGCAGCTTAATATTAATTCTTTTAGTGCTGGCAATTCTGTTTCTACCGCATCAAAAACCAATTCATCATGTACCTGTAATATCATTTTTGATTCCCAGTGCTTCTTTTTCATTTCATTATGAACGCGTATCATGGCTAGTTTAATCATATCAGCAGCGGAGCCTTGAATGGGAGAATTAATTGCATTGCGTTCTGCAAACCCACGCACCGTAAAGTTGGAGCTATTAATATCTCTCAACCAACGCCTGCGCCCCATCAGCGTTTCAACAAAACCTAATTCTTTGGCGTTGTTAATTTGCTCGTCCATATATTTTTGAATATTCGGAAACTCTTTTTTATAGTTGTCTATAATTTCCTTTGCTTCGGTCCTTGATATACCTAAATTATCTGCTAAACCAAAAGCACCCTGACCATATATGATTCCAAAATTGACACTCTTCGCTTTATAACGCATTTCTTTAGTGACATCCCCTTCGTTTATACCATACACCTTGGCGGCTGTTGCGGTATGAATATCTTTTCCCTGTTTAAAAGCCTCACACATATTAGGATCACCGCTTATGGCAGCAACGATTCTTAATTCAATTTGTGAATAATCCGCACTTACTAGCACTCTGCTCGGATCTCTTGGAACAAAGGCCTTTCTTATTTCTCTTCCTCTTTCGGAACGAATGGGAATATTCTGTAAATTCGGATTGGTACTACTCAGGCGCCCTGTAACCGCCACCGCTTGTGCATAGCTGGTGTGTATTCTTCCTGTTTTTGGGTTGATTAAAGCGGGAATCGCGTCTACATAAGTTGACTTTAATTTTGTGAGCTCTCTAAAATTTAAAATGTCATCTACAATTTTATGTTTAGCAGCCATTTTAGAAAGCACATCCTCGCCGGTTGCATACTGTCCTGTTTTAGTCTTCTTGGCCTTGGAATCTAGTTTTAAAATATCAAACAAAACCTCACCAAGTTGTTTGGGAGAGGCTAAATTAAATCTTACCCCCGCTTGTTCAAAAACGCGCTCCTCTGCTTTTTTAGCTTCTTCCTCTAAGACCTTACTATAGTCGTTCAAAAAACTAACATCTACTTTTACACCCTCGTATTCCATATCTACCAATACGCGAACCAGTGGATTTTCTACCTCGTTAAAAACCTTGGTCACCCCTCTTTTTTCTATTAATGGAGAAAAACAATTTTTTAATTGCAAGGTAATATCCGCATCCTCAGCAGCATATTCTGTAATTTGTTCCAAAGGAACATCTCTCATGGTGCCCTGGCTCTTGCCCTTTTTTCCAATCAGGGTTTCAATGGATACCGGCTCGTATCCCAAAAATTGCGCGCTTAGCAAATCCATACTGCGCCTACCTTCTGGCTCAATTACATAGTGCGCGAGCATGGTATCAAATGTTTTGCCCTTCAACTCAACACCATACCATTTTAATACCAAAAAATCATATTTCAGATTTTGTCCTATCCAAGTAATATGAAGGTTTTCAAACAGGGGCTTAAATAATGATAAAATAATTTCAGCATTATTATTTTGATCCCCCTCGTTCATCACAGGAATATAATAACCCTCGTGTTCTTTTATTGAAAAACTTAATCCAACCAGTGTTACATTATTAGCATCAATACCCGTTGTTTCTGTATCAATACAAATTTCAGTTTCCTTTTCTAGCAACGAAATTAATTTTTTTATAGCCGCTTCACCCACCACCGATTCGTATTTGTGTTCTGTGTTGGTAATGTTTTTATTTACAACCAGCTGAGGCAATTCTTCCTCATCTACATCGTCCTTTAAAATAGTATTCAATTCATCGTTGGGCTCTAAAACCTCCTGAGTCCCTTGTTCTGAATTTAATACTGTGGTTCTGGTCTTAATGCTTTTTTCTTTTGTAGCCTTTACCTCGTTTCCAAACAGGTCCACTTGTTTTTCTTTTGCTGCTTCTGAAACCACCTCAAAGCCGCTTCCTAATATTCTTTTACCTAGTGTTTTAAATTCTAATAAATTAAATATTTCCGTGAGCGCTGGTATATTCTTTTCTGATATCTTATAATCTTCTTCATGAAATTGAACAGGCACATTGGTAATAATAGTTGCTAGCTTTTTACTCATAATAGCAGAGTCTATACCCGCTCGGACTTTTTCACCCATCGCCCCCTTTATTTTATCTGCATTTGCCAACACACCCTCTAGTGTATCATATTCTTTTAATAATTTAGCAGCCGTTTTTTCACCCACCCCCGGTATTCCTGGAATATTATCTGCAGCATCACCCATTAAACCCAACATATCAATCACCTGATCTACGCGCGCAATATCCCATTTTGCTTTTATTTTTTCTGCATCCAATATTTCTCTTTCGTTTCCAAATGCAGGAGGCTTCCACATATAAACATTGGGCTTCACTAATAATTGACCATAATCTTTATCAGGTGTAACCATGTAAACCTCATAACCCAAGTCCGCGGCCTGCCATGCCAGGGTTCCAATCACATCATCTGCCTCATAACCATCGCACTCTACAACGGGAATATTAAACCCCTCAATAATTGCTTTTATATGTGGCAAGGAACTTAATAAATCTTCAGGCGCCTCTTCTCTGTTTGCTTTATAATCTGCAAAATCGGTATGTCTTTCAGTGGGTGCATGTGTGTCAAAACAAACAGCAATATGAGAAGGGTTTTCTTTTTTAATTATTTCCAACAAAGTATTTGTAAATCCAAATTGAGCGTTGGTATTAATTCCTGTACTCGTGATTCTAGGCGTGCGGATTAAAGCATAATAAGCCCTATAGATGAGTGCTAATGCGTCGAGTAAATATAGTTTTTTAGACATGTTGCTAAGGTAACAAAAAAAAATCCTCCCAGTTCAGATTTACCGAGCTGGGAGGAAACTTATTTTTAACAAGAACAGTAATTTATTTCAACTGATACTTGTGCTTATAGCGCTCGTATAATTGCTTGCCCTTGTTGTCTAAAGACACATTGCGACCTTGAATAAAAGCCTGTGCAATGACACTTGATCTCATGTCCAATAAATCACCATTCACAATTAAAAGGTTGGCGTCTTTGCCTGTTTCAATAGTGCCAGCTTTATCTTCAATCCCCAAAATTTTAGCAGCGTTTAGGGTTACTGCAGAAAGCGCTTGCTCTTTTGTTAAACCATAGGTAGCAGCGGTTCCCGCGTTGAAAGCAAGATTACGAAAACGACTTTGGTCATGTGTATCATTTAAACAAAACAAGACGCCAGCTTTTTGTAATACCGCCGGTGTTTTATAGGGTTGATCCACATCATCGTCTTCCATGGTTGGCAGGGAGTGCTGACGATCTAAGATGACTGGCACATTGTTTTCAGCTAATAAATCTGCAATCTGATAAGCCTCTGTTCCACCAACAATAACCAATTTAAATCCGAAAGATTTAGCAAGGTCCATTGCTAATAACATTTGCTTTACTTCGTTCGCGCGTACAAATAATTTTTGTTTACCATCAAACAAACCACGCACCGCTTCAAATTTTAAATTATTAGCCGCATGTGTTTTTTCTTGATAATATGCTTTTGCGTCCGTAAAAAATGTTTTAATGGTTTCAAGTTTTTCCATCGCCGCCTTTATTGGATCATTTCCAGGACCCGGACGCATAAAAGCCGCACGGCCACCTCGGCGAACCATGAAGCTTGGCATAGTAATGTATAAACCATTGTCCATTTTATAGGCAGCATCTTCGTAGTTCCAAGCGTCTAATTGTACCACACTCGCTTGACCTTCGATGAGTTCACCCTCTGGTGCCACTCCTGCTAATAAAATACCGTTCTCGCGCAATACACCAATAATTTTTGAATCTGTATTGTATGCAACGATGGATCTAATATTGGCGTTGTTTTCACCAATTTCTGTATGGTCATTGCTGCCACGAACGCCTGCACTAATTTCTTTAAGTCCTAAATCAGATGTTGGGAGGATCAAACCCGGATAAATATGTTTACCAGCTCCGTCTATCACTTTCGCCCCAGCTGGCATAGCCATGTTGCCCACGCCAATGATTTTACCATTTTCAAACGCAACAGACGCGTTGGTCAATGTTGTTCCATTTCCAATATGAACCGTTGTGTTTGTGATGACTATAATACCCCTCTGTGGTGCAGCAGGATACACATTGTCTTGTGCACTTGTGGTTAAACCTAACAAAGCAAGCGCAAAAATGCTTAAAAATTTCTTTTGCATGGTTTAGTTTTTTTGAGTTTCGTAAATAGTGTTAAGGCCTTCATTATGTTCATGATCGCCACACTCTAATAATATTTGCGTACTTGGCATCGCTGGTCTTGTTGGCATGCCGGCTTTTTTATCCCCTAGCATCTTTTGGATCAGCTTTGTTCTTTCTGCAGTTATTTGTTTGCTGCGCTCGGCGTCTTTTTCACGATCAAAATAAACGGTACCATCAACAATGGTATATAAAGATTTTGCATAAATGCTTAATGGATTCTCGGTCCATAAAACTACATCGGCATCTTTACCCACTTTTATACTTCCTACTTTATTGTCTACATGAAGCGCCTTGGCTGCGTTTAGGGTAACCATCTTAAACGCATCTTCTTCAGACACACCACCGTATTTTACAATCTTACCTGCTTCTTGATTCAAGCGACGCGCCATCTCGGCATCATCAGAATTAATCA
The DNA here is from genome assembly GCA_947476145.1 of Bacteroidota bacterium. Classification (GTDB taxonomy): domain Bacteria; phylum Bacteroidota; class Bacteroidia; order Chitinophagales; family Chitinophagaceae; genus Sediminibacterium. The sequence goes on along the minus strand of CANJPH010000009.1, from coordinate 4,772 downwards.
CCGTATTCACTCCCACATTGTGCATAATAGCAGCGTTGTAAGCAATCGCATCAATTACCTCTGTTTTATAAGCAAACCAGTCGGAGAAGGTTGCAGCACTTGCCCCGTGCAGTTTCATTTTATCTGCTACCTTATAACCATCTAAGATATGTGTGAAGGTGTTGATATTAAAATCATAGCCCTGTTGTTTGAATTTTTCAATGGCGCGCATAGCATATGTAATCTCGCTTTGTACATAAGAGTGACAAGTGATAAAGCGTTTTTTGTTCATGATTTCAGAAAGCGCATCCAATTCTAAATCTCTTCTTGTTGTCGTTGGATTTGCTTTCATTGCTTTTTGGTAATCCACTGCTTTATCAAACGCGTCTGTCAATACTTCTTCCACGCCCATTCTTGTGTCTGGGAAACGATTGTTGTTGGCTGATGTAGTGCGCTTCACGTTCTCGCCCAATGCAAACTTGATAAAAGGATCTGCCCCTGCAAATTTCAATCCTTCGTCTGTGGTGCCCCACCTTAATTTAATCAATTGTGTTTGACCACCAATGGTATTCGCGCTTCCATGAAGGATATGAGAAGAGGTAACGCCTCCGCTTAGTTGACGATAGATATTGATGTCTTCGGGATTCATATTATCTCCTACACGCACTTCTGCCGTGGTAGACTGTGCACCCTCATTAATTGACAAAGCAGCTATATGTGAGTGCTCGTCTATAATGCCCGGACTTAAATATTTACCTGTACCATCAATCACTCTTGCGCCAGCCTCAGATAAACCCTTCCCAATTTTAGCAATTTTACCGGCTTTTAATAACACATCTGTATTTTGTATGTTGCCCTCTTTTTCATTGGTCCACACGGTGGCATTCTTAATCAATATGGTTTCTTGTTGTGGAATCGTTTCGTTTCCTAATCCGACAAATGGAAAAGAAACCTTGGAAATTAATTTTATGGACTCCGTTGCTTTCTTTTCTTCCACTGCTGCAGCAGCAGGAGCGACAAGATTTGCAGACCAAGTTAATTTGCCACCCTTTGTGTCAGTTCCAAATCCATTCCAAACACCACTTGTAATCACACCGCTTAATCGAATGCTTTCGGCACCACGACCCTTTTTTTCTGGAAAACTAATTTTTACCAAAGACTCATTCACTGCAATTTTTGCAGCTAATGTATCTGTCCCGATAATATTAGCAGATAAGTCTTTCTTAATCTCAACAGTATAGGCCGTTTTTGTACCCCCATTGTTAATTGTTAAATTGTATTTCCCAGCATAGTTGTTCCACTCTGCAGCATTCACCTCGTACTTGTTTCCTTGAATCCAGTTTTCAATAATTTTCGCGTTACTATTAAAAATAGATTCTGTAGTAATTAAGAAATTAGCCAACTTGCCTAGCTCTAATGAACCTACTTGGTCATATACGCCAACTTGTTGAGCCGGGGTTTTTGTCAATGCTTCTAAAGCTTTTGTTTCTGATAAACCATATTGAACTGCTTTTCTAAGATTTGCTAAAAACTGCTTTCCGTCTTTCATGTCAGCGGCACTGATACTAAAGCTAATGCCCGCTTTTTCAAAAGCTGCAGGATTCGTTGGTGCTAATTCCCAGTGTTTCATATCTGCTAAAGAAACAAATCTTGCGTCGTTCGCGTCTTCAACATCTAGGGCTACTGGAAAATCAATACCTAATATATAAGAAGCCTTTGTTTTAGCCAGCTCATCAATTCTTTGATAACCATTGTCACCACCCTTTAATATATATTGTACACCAAATTCAGCACCAATTCTGTTAGCTCTTAGTGTAGACCACTTATCATCTGCCGCAAAAATTTGAGGCACGGATTGTGTTGCATTAAACGCTTCTAATGAAAGATTGGTTCCTTCTGTTACAGGTTTTGTTTGATACCACTTTGCGTCCAAATAAGTTTGACGCAAAAGCGCAATGCTTCCCATTAAACTACTTGGATAAGATTGTGTTGAGGAACCTTTTTCAAATGAATAAACCGCCGCAGCCTTTGTTTTAATTAATGATTGATGTGCGTCTGCGGTAGCCAAGGTTACTACAGCTCCAGTACCACGCGCAATACCATCTTTTACATGTGTGAACACGGTTCCAAAACCATTGGCCCTATAACCACTTGCTGTTGTCTCGTCGGTAGCAAATATTTCATAAGCATTTATTTCTGGTCTTATGGCCTGATTCCAGTTATAAGCGCCCGGCTTGTTAGAAATAAATTGTGCTGGAGCACCATAATTAAATCCACCAGCTGGTCTTTTTGCAGCAGCCACACCATAGTCGGTGAAAGCATCCACAAAGGATGGATAGATAAATTTACCATTACAATCCACCACAACCGCTTCGGCCGGAACCGCAACTGTTGCACCCACTGCAATAATTTTACCCTGTTTAATGAGGAGGGTTCCCTTTTCAATTTTGGTTGTTGAATTTTGCACAATGGTTGCGTTTGTAAATGCATACAAACCCGAACGAATGTCTCTGACTCCATTTACTGGAAAAGACTCCTGTGCTTTTGTTGCTACACTTATTGATACAAGTGTGAGCCATAAAAAAATCCTCTTCATGCGCGACAGTATTTTTAATGATAGAATATTCTAAAGCTACTAAAAATACTAGTTTAAAAAAGAGTAGATAATATTTTTTTTGATGAGTGGTTTTGACCGGAAACTACCTACCCATATACACCATGAGTATTTGAATATCACTAGGATTAACCCCACTAATACGGCTTGCTTGGCCAATGGTGACAGGACGAATTTTTTTGAATTTTTGTAGGGCTTCTATTGAAAGTGCGGCTACTTTATCGTAATCAAAGCTATCGGGAATTACCAGGTTTTCGAGTGATGCCATGCGGTCTACTATTTCTTTTTCCTTTTCTATATAGCGTTCATATTTTACTTGAATTTCGGCTTGTTCTAAAAATTCAACTTCTTTACCTGCTAATTTTTCATGTAAGGATTCAACGTTTTCAAGTATCTGTTGTAGGCTAATATTCGGTCTTAGCACTAGTTTCGACGCTTTTTGTTTTTCGTTTATTTCCGCAGAATCAATGCTCGTTAAGAACTCGTTTATTTCCGCAGGCTCGATAGCGTGTGTATTTAATATATTTTTAATATCTGAAACCTCTTTGGTTTTTAATTCCACACGACGCATTCTTTCTTCTTTTGCCAAGCCAATTTTATAACCTATTTCAGTTAATCGTAGATCAGCATTATCTTGTCTTAACAAGGTCCTAAACTCTGCGCGGGAGGTGAACATTCTGTAGGGTTCGTTGGTTCCCTTTCCAACAAGGTCATCTATTAGCACTCCAATATAGGCGTCACTTCTTCGTAATATAAAAGGGGCCTGATGTGTAATTTTTAAGTGTGCATTCATACCCGCCATAATTCCTTGACAAGCCGCTTCTTCATAACCCGTTGTCCCGTTTATTTGACCCGCGAAGTATAGGTTTTCAATGGCTTTTGTTTCCAGCGTGTATTTTAACTGTGTTGGTTGGAAGAAATCATATTCTATTGCATAACCAGGACGGAACATTCTAGCATTTGCAAAACCCGGTACTTTACGAAGCGCTTCGTATTGAATTTCTTCTGGCAAACTAGTACTAAATCCATTAACATATATTTCCACGGTATTCCATCCTTCTGGCTCTACAAATAGCTGATGACGCTCTCTATCAGCGAATCTATTAATCTTATCTTCGATACTTGGACAGTATCTGGGACCCACGCCCTCGATACGACCAGCATACATTGGGCTTCTGTCAAATCCGGTTTTTAAGATATCGTGAACAATGGTATCGGTATAGGTAATCCAACATGAACGTTGATTTTCTGGCTTTACTCTTGGAATATCCAAATAAGAAAAGCCCACCACCTCCTCGTCTCCCTTTTGCTCTTCCATTTTAGTATAGTCTAAGCTTCTACCATCTACCCTTGGAGGCGTTCCGGTTTTTAGCCTGTCTGATTCCATCCCAAAAGAAACCAATTGCTCGGTGATCCCTGTCGCTGCTTTTTCAGCTACCCGACCCCCGCCAATTTGCTTCTCTCCAATATGTATGATCCCGTTTAAGAAAGTACCACTTGTTATTACTACAGCTTCAGATTCAATCAAATGACCCAGGCTGGTTTTCACCCCACAGGCTTTGCCATCTTTTATAATTAATTCATTCACAGAGTCCTGATAAAAATCAACATTAGGGGTTTGCTCTAATAACTCTCTCCACTTCGAAGCAAACAAGTGTCGATCGTTTTGTGTCCTTGGGCTCCACATGGCCGGACCCTTGCTTTTATTCAGCATTCTAAATTGTATAGTACTTAAATCCGATACAATACCACTATATCCCCCAAGCGCATCAATTTCTCTAACAATTTGACCCTTCGCAATACCACCCATGGCCGGATTACAACTCATTTGTGCAATGGTCTGCATATTCATGGTTACAAGCAAAACTTTGCTACCCATATTGGCCGCTGCTGCCGCTGCCTCACAACCGGCATGACCGGCACCTACTACTATGACATTGTATTTTGGAAACATAAGGCTGCAAAGATAAGATGGGATTCATTAAGAAAGTGTTCCATGTGGAACACTTTCTTAATTAGTAAATATTTTAATCACTCGCTTTGCGAGTTATAGTTCCACGTGGAACACTCTTCAAGTATGCTTTTAACCACTTATCCTCCATGGACCTCATTAGCTTGGCGTCGGCCGGTTTTTTGTCTTTATAGCCACAAAAATGCAAGGCACCGTGAAAAATGACCC
>CANJPH010000008.1 GCA_947476145.1 Bacteroidota bacterium | reverse complement strand
TTTACTATAATCGGAATATATACTTGTAATGAATTTATCATCTTTAAAATCAGCATTTAATATCACCCCATCTTTTCGAAATAAAAATAAATGATCATTTACAACAAATGGCTCTTCTTCATTTGCAAATTTAGCAACGGTTATTAGTTTACCTTGATCGTACTTTAATAAGCTTTGTTCATTTAAGGTGTATATAGAATTATTAAATGTAAAATCTTTATTTACAATATCAAAAAATGCTTGTTTAGTAACTACTTTATCAAGATTGTATTTATAGTTTAAATAAATAAACTCGCCATCCATTTTTGTTATAGAAGGATCAATAAGTGCATTATTTTCGTTAATGGTAAAAACACGTTCATCTATTAACTTACCAAATAATTTACCATCTATTGTTTTATCAAAAAAAACAATTCTGCCATTTAATACTGCTGTTTTTTCATTATCACCAAATCCTTGGAACCCATGACCGTTGTATCTTACAATACCCGACTCGGTCGCCACCCACAAAAACCTGTTTTTTTCATCAAACTGTAATCCTTTAATGGCATTGGTGGGCAATCCGTTTTCGGTATTTAAATATTCAAAATTATACCTTTGTTGCGCTTGAGTAATAAAGGGAATAGCAATTAGAAATAAAGTGAAAAATACACTTGCTAATGTGAGATTAAAATATCTAGTAACTAATTTGGTGTACATGTGCCAACTGTAATAAGTGCGTAAAGGAATCAGCTTTTACTTTTTCAAATATATTTGATTTTATAGTAGAAACCGTATTCATTTTTAAGCCCAATGAATTGGCAATTTCCTTGGTTCTGTAGCCATTTAATAAATAATGTAGTATTTCTAATTCCCTTACGGCTAGCGTTGAAAAAGGGTTCCCCTCCTCCTCCACTTTCTTCTTTAAAACCAAAGGTTGATTCCTAATAAAAAGCTCTAAATGATAGTTAATTTCACTCTCCGAAGCGCCCTTGTGTAGGTAGGAATGGATTTTAAACTTATTGGATATTTTGCCATACACTTCCACTGGCTGCATGGAATGAACAAGGATAGATAAATGAGGATACTTTTCTGTGATGGTTTCAATGTATTCAAGTGTATTCCCGTCTGGTAAGATAATATCCAATATTAAATGGGTGTAATCATTGGTGCCCAATTCAATCACTAAGTCAGCACAGGTACTCACATCACTGACTTTTTGAACATTTAATTTATGCAAAATAGCAGTTAAGCCCATTTTCACAATGCTATGATCCTCAGCCACTAATACTTTTACTTCCATTATATAATTTTAACGAAAAAGAGAAAATTCGAACTAACCAACCTTATAGCACCCTTCACGATCAAATTTAGGTAGTCTTTAGCTCAAAAACATTGATTTTAATACAAGTAGAATTAATTCTAGTGTTAACAAACTAGCTTAAAATACAGATAAGCTCATATCCAAACCTTTCAATTTCCCTGTTAATAATGCTTCAAATTCATCTAAAATAGCCAATTCGGTTTCATTTACGGGTGTTCTAGCAGCAGTAATTTGCTTTATGATATTAGATTTCATAATGTCATCCTTAGCATTTAGATAACTAAGCAATTGAATGCTAATTGAACTTACATTATCTGCATGTTGTTGAATATTTAGCAAACAGCCCGATTTTGATATTTCTGCTGATAATTGTTTCCAGCTTTCTAATGTTTGTTGAACAGCTAGTCTGTTTTCTTCGGTAGGATTTTGTAAATACAATCTCACTTGTTTCCTAAATGCCCACTTCCCCATTGCGTCTATTGGTATAATATCACTTAGTTCATTCAATGAAGCAGGTCGGATTGCTTCAGGTTTAGTCATTAACCCCATAATTTTTTTATACCCTTTCACTGGTGTAATTAAACTTAGCAACTTTTTGCCTTCATTATTTATTTGCGCATTTGTAAATTGATCAATATGATTTTCTACCCTTGCAATATGTTGTAAACCATCCCAAGCAAATTTATGACTAACCACATTTAGGCGCTCATACATATTTTCTATATCCTGTAGTTTATTGGAAGACCAAAATCTTTCCGCAATAACAGATGCTCTTGGCCACACCCTGGATTCAAAATTACTTTCATCTACTAATTCAGTCCAAATAGCTGCTTCCCCACCTAGCAATTTGTTATCTGACTTTTCTTTAATAAAATCCGGATTCAAATAATGATAATAAGCTGGCATAAAAACGTCCAAATAAAATCCTCTTGAAATAATGGAACTATTTCCATTTACGGATATCGTGTCAATAGAAATAGTAGGTCCCATAAACCCAGGTTTCCAAACTTGTACTAAAATATTTTTATTTAATCCTTTATGAAATGCCTCTTCCCAAGCAATGGGTTTTAAACCATTTTTCTCAATAATATTTGAAAATTTTTCTGCAAAATAATTTTGTAAATCTTGATGCGTTTTCATTCCCTTTGATTGCATAAAGGAAACAATTTTGGGGTTTCTCATCCACGATACCCCATTATTCTCATCAAGCCCCATATGCATATAAGCCTTGCTAAATAAGGGTTTCATCTCCTTGGTTAAATTATCTAAGAAAATATAAGTGGCTTCTGCACTTACATCCAGCGAAGGCGTAGGTGTAGTGTTAATCATTTGCACTAAGCTCATTAAATTCACTGGCTTATCTCCATCAATTTTAAATCTCGGCCCAGGTGTATAAGACTTTTTTTCTGCAGCCAACTCTGGATATCCAGCAAACCAAGATTGACTATGCCCTGGTAAATCAAATTCGGCATATACTTCAATTCCTCTAAGTTTACAATATTTTACAAAATCTATTATTTCGGCTTGCGTATAAAATTCTCCGTTAGATCCTTTCAAATGTAATTGTGGATATTTTTTTGATTCAATTCTAAAACCTTCGTCATCTGAAATATGAATATGTAAAGTATTTAATTTAACTGCTGCCATCGCATCTACATTTCTTTTCATCATATCCATTGGAATAAAATGTCTAGCCACATCCACCATCATCCCTCTCCATGCATAAGTTGGATAATCTTGTATACTAACTTTTGGAAAACCAACCCCCTCCTTATAAACACTTAACAATTGATTCAGAGATTCCAAAGCATATAATATCCCTTCGTCAGTTGCTGCATTAATGATAATACTTGAGTCGATATTTAATGTATACCCTTCTTTGTTATCAATCCCTAAATCGTTAATCGTAATCTTATTTATTTGAATTTTAATATTTTCAGCTTTATCAATGATTTGTAATTTTTTGGAGCTTGCATTTTTAAACCTAGTTACAAAACGTCCCATTGCTTCTTGGATCATTGGACTATATTCCCCTTTATAATACATATTCCAATTACCTGACACCATTAACTGACCCTCATTTTTTGTAACATTTTGAGGAAAGGGCATTAAGTTTATGTTATTTTGAGCGAACACGTTGTTGCTAAATGCAACCATTATAAGTATTAATAAGTTTCTGATTTTCATATAATTATCATTTTTAAGCTATTGAAGATAACATGAAATTAATATTTATTTGGCAGGTTAAAATTTAGATAGAAATAAATCTAGTATGATTTCTACTATTATTCCCTACTTTTATTAAGTCTAATTGATTAGACCCCCTAAACAATTATTTATGATCACATTAACTGAAATAGTTAAGGACGGCATTTTAGAAGTCCGCTTTTCATTGGAAGATTGTGAAAGTAAAATTTACACTATTTCCAATGCACAAGGTGTGGATATTATGCAAGGTAAAATAACGGGTAAGACGCAAAGAACCTGTCTTTATGTGGGAGACTGTAAAAAGGGGAAATACACTTTTTCCTTGGACGAAACCAATACACAGGAATTTACCATTCAGTAAGCATTCATAAGCTTAAGATTACCCAAATTTTCTTCAAATTAGTTCACAAATTTAATTTCAGTAAATTTGATGAAATTCAAATTACTTGAAACTCTCTATTCTCTCCGTTGGCAAAGCACACGAATCCTATATTAAGGAAGGCGTTGATCAATTCACAAAACGCATAGGACATTACTATCCTATTGACTGGCATCTCATCACTCCAAGTAAACTCACCGAACCAACCCAAATAAAAAAAGCCGAGGCAGCGACTATCCTTAAATCTATAACACCAACTGACGTTTTAGTTTTATTAGATGAAACTGGAAAAATGTTAAGCTCTCCAGGACTTTCCAAACTCATTCAACAAAAGGCCAACCAAAGTGCACAAAGAATTGTTTTTTTAATTGGCGGTGCTTATGGAGTGGACGAAGAAATTAAAAAGCGCGCCAATTTTACTTGGAGCCTATCAGAGCTCGTATTTCCGCATATGTTGGTGAGATTAATATTAGCGGAGCAGGTTTACCGAGCATGCAGTATCTTGGCGAATGAAAAGTACCATCACGAATAAATAAAATATGACTTTAACCCTTATTATAACTATTGCTACGGTTGGCATTTCCTTATTGGCTATGAATAATCAAATATTGATGGATAAATGTATTTTTCACCCTTATTCAATAGCCAAAGACCCGAGTCAATGGTACCGTGCCGTTACCTGTGGATTTATTCATGCCGACATTCCTCACTTGGCATTTAATATGTTTTCGTTTTATATGTTTGGGGATTTAGTAGAACAGTACTTTATGCTCCTATTTGGCGAAACGGGGCGTATTCTCTATTTATTATTTTATATCTCCGCATTAGTAGCTTGTATTATTCCTACCTACTTTAGTCATTTAAAACAATATAACTATTATAGCTTGGGGGCATCAGGTGCAGTATCCGCCATTGTATTTGCAGGTATCTTTTTACAACCGACTATGAAAATTGGATTTTTTGTAATTCCTCCTATTATTCCTGGCTTTTTATTTGGCCCTATTTATTTAGCTTTAACTGCTTATTTGTCTAAAAAAGGAAGTGGCAATATTAATCACAGTGCGCATTTGTGGGGGTCACTTTATGGGATAGTATTTTTAATTTTAGCATCAAAAGTTTTTGGTATTGAAGGTGCTTCGGATGTATTGGGCAACTTTATTGATCAAGTAAGCATTTACATCAATCAGCTGCGCACTAATTTTGGAAAATAATAATTAATTATTATCGCATTAAAATAAAGGAGCCAGTTTTACGCTGGGAAATGTCCTTATACGTAATATAGTCTATCAAATAACTATAAGCGTCCATCTCTTGATCATATCCATTGTATCTTCCATCCCAACCCTTTGTAATATCATTGGTTTGAAATACTATTTTACCAAAGCGGTTAAAGATGATAAATGATTTTAACATTTTTACGCCAGCACCCGCTTCTATTTTTAGGATGTCATTTAAATTATCTCTATTAGGAGTAAAAGCTTTGGGCACGGCCACCACCACCTCGTTAGATACATCTAATTTATACACATCTAAAATTTTACAACCCGTCAAAGGATCTAGTATTTGTAAAGTATAGTCAATGCTACGTGCCCCATTAAAAATAGGATTAGGAATATTGGGATTGTTTAAACTAAAAGCGGGGATCCAAGTGTATTGAGAATAACCAGGTGCTGTTCTTTTAGGGCTTAACAAAGTATCCTGATCGGCTAGAACAAATAAGGTAAAATCTTTGGGAGTTAAGGGATCCACTACTTGAAGGGTGTCGCCCACCAATGCATATTCATATTTAGGACAATAGTCATTGGTTACATTTAATTTAATCACATACTTCCCTACTTTACGATAACTATGTGAGATGGGATTGGCTTTATAAAAATAACTGCTGTCTCCAAAATTCCAGGCATAATGAATTTTAAATTTTTCGGTCGCATTGGTTTGAATAAACACATCTCCATTGGTACATGACAATAAATTGTAACTGATATTGATTGCAGGAATGGTAAACTCAATAATAGGAAAAGCTTTTGTCGGCAAAGAATTGCACTTCCCATCATTTACGACCAAACTATAATTACCTGCTTTACCTATACGGAGAGAATCGATAGTAGTTATTTCCAATAGATTTGAATTCATATACCATTTATATAAATTAGCACCCTGTCCTTTTAAAGTAACCGAATCTCCATTACATATAACGGTGTCTTTAATAATTAAAGAAGCAATGGGTAGTTCGGCATTTGACAGGTTTAATACATTAGCATAATTATATAAACAGTTTTTAGCGTCCGTAATTTTAATGCCCACATTTACATTTCCTTTTGATATTCCATAAATATAATCACCCTTTACACTTGAATTTGCATTATCTGTATTTAAGGTATAATTAAAAGTTGGCACGCCCCCATTGATTGTAGTGCGAATTAACATGGAGTCCAATAAACAAACATAATCCTTATCGACTTGCAAGGATACACTGGTAGGAGGTTTTACAATAGCAATGCTAGCTATAGAATCATCATAACAGGTTCCTCCCGAATAAGCCTGTACTTTTATCGCATAGTTAAAATTATTACTACCCACTGCATTGCCATAAAAATGTTTGTACACATTTCCAATTTTACTATCCGAAATAGTAGTATCCTTACCGTCTCCCCAAACTATTCTTAACACACCCACCTTACCCGGATACACCCAGGAGCTATCTTTAATAATTACTTCCTCATTACTGCACAATGCGGTGTCTTTAATTACTTTAAAATTAGCATTGGGATTGGAACCATTAATGGTAAAGGCTTGTGTTAAAGAATCTACACAACCATCACTGGTGGTCACTTTTAATTGCACCTTATAATCACCTCCAATATTATATAAAACCGAAGGACTGGATTTTATTTTTTCACTTGCCGAAAAACTTGGCGCTGGAACAATGGGCGTTGTACCCGCATTAAAATTCCAACTGTAGGTAAAACTAGGCGCCCCTTGTTTAGTAGAACTTGTGTCTTTAAATACGGCCCTGCCTCCATCCAAACAAACATTGGGAATGGTAAATCCTACTACTGGCAAAGGCTTTACCTCAATTACTTTCACCAGGGTATCACTTTTACAACCCAAGCTAGACGCTACCCATAATTTTACCGTTACCTTCCCCCAATTGGGATACTGCTGATTAAAAGGATCCCCATTCATTAAATTTAGTTGGGTCCCATTCCCCATATCCCAATTCCATTTTACAACCTGGTCTAAATTTGCAGTTGATTGATTGGTGAATAAAATATCATTTTTTTCACAATGCACCCCAGCATACACAAAATTAGCAATGGGTAGCTGATTTACTTTCATGGTATCTGACACTTGGGCGGCAATGTCTAGCGCACAAGCATTGGAGTCAATCAAATTTGTAATCTTATAAATGGTTAAACTTGTAGGACTTACTAAGAATGAACCACTATTGGTTTTTATATTTTTCAAAGTATCCGTGACAGCCCCATTGGTATACACCACATTCCAAGGCGCTTTTCCTGTTAAATTAAATTGAATAGGTTTACTACTCCCCAAACAAACCGTGTCCATTGACTTAACCATTTGAATTGTGGGTGTGGGGTTTACGGTAATGCGAATACTATCCAAGGAAGTACCACAACCCGGAACCGTTGCCTGCACATAATAATACCCGGAATCCTTTATAGTAGATTTAGGAATCACTGGATTGTAAATACTACTGGTAAAATTATTTGGCCCTGTCCATTTATATAATACATTATTTAATTGTTTTGCAGCCAATTGAATATCACTACCTAAACAAGCACTTGATATTAAATTAGGCGCCATAGCCACCTTACTATAATTTGAAAAATAACCCAATCTAGCTCCAGTATTTGAAGTACCATTTAAGAAACCCAAGTGAAATAAACCAGAACTATTACTAACCGAAGTAGCCACGCCATTGGGTATGAGCGTATTTAAATTGGGTAAATTAACCGTACTTATTCTAGCTGCTTTCCAACCTGTGGCTCCAGGTACATCAAAAAACAAATTGGATCCAATAATACCAGTTACTCCATTTAAACTAAAATTATCTACATCTTCTGCTTTGCAAATAAGGTTTAAATAAAACAATTCATTGGTGGATCGCACAAAACTTACCACATTGGAACCAGTACATTTAATACTTGGCAAGGAGGTTTCTGTTACCTCTGTACCCACACCTGTAAATTGTAATACATATACCGGTTTTGAACTGGTAACATACACACTATTACTGGTTAAGGATCCCTTATACACTCCACCCTTATTAATGGTTGCAGAAGCCACCGCAGATCCATTTTCATATACAGCTGTGCCATCCTCCGTTGCATATATAAAATAAAAATCGGTATTGCTAAAGGTTGGTGCACTCAATGCACCTCTCACTATGATAAATTCGGTACCGGTATTGAAGATAGGAACTATTTGATCTCCCGCTAAGTCCAAACTAGATCCAACCAGAATAGAATCATCAAAAATGGTAATACAAATGGATTTATCAGATTTAACTTGGGAGCCACCTAAGTGAAACCTAGCTAAAGTATTACTACCAATTACTGCATAGGTTTGTCCTGTATTTAAAACAATTTGGAATGTACCAATTGGATGGCCATTGCCATCAGGTTGTGTAAGTGTAATATCTATAGTTGTATTGTCCTCGGTGGCAACAATAACAAACCCATTGGTAGCTGGAGGAATAATTGTATTTCTATTATCAAACTGATTTTGGGATGGTATGATAAAACTATTCCCTTTTGCAGTATTTCCTTTTAAAGTAAAAATCTCTGGATTGAATAAATTTCCTACCTCATAATAAGCGGAAATATTGGCTGTTGCAGTAACCTTTAAACCGGTATTCATTGCCGTCCCCGTTGGTTTTGTCTCAATAGCATTTAAAAAAGTGGTTAGATCCTTTGTGGTGGTTGAATTACTATTTAAATTAATGACTATGGGCGTAAATGAAGCATTTGCAGGTTGAGCAATAGTAATCACTGCTGGCTTATCATAACTTGTCATTCTTAATACAATGGGCTTATTTTCATGACCAGGCGTAATAGCTGGTGCAGCAAACCAAAATTCAGTATCTGTTTGCGAAAAAGATTGGAGCGTTGCAACCAATCCAATAATAATATAAAATATTTTTCTTTTCAATTTAGTTGAAAATACTTTTCAAATTCTTTGAAATATTCCTTCCTAAATAAGTAGATAAAGTAAACTCTAAAGTTTGTGGACGTAAATTAGACTGAGTCATTTTGTTATTATAAATATCATAGGTAACTCCTATTTTATATTTATTATACAATAAGCCAATATAAGGCACCAAAGCATCCTGAGAACGATAAAAGCACCCAACATAAAAACGATTGTTATTATCATTATACGTTTGAATAGGGAGTCCCCATGCACCGCCCACATAAATAAACTCCGCTTCTAACCTATTTTGATAATTGGCATGCACAAAGAAGGTATTATTATCAAAAATTTTACGCTCTACATTTAAAGTAGAAATAAATTGGAAGCTCTGATTTACATTTCCATAGGTTTGCGTACTTGAACTTCTATTAATATAATAGGTACTACCTCCTGCTTGTATAAACATATCGGGAGAAATGAATGAATACAATAAGCCACCATTGGTAGAAAATTTTGCTGGTATATCGCCAATAGTTTCTAAGCTAGTGGTATTAAATAACCTACCAGAATTATATTGATCTCCAAAAGTTAGCGCACTCCTATCTAAATTTCGTGAAATAAATGTAGAGCTAATCCCCAAGGCTAGATAACTAGTTCTATCCCTGTTTAAAAAAACTCTATTGGCTAAACTTAATGTGATTTCATTGGTCTGTAAAATCCCATTTAAGACTTGTTCAGAAACTCCTTGTAACCCTAACCCAAAATTATTATAATAATCATTTTCCTCATTCTTGAAAAGTGCAAAATCCACACCCACTCCAATGGTTCTAAAAGGGTCACCTACTCCTGAAAACTGATTTCTATAAAAACTTTGAAATTGATTATTTTCTCCGAATCCTACAGCAGCAGGATTAAAGAAATTAGTGGCCACAAAACTTTGAGACATATAAGGTGTTTGTCCATCAACGAGTGTGCTAATGAATAAGGATATAATAAAGCCCCATATTTTAATATATTGTTTGTGTTTTATCATCTTAATAAAATAACGGAGCCCGTTTTAGAAATATGTTCATTTTTATACGTAATATAATCAATTAAATAGGTATAGGCATCTGTATCCTGATCCCTCCCATTTACCTTACCATCCCAACTAGCATTTACATTATTTGATTCAAAAACCAGTCGTCCCCATCGATTAAATATTTTTATATAATTAAACTGACTCAGTCCAGCTCCATATTCAATTTTCAATACATCGTTTAGTCCGTCATTATTAGGGGTAAAGGCTTTAGGAATAACAACCACTACATCACCTGAAACAATAATGTGATAATTATCGGCAATTTCACAATGGCTAGAAGTGTCGGTACGGGTCAATATATAATCTGTGGTTCTAATCGCTGTAAATAATGGACTCTTCAAATTGGGATTGGATAAATACATACCTGGTGACCATGCATATTGGGTATAACCAGAATCCGTTTTAATATTTACGAGTGTTGTATCGGTTCCAGCTAAAACAAACATGGTATAGTCCGAACCTATCAACGGATCTACTACTTTAATAGAATCCCCTACAAAGGAACCATTGTATTTTGGACAAAAATCGTGGGTATATGAAAGCTTTATTTGATAAGTCCCCTTTTTTATATAATTATGATTCAGCGGATTTGCAATTGAAGAGGTAGTACTATCTCCAAAATTCCAACTAAAATTCGTTGCCTTTGTGGTTACTGTATTTCCGGTTATTCGAACAGGTGTGTTTACGCATATATAGTTGGTATTTGTAAACGCATATTTAGGAATGAGGTATTGATAAATTTTAACAGAATCAGATAACAATGAATTACAAAATCCATCATACACTTGTACCTGATAAAAACCAGGAGCATTTGTTAATAAGGTATCTACTATGCTTGAAGCAAATACCAATTTATTTAAATACCATTTAAACTGGTTACTGCCGGCTCCTTTTAGTACAATTGGATCCTGATTGCAAATATTGGTATCCTTAGCTTGTATCGTTGCAATAGGAATAGCTCTAACTTCAATATTTTTTAATTTATCATAAGTATAAACACATTTTAAACTATCTGTTACTTTAACATTGATGTCTACATTCCCATTTGTTACTCCCCTTAATATATTTTTATTGAAATTAGCATTCGTATTATTCACTAACCACTCGTAAGAAAAAGCAGGTACACCCCCAGTAATATTAGGTGTAAATGAAATGGAGTCTGCGATGCATAAATAATCCTTGCTTGAACCAATCGTAAAACTTTGCGGTGGTGGAACAATTGCTATTGTAGCGGATTTCTCATCAAAACAATTTTCACCCGAATAGGAAGCTAATTTAATATTATAATTCATTTTATCGGGAAAGCGAAAATTAGTATAGTTATGTTTATATATTTTATTGATCGTTGGATTTTCATCGAAAGTGGTATCCAACGGATTATTTGGATAGTCCCAATAAACTACCAATTTTCCAATTTTCCCAATATCTACAATAGAAGTATTATTTAATTGAACTGGCAAGTTAGAGCAGAGTGCTGCAGAATCAATAATATTAAAACTTGAAATAGGTACTGATCCGTTCACCGTAAATGGTAAAGTAGTATCTGCAAAACAACCATTAATACTGGTTACTTTTTCATTGACTTGGTAAGTCCCTGGAATCAGATAACGGTGTTTGGGATTGGCAACAATACTCGTATTGGGAGATTGTGTGTTGCCTGGTTCACCAAAATCCCATAAATACTTAAAATTATTAGAGGCGTCTGCAATTTTTGTAGTGTCGGTAAACTGTGCAAAAGGATCTTTTAAACATATCTCTGGTAAAATAAATCCAACCATTGGATTCGGATTCACTTTAATCGTTTTTACCTTGTCAACAACACAACCGTTGGTAGTTTGTAGAGTCAAGTGAACATTGTAATTGATAGCAGAATCATAGGTATGATGAACGGAACTATTGTCAATTAAACTATCTACTTTACGATCCCCATAATCCCATATCCATTTTTCAATGGTGGTGCCTCCCCTGGCGAATGAACTATCTTTAAAAAGCATATCCTTTCCTATGCATTTTAAATTTTGCAGGATAAAGTTATCTATTGGAATACTATCAACTTTAACTTCGGTTGTTAAAGTGTCACTTAAACATCCAATATCAGTGATCACAAAATATTGAATAGGTATATTTCCTGCAACATCCAATTTTGGAGCATAATTTTTTGAATTCACAAAAGGGGCATTCCCTACTTTCCAATTATATGCTATTAGTTTTCTATCATTAGGTGCAATTATAGAATTGTCATTTAAAAACAAACTGTCTCCTAAACAATTTGCGGTTTTTAAAGTATAATCTGCAATAGGCGGCTTATACACTTCTAAATCAAAAGCAATAATTTGTTCCCCACTACACCCATCACTGGTTGGATTAAAAACCGTTAATTGAATCGTATAAGTTCCTATACTATCATAAGTTAAATATTGATTCAATGTATATCTGTAAATGGTTTTCCCATTAACAATATAAGTTGAATCATATGCAGGTGCATAATCCGCAGGGATATTTGGATATTTTGGAATATTCCAAACCAATGAAATAGGTTGATAAGGCAAAGTGATAGATGCTTTAAAAGGAGTACCTCTGCAAGTTGCAGGAAGTTTTACCGTAGCATACTCATTGTTCACAGTTAGTTTTTGATAAAGGTCAACAACGTTGGTACCCGCATTGTAACCATAAGATTCAACATTTCCATATCCATAAGCAATACAAATAAATCCGGTATCACATATTATCTTATGAGAAGGTGAAGTATTGGTTGAATTCGTAACATCTTCTTGTATATAAGAATAGCCAGTAGAACCCATTACTACAGGTTTTGCAGTGGGGGCAGCACCATCAATTTTTAAAGAACTAAAAGCACTTGATTTATAAATGATATTTAAATAGTGGCTCGTAATATTTGTATTGGGAGGAGTTAGATCTCTTCTCGCTGACATTACTGTAATGTCATTTAAAGTTTGCTCAATTGGATTTAAAGCAATCATTTCGGGATCACCTGAATTGGCTCCATCACATGCCTGGGTTATAAAATATTGTAAAACACTTATGGGCTTATCTGAATTTATATCTCTATATGTATTATCACCTGAAGTGCTTATCTCATAAAAAGAATTGTTGATTAAATTAGATTTACTTAAAGCAACTCCATTAATAGAAATATTTGTAGTTGGATCCTGAACTAAAATTCTAAATAAATCATACTTTCTATTAATGGAAGGTGAAGTAAAATAACGTTTTCCCCAGGCACTGGTAGGAAATAACTGTTGATATAGGTTATCTCCAGATCCTGCCCCACTGCAGCCCAAAGCAGTCCATGTTGACCCTGAAAAAACTGCAATTTTTTTACAAGACAAATTTGAAAGGGCCACTGTTCTTATTTTAGTGCCCGTTAAATCTTCAAAACTTTGAAATTGATAAACATCCCCTTTATTTAACAAAGTGTCAAATGTAACATTTGCTAAATGACGATTATTATAATCTGAACTTGTAGGTGTTATTTCTACGTTTGTTCCGTCTTCGGTGGCAATAATTTCAAATTCAGTATTTTTTTGTTGTTCCGCTCCATTTCCAGTGATGGGAACGATATTCCCAGTTGATTTGTAGGTGGCTATTACATATTCACGACCTAATACTTTAGTGGGAAGCACTAAGGTAGATCCTGAACGTGCCGAATTTAATATATGGGAATAGACTACAACTGGATACTGACTTTCAATATGAATCCCTTTATTGACACCAATTACCTCCAATTGGTTTATATTATTAGTAGCCAAATAAGCATCCGCGTTACTAGGTGAGGTGGAACTAGTTAATTGAACAACTGAAACTTGATTTGCGGTAACTGTAAACTTGGTAGATATCCCATTTACTGAAACGGTTCCTGTAGTATTCACATTAGAAGTGATATACAAAGCCATTCTTGATCCTAATCCATCTATATGTCCACTATATACCAACCAAAAATCTGTTCCCTTATTAGAGAAATCCTGTGCACTCGCAAAGCAAGCACTTAACATGCAAAAGAGGTAGAGTAAAAGATATTTTCTAGCCAGGGGAATGCGCATTATATTATTAAATATTTTTATACAATTATCTTCCTCTAAAAATATCGAAATAATGGCTAAAAATGACTCAATTATCCCAATTCTTGCCAACTAATCTTTAAGGTCAATGGAGTATTTGACTTTAGCTTAAACCTGTCATCAATTCTTTTACCCACTACCCATCCTATTTTATCTCCAGAACATAGCACCAGGGTTCTGTTTTTTTGTGTTGGACTTAATTTAAAATTGGATAAAAAATGATTCAACTTCTTCTTTTTTCCTAACCCAAATGGATAAAAATAATCGCTGGATGACCATGTTCGTAATAATAATGGCCAGGTTAGTTTATGAGCATCCAAGTAGGCCGTATTCGTATCCTTTGAAATATGTTCCATGTCAAATTGTTCAAGCAATTCAAAATGCAATTTTCCATATTTAGTTTCAACAATCGGAGCCATTTGTTCAATCACTAAATACGCTCCTCCTTCCTGTTTGTCAATAATTTGAATCTGATCTCCCCATTTCATCAATTGATGGGTATTAGATGCAATATAGGCTCCATTGCTAGCTGTTAAAATCTTTTGAACTTCTTCAATTTGAGAAGCATTAAAACCATACCCTTTAATCAATTCCCAAGTATAGGTATAATTACCCAATACTTTTTGCCAATGAGCAATAGAAACAGATAGCATTCCTTTTTTAATTTTTAAACCTCTGTTCCAAAAATCATTCACAGTGGCTAAAACAATTTGTTCTGCCTCTTTTAATCTTTGAGCAGTCGCTACAATATTTTCATTGGCATTGGGATACATTTCCGTTACCTGTGGCATAATCACATTGCGAATAAAATTTCGGCTATAATTGTCTTTCTTGTTACTACTATCCTCTACATAAATTAAACCATTCGCTTTTGCATAGGCTTTAATTTCTTCCTTTGTAAAATTGAGCAAAGGTCTTGCTATGTTTAATACATCCTTTCTTCGCATGGGGATTCCCGTTAATCCATGAATACCAGTGCCTCTAAACAAATGCATTAATATAGTTTCTGCTTGATCATTGGCATGATGTGCCGTTAGTAAAACAACGGGAATAGGCTTTGGAGATAATGCATTTAATTGTTGGTCTTCTGAATTTTTATTTACATCCGCAGACAATTCTTGCATGATTTTCCCAAACCAGGCATACCTAATTTCTCTTGCTGCTTCCTGAATTCCCATTTTATAAGTGGTTGCATATTTTTCGGTATCCACCACCTGAACTTGAATAGGAATATTGTATTGCAATGCAAAATCGCGAACAAATTGTTCGTCTCTTTTACTTTCTTCCGCTCTTAATTGAAAGTTGACATGTGCAATGGTGCATTTTGCATGAAGGGAATGCATAATATGCGCTAATACAATACTATCCACACCGCCACTTACCGCTAAAACAAAATGACTTCTCCGAAGCCGTACATCCGGAAACAGTTTATCCCAATCCAGCTTAAATGTTTCCAGGGTTAGCATGTATATAAATTAATGAGGTTTGCTATTTTTTTTGCTCTTTAGCCCAAGTGTCTTTTAAAGTAACAGTTCTATTAAATACCAATTTGTCTTTTGTGCTATTGGTATCTTGATAAAAATAGCCTTTTCTTAAAAATTGGAATCGCGCAACTAATGCATCATTTGCTAATGCGGGTTCTGCATACGCTTCTACCTTTTTTAATGAATTAGGATTCATAAAATCTTTAAAATCACCTTCTGCACTTGCCAAATCTTCTACACTAAATAAACGATCATATTCATTTAAAACTACAGGTACGGCATGCTTTGCACTTACCCAATGTAAAGTACCTTTAACAGGAATACCACTCGTATCCTGACCCGATTTACTGTTTGGATGATAGTTCGCATAAACAGTTGTAATATTCCCTTCCGCATCCTTCTCAAAACTTTCACAGCTTATAATATAGGCACTCTTTAAACGAACAGATAAGCCTGGCCCCAATCTAAAATACTTTTTAGTAGGTTCTTCCATGAAATCCTCACGCTCTATCCATAACTCATTACTAAAAGGTACATTTCGGGTTCCACCATTTGGATCCTCGGGATTATTTTCGGAATGTAAAATTTCTTCTCCCACATCGTAATTGGTTATCACTAATTTAATGGGATTGGTCACTACCATTCTGCGTTGTGCAATTTTATTTAAATGTTCGCGAACACAAAATTCTAATAAACTAAGATCAATAATATTTTCTCTTTTAGCAATACCAATACGATCACAGAAATCACGAATGCTATCCGCGGTATATCCTCTGCGACGCATACCACTAATGGTTGGCATACGCGGGTCATCCCAGCTTTCTACATGTCCCTCCTCCACCAATTGCAATAATTTACGCTTACTCATTACGGTGTAAGTCATATTTAATCGCGCAAATTCATATTGATGTGAGGGGTATATCCCTAGTTGCTCAATACACCAATCGTATAAAGCACGATGTGGTATAAATTCCAAAGTACAAACAGAATGGGTAATGTTTTCGATAGAATCACTTTGTCCATGTGCAAAATCATACATTGGATAAATACACCATTCATCGCCAGTACGGTGATGATGTGCACGTTTAATACGATATAACAATGGATCCCGCATATGCATATTAGGACTCGCTAAATCTATCTTTGCCCTTAATACTTTTTCGCCATCCGCATACTTGCCTGCTTTCATATCAGCAAACAAGGCTAAATTTTCTGCAATGCTTCTATTTCTAAATGCATTCCCTGTCCCTGGCGCTGTGGGTGTTCCTTTTTGTTCTGCAATTTCGGCCGCACTACTATCGTCCACATACGCCAAGCCCTTTTCAATTAATTGTACAGCAAATGTATATAGTTGATCAAAATAATCGGAAGCATAACATTCTTTAGCCCACTCAAATCCCAACCATTTCACATCCTCCTTAATACTATCAACATATTCAATATCTTCTTTAGCAGGATTGGTATCGTCAAAACGCAAATTGGTTTTACCTCCAAATTGTTTAGCTAAACCAAAATTTAAACAAATACTTTTGGCATGACCAATATGCAAATAGCCATTGGGTTCCGGTGGGAACCTAGTTAATATAGATGCATATTTCCCGGATGCTAAATCCTGGGTAATAATTTCTTCAATAAAATTCAGACTTTTTTCTTCACTCATAATGGGACACGCTATTCGTGTAAAGGTACAAAAACCTACCCCAAAAACCTACCTAATTGGCTAGTTTCATTAACTCTTATAACCGTATAATTTTCGAACTTCTTTGACAAAAATTTCAATCTGCTGATCTTCACCAGAAGGATCGTATTGTTGTTTTAAACTACTGCCAAACAAAAAGGCAACTGTTTGCCAAACCCCAGCATTTAAGCCGCCCTTGTAATCCTTTATTAATGCATAACAACTATTTCCTGTTTCTCTATTTATCAATTTCATTAAAACCTTTCCTTGGTATACACTTAACTGGGTTACTTTATCCGCAAAATCACGTTTTAAGTCCTTTTCCCTAGATTTTATAATTTGCTTTCTTTGCTTTGGATCGGACACACCTCTTAATTGTGCGTTTACATCATTTATGACCACACCCGCCGTTAAGGCATAAGGATAAGTTACATACACGGCATTTCTTAGTCTGGTCCAACTAGCCCACATGGCTTTATTTTCGGCAGATTGTTTGGTAGTCACTTCCACTGTAGGCAACCAGGATTCAGGGATGGTATCCCCTTGGGCTGTAATAAATGCAGTTACTCGAATGGTATCATATTGTCCTTTCTGTGCACTCGTATTGGTGTGCAGGCACAATAAAAAAAACATACCAAATGAAAATGTAATTGCTTTCCTCATAATGTTTAGCATTTTCTGCTAATATTTATACCCTAAAATACAAAAAGTAACCTTATTCAAAAGCTTTTAACAATTGATTAAGTTTTATTCTTTTTTACTTCTTAATTGTTTAGCCCTAGCAAAAGTGCTCATTCCAAAACCAAGGGTCATGACAAGCACTCCAATCCACAACACATTAATAAAGGGAAATTCATATACTTTAAGGGTAATTAAATTCGTAAGTGAAGCAGATTCTTTCACACCCACAATTAAAATATTTTTTTCATTGTCTGCAACGCCATTAAAGTTCAAAATTAAATTTTGTGCCTTCACCGTATCGGGCATCATGATTAACTCCTGTCCTTGTATTTTTATTTTTGGAGTTGCATTATAAACCAATCCTTCTTTACTTCGAACCAGCATTTGTAAACTCACTTCGTCCGCACCCACCTGTCCAATAGTACTAGACTTTTTAATTACATTTTCCAGTTTTACATAACCATTGCTATAAAAAATGGAATCCCCAATTTTAATTTGATTGGGCTTAAATTGAATGGTATCTTCTTTAGAATGATCTTGGAAAGAAGTTACATACACAAAAATATCTTTGTTCCAATAATGTTTTGAAGACGGATTAGCCGAGAAGCCTTCCATCCCTTTATTATTTTTTAAAACATCTGGATATAAATAAAATGAATCTTTTGCAACATCACCAACTGCTTTTTTAACAAACTTTAATTCAAAAAACTTTTTTTCCAATCTATCCACTGTATCTCTCACATAAGTTACTTGATAATTAAAATTGCCCGAAGTAGGGTTTCGATCCATATCGGTGGCGATCCCTTCAAACAGGGTTAGATTCTCCATGGGATTACCTGCTGGATTTTTATCTTTTGGATTAGACTGAATTACATTTATTCCAGTTGTATTCCAGCTTAATACTTTTTTATTAGAAGAAGAAATTAATATACCCACCAATACTAAACCAAATCCTATATGCCCTATACTCGCACCAGCAGATTTTAATTTTCCTTTTAAGATTACCAACCAATAATGCGCATTGGCAACCACCGTATAAATGGAAGTGACCAAAGCAACGCAAAGTGCCACCTGAAAACCAATCCCTTTATCATTAAAAGTAATAGGCACCAACCAAAGTAAAATACAACTTAATAAAACAGTAATGATTAATGGCAGGCTCATTTTTTTCCAAAAGCTTCCTTTAATCGCCCCTCCTTTATAACTTAAATATTGTCCAACTGCAGTAAGCACCCCAATGATAATAGCTACATATAATTGCACCTGATTGTGGGCAAACATTGGATCTTCGGATGGTGCTACTTTTTGTCCAAACAATTTATTGTACACCGGGATGGAGGTAATTGAAATAATCACTAAAGCGGATAAAAATAAAACCAATGAACCTACTAACATCCAAAATTCTCTGCTGTCAATATCATCTTCTTTATTTGGCTCTTTTAAACTCGTATAACGTACAAAAAATAAAATAAAGAAAGGCACTACAAAAATGAGCAAGAAAGAAAGCAACTGTGCATTCATTCCTAAATCGGTAAATGCATGAACGGAAGTGTCACCTAAAATTCCACTTCTTGTTAAGAAGGTTGAATAAATCACTAATAAAAAACTGATTCCAAAAAACAAGTAGGTGGCTTTTAAACCAGTGCCTGTTTTTCGATATATCATAGCCGTATGAATAGCAGCCACCAAGGTTAACCAAGGTACCAGTGAAGCATTTTCTACCGGATCCCATGCCCAATAACCTCCAAAGGTTAAACTTTCATAAGCCCATGCTGCACCCATCATAATGCCTAAGCCTAAAATCCCCGCCGAAAAAGTAGCCCATGGTAAAGTAGGTGTAACCCATTTATGATCTTTCTTTAATAAACCCGCCACAGCGAAACCAAAAGGAACTGTAGTTGAAGCAAAACCAAGAAATAAGATAGGTGGATGTATAACCATCCAATAGTTCTGTAATAAAGTATTTAAACCGGTACCATCCTTAACTAAAGCTAAATAATCGGGTCTAGCTAAAATGGGCCAGTTCATTTCGTTACGCAATAAAATAAATGGACTGCTGCCTAATTTTAAATCAAAAATATATAAACCCACTACCATCGTTGCTAAACAAAATTGAGTAAAACTAATCACCATTAATGCACCATATGATTCCTGCTTCCATTTTTTAGAAGTATTCATAATGATTAAGCCTAAAACACAATGCCAAAAACTCCATAGTAAAAAACTACCCTCCTGACCTTCCCAAAAACAACTTAATAAATATTCAAAAGGCAGGTTTTTGTCACTATGCATGTATGCATACTTGTATTCAAACAAATGATTAGAAATAACATAAAACAAAACACCAAAACATGCAAATACCATTACAGACTCTACAATGAAAGCGATATTGGCTAAACGTTGCCAACTATTTTGTTGTGTAATATCATTGGTATAAAAAGCTTTTGCAAAACTAAAAGTGGCAACTAAAGAAGCTACTACCGAAACAATGATAAAAATATATCCTAATTGTCCAGGCAGTAAGTTTTCACCAATAAATTGCGCTGCTGCTGGGTTGGTTGCTGTATTCATTAATAAATTTTATAAAATTACTCGGTGATGGTAACGGGTTGGTTCTTATTGGCATTGGGATTGTCCTTGTATTTGGAAGGACATTTTAAAACAATGCTTGAACATTCAAACACATCTCCCTGCACCTTCCCTTTTAATACCAAACGCTCCGACTTTTCCATATCCGTTGGCATGGTATTGTGATAAACCACCGATATTTTACCTCCTAAGCTATCTTGTACTGCAAATTTTAAATAATTGGGGTCCTTCACTGGATCGTATTGCACTTTTACCGAGGTATCCATTTTCACAATTAAATTTAAAAATTTCCCCGGTTTTTGTTTTGCAGAACCCACTGTTTCATAACTACTTAAATCCCCCGTATAGCTAATAAGTACTACTATTGCAACTGCAATGAGTACCAATAATACAATATGCGTTTTCTTCATAGCGCAAAGTTAACCAAATGGGCTTAAATTGCACCAAATTTTAACATTAAGATAAATACATTTTATGCGCCTATTTGACTATATCATTGTTTGCAAAAGTCCCGATTTTAAGAACGTAGATAGGATTAGCCAGTTCATGTTGCTTTTAAGTGTTTCAGGCTTTTCATTTGGGCTTTATAAGGGGTTTTTTAATATGCCAAGTTTGGTATATGCCATTATCACTTCCATTATTAGTTGGAGCATTTATTGTTATTTTCAAAAGAAAAATGGAGGGATCCCTTATTATCGTTTAGGGCTTCTATTCGCAAGCTGGGGTTGGTTATTACTTCCTAAAGCCCTTATCATATCGGGTATATTTTTAATAGGTGCCTTATTTGAACGTCAGGTAAAGTTTCCTTACGAAATTGCTTTTGACCCAACTGGTATTATAGTAAACACTTTTCCAAAGAAATTCTTCCCTTGGGGTGCTATACAAAATGCAATTATTAAAGACGATGTAATTACCATTGATTTTAAAAACAATAAATTAATCCAAAAAGACATTAACGAGCCTGTCAGTGAAAGCGTCACCTTGGAATTTAATACTTTTTGTACCGAGCAAATTGCCATCGCAAAGCAATTGACTTCTAATTAAATATTACCTTTACCCCATGTCAATAACCACCTCCCCTTATTTATTATATTCCGATGGCGAAGGCCAAATATTTGAAGACACCAGCTTATATTCAGCAGGACGAGCTGGCTGGGACGCATATCCTATACCAGTGGAGGATTGGATTGAACTTCCAGAAGGTGGTAATTTGTATGAATTGCCAGGTCGTCGTGGGATTGGTATTGATGTAGAAACAGGGGAAATGCGCCTTTGTCAATTGGGTTGGGCAGTGGCTGCCTTTATTCCTCCAGCGCACACTGGATTATATGTTTCCGCCTATGAAACATTGGATCCAGAGGCACCCACTTTACCCTTATTCTGCTATACCGCTGTGGGTTGGTTGGATGGTAAAAATTATGTACCAGCAGTAAGAATTGAAAAAGATATTAGACAGGATTGTGAAGGATATGATCAAGACACCATTGATGCAGGAACACAAAAATTACTTTCATTATATAGTCATAACCGATTGGTAAAGCATTTAATGGAAAACTGCTGTCAAACCTATACCTGTCCTGCAGCGCGTAACTTAGCCATGGGCCGTTGGGAATGTCCTATTCCTATTTCTCCTGCTTGTAACGCCAATTGTATTGGATGTATTTCCTTTCAACCACTGGAGGAAGAAATTATTTCAACCCAAGACCGTTTAACCTTTAAGCCCACCGCAGCAGAAGTAGTGGAATATACCGTGCCCCATTTAATGAGTGCGCCCTTCCCTATTGTTAGTTTTGGACAGGGTTGTGAAGGCGAACCTTTATTAATGTGGGAAACCATTAAGGAAGCCATTATTGAAATTAGAAAGCATACCGATAAAGGAAGTATTAATATTAACTCCAACGGCTCCGATCCAAAAGCAGTTGCACAATTAGCGGCAGCAGGATTGGATAGTTTACGTGTAAGTATGAATTCGGCGCGTGAAGATGTATACAATGCTTATTACCGTCCAAATAATTACACATTTGCCGATATAAAAGAAAGTGTACGTGTGATGTCTGCTGCAGGAAAATGGACAAGCATTAATTATTTTGTATTTCCAGGTATGACAGACAGTGTGGAAGAATATGAGGCATTAAGAAAATTTATTAAAGACACTGGTTTAAAAATGATTCAGTGGAGAAATTTTAACATTGATCCAGATTGGTACTTAGGAAAAATTGGATTTACGGAAATGGGTGAAATCATGGGCATTAAGCAAATGATGGAATTGATTCAAGAAGAATTTCCTGATTTGAAATTTGGATATTTCAACCCGCCTATTGAAAGAATAAAAGGAGACTTTACACAAAACTTTGCGCACCATTAATTTTGCTAAACGCATCTCTATCACTTGAAAAGAAACAATCAAATAGGTGCTATTTTTGCCATTATCGCTTGTGTAATTTGGTCAGGTAACTTTGTTATTTCTAGATACGCAATTCATTTAGCGGGCCCAATATCAATAGCCTTTTATAGATGGACTATTGCAACCCTCATTATGTTTCCCTTATCCTATGTTAATTTTAAAAAAGAGTTACCCATTATTTTAAATAATAAAGTTTATTTTTTCTGGATGGGATTAGTGGGTTTTGCTATTTACAATACTTTAATTTATACAGCTGGTCACTATACTACCGCTATTAATATGGCTTTAATTGGATCGGTGATTCATCCTATTGTGGCCACCGTATTAGCTGCCATTTTTGTAAACGAAAAACTACATTGGAAAAATATTGCTGGCATTGTTCTAGGTTTAATTGGCATTGTGTTTTTAATTACCAAAGGTCAAATGACCAGCATCACAAATTTTAGATTTTCAACAGGTGATTTATGGATGGTGGCCGCTGGTATTTGTTTTGGCACTTACAATGTATTTGTACGCAAAAAGCCAGTTGGCATATCTAGCAATAGCTTTTTGTTTGTTTTATTTGCCATTGGCGCCATCCTATTATTGCCCTTTAGTATTTACGAATCTCTCTATGTGCAGCCCGTTGTTTTTAATTTACAATTTCTTTATGTAGTGCTATATATTGGTATTGGCAATTCAACCATTTCCTATTTTTTTTGGAATAGTGCAATACACAAATTAGGCGCCAGTAAAACGGCATTATTTGGTACTTTGATCCCTTTATTAAGTTCCATTGAAGCGGTTTGGTTATTAAATGAAAAATTTACTAATTTTCAACTGATTAGTGGACTCATTATTATATCGGGTATTGTAATAAATACATGGCCATCAAAAAAAATAAATGGATAGCATTACTTTAATTTTATGTGTTGTTGCTTTTTTTGCAGGATTTGTAGATGCTATTGTTGGTGGTGGAGGGCTCATTCAAACACCTGTCGGACTTATTTTACTTCCCCATCATTCAGTTGCACAAGTAATAGGTTCTTTAAAAATTCCGTCCTTTTCTGGTACTTTTTTTGCTGCCATTACTTTTTTAAAAAGAGTTAAAATACCTATTGTAAGAATAATGGCATTTAGTTGCACCGCTTTTGTTGCTTCTTATATTGGTTCATTTTGTTTGACAAAAATGAGCAATGTTTTTATGAAACCGGTTATTTTGGTTGTACTTATTGGAGTAGCCATTTATACCTTTACCAAGAAAGATTTTGGACAAGAAGCTAAGCAAGAAAATTTAACATTCCCTTTGTATAAGGGCATACTAATATGTTTGGTGCTTGGTTTTTATGATGGATTTATTGGCCCAGGTGCAGGAAGTTTATTGGTTATTGCATTTATCAGCTGGCTGGGTTATGATTTTTTACAAGCCAATGCACATGCTAAACTGGTAAACCTGGCCACCAATTTAGGTTCCATTGTTTTGTTTACCTTGAAAGGAGCCATTTTATGGTCTATTGCCATACCCATGGCAATTGCTAACGCATTAGGAGGTATTATTGGTTCTAGGATGGCCATAGCAAAGGGGAACAAATTTATACGAACTGTATTCCTTTTTGTGATTATTGCAACACTTTGCAGATTGGGTTATGATGTATTTTTACATTAATTTTATACCATGTCACTCAACTTTGAACAACAAAAAAATATAAAAGCTAGTATATACACTACAATCATATGTATTGTATTGGCTTGCTTATTTGTTGTTTTAGAATGGAAAAAAACGGCACCCATTATTACTCCTCCCGAACCCTCTTTTATGGAAGTGAACCTAGGCAATAGCGAAACCGGTGCGGGTGACATCCCTCCTTTAAGCCAGGAAGCACCTGCAACAGAACAAGGCGTTAACAAGCAAGTAGCAAGTGCTGGAGTTGATGCAGAAAATATAATTACAGACGCTGCTAATGACGAAGCCATTAAAACTTCCAAGGATAAAAAAAATAATAAGTCTACTACTGTAAAAGCTTCCACAAAGCCAAAAGCCGTTATGGGGAAATATGCAGGTGGGAATGGCAAAGGGGGCAATAATCAGGATAGTTATAATAATGTAAAAGACCAAGGCATAGCAGGTGGTAAAGGGGATCAGGGAGTTGCAGGGGGAAGCATTAATGGCAAAGCCTATACAGGCGCTGCTGGTCCTTTTGTTACAAAAGGAGATCGCAAAATAATAAAAGCATATTCCTTTAACGGAGACGTGGAGCCTGCCACTATTTATGCAGATATTCAAGTAAGCCCTGAAGGCATTGGTACTTTTTCACAAATTGCAAAAGGTTCATCATCGAACGATTCAAAATACAAAACTGCCATTAAAGAATATTTGAAAAAGATAAGCTTTGATAAAGCAGATCATAGTTCGGTAGTTACGGTGAAATTTAAATTTGATGTTCAATAAATTTTTAGACTAATCTTTTCATGTCCTACCAAGATACCATTGACTATTTATATAGTCGTTTACCCATGTTTAGTAGAATTGGTGCTGCAGCCATTAAAAATGATTTAGACAACACTATTTCCATTTGTAAATATTTAGGCAACCCCGAAAGAAAATTCAAAACCATACACGTAGCGGGTACCAATGGAAAAGGTTCTACCAGTCATATGTTGGCATCCATATTTCAGGAAGCGGGATATACCACAGGCTTGTATACCTCGCCACATTTATATGACTTCAGAGAACGTATCAAGGTTAATGGGGAAATGTGTTCAAAGGAATTTGTCACGTCCTTTACCAACCGGATGAAAAATTTGATAGATGAAATTGAACCTTCTTTTTTTGAACTTACCGTGGGGATGGCATTTGAATATTTTGCAGAAAATAAATGTGATATCGCCATCATAGAAACTGGATTGGGTGGAAGACTTGATAGTACCAATGTTATTTCCCCAGAATTAAGTATCATCACTAATATTGGTTGGGATCATATGGCCTTACTAGGTGATACTTTACCAAAAATAGCCGCTGAAAAAGCAGGTATTATAAAAAAGGATACACCGGTTGTAATTAGTGAAATGATCCCTGAAACAAAAACTGTATTTGATGAAAAGGCAAAGGCATTAGAAGCCCCCATTTATGATGCTGAAGATTTTTTACAATTTCAATCTTTCCAAAATAATTGGCAATCTGCCTTATTTGAATTTAATCAGCCACTAATACATTTATTGGATGCCCCACTATTTACAAAAAACTTCACCATTGAATGTGATTTACCTGGCAAATACCAATCTAAAAATTTAAGAGGCGTTTTATTAGCTGTTCAATTGCTATCGCAAATGGGTTGGACCTTGAAAGCTTCTAAAGTGCTAACCGCCTTAAAAAAGGTCAAAAAGAATACAGGATTAATGGGCCGTTGGGAATGTATTCAAGAAAATCCAAGAGTCGTATTAGATGTCGCACATAATGAACATGGCATAAGAGCACTTTTAGAACAATTAGACACCTTACACTATCAACAACTGCATATTATAACGGGTATGGTAAAAGACAAGGATATAAATGCTGTACTGGCCCTACTCCCTAAAAATGCAAGTTATTATTTTACCCAATCGCATTTACCAAGAGCATTGCCATCCATTGAATTGGCAGCCATCGCCACAGCAAATGGATTACAGGGATTAGAATTTGAAAATGTAAATCTAGCATTAGCAACTGCCAAAAAAAATGCCAACCCTAACGATCTAATCATTGTGATTGGCAGTATATTTTTAGTGGCGGAAGTAACTCGTAATTGATTACCAACCCTTTTGTGCTCTTAAGGCTTTAATATGTGCAATATGATGTTTACCATGCCATGCATAAATGGTAAATAAGTCCCAAATAGTTATTTCTGCATTTCTTACTGGATGAAATAGTTTGCGTTCCCATTGTTCAGGTGTTAAAGTAGTCAATAAGTTTCCCCAACGCTCATGCAAAGCATGTAATAAGGTAACCGATACATTCCAAGGTGTTGCTAACACATCGGCCGTTTGTGACCAAGCGTTTTCATCATAAGTTTTAATAAGAGGCACTTCTTCGGTTAATGCCAATTTAAAACGGGCAAAAGCATTCATATGACTATCCGCTAAATGGTGCACTACCTGATTCACGGTCCATCCCCCTTCTCGATATGGGGTATCTAATTGTGCTTTGTCCAAATTCAATAAAACAAACTCTAAGTCCGATGGTGCTATACGTAAATCCTGAATCCATTTGTTTTTTGTTTCTTCACTAAATGGAGTTACCTGATATTTTCCAATGGGATAACGAGGATCAATTGTCATGTTGATTATTTTAATTATTTGTTGATTTGATCATTAAAATTGTATTTAAATGATATACTTTATTCTTCTCTCCACTCCTTTCCTGTTAAAGAAATAAATACATCTTCCAAATTCGCTTTTTTTACTTCCTTCTCTTTTTCAAATCCAGTAGCCACCAAGTTGTCAATTAATTCATTGGGCGTGTTTATCGCAATAATTTCACCGCTATCTACAATGGCTACTCTATCACACAATATTTCGGCCTCGTCCATATAGTGGGTGGTAATAATAACAGTCGTGCCATTGTCCCTTATTTCTTTAATCAAATCCCATAAATTTCTTCTTGCCTGAGGATCTAGCCCCGTTGTAGGTTCGTCTAAGAAAATAATTTTTGGCTTGTTTATTAAAGTGGTTGCTATTGAAAATCGTTGTTTTTGGCCCCCACTCATTTCCTTGTATTTTGACTTTGCCTTGTCTTCCAAGTTCACTTTTTTAAGCAAAGCCATAGGATCCACATCACTTTGATACAATCCAATAAATAAGTGTATTAACTCTGTTAAGTTTAGGTTTGGATAAAATCCAGAGGTTTGTAATTGTACCCCAATAATTTTTTTTATGGCTTCTGGTGCGGTATCCAAATTGTGGCCATCCACTATGATTTCTCCACTTGTTTTTTTCCGTAGGGTTTCAATTATTTCTAAGGTGGTGGATTTACCTGCTCCATTAGGTCCTAATAAACCAAAAATCTCACCTTCATACACCTCAAAACTAATGCCCTTAACCGCCGTAAATTCTCCATAGGTCTTTACCAGGTTTTTTACCGAAATAATTGAGTTGCCCTGCATATTCTTTGAATTGATCTGTACAAATTTAGTTTCTTTTAACCTTATCTTTGACAAAATAAATTGGAACTTATGAAAGTGGGTATATTAGGTGGAGGACAGTTGGGTAGAATGCTTTTACAAGCCGCTGCTAACTATGACGTAACCACATTTGTTTTAGAAAATGACTCCCAATGCCCAGCTGCACATTTATGCCATCACTTCACAAAAGGCGATATTACCAATTACGATGCCGTGTACAATTTTGGTAAACAATTGGACGCTTTAACGATTGAAATTGAAGCAGTAAATGTAGATGCCTTAGAGCAACTTGAAAAAGAAGGCGTAAAAGTATACCCTACTCCAGCAGCCATTCGTATTATTAAGAATAAAATATTACAAAAGCAGTTTTATACGCAAAACGAAATCCCTACTTCCGAATATCATATCACAAATACTAAATCAGATTTACTAAACCATATCTCTTTTTTACCTGCGGTGCATAAATTAGGAGAAGGCGGATATGATGGAAAAGGCGTGCAGGTTATACAAAATGAAAGTGAATTGGAATTGGCTTTTAATGCCCCTTCCGTTTTAGAAAAGAAAATTAATATTCAAAAAGAAATTGCACTCATTGTGGGCATGAATGCAAAAGGAGAAACCATTATCTATCCTCCTGCTGAAATGATTTTTGATCCCGTTTATAATTTATTGGATTATCAAATAAGCCCTGCCAAATTGGAAGAAAAACAATTATGGAAGGCCGAAGCCATCGCAAGAAAAGTAGTGACGGGTTTACAAAGTCCCGGCTTATTTGCCATTGAATTATTTATTGATAAAGCAGGAGATGTTTGGGTAAATGAAGCGGCTCCACGTGTACACAATAGCGGACACCATACGATTGAAGCAAATTACAGTAGCCAATACGATATGCTTTTGAGAATTTTACTAAACTATCCTTTAGGCAACCCAAATGAAATCCTGCCATCAGCTATTGTAAACATTATTGGTGCAGAAGGTTATACTGGGGATGTGTTTTATGAAGGATTAGAAGAAGTATTAAAAATGGATAATGTTTTTGTACACTTATACGGAAAATTGCAAACTAAGCCAGGAAGAAAAATGGGACATGTAACCATTATTAGTAGCGATTATCAGGATCTTACGCATAAAGCCAATAAAATAAAGCATACCCTTAAAGCGGTAAGTAAATAAGATTACTTATTGGAAGTAGCACCCGAATTGTTAGCCGCTGCCGCAACCATCTTTGGTTTAGCAATTGTCTTTTTAATAGCAATGGATTTAACATACCCTATGCCTATGATACTCTTCACTTGTAATCCTGGAGCATTTTTATTGGGACCAAAAATTCTAATTTTATCATCATACATTAAATCTAAACTATAGGTTGCAGAGAAATTCTTACTCAGTTTAAAGGTTACAAAATTGGTCATGTATAAATTAATGTTTTCTGGCTTCTCATAATAGTTAGAGAAGAAATCGGCCCTCGCCCTGTATGCAATGGTTGGCGTTAAATTTTTATTATAGTTTACGGTAACAAACAAACCTGTTTCTCTTATAAAATACTTTCCAGAATCCACCCCATATTTACCATTATTTGCCAATGCTCTATTTAATAATAAAGTGCTACGAGAAGTTAATGGCGAAAAGAATATCGACATATTAGTATTGGGTTTATAATCTACCCCGGCTGATAAAATGATATAGGCCGGTGATAATAAACTTGAAGTAAAAGTAGACTTGGTACCACTGTAGGCATAGCCATCAAAAATTTGAGAACGAACGTTTAATAACCCAGAAATGTATATCTGTCCAACTGAATCTATCTTATAACCATACTTACTTAATAAATCTATTCGATCGTCATTTTTCCTACCCCCTAAATTACTGGACTGCATATAACCTATGTTGAGGTCAAAATTATTATCCCAACTATGTCTAGGTCTTTGGTAAAAGGCGAAATAATTAAAGTAGCTAGTAAATGCCATGTTGAAATTATCACCCCCTCCGGCCCAATTACTTAAGGAGCTCTGTGATAAGTTAAAATTATACAACCCACCTCTTTTCCAATTCCAAGTACTTGTATCCACTTCCTTTTTAATATTTCGAGAGGTTTCGTTACGCAACTTTGCCACCGCCACATCCTGTGCAAAGGAAAAGTTTACCAAAAGGCTACATAAACCAAATACAAGCCATTTCTTCATCAACAATTGATTTTATCAAATATACTAATTTATATAAACCATTGATTTTAAGTAAACTATAATAAATACATAAATTTATATGGTCTTTTTAAGCGGCTCATTTTCAAATAATTAGCTATCTAAGTATGACAAGATGGCACATACCAAGATTTTTAACTAAATTTGCAGACTCAATAAATAGCATCAAGTATTCATGGAATTATACGCGAACGATACCAAAACGCATGACGAAACAAGACAAGGTGAGGCCTTTGCATCCAATGGCCCAAAAAAGCATTTTGACAAGTTCTTTTATGTAGAAAGCTATGGATGTGCCATGAATTTTGCAGACAGCGAAGTAGTGGCTTCTATCCTTGAAACTAATGGATATGGAAGTACTCGTGATGCTGAAATTGCAGATTTGATTTTGGTGAATACTTGTTCCGTGAGAGAGAAAGCAGAACAAACGGTACGTAAGCGTTTAACGGAGTTTAGAAAACTAAAAACGGCAAAGCCAGGATTATTAGTGGGTATTTTAGGTTGTATGGCCGAGCGCTTAAAATCACAGTTATTAGAAGAAGAAAAATTAGTGGATATAGTTGTGGGGCCAGATGCTTATCGTACCCTACCCGAATTAATTGCAGAAGCGGGCACTGGGCAAAAAGCAGTGAACGTAATTTTAAGTAGAGACGAAACTTATGGAGATATTGCACCTGTTCGTTTAGACAGCAATGGCATTAGTAGTTTTGTTTCCATAATGCGTGGATGTAATAATATGTGTAGCTTTTGTGTGGTTCCTTTTACACGTGGTCGGGAGCGCAGCCGTGATGCATTTAGCATTGTAGCCGAGTGTAGAGATTTATTTGAAAAGGGATACAAGGAAATTACTTTGTTGGGACAAAATGTAGATAGTTATTATTGGAACAACCCGGAGACGAACACCTCCGTAACTTTTGCGCAATTGCTTGAAAGTGTTGCTCAAATTGATAAAAGTCTACGGGTTCGTTTTAGCACTTCACATCCAAAAGATATTACAGATGAGGTTTTATTTACGATGGCTAAGTACCATAATATTTGCAAATACATTCACCTTCCAGTACAAAGTGGAAGCACTAGAGTGTTACAATTAATGAATAGAACCTATACCCGTGAATGGTATTTATCTAAAGTGGCACGCATAAAAGAGATTATGCCGGAAGCAAGTATTTCCGCTGATATCATTGCAGGATTTTGTACTGAAACGGAGGACGATCATCAGGATACCATTAGCATTATGAAGGAAGCGAACTATGATTACAGTTATATGTATTTTTATTCTGAACGACCTGGTACCCTTGCTGCAAAAAGATATGAGGATGATATTCCAGAGGAAGTAAAGAAAAGAAGATTACAAGAAATTGTAGATGTTCAATGGGTATTATCCAATGAAAGTAATAAAAAAGATGTAGGTAAAATATTTGAAGTACTCATTGAAGGCAATAGCAAAAAAAGTACTGAAGACTGGATGGGACGTAATAGTCAAAATAAAGTAATTGTATTTCCAAAAGGAGATCATGGCTTTAAGAAAGGCGATTATGTAAATGTATTGGTAACTGATTTTACGAAAGGAACTTTATTGGGAACAGTAAGTAATAAATAGGAACAAATTATGGAATTACAATCTTTAAAAAACCGATTTAGCATTATAGGAAATACCCCTTCGCTAAACCACGCACTCAATACCGCCGAGCAGGTAGCTGCCACGGACTTAACGGTATTAATTGTTGGAGAATCGGGTGTGGGTAAGGAAGTATTTTCTCAAATTATACATAGCTTATCGGCACGTAAACACAACCCATTTATTGCAGTGAATTGTGGTGCAATTCCAGAGGGCACTATTGACTCCGAATTATTTGGTCACGAAAAAGGATCTTTCACGGGCGCAGTAGATAGTCGTAAAGGCTATTTTGAAACCGTAAATGGCGGTACCATATTTTTAGATGAGATTGGAGAAATGCCATTGGGTACCCAAGCAAGATTATTACGCGTTTTAGAAACAGGTGAATTTATAAGAGTGGGGTCTTCCAAGGTGCAGAAAACAGATGTGCGTGTGATTGCAGCCACGAATAGAGAATTAATGGAGTTTACTCAAAAAGGTAAATTTAGAGAGGACTTGTATTATCGATTAAACACCGTACCTATTCGCGTTCCAAGTTTAAGAGATCGCAAAGAGGACATTTCCTTATTGTTTAGAAAATTCGTAGTGGACTTCGCGGAAAAATATAAGACCAAACCCATTTACTTAGACGAGGACGCACGTGCCCTACTCACTTCCTATAGTTGGCCAGGAAATGTGCGTGAATTAAAAAATATTGCAGAGCAAATTTCAGTACTCAGCAAAACCGATCAGATTAATGCGCAAGTAATGGCTGGTTTTTTACCAGTAGCCACAAAGCATAACATGCCCATGGTAACGGGTGGAACCCCAGTAGGTGAATTTGCAAATGAAAGAGAAATTTTATACAAGCTTTTCTTTGACATGAAAAAAGATGTCAATGAATTAAAAAAGATGTTCTTTGAGATTTTACAAAATCCATCTATTGCAGGTCAAACGGGCAATTTTACAAGAGAGACCATCATGAACGAATTAAAAGAAGACTTGGTGCCTACTAATATTCAGCATAATAACAATCCAGTCCAAGGCAATCAGTCCAATCATATGCCCTCGGTTCAAATTACCTCTCATCAGCCCTTAATTATTGACAATGA
The DNA here is from genome assembly GCA_947476145.1 of Bacteroidota bacterium. GTDB lineage: Bacteria > Bacteroidota > Bacteroidia > Chitinophagales > Chitinophagaceae > Sediminibacterium. The sequence goes on along the minus strand of CANJPH010000008.1, from coordinate 50,889 downwards.
TGTTCAGTCACACTTTGAGGTGGACGAATCTTTGAATATTATGGATAAGGAAAAAGAGTTAATTTTAAAGGCCTTAAAAAAGCACCGTGGCCGAAGAAAAGATGCCTCCACCGATCTTGGCATTAGCGAAAGAACACTTTACAGAAAAATTAAAGAATACGACATTGAAGAGTAATTATTTTATATCATTTATGAATCGCTGCCTATTTCATGCCTTTGTTTTCATAGGCATGCTAATAAGTTTGTCTGCTTGTGGTATTTATAGTTTTAGAGATGCCGTTATACCAGATAATATTAAAACGGTGAAAATAGGTTTTATTGAAAATAAAGCAAGGTATGTGAACCCGCAATTGGCGCCCTTACTTACCGACAAATTGCTACAAAAAATTATCAGTCAAACAAAATTGACCAGAACGAATAGTGACGATGCGCATTATCAAATTTTTGCCACCATCACTAACTATGATCCAACACAAACAGTGGGTGTAAGTGCACAACAAGCTACTACCAATCGTTTAACAGTAACAGTGCATGTAGTCTTAAAAAAGACTTTAGATAATAAAGAACAAGAATTTGATGTGTCCCGTAATTTTGACTTCTCCGCCAATTTAACTTTAAATCAGGCCGAAGGACAATTAATGGATGATATTATTCGTAATATAACAGACGATATTTTTAATCAAATTTTTTCAAACTGGTAGATATGTCTCAAAGCAATATTCAATCCATATTATTCCAGTGGTCAGGTTATTCTAATTTAGCAAGTATCCCAACAGCTGAACTAGAAGCATTAGTGCATGCGAATGCATATAGTCCAAGTTTACAATTATTACTATCCAAGAAATATGCATTAGAAGCCTCTTTGGAATATGCACCACAAATTCAAAAAGCAGTGAACTATTTCCCTTCTGCTTTGCATTTACATCAATGGCTAGGAAATGATGCCGCTGAAGAACTAATTGCCCGAAATGAGGAAAAATTAACCAGCGTCATTTCAGAGCAACTGGCTCAATTTCAAGAACCCTTGGTATCCGAAACACTTGAATTTGAGAAGGAGACTCCTCAAATGGTAAAGGACTATTTTGAAGCTCAGGGCATAGAAATTGACTTAGCAAGCCTTCCCCAGGACAAATTTACCAAGCAATTAAGGAGCTTTACCGCTTGGCTGAAAGTATTAAAGCACCAAGAGGCAAACACCCAGAATTTGGCTGAAATGGGCGAAGAACAGGAGAAAATGATCGCAATTATAGCCGAAAAGGCTAATAATGCTACCGAAGTGATTACCGAAGCCATGGCTGAAATATGGATCAAACAGGGCAATAAACGCAAAGCAATAGACATCTATTCTAAATTAAGTTTTATTTTTCCTGAAAAATCCGTTTATTTTGCGTCTCAAATAGAACTTTTAAAACAACAATAAGATATGGTTACTTTATTTATAATCTTGATGATTACAGCTTGTGTAGGGTTAGGCTTTATTGTATTAATCCAAAATCCAAAGGGCGGCGGATTAAATGCGAATGTAGGCGGATTGTCTAATAATTTTATGGGTGTAAAGCAAACTACCGATGTGCTTGAAAAAGGTACTTGGATTTTTGCTAGTGTGATTGCTATTTTAGCAATTACTTCTACCTTATTTTTAAGTAAAGGTAATGGCGGAAGTGGTAAAAATGTTTTCGAAAAGTTAAATACCACTCCAGGTACTCAGCAAAATGCAACACCTCCACCTCCACCTCCTCCTCCAACAAAGAAAAATTAATTGCGCACGCAATAACATTTTATAAAATAATATTTGTCCCCATCTCAAAAAGATGGGGATTTTTATTGTATTTTGAAATATGAAAAAATTTGTCATAATCTTATTAAGTGGCCTTCTTATATATGAGGCAATTAATGTTTTCATTATCACTACCCATTTTGGGAAAGACAAGACTAGTTTTGAATATCATCAACAAGGCATATCCGAACTAGCTGACACGCTGATTGCTAAAAAAATAATATTAGATAAACCTAGTTTCCTCCTATTCGCCAAAATATTTAAGGTAGAGGATAAAATTAAACCCGGTAAATTCTTAGTGAAAAAAAATACAAGTTTACTGAGCCTTATTCGCATGATGAGAAATAATCAACAAGCTACAGTGAACTTAGTGATTAATAAAATCAGAACCCGCGCCGAACTTTCAAAGTTCATTGGGAACAATTTATCCTCAGATAGCGCAACTGCATCTGTTTTTTTTAATAGCAATGATTCACTTGCACCCTATGGTGTAGACACCAGTTCACTACTTACTTTGTTTATTCCCAACACCTATACCATGTATTGGACTACTTCATTGCCTGGATTGATGAAAAAAATGAAATCCCAAAAAACACAATTTTGGAATACAAATAATAGATTAGAAAAAGCAAAACAAAAAGGTTTAACCCCCAATGAAGTGTATACCCTGGCTTCCATTGTGGATGAAGAAACGAATTATGATTCCGACAAATCACTCATCGCAAGCGTATATCAAAACAGACTTAAACAAAGTATGCTTTTGCAGGCCTGTCCTACTATCAAGTTTGCCATGCAGGATTTTACTATTACCCGGATTTATGATAAATATTTAAGCAACCCATCTCCTTACAATACCTATAAAAACAAGGGACTACCACCTGGTCCAATTTGTACACCTAGCCCCAAAACCATTGACCTAGTACTTAATGCCCCCACAACCAATTACTTATACTTTGTTGCCAAAGCTGACTTTAGTGGTTATCATCATTTTAGTGCTGATTACAAAGAACATAGTAAATTTGCAAAGGAATACCAGCAAAAACTAGATGAATACCAACAAAAGAAAAAAAACTAACTTATTTAAAACAGTATTTAATGTGATACGGGCACTCTTCATCACCGTATTTGGTCCTTCTATACAATTTTTAAAACAAAAAGCAAAAGGTATCTATCTACCAGGCTTCCAGCATATTAATTTATATCAGGTAATTAGATTTCTCTCCAAGCAATTAAATACCATTGGACTATACGATCGCGCCTCTGCCATTTCATTTAATTTATTAATGGCTTTACCCGCTGGATTTTTATTTCTTTTTTCAATTATCCCCTATTTCCCAAAAGCATTTAAAGTAAAAAAGCAAATACTTACCTTATTTAAGGATATTGCTCCCAATTCAAGTACCTATAAATTAATTGTAGATATTATCAATGACTTATTAAGTCAACATGTAGGGGTTTTTTCTTTTGGTTTTTTATTACTCCTTTTTTATGCATCCAATGCCATGACGGGTATCATCAGAAGCTTTGATAAATCCATAATGCAGAATAGACCTTTTTTCTTACATCAAAGAATGAGGGCCATTCGCTTAACCATCATTTTAATTTTGTTGGTATTTGCAAGTTTAATAGTTCTTATCGGCCAGGAGCAATTGGCTTCCTTATTAAGAAGCGGTTTTGATATAGAACAAAGTACGATACTGCCTTATTGGAATACCTTAAGATGGTTAATTATTATGCTATTGCTATTTTTTGGTAATGCTTTTATCTATAAATACGCACCGCATATAAAAGAGAAATGGCCCTTAGTTTCACCCGGATCCTTGCTTTCAACTATTTTAATGTTATTGACTACGTTTGGATTCTCCTACTGGGTAAATAATTTTAGCAGTTACAATAAAATTTACGGCTCCATTGGTACCGTATTAGTTGTAATGACAATTGTATACATTAATGCACTGATCCTCTTAATTGGATTTGAATTAAATGTAAGTATCGAATTACTTAAAAACGAAGTGGACGAAGTTGAAAAATGATAAGATTTACTTATTTGCCATATCCGGAATTTCGGATGCTTTATAAGCCCCCGCATCTAACTTCGCCTTGGTTTCGCTAAATGCTTTTAGGGTTAAGTCAATTTCTTCCTGTGTATGCACTGCTGTTGGAATTAATCTGTAAATAATATGTCCTTTTGGAATCACAGGATATACCACAATAGAACAAAATATTTTATAGTTTTCTCTAATATCCATGACCATTGCAGTGGCTTCTTCCACTCCACCTTTCATATAAACAGGTGTCACTACTGAATCGGTTTTCCCAATATCAAAGCCACGCGCTCTTAAGCCATTTTGTAAAGCCAATGCATTTTTCCACAAAGTATCTTTTAAAATAGGCTGCGTTCGTAAAAGTTCCAAGCGTTTTAAATTTCCCACTACAAATGGCATTGGTAAACTCTTGGCAAATATTTGAGAACGAATATTGTACCGGATATAATCAATAATGGTTCTTGGTCCTGCCATAAAAGCACCAATGGAAGCCATGCTCTTGGCAAAAGTAGAAAAGTATAAATCAATATCATCCTGACAACCTTGTTCTTCACCCGCACCTGCTCCAGTTTTACCTAATGTTCCAAAACCATGTGCATCGTCCACTAGTAATCTAAACGGCACTTTCGCTTTTAAAGCAGCTACCTCTTTCAGCTTGCCTTGGTCACCCGCCATTCCAAATACACCTTCTGTAATCACCAATATCCCACCAGTCTGTTGCTTGTCCACCAATGCTTGCGCACGGTGTAACTGCTTTTCACAATCTTCTATATCATTGTGCTTAAATACAAAACGATGCCCAGGCAACATTCTTAACCCGTCAATAATACAAGCATGACATTCTGCATCATATACCACTACATCATGTCTTCCACATATTGCATCAATGGCACTCATAATTCCTTGGTAACCATAATTCATTAAAATTGAATCCTCTTTGTATACAAATTCGGCCAACTCTTTTTCTAATTGCTCATGCAAATCACTATTTCCGCTCATCATTCTCGCACCCATCGGCAGTGCTAAACCATATTGAGCAGATGCATCGGCATCTGCTTTACGTACCTCAGGATGATTCGCTAACCCTAAATAGTTGTTCAAGCTCCAAACAATCATTTCCTGGCCTCTAAATTTCATCTTAGAGCTTATTTCACCTTCTAACTTAGGAAAGGCAAAATATCCATGTGCTCTTTCACGATGTTGACCAATGGGCCCGTAGTTTTTAATGAGTCTCTCAAAAATGTCTGCCATATAGTATTAATTAGTAATGCAAATTTAATCATTTTTTGTCTTTTAAAGCACTAATAATTCAGTAAATTGCAGCCTAATAAAACCAACCCTTATGAGACTTTTCATATTGTCAATGATTTTTTTGTTTACGCTTACAGCTTCTGCTCAAAAACAACAAAATAACAACAGCAATGCTAAACCCAAATTAGTCATTGGTATTGTTATTGATCAGATGCGATGGGACAATGTGAATAGATACAGTGCGTTTTTTAAATCTAAAAATGGATTTTTAAAACTAGCGAACGAAGGAGCATCTTGTAATTACACCCTAATCCCCTATGTTCATACTGTAACGGCCCCCGGTCATGCTGCAATCTTTACAGGTTCGGTTCCTGCTATTCACGGAATTGTAGGCAATAGTTGGTTTAATAATCTTACAGGTAAAACGGAATATTGTGTAGAAGATAAGTCTGTTTCTAGTATTGGAAGTAATAACCAGACTTCAGGTAAGATGAGTCCAAAAAACTTATGGACTTCTACGATTGGAGATGAATTGAAATTATCTAACAATTTTCAAAGTAAAGTAATAGGCATTTCACTAAAGGACAGAGGTTCTATTATCCCTGCAGGTCATGCTGCGAATGCTGCCTATTGGTATGATGGCGAATCAGGCAATATGATTTCCTCTACTTATTATCAAGAAAGTTTACCTCAATGGGCTACCAATTTTAATAATTTACATAAAGTAGACGAATATTATAAGCAAGGTTGGAATTTAAGTTTGCCAAAAGAAGTGTATGAAAAAAATTGTGATGATGATGTGAACGCCTATGAGACGGGGTTTTACGACGAGAAAGTGAAAATTAATTTCCCATTTGATTTAACCAAATTAATTGGGAAGGATTATAAAAGATTGTTTTCGATACCACAAGGAAATAATTTAATTACTGAATTTGCAAAAGAAACCATTCAAAATGAGCATTTAGGCGCAGACTCCATCACTGATTTACTTACCTTAAGTTTCTCTACCCCTGATTATATCGGACATAATTTTGGCCCTTATTCATGGGAGTCACTTGATGGATATATTAAATTAGACGAGGTGTTGGCCGATTTTTTTGCTTATTTAGATAAGCAAATTGGTAAAGACAACTACACCCTATTTTTAACTGCCGACCATGCTATAGCGCCGATTCCAGGATTTGCAAAAAAGAATAAACTTCCTGCCGATTATTACGTTTCTGCCGATTTAGCAAAGGATTTAAATAGCCTTTTAACGACCAATAATTTAAAAAAAGAACTCATTAGCAGTGTTTATGAATCTACTATTTACTTTAACCATAAGTTAATGGATAGCTTACAAATAAACGATGCTCAACTTACCAGTTTAATTACTAAATTTTTAGAGAGTAAGCCCAATGTATTACAAGTAGTATATAACCGCAATGCAGCTTTAGCGCCATTGCCTCAATTAATTAGGGAAATGTTATTAAATGGTTACACCCCACAAAGAAGCGGAGATTTAACTGTGTTGTTAAAATCTGGCGTGATTGATGGCTATCCAACGGGTGCGAGTCATGGTGTGTTCTATAACTATGACTCTCATATCCCTTTGTATTTTTATGGTAAAGGGATCAAAAAAGGGAATGTAAATAGAATGAGTTATATGACGGACATTGCCCCTACTATTTCAACCCTTTTAGGTATTCAAATGCCTAGTGGAAGTATTGGAAACCCTATTTTAGAAGTGTTAAAATGATAAAAATCATAAAACCTTAACCGTTTTTTCTTTAATTTTACCCTCTAATATAACAACTATGAAAAAAATATCAATCTTGTTCTTGGGTCTTGCATTAAGTTTATCTGCAATGGCTAATTGCGATGGCAAGTGTAAAGACAAATCTAAATGTACTGAATGCAAAAAAGAAACGAAAGCAAAACATAAGTGCACAAAAGAATGTATGAAGGACGGCAAGTGTGCTGAAATGAAAAAGAAGTAATTGAAGGATTATCTATAATTTATTTAGATATTCATACCAGTATAAAAAACCCGATAGTAATGAGCTATCGGGTTTTTTATATACCAAGCAAACCTGCGGATTTATTACGCTAGTTTCTGATTCTTTTACGCTAGTTTCTTTTCCAATTTATTTGTCAAAATAAATAAAATCATAAGAGATTCAAAAGAGACTAGCGATATTCTTTTACGCTAGTTTCTTTTCCAATTTATTTGTCAAAATAAATAAAATCATAAGAGATTCAAAAGAGACTAGCGATATTCTTTTACGCTAGTTTCTTTTGAAGGTTTGCATCCAATGCATCCAAAAACTCCTCTGTATACACATAGTGTTCACCATGGCTTACTTTATTTCCGTGAACACAAACTGCCAAGTCCTTGGTCATGATACCAGACTCAACAGTTTCCACACATACATCTTCCAATGCTTTAGAGAAACGAATTAATTCTTGGTTATTATCTAATTGACCTCTAAACTCTAACCCTCTTGTCCATGCAAAGATGGAAGCAATTGGGTTGGTAGAAGTTCTGTTTCCTTTTTGGTGCTCACGGAAGTGACGCGTTACCGTTCCGTGTGCCGCTTCTGCTTCCATTACTTTACCGTCGGGTGTAATTAAAGTAGAAGTCATTAAACCTAGAGAACCAAACCCTTGCGCTACGGTATCAGATTGTACGTCACCATCATAGTTTTTACAAGCCCACACAAAATTACCATTCCATTTTAATGCACTTGCTACCATATCATCAATTAAACGGTGCTCATAAGTGATTCCTGCTTCGGCATATTTCGCTTTAAATTCTCCTTGGTAAACTTCTTCAAAAATATCTTTAAAACGACCATCATACTTTTTCAAAATGGTGTTTTTAGTAGACAGGTATAAAGGCCATTTTTTAGCCAAGGCTTGGTTAAAACAAGCACGTGCAAAACCATAAATACTTTCGTCGGTATTGTACATAGTTAATGCAACCCCATCTCCTTTAAAGTTAAATACTTCAAACTCTTGTATGGTTCCATCTTCGCCTTCAAACTTCACCGTTAATTTTCCTTTTCCTTTAGTAACAAAATCGGTAGCACGATACTGATCCCCAAAAGCATGACGACCTATACAAATAGGTGCTGTCCAATTAGGCACTAAACGAGGCACATTATTACAAACAATAGGCTCTCTAAAAACGGTGCCATCTAATATATTACGAATGGTCCCGTTTGGACTCTTCCACATTTGCTTTAACTTAAACTCCTCTACTCTTTGTTCGTCGGGTGTAATGGTAGCACATTTAATACCCACACCATATTGTTTAATTGCATTTGCAGCATCAATGGTTACCTGGTCGTTGGTCTCATCACGATATTCCATACCTAAGTCATAGTATTTAATATCAATGTCTAAATAAGGTAGGATTAATTTGTCCTTAATAAACTTCCAAATAATTCTGGTCATTTCATCACCATCCAATTCAACCACCGGATTGGCTACTTTAATTTTTTGTCCCATAGCTTTTAAAATTTTGTATGCAAATGTACAAAATGTAGCAAGAAAATGAATGATAATCCTCAGTAAAAAGAGGGATAAATTAGTCGTTCACTATTAAAACAGGGATTGACACGCTATGCCTTACTGCCTCGATGGTTTCACCAAAGAAATAGTCCTTCCAGCCCTTATGTTGATGTGCGCCCATGACTAACAATTGTGCGTCTTTTTCCTTCACAATTCTGACTATTTCTTTCACTCTATTTTGATACCCAATGGCCCATATAGCATTATATCCTTTATCTCTTAATGCATTCGTGTAGTTGTTAAGTCTTTCTTGGTCTTTTCTGGATTCTTCGTCATCGCTTGCTTCTAACAAGTAATTAGCAGCAACACTTTCTACCACATGAATAAATATAAATTCAGTTTGATTGGCTTTATCGCCAGTTACTTGTTGCATAGCGTGCGCAATAGCCGTTTTAATTAACTTTTGATCACTTGATGAAAAATCTACAGCAATAGCTATACGTTTTACCGGTTCGGTATGCGTCCAATCCAACTCAATGTCTTCACCATGTAGATCGGTTATTTTTTTCTTGTTCCTTGAACTTAATAATGGATAAATTACAATGTATAATAACAAACTAATAAAAAATAGTACGAATAAACCCAATAATAATTTTAGCGTTATATGGCCTGATTGATGAAAGAAATCATCCACAAAATTGAATACTAAATTTCCATTTAAATAAACCAATACCGCAGCTACGATCCAAGCCAAGGTTTTAATTTTCCATCCAATGGCAAATTCACCCATCGTAGTTTTATCACTCACAAAATGGATCAATGGGATGACCGCATATCCTAATTGCAAACTCAATATCACCTGACTAAAAATAAGTAAGGCGTCCACATGATCTTCTCCCATAAAACCGATGACTAAAATGGCTGGTACAATCGCAACCAAACGTGTTATTAAACGTCTAATCCAAGGGTTTAATCTAATTTTTAAATACCCTTCCATTACAATTTGACCTGCTAAAGTGCCTGTCACAGTTGAACTTTGACCTGCTGCAATTAAGGCCACCGCAAATAATATAGGCGCTAATTTAGAGCCTAATAAAGGAGCCAATAAGGAATGTGCTTCCTCAATTTTAGCAACCTCCTTATGACCCGTTGCATAAAATGCAGTGGCTGCTAAAATTAAAATAGCTGCATTCACAAAGAAAGCTGCGTTCAAGGCTACCACCGTATCAATAAAATTATAAAATATAGATTTTTTAATTCCAGGTACGGTTCTATTTATTTTGCGCGTTTGTACCAAAGCTGAGTGTAAATACAAATTATGTGGCATCACAGTAGCCCCAATAATACCCACTGCTATATATAAAGCCTCGGGAGATAATCTAGAAGGAATAAACCCTTTAATAGCATATGATAAATCGGGTTTGGCAATAAATAATTGTATAAAAAAACTAAACCCAATAGTAGCGACTAATAAAATAATAAAGGCTTCCATTTTTCGGATTCCATAGCGTTGTAAAAACAAGAACAGAAAAGTATCTGTTACCGTAATAATGGTGCCATACATCAAAGGCATACCTGTTAGTAATTTAATACCTATAGCCATTCCCAATACTTCGGCTAAATCGGTAGCAGTAATAGCTAGTTCCGCCAACACATACAATGAGAAATTTACAACGGGTGGATAGGTTTCCCTATTTACCTGGGCTAAATCTAAGCGCCTAACAATGCCTAACCTAGCACTTAAACTTTGTAACAATACTGCCATTAAATTACTAAGTAATAAAACCCAAATCAATTGATACCCAAAAGCGGCCCCTCCTGCTAAATCGGTGGCCCAATTCCCTGGATCCATATAACCCACGCTTACCAGATAAGCAGGGCCAATAAACGCTAAAAGTTTACGCCAACCCGTTTTTTGACCAGTAGGTACGGATTCATGTAAAGTATCTAATGATTTTTCGGAATTCATTCTATGTAAAATTAATCATAAACGCTTGTATAACTCAAATTGATAGTCTATTTTTATAAAAACAATCCCATGCGTAAATTGCTATTTCTTGGATTTACCTTTTTTCTCTTTGCTTGCGGGGATAAACCCACCGACTTATCGGGGGACGGACCTATCAAAATAAATGATCTTGTAAAAGTTTTTAATCCTGCCAAACTACCCATAAATCTATCTGACACTAGCTTAAATCAATTTAGTGATAGTATCCAAATTAGCCGCAATGCCTTAAGTCAAATCGTACCCGCTGATGTGCTTGAAAAAATACTAGCAGCAAAAAATAAAAAAGCTACCATACACCCTCTTTTTAAAATAGAAAAGGAGACTGAATATTATTTATTAATAAAAATCAAGCAACCCAAAAAAACAGAAATTGGCATTTTGGTATTTAACAAGGATAATAAATTCTTGGATTATAAATCTATTATCGAATTTAATAAAGGCAATAGTCGAGAAAACGATAAGTCATTGTATATTAATAATGAGCCCTCGTTTTTATTGGAAGAAGACAATTATAATAAAGACAATGTACTTTATAATGAGAAAAAGGCTTGGGCCTTTTCGGATGGCGCTTTTAAAACTATTTACTTTGATAATAATATTAAGCTAGTGAATAAAAACATTATAAACCCTATTGACACTTTACCTAGCAAAAATGAACATAGCGGAAATTATGATCAGGATGCTAAAAATTTTATTACACTTCGAGACAATGGCGCAACAGATAAATATCAATTTTTCTTGCACACCGAAAAAGGGGAAGGCTGCATTGGAGAACTGAAGGGTATATTAAAATTTAAAAAGAACATAGCCACCTATTCTGAAAAAGGAGACGCCTGTCATATTCAATTTATTATTCAGGACAATAATATATCTATTAAAGAGGATGGCAATTGCGGAAATCACAGAGGCATAAAATGCAGTTTTGACGAAAGTTTCAACCGCAAAAAGAGGATAAAAAAGAAGAAATAATCCACAATTAGCGGTTAAAATTAGCATGTTATACACAGTTAATGTGTAAAAAGTACATTTTAGGTAAATACCATTATATTGCATTCAAATTAACAAACGTCCTATCCTATGAGTTTTAGAAATTACCAGGTGCCTTATAAAATAAACGAACAGTTTAAGAAAAAGGCAGCCTACTTTTCTATGGAATTTGCGATTCACCAACCCTTGAAAATTTACAGTGGTGGTTTAGGCTTTTTAGCGGGTTCCCATTTAAGAAGCGCATATGAATTAAATCAAAACATGATTGGCGTAGGGATCCTTTGGAAATATGGTTATTATGATCAAGCTAGAAATCAGGATCAAACCTTACAGGTGACTTTCATGGAGAAAATATATAGCTTCCTGGAAGATACAGGTATTAAGTACCAAATTATGATTCATGATCATCCAGTTTGGGTGAAAGCATTTTATTTAGCACCCAATACATTTTGTAGTGCGCCCTTGTTTTTATTAAGTACGGACTTACCTGAGAACGATTACGTTTCTCAGACTATTACACACCGTTTATACGATGCTAACGTAGCTACCAAAGTGGCGCAGTTTATATTACTGGGTGTGGGTGGAGCCAAATTAATAGATGAACTAAATTTTGAACCAGAAGTATACCACTTAAACGAAGCACACGGTTTTTCGAGTGCATTTTACTTATTAAATAAATACAAGTCCTTAGACGAAGTGAAAAAGCGTTTGGTATTTACAACACATACCCCCGAAGAAGCAGGTAATGAAAAGCATGATATTTATTTATGTCATAAAATGGGATATTTCTGTGGCTTAAGCATTGACGAAGTAAGGAAATTAACGGGCATACATGATGACCAATTCAATCACTCTTTAGCAGCATTGCGTTTTGCACGTAAGGCCAATGGAGTATCTGAATTACATGGACATGTAAGCCGTGAAATGTGGGGTAAGTATGAAGGCATCTGTCCAATTGATCATATCACCAATGCGCAAAACTGGCGCTATTGGGCCGACAAGCAATTGTATAAATTTTCTGAAGCCAATGACGATGCTGGTTTTGATGATCGAAAAATGTATTTGAAAAAGCGTGCTTTTGAAATTGTTGCCGATCAAACTGGAAAAGTATTTGACCCCAATGTCTTAACCATTGTATGGGCCAGAAGATTTGCTGGATACAAACGTGCCGATTTCCTTTCTTGGGATTTAGAACGCTTTGAAAAATTATTAGCCAATTTAAAGCATCCAGTACAAATTATTTTTGCAGGAAAGCCCTACCCTGTTGATTATCCTGCGATCTCTCAATTTAATAACTTAGTACACTTAAGTAAGAATTATAAAAATGTTGCGGTATTAATTGGATATGAATTGGGATTAAGTAAGCGTTTAAAACAAGCTTCTGATGTGTGGTTAAATAATCCAAGAGTTCCAAGAGAAGCCTCAGGAACCTCTGGTATGACTGCAGCGATGAATGGAGCAGTTAACTTTTCGACGGACGACGGATGGATACCAGAATTTGTGAGCCACGGTCACAATGGTTTCGTAGTGCCTAAAGCTGATTACGGAAACATGAGCACACAGGAACAAGACGATTACGATTTAGAAGAGTTATACAAAATATTAGAAAACGAGATTGTACCTATGTATTACGAAAAGCGGGATACCTGGCGCTCAATTACCAAAAATGGAATGAATGATGTTCGTTTCCAATTTGATAGTAATAGAATGGCCGAGGAGTATTACGAAAAAATGTACAAAACCACATAAAAATAAAACAGCCCTTACATTTTATGAAGGGCTGTTTTATTAATACTTGAAAGGCTTGCCGTCTACCATTACTTCCTGATGAACAGAATCAAAAGTTACTTTTTGACCTGTTCTACAAGCTGCATTGGTCATGATGGTTGCAATGGAATGCTGGTAACCAGCTTCTACGGGTGCATTGGGTTGTTTTCGTGACCTGATACATTCCATCCAATTTCTTACATGCGCCGAGGTTAAAATATCTCCTCCTGTATTGGCTCCAGCCGCAGCTTTAATTGTAGGTTCGGTTAAACTTAATTCAGGTAATAAATTCGCTTCCATCCCCATTGCTTTTGCAAACCCAGCAGTGAGTCCACCCTTTGGAGAAACGGTATTGTTGATTAAATTTAATTGACCTCCATTTGAAAAGTACATTTCAGTGGGACTATCGTCTCCATTGTGCATACGAGACATAAAAACTACTTGAAAACCGTCCTTCATATTATCTAAAGGTCCATAATCAAATACGGCTGTGGTAGTATCCCAATTTTTTCGTCCGTCCTTCCATGCATAAACACCTCCGTTTGCAGTTACACTTCTTGGATGTGGTAATTGACTAAACCAATGCACAGTATCAATCTGATGACTCATCCACTGTCCTGGCATGCCTGATGAATAAGGCCAAAACAACCTGTACTCTAAATATTTTCTTGGATCAAAATTCTCATAAGGTCTATTTAATAAATAGCGTTTCCAATCTAAATCTTCTTCTTTACACTGCGCTACCAATGCTGGTCTTCTCCAACGTCCTGGCTGGTTTACATTCCATGTTAGTTCTACCATCGTAATGGGGCCAAATTTTCCTGCTTGTATAAAATCGGCTGCAGCTTTATAATTGGTACCACTTCTTCGTTGTGAACCAATTTGTACAATTCTATCCGTTGCCTTAATGGCTTTTAAAGCCATTCTATTATCTTCCATGGTCTCTGCAAAAGGCTTTTCACAGTATACATCCATTCCAGCATTAACGGCTTCTACTGCATGTATGGCATGTTGGAAATCGGCTGTACTAATAAATACACCATCTATATCTTTTTTGGAATACAACTCCTCATTATTATTAGCAACTCTAATATCGTGACCCATTTTATCTTTTAAAAATGCGCCCCCTTCTTCTCTTCTTAGCTTCCAAATATCTGAAACAGCAACAATATCAAAATTTAATTCTTTATAATGATTTAAAAAAGAAGGGAAATGGGATTGTTTAAATCGATCCGAAAAACCAACCACTCCCAAACGAACTCGGTCATTGGCTCCTATTATATTGGCATAACTCTTTGCAGAGAAGCCAATACTAGCTGCATAAGTTGCTGCGGCCGCTTTCACCGTTTTCTTAATAAAAGATCTTCTTGAATTTTTCATAATGATGTAAATTAGAAATTGAATGTATTATAGTTCTTTAATTTTTATACTTCTAAAAGAAACATGACTGCCATGTTCCTGTAAAAGAATATGCCCTTTTTCGGCCATCCCAAAATTTGGCCAAACCACATATTTACTTTTTGCAACCAATGCATAAAAATATTGAGTACCCCTTTGATATTCTACAACTTTCCAACCGTTAATCCAATGTTCAACCCTGCCATCTGGAAAAACTATAATGCGGCCTCTATTCCACTCTCCCACAGGTATTTTTTCACGACGTCCACTTCCAATTCTCAATGCAGGAATCATATCATACAAGGAAGCCATGCTTCTATTTCCAATACTTCCCAATTTTGCATCCACGTGTTTATCATCATCTAGAATTTGATATTCTAATCCAATCGCAGAACCCCCGTTGTTTTCTTTTTCAGTGACAAAATATTTCACACCACTATTTGCCGTATCCGATATCTTAAATTCAAATTGTAAATCAAAAGCATGAAATTCCTCTTCTGTAACAATATCACCCCCATTGGTAGACTCGCCACCATTTCCACCTTTTACATTAAAAGTACCCTCTTTTACATACCAAGTGCCATTGGGGAAAGTGGTTTTATAAGCGCTTCTCCAACCTTTGGTAGTAAGGCCATCCCATAAAAGACGTACCCCACTTTTTTGTTCATCCGGTGAAATGGTATTGGGTATTAAATTCACCACAAATAAATTGTCGGAAGCTGCTGGTTTTAAATTTGTTGTTTGAATGCGTATGTTTTTCCAACGCACTTCCTGACCAGCATCTTTTGCATCTTTAATTTCATGTACCTGTAAGGAAATAAACCCTTTGGCGGTCATATCATCCACAATATGCGCGCAAGGAATGCCATTGATCCAAGTTCTAATACTGTTTCCAATACACTCAATCTTATAATGATTCCACTCATTGTTTTTAAAAGCTGTTTTTGCTGCAACATTATACTCCAAAGGATACAACCATCCTCTTCTTGCTTCATCATAAATTCCACCACTCCAGGCTCTGGTAGTTGGATCAATTTCCATCTGATATCCATGTACTCGATTTGGGGTATGTTTATCCGTAACCGTACAATGATCATTTTCATCGTTCTGTTCACTTCTAAACTGAATACCCGAATTCATACTCACGTCTACTTTCAAATCTAATTCCAATATAAAATCACCATACAATTTATCCGTAGATAAAAAACTATTGGGTTCATCAGGCACGGTTCTCCCAACAATCTCCCCATTTTCTACGGTATACTTTGCTTTGCCATTGTATTGCACCCAACCTTTCAAATCTTTGCCATTAAATAAATTGGTCCAATTTGTATTTTGAGCGAATATAAAATTCTGAGTAGTTATAAATAAAAATACTGCTAGTAAAAGTCGAATACGCATATTGTAAAATTTTCTTTAAGATAGAAAAAAATGTACAATATCGAACTTATAAATTCTATTTTTATAACGCACAAGGCTTCAAAGTATCCCTAATTCTACTCCTTTATATCTGCTAAGCCTCTTCACCTTCGGCAAATATTGCTGATTTATTTAGATTTTATTTACTTGGAAATTGATGGGGAGCATTCAATGGCTTAAAATTTAAGTCGTAAAATAGTGCTTTGCATTATAGTAAGATACATTTTGAACAATTTGACCAATCCACTTTTCGTCATTTGGTATGATACCATTTTCCATATCCGCTCCTAATAAATTACATAAAACCCTTCTAAAATACTCGTGTCTAGCATAGGATAATAAACTTCTACTATCAGTTGTCATGCCTATGAAGGTGGAAATTAAACCCATATTAGACAAGGTGTTTAATTGATTTTCCATTCCCTGCTTTTGATCTAAAAACCACCAACCTGATCCAAATTGTACTTTCCCCACCATGCTGCCATCGTTAAAATTTCCACACATGGTAGCAAACACTTCATTATCAGCAGGGTTAATATTGTAAAGGATTGTTTTCGCCAATTGATCACGTTGATCTAATGCATTTAAAAATTGAGACAAGTTAACAGCTTGTGGATAGTCCCCAATAGAATCAGTACCTGCATCCACCCCTACTAATCCCATAATACGGGTATTGTTATTTCTGATAGGGCCCAAATGAAATTGTTGTACCCATCCTTTTTTATGATATATCTTACATAATGAAAATAAAATAGCCCCCACAAATCGATCTGGATTAGAGAAGGAATTTTTATTTTTTCCTTGAACAAACTGAGCAAACTCTTTTTCTAATGCACTAGTAAAAGATATTTGTGCTGGCATGGTAATTAAACCATGATCGGCGATTCGACAACCATGTTTATGAAAATAGCTTACTCTTTTTTCCAAAGCCGCCAATAAATCGGAAATGTTTAGAATACTAATTCCGGAAGCTTTCTCTAGTTGAACAATATACTTTAAAAAACTAGCCCTATCTCCAATATTGAAAATTTTGTCCGGCCTAAAAGTGGGAAGTACTTGTGCCTTAAAATTACTATCCTTTATTTTTTTGTGATCACTTAAATCATCACATGGATCGTCCGTGGTGCCCACCAATTCTACCTTATAACTATTTAGTAAAGACTGAGTGCTATGGCTACTTTTTTGAAGTAAAGCCGATGCAGTTTTATAAATAGACTTCTCGGACTTTTCATTTAAATATTCATTAATCCCAAAACTATTTTTCAATTCCATTTGCGACCAATGAAATAGAGGATTACGCACCGTTTGAGGAAATACTTGCGCCCAAGCCTTAAACTTTTCCTCGTCAGTGGCTGTACCCGTAATATATTTTTCATTGACGCCTAAAGTTCTCATTGCTCTCCACTTATAATGATCTCCTTTTAACCATATCTCGGTCAAATTAGAGAAATTTTTGTTTTCTGCAATTTCCTTTGGAGAAAGATGATTGTGATAATCAACTATCGGCAACTTAGAAGCATAGTTATGATATAAATTCTTTGCTTGTTTATTACTTAGTAAAAAATCGGGGGTAATAATTGTACTTTTTTTGATTGCCATTTGATAATAATATGAATCGTATTAAATTAATTTTCATTTACACTTCTTAGGATCCCGAGTTCAACCCCTCTAATTTCAGCTAATCCCCTTAGACGACCTATTGCAGAATAACCTGGATTTGTTTTCTTATGTAAATCATCCAACATTTGATGTCCATGGTCGGGTCTTACCGGGATACTACATTTTCTTTTTTGCATAGCATTAACCAATTCCTTAATCACCGCATACATATCTACATCCCCTTCTAAATGATTGTCTTCATAAAAATCACCCCACTCATTTCTGCGGGTACTTCTTAAATGTATAAAATGGATACGGTCGGCAAATTGCTTTACCATTGCTGGTAAATTATTAGTAGCAATCACTCCATAAGAACCTGTACAAAAACACAAACCATTTGCCAAGGAAGGAACTGCATTAACTAATACTTCAATGTCTTTCGCAGTTGATACTACTCTTGGAAGTCCTAAAATGGAAAAAGGAGGATCATCGGGATGTATGGACATTACAGAACCTACTGAATCCGCAACCGGAATAACTTGTTGTAAGAAATGAATTAAATGAGCTTGTAATTTTGTTCGATCCATCCCTTCGTATGCG
This sequence comes from Bacteroidota bacterium, assembly GCA_947476145.1. Taxonomy (GTDB): domain Bacteria; phylum Bacteroidota; class Bacteroidia; order Chitinophagales; family Chitinophagaceae; genus Sediminibacterium. Next base: position 32,543 of record CANJPH010000008.1, on the reverse strand, counting down.
TCCAATGCCATTTGAAACTGTTCAATGGTAAAGCTTTCTTCACTTCCTGGCAATCCTTTAATCACATTTTTCTTTAATAGCTCTTTCTCCTCCTCACTCATTACTTCAAATCTTTCTTTAGCTCTACTTAAGGTAGTAGCATCATAATCTTGTTCGGCGGCTTTTCTTTTTAAAATGTACAAATCAAAAGCCACAAAAGCAGCCATCTCAAAACGCAATGCTTTGGAACCATCCGCAACCTCATAACTTAAATCGGTTCGGGTCCAGTCCAACACGGGCATAAAATTATACGTGATATTTTTAATACCACAGTGCGCTAAATTTATTATGCTTTGCTTGTAATTTTCAATATACATTTCAAAACCAGGGGTTTGTGTTTTAATAGCTTCATGCACAGGCACACTTTCCACCACTGACCAAACCAATCCAGCGGCCTCTATAATTTCAATTCTTTTTTTAATTTCTTCAATAGTCCATATTTCTCCATTAGGGATATGATGCAATGCCGTAACAACGCCAGTGCACCCTGCCTGTTTAAGATCTGTTAAACTAACCGGATCTTTAGGACCATACCATCTCATGGTTTGTTCCATTCTATATTTTATATTTCCATAGGAAGGGAAAAATTGATTTTCCATATTTGTACTATTCTATTTTATAATTTAAAGTTTCTTTAATTATATCCGATTTATAAATTATACACCACTATTAATTGTGAATCCTCCATCTACGCCAATGTCCATGCCTGTAACAAATTTTGAAGCATCACTTAATAACCAAATGAGCGCTCCATTTAATTCGGAAGGTTGACCAAAACGTTTAAAAGGAGTATGACTAATAATTAAATTGCCTCTTTCCGTTAATGAGCCATCTTCCTTGGTTAATAAATTGTTATTTTGAGCCGTTAAAAAGAAGCCAGGCATAATGGAATTAATACGTATTGCATCTCCATATCTATTGGCCATTTCAACTGCAAACCATTTGGTATAACAATCGATAGCGGCTTTGCCCATACTATATCCCAAGACTCTTGTTAATGGGCGCTTTGCACTAACGGACGATATATTTACAATACTACCCGCTCCTGATTTTGCAATCTCTGGGCCAAATACTTGTACTGGCATTAGAGTGCCCCATAAATTTAATGCTAATGCATCTTTCATGCCTTGCATGTTTAAATCAAAGACATCTTTATCTGAAGTTAAAACTGCTTCGGGTACATTTCCACCTGCTGCATTAACCAAGCCATCAATGCGTCCGTAACGCTCTACAATAGTTTCTTTAGCTTCTTTTAATGCAGCTTCATCTAATACATCTGAAATTACATAAGATGCATTCCCCCCTTTTTTAAGGATATCAGCAACACTTTTTTTACATAAATCCTCATTTCTTCCTAAAATAACAACGGTGCCCTTTGCTTCCATGATTGCATTTACAAAGCTCGTTCCCAATACTCCAGTGCCCCCTGTTACTACAATTACTTTTCCTTTAAGAGAAAACATTTCTGCCGATTCTTTTTCCATTTTACTTATTCTATAATGATGAATTCTTTTCTAAATTTACCCCCCTCCTATGAAATTCCAATTTGTATTTCAAAAGTACTTTTATTAATTTAAAAAAAATGCTTTTGGTCTAGGACAAGTTATAGATATATGGCTAATATATATGTATTGCCATTTATACATAAACAAGCGCTTATTCAGACAATTGTAAAAGAAGATCCAATTCCAAGTTAAGGGATACACCCCTTTAATAACTACTTGTAATAATTCAACAATTCCTTCCTAATTTTGTTACCTATATATGAACAAGATTATCGTTTCCATTACCGGTGCTAGTGGCGCCATTTATGCCAAATGTTTATTAGACTGCCTTGTAGAAATGAAGGACCAGTATGAGGCCGTGGGGGTTATTATGAGTGATAATGCCAAAATAGTATGGGAAACCGAACTAGGCAATAAGGACTATACCAACTACCCTTTTGATTTTTACGCTAAAAACGATTTTAACGCCCCTTTTGCCTCGGGTTCGGCGCAATATAATATCATGATTGCCGTGCCATGTAGCATGGGCATGTTGGGCAGAATTGCCAGTGGGATAAGTGACGATTTATGTACCCGCGCTGCAGATGTGATTTTAAAAGAGCGCAGGAAATTAATACTGGTAGCCCGCGAAACGCCTTATAACTTAATTCATATTAAAAATATGGAAACCGTGACCTTAGCGGGTGGTATCATTTGTCCGGCTACTCCAAGTTTTTATAGCAAGCCTCAAACCATAGAGGAAGTGGCTTATACAGTGGTACATCGTATTTTAGACCTTGCAGGCTTAGATGCCAAAGGCTATCGCTGGGGAACAAAATAATTGCAAGTAACTTATTACTGCTATGTACGTAAGAAGTCTTCAATAAGAAATATAAAAAAGCCTCGCATCATTTATTGAGCGAGGCTTTTTATTTAAAACGATTAGTCTTATTCTGCTTTAGGTTCTTTCGGCGCTTTTGGTTCCTTGGGCTCTTTAACCACTTTATCGGCTTTTTCCTTTTTTTGTAAAGTAAAAGTTAAGCCAGTTTTGTCTGCGTTTAAGTCTCCAATTAAAACGTCCCCTTCTTTCACATTGGCATTTAATATTTCCTCCGCCAATGGATCCTCAATGTATTTTTGAATGGCTCTGTGTAAAGGTCTTGCTCCAAATTGAGCATCATACCCTTTATCGGCAATAAATTCTTTGGCGGCTTCACTTATGGATAAGGTTAATCCTAAGTTCACCAGTCGACCCAATACATTTTTCATAATAATATCTATGATTAAATAGATATCCTCTTTGGTTAATGAATTGAACACCACCACATCGTCAATTCTATTTAAAAACTCTGGGGAGAAAGTACGCTTTAATGCTTTTTCAATAACAGAGCGATTGTTCTCATCGGTTTGCTGCACTCTTGTTGCGGTTGCAAAACCAACACCATCACCAAACTCTTTTAATTGACGCGCGCCAATATTAGAAGTCATAATAATCATGGTGTTTTTAAAATCTATCTTACGACCTAAGCCATCTGTCAAAATACCATCATCTAATACTTGTAATAAAATATTATAAATATCTGGATGTGCTTTTTCAATTTCATCTAATAAGATTACACAGTATGGTTTACGACGTACTTTTTCGGTTAACTGACCACCCTCTTCATAACCTACATATCCCGGAGGCGCACCAATTAAACGAGACACCGAAAATTTTTCCATATACTCACTCATGTCAATACGAATTAACGCTTCCTCTGAGTCAAACATATTTCTTGCCAAGGCACGTGCCAATTCAGTTTTACCTACACCCGTTGGTCCTAAAAAAATAAAAGTACCAATTGGTTTTTTAGGATCTTTCAAACCTACTCTATTGCGCTGTATGGCTTTAACCACTTTACTAATAGCATCGTCTTGTCCTATCACCATTCCTTTCATGTCTTCTGCCATCTTGCGCAGCTTTGTAGTCTCCGCTTCCACCATACGTTTCACAGGAATACCTGTCATCATACTAATTACTTCGGCAATATTTTCTTCATTAATTGGGAAACGTGCTGTTTTACTTTCTTCCTCCCAACCTAACTTCGCTTTTTCTAAGGCTTCTCCTAATTTCTTTTCGGTATCTCTTAAACTAGCTGCTTCTTCAAAGCGTTGGCTTTTCACCACTCTATTTTTTTCTTCCTTAATTTCCTCAATTTGCTTTTCCAATTCAACAATATCCTGTGGTACATTAATATTTTTTAAATGCACTCTTGCACCCACTTCATCCAAAACGTCAATGGCTTTGTCCGGCAATAACCTGTCGGTCATATAACGGTCGCTTAATTTTACACAAGCCTCAATGGCTTCTTGATCATACACTACACTGTGATAATCCTCGTATTTAGATTTGATATTGTTTAATATGGTAATGGTATCCTCTACACTTGGTGGTTCAATAAGCACTTTTTGGAAACGTCTATCCAACGCACCATCTTTTTCAATATGCATTCTGTATTCATCCAAAGTAGAAGCACCAATACATTGCAACTCTCCTCTAGCCAATGCAGGTTTAAATATATTAGAAGCATCTAATGAACCACTTGCTCCTCCAGCACCCACAATAGTATGTATCTCGTCAATGAATAAAATAACGTCTCTGTTTTTTTCCAGCTCATTCATAATGGCCTTCATTCTTTCTTCAAATTGTCCACGGTATTTGGTACCTGCCACCAAAGCAGCTAAGTCCAATGAAATAACACGCTTATCAAATAATACACGGCTTACTTTTCTTTGAACAATTCTCAATGCTAATCCTTCCACTATCGCCGTCTTACCCACCCCTGGTTCACCAATTAAAATAGGATTGTTCTTTTTACGACGACTTAATATTTGACTTACTCTTTCAATTTCTGCTTCACGTCCGACGATTGGATCCAAAGCATCCATCTCCGCAAGCTTGGTAATATCTCTACCAAAATTATCTAGAACAGGTGTTTTTGATTTATTAGGTGCTCCAGACTTTGTTTTGGAACTCGCTCCAAATGGCCCTTTTTTGTCGTCCTCGAAGTCATCATCCGAATCGTCAGAAAATTCTGATCTTGGTGATTCTGAAGAACGGCCCGATCTGCTGGGTCTGTCCGTATCATCTAATCCAGAAGGTGAAGATCCCACCATTCCTAACTCATTGCGGAACAAGTCATAGTCTACATCAAATTGATTTAAAATTTGAGTAGCAATATTTTCCTTATTCTTTAAGATGCTCAATAATAGATGCTCTGTTTCCACCATTGGACTTTTCAATGCCTTGGCTTCTAAAACGGTGACTCTAATTACTTTCTCTGCCTGTTTGGTTAATGGAAGGCTATTTATATTGGCTACATTCTTTCCGGACTTATCCTTTACGGCTAATTCAATTTCTTTCCTTAAGTCCGTTAAATTCACATTTAGCTGTCTCAATACTTTAATGGCCGTATTTTCCTGATCTCTTATTAATCCTAGCATTAAATGTTCGGCCCCAATAAAATCGTTACCCAATCTTAGTGCTTCCTCTCGGCTATAAGAAATGATTTCCTTAACTTGTGTTGAAAAATTATTATCCATAAATTTATATTGGAACTATTACAAGAATAACGAATATTTTTGACCTAAAGTATGTGTTAGTTCACTTGTTTATTAACCTTTTATTATGAACCAAATCCAATTCCAAACCGACACCAAGGAAAAATTCACCGTTATTACTATTCTCAATACTGACCTTAGTTCAAATCTCGTGCCAGAATTGGCCAATTTGACGTCGAAATGGGGAAATACTGAACCTAAAAACCTGGTTTTAAACCTGAAGAACGTGAAAACCTGGGACGAAGCGGTTATTGAACAAATTGCTAGTGACCAGGGACAGTTTTATGAGAAAAATACCTCATTTGTAGTGTGTGCTATATCTGACGCACTTTTTGACATTTTAGACAAGACGGACTATGCCGAATTACTTAATATGACGCCTACCGAATCAGAAGCCTGGGATATTGTTCAAATGGAAGAAATTGAGCGTGAACTATTAGACAGCGACGATATGGAATTTGAGGTGCCTAAAGCGGAATAACCCCCAATATTAGCTATTTTCGCTCCCATGATTACCTCGCAAACCATTCAACAAATTACCAGCCGCATTGACATTATTGATGTGGTAGGAGAATTTGTGAAGTTAAAAAAAAGAGGTACCAATTATATAGGCAACTGCCCTTTTCACAACGAAAAATCTCCCTCTTTTACGGTTTCCCCTGCCAAAGAAATTTACAAATGTTTTGGTTGTGGCAAAAGCGGTAATACCATCACATTTTTGATGGAGCATGAAAAGTATAGTTATGTCGAAGCACTAAGATGGTTAGCGGCTAGATATGATATAGAAATAGAAGAAACTGAAACCAGTCCTGCCCAAAAAATAGCGCAACAGGTGGCCGATAGTATTTATGCCATCAATCATTTTGCCATGGAATGGTTTACCAAACAATATTGGGAAACCGAATTGGGTGAAACCATTGCACAAAGCTATATGCAACACAGAGGTTTTTTAAAGCCCATTGTGGAGAAATTTAAAATTGGATACAACCCTGCCGAAAGAGATGGCTTAGCAAAAGCCTTAATTCAAAATCAATTTAATCCTGAATTGTTTGCAAGAACAGGTTTAGTAGTAGAAAGAAACGGAGAATGGCAGGACAATTATAGAGACCGTATTATTTTTCCCATACATAATACGACTGGAAAAATTATTGGATTTGGTGCAAGACAAATTGCTAAAAACGATAAGTCTCCAAAATATATTAATACACCAGAGAATGAAATTTATGTAAAGAGTAGGATCTTATACGGTTCTTACTTTGCACGTAATTCCATTAATAGTAACGATGAGTGTTTACTGGTGGAAGGTTATACGGATGTAGTGAGTTTACACCAAGCAGGTATTGAAAATGTAGTGGCGAGTGGAGGTACTTCCTTAACCATGGACCAACTAAGGCTCATCAAAAAATATACACAGAACTTAACTATAATTTATGACGGGGATAGTGCAGGTATAAAAGCTGCATTGCGTGGACTAGACATGGCTTTGGAAGAAGGACTCAATGTGCAATTAGTGTTGATACCCGATAATGAGGATCCGGATAGTTATGTAAACAAAGTGGGACCCGATGCATTTAGATCGTTTGTTCAAAGTAATAAAAAGGATTTTGTACTCTTTCAATTAGAAGTGCAATTGCAAGATGTAGGGACCGATTTAAATAAAAAAAATATTTTAGTGAATCAAATTGCGGAGACACTAAGTAAGATTAATAAGGCGGAGGACTTTACTAAACTTCAAGAGTATGTAAGAAAGTGTAGCTCCCTTTTACGCATTGACGAAACAGGGCTTACACAATTGGTGAATAAGTTTAAGCGTGATAAAATAGTTAAGGAAGAGAAGAAAATGTCTTATGACGAGGCTGCTATACTCATGCCTAGCTTCCCTACTTCCGAAACAGAGGATACGAACCTTGGTTTAATTACCGATCATGATTTAGCACACGAAAAGCATTTAATAAAACTGCTTATTGAAAATGGCATTGAAAAAAACGAGGAAAGCAAGTTTATAGCCCAATATATATTTGATGCAATAGAAGGATTCCCCTTGGAGCAACCAGATATGATATATTTAATGGAGGCCTATAAAAAATGGTTCTATGAAGGTAAAATGCCCAATGGAAAAACCTTACAATACCACGAGGATGAGCGTATTCAAAAGTGGGTGGTAACCTTATTTGAACCTGAGCAAGAGTTAAGTTCAAGATGGAATGAAAAACTAGGCATAAAAGTAAAGGAGATAGAAAAAGATATCATGCTAGAGATTGATAAGAGTCTCTTGTACTTTAAGCTTCGAAAAATTAAGAAAATGATTCACTTGAATCAAGCCGACTTAGAAAATGCCAAGGATGCCGATCAGTTACAGCTTTTGCAAATACACAAGCATTTAAAAGACATTGAAAAGGAATTAACCGCCACTTTGGGTACAGTGATTTATAAATAAAAAAGCCACTACTTTCATAGCGGCTTTAGTTATACTTACTAACTAATCAATTTTATTGTGGGTCCTACTTTTCAGAAGGATTGTTTTTCCCTGCTAATAATTTTTGCAAGGTGGCTTCCAAACGCTTTAGTTTGGTTTCCTCTTTTTTAGCCCCTTGAATCCAACTTAGGTACTCCTTTTGGTTGATTACAGAAAGGGTGCTGAAAAAATCTCTCGCTTCATCGTGTGCAGCTAAAATTTTATCAAGTTCTATTGGAAGTGCAATGATTCTTTTTTCAAAATCATCCACTTTAATATCCGCTGCCTTAAATTCAACAAAGGCTCTATTTTTATTTGGTAACTGGTCTACTTTCTTAAAACGCATCGCCGTCCATACATGATCTAAAGTAACTTGACGGATTGCTTCATATTCATTTTTTGAAAGAATCTCCCAGCTGGCATCTCTATTTAAATCAGAAACGATCTTAGAACTGGTCTTAGGATATGCAATCCATAATTTACTATCTACATGTAAAGCCGAGAAAACTTCTTTTAAGATATTATTTAACTGAAGCTGGTTAATGGCAAAAATTAATGCATAATCTATCTTCCTTGATTTTAATAAAGGCGTGATATTTTTATTGTAATTTAATTTTGCGAATTGTTTCTCTATTGAGGAAGGCAACCCTTGGATCAGTAAATTCTTCTCATCTTTCAACTGCAACTTCTCTAAAATATGCTGAGGACCTGTCATAATAAAAATATTAAGGGAGGACGAAGTTACTAAATTCTAAGTTAGTATAAATAATAAACCAATAAAAAGATACAAATAATTGAAAATCAGCTAATTAAGCATCTTGCGATTTGCTCCTATTTTTGAATAAAGGCACTTTATTCTCTGTGCCTTTTAATAGGCGGCCAATGTTCTTTTGGTGGGTAATAATCACCATCAATGCCACAATAATGGCAAATAAACGATACATGGTCTCCCTCTCATCAAAAATAAATAAGATAAGTACCATAAAAGCAACACCCGCCAACATAGAGCTTAGGGATACAAAACGTGTCGTAAGTAAAGTAAAAGCAAACACCACTAAACATAATAAAGCCACCATAGGTTGAATGGCAATAGTCATGCCTAGTAAAGTAGCTACTCCTTTGCCACCTTTAAACTCAGCCCAAATAGGGAAAATATGTCCAATCACAGCAGTTAATCCAAGAATGATCATGAAGTTGGTCCTGGCTAATTCATGTGATAAATAGAAAGGTATTATAATGTACAAGGAAGTTGCTAATATCCCTTTGGAAACATCAACCAGCATCACAAGGCTTCCCCATTTTGAACCCAATACCCTAAAAGTATTCGTGGCACCTGCGTTCCCGCTTCCGTAGTTTCTAATATCAATGTTAAAAACATACTTACTAATCCATACCGAAGTGGGTATAGAGCCTATTAAATATGCAAATATTACTAGTATTGATTCGTTCATAGATCCTGTTTAGGAAATACAAATATAAGTCCAAAAATTAATGATTTGATAACATATGCAATTTAATAGCCTATGGTCTATTAAAAAGAAGGCTAATCCAGCCATTCCTTTGTTTCTGGCTTAGAAAATTCCAGCCATTTTGAGTAGCTAAATGAATCATATCAGCTTGATCTTCAATAAGTAAGCCGCTTAGTACCAATTGCCCCCCTGCTACCCCGGCTTGGGTAAGCTCAAGCATATTGGCCTCTATGATATGCCTATTTACATTGGCTAGAATAATATCGAAGTGATCGTTTTGAATAGCAGACTCCACTTTTTTAATGGTAATGGACTTGCCATTATTGTTAAGGGTATTTTCTAAGGCATTTTCAATACACCAGTCGTCATTGTCAACGGCAAGTACCTTAGCAGCCCCTAATTTTTCGGCTAAAATGGCTAAAATCCCTGTACCAGTCCCAAAATCATATACCTTCTTGCCTTTAAAGTCCATTTCCGACATCATTTGGATCACCGAATAAGTGGTTCCATGATGTCCTGTTCCAAAACTCATTTTAGGGGTGATTTCAATCTCATATTGTACCTGAGGTTCAAATTGAGGATGAAAATGAGCACGAATACCCACAAAATCATCCACCCTTACAGGCTCAAAGTTAGATTCCCATATCGCATTCCAATTTTCTTCCTTAATAATTGATTTAGAATAGGTTAAATTATACTGTTTGAATATTATTTCTAAATCATTATGTAAATCTTGTGTCTCAAACTCGGTTCTTAAAATAAAGGTTTTGCAGTGCCCTGCTCCAGCCCCTAAGCCGGCCGATGACCCAAGCACACTACTCATGCCTACCCCATTATTTATTCCTGTAGCCAATTCCTCCTCATTAAAGCCATCAAAGCCTAGGTCTGCTAACTGAGCTACCAATAGCTCAAATTGTTCTTGATTGTCAAAATCAAAGGCTATTTGGACATATTCTTTGGACATAGGGTTGGATTATAATGCATTGAGGAAGTTAACCATTTTGGCTATTTGATCCTCATTCTTGAAACTCACTTTATTTTCATTTACATATTTAGCATACGCTTCTGCTTTATCAGTAAATAAGTCCGTAAAGAACGCTTGGTCTTTTTTAACCCTTTTCATTACCCCATTTTGATATATATACCAATTTTCTCGGGACACAAACTCTTTAGACCTTTCACCAGATAACTCGTTATTCCTTTCTTCCATTGCTTTATTGATAGACTTTAATAAAGTGACTTTACCATTACTTAAAACTTGATAAAAGTGAATGGTCGTTTGATTGTCTATGCCTGGGAATCCGGATTGAAAAGTATATTTTTTAACTTCTTGGCGAACGGTGTCACTAAAACTAATAACTGAAACCAACCCCTTCCCGATAAAACCCTCAACGGTTGACGCGGATATGAATTCAACCTCATGTTCCACTAAATTTAATTTGGCCTTAATATCCATAAACTTTTTTCCATCTCGCATTTCAATGGATGAAAATTTATAGTTAGGGAAAAAATAAGCACTACCAGCGACATCGGCATATTTGTTTTCAAATGCCTTGCCATTTACATCACTTAAAAAAATTTGAGTACCCCATTTACCAGTAGTGCCAATTGAATTTTGCTGTGCTTTACTGCTATTCATACCTATGAATAACAATAGAAATAAGCCAACTACCTTTTGCATGTTAAATATTTTAGTATTATAAAGATACGAAGGGCTAAAATAAAACAAGACCCCGAGGGGTCTTGTTTTTGTATAAATCCAAAGAAATAGATTTTCTAATTGACTATTGTTTAGGATTCTTCGTTGGAGCCGATCCAGCAGCAGCTGGATTGTATGCCAACTCATTATCTGGAACATCCCAATAATCTAAGTAACCATAAACGATGGTAGCTTTTGTATTCACTTTTGCAGCAGAAGAAACCACTACACAGTTAGTACGAGACTTATCTGGAGCAATGATATCCCAACGACGCGCGTCATAGAAAGATAAACCTTTAAAAGCCAAAGCAATTCTACGCTCAGCTCTTAATTCTTCATATGCTGCAGCTGAAGTTAAACCAGTAGCAATTGCAGCTAATCCTGCACCTTGGTATGCTCTAACAGCATCAATAGATTTAACACCATTGTCTATAGCACCAGTTTTAATTAAAGCTTCTGCTTTCATTAATTCATTTTCTTCGTAGGTAGCAGCAATGGTAATTTCATTCGCACCAGAAGTCGTGTTTGAATAAGTTATAACACCCGCTAAGGCATTACCACCATTCTTAAGTGTATAACGTGTATTGAATGAATTACCACGGTCAGTATTAAATAAACCAACAGATGCCAATGTTAATACGTTATTGTCTTTACGCTTATCTCCAGTTCTGAATTCTTGTACCCAACGCTCACTTAATTTATACGTATTTGTAGAACCTGTGGCACTTGATTGTGAAGTTTTATCAGCAACTGTGTTTTCAATGAAAGAACCCGCAGCGTCAGTACGCGCTGTGAAAATCAAATCGGTAGAAGTTACACCAGCGTTCGTTAACGTTAAAATAGTATTCCATTGAGCAGTGGTCATAGAAGCTACTGGCGTATTCACTAAAATATTACGTGCCTTCATGGTGTTAATATTACGCTTCCACATGTCTACTGTTAAAGCACCACCCTTTTGTTTTTGTAAGAAAGATGGAACCAACTTTGTAATGGTTGCCGTATAGTCTGCAACACTTGAAGCTGAACCTAAAGCAGTAGCACAACTATCATAGTTTGCATTCGCCTCATTAATGATGGCTTCTTTGGTTACATAATTACCATTTGTAGTTGCTTCTGAAGGAGTTTTGTTTTGGATAATACCTGCATAGTACATAGATCCAATTTGACTATATGCATATCCTTTCCACCAATAAGCCCAAGCTTTTACAGTTGCTTTTTTAGACTCAGCACCTGTACCAGAGAAGGTTACACTTTTACATAAATCCAACACCCCATTGGCTGCTGTAATCATGTTATACATGTAAGACCATTGGTAGTTAGTTGTATTACTCACACCTTGCGCATTTTGGTTTACATAACGACATAATGCATATTGTGTTTTGATACTTGCAGGGTTTAATACCACTGTTCCATCATCCAATGTAACTTGGTTAGGACATCCAATTTGGTTCATGTAAGCATTAGCTGCTTCAGCACCAATAATGTCTCCCATTAATTCTTGGAAGCCTATGGTACCTGCCCAATAACGGCCGTATACTCCATCTGAGTATTTTAAATCGTAAAATCCATTACGATAGATTGCTCCTTGAGCAAAAGAAAGAACACCAGCTTCGGTTTTAGCACTCTCCGGTGTAGGTAAGTTAGTATTTGAGATATCAAGATCTTTCTTACAAGCTGTTAAGCTTAAGGTTAATCCTAATATTCCAACTAAAAATTTATTATACTTCATATCTGATAATTTTTATTTGTTAAGGTTTAAAATCCAACATTCAAACCAATAGTATATTGTTTAGTGTTAGGAATTGTGTTGTGATCTAAACCGCGATCAAATGCAGAGTTAGTAGAATAGTTAACCTCAGGATCCATACCAGTGTACGGAGTGAAAGTTACTAAGTTACGACCTGATAATACCAATTGTAAACGACTAAATGCTTTCATTTTTACAACTTTAGCTAAGTCAATTCCAACTGATAAATTTCTTAAACGTGTGAAACTTGCATCTTCGTAGAAGTAGTTTTTAGTACCATTTGCAGCACCACCAGCATACATACTACGATAGAAAGCAGTATACGCAGCTGTTTGACCGTCAATAGTAATTGGATTATCATAATCATGGTGAATACCATCACGATACATCCATTGCTTAGTTTGGTTATATAAGTGTGCACCTGCTACCCAATCCCACTGCATACTTAAAGTAACAATGTTCTTATAGTTTAAGTTGTTGATGAAGCTCATGTTAAATTTAGGATTTGGATCACCTAAACTATATTGACCTGGTAATGCAACAGCTTGTTTAGTTGCTTTATTAACAACCCAGTTTCCACCTACTTTAGTACTCACTACTTCGTACAAGCTACGGCTTGCTTCAGGAATGAAAGCAGTTCCAGTTAAAGGATTAATTTCATCTAAAGACTTCATCATTCTAAATCCAAAGAATTGACCAATCTTATACCCTTGCTTCAAAGTAATACCTACGCTACCTGCACCTGAAGTAATAACTACTGGAGGTCCTTTTACGTAAGAAATTTCTGAAGTTTGTTGAGAGTAGTTCGTGATGAAATCCCAAGTGAAATCTTTACCTGAAAATACATTCAAGTTTAATGATGCTTGTACACCATTAGATTTTAAACCAAATGCATTGTCTAATGTTCCACCCACACCTGTTGAAGGCGCAGCGTCTACACTATAAATGGCATTTACGGTTTCTCTGTTCCATAATGTTGCAGAAACATTTGCTGTCTTAAACCATTTACCATTAAATAAGTTGAATCCTAAGTCTGCACCATATTCAGTTTCTTTTGACAATTCCACTGATAAGTTTTTGTTAGGCGTTGTAATTGGAGAAACGAAATCACTATTTGCTCCAAGGTTAACCGCACTCAATACAGGGAAACGTTGGAACGCACCTGGTTGAATACCTGCCTCACCATAACCAGCTCTTAATTTGAACTCATTGATGAATCTATCTAATTTAAGATATTCAAATGGTTTCAATTTATGTAAAGCTAAGAATGCATCCCCTCTTGGGAAAGTTTGTGCAGTCGCACCAGAACCGAATGCAGAAGAATAGTCACTTCTTACACCCACTGAGAATCCTGCAAAATCAGAATAATCAAAACGTTGGTTTGCTAAAACACCATAAGTAACAAATGGCTCCACATAGTCTGTAAACACTCTATAGTTTGCAGCTTGCGTAGAGTTCCAAGGTGCATAACCTGGACCATCAAACGCATAAGATCCATAAGCCTTATAATAACTATTACGGTAATCAAATGCTGCCGTAGTAGATGTCTTTAAAGGAATATCAATATTGAAATCATTTTTGAAATCTGTTCTAAATGTAGCTGTTCCAATAAAGTTTTGGAAAACAGTTCTATTTACGTAGTTATCAATCTCCCCTGTTGTTGTTCCGTTTGAAGAACTATTAGGGTTATAGTTACTAGTGAATCTATTTTGTAATACCGCATTGGCATTACCAGCCTGATCGTCGTAGTAATAGTTGGTATTCGTATTAGAATAGTTGATTGCATATTTAGCATCCAATTCTAAGAACTTAGGTAATCTGTAGTTTAAGTTAAAGTTTTGGATTACATCAATTTTCTCAATCAAAGTTCTAGAATATTGATTCGTATAAAAAGGGTTAGAGTGGTTTACACCTGCTGCAGCACCAAAAAAGGTTGCATAGTTACCATCTAAATCCTTTTGTGTAAAGTCAACAAATGGACGCGCATTGTTTAATGCAAAAAACACACTTCTACCTGTTTGGTCATTCAAAGTATTCTTTGTGTAAACCAATTGAGTAGTGGTCGTAAACTTTAAACCTTTTGCTAATTCTAATCCAATCTTACTTGTTAAGTTAGAACGTTGATAATCTCCGTTATTAACAAAGTTTGAATTTTGCAAGTTCGTAGAACCAGAAAATAAATAATCAGATTTTGGACCTGCACCAGAAATAGTTAAAGAAGCATTTTGTGCATATCCCGCTCCTAATAATTGCTTATAGTGATCATAATACTTTAAGTTCGCATTGTAAGGTTTGTTTTGGATACTTGTGTAAGCAGCCCCCGCAAGACCTTGCACACCTAATGAGTTATATTGAACGTCCCCATTAAACACTAATGTTTTTGGATCCAATACCATAATTGCTCCAGCACCTGTTAAAACGTTGTTTGAACCATCGGTTACAAATGCATGATTTTGTGCTTTCGCTAAACCACCAATGTTTAATAATTCATTTGAAGTAGTACTTGAGCTAAACTCAATATTCATTTTTCCTTGCTTACCTTTTTTAGTAAACAATTGAATTACTCCATTCGCACCTTGTGCACCATATAAAGAAGCAGCAGCAGCACCTTGTACTACCTCTACTCTTTCAATAATATTTACGTCAATAGAGTTTAAACTTGTAGCACGCGCTTCAATACCGTCAATCAAGATCATTGGTGAAGTACCACCTTGAACAGTGTTAATACCACGCAATAAAATTTGAAGGGGACGGCCTGGAGTACCATTGGTACTTTGTATTTGCGCACCGGCAATTTGACCAACTAATTGTTGACCAACATCACCAGTTGCCACTTTAACTTGATTTGAAAGTGTTACTGATTCCACAGCAACCCCTAACTTCTTTTTAGAAGTAGCAGCGCCCACACCAGTTACAACTACATCAGCCAAAGCTTTAACGTCAGAAGTTAATTTAATAGTTAAGTTAGTGCCGTTAGCAGCTACTTCAGTTGCTTCAAAGCCTAATGCTGAAATAACTAATGTAGCTCCTTTTTTTACTGAGATTGTAAAGCTACCATCATTGCTTGCGCTTGTTCCTTTCTTAGTGCTCTTGTCTAAGACACTAGCTCCAACAACAGGCGCATTTTTTTCGTCGATAACCTTTCCAGTTACGGTAACTGTTTGTGCATACCCGACCATAATAGTCATTAAAAATGCACACACACTCACAAGGATTTTTTTACTCATGTTTTATGTTTTGTTTTAAAATTATATCCAAATAAATAAGCCTGCAAAAAGTGTATTAAATACATCTCTCACAAGCTTTCAAATACGAATTTATAAAAAAAAATTGATACTATTATATAATTGTTAAGTTTTATTAACGGTTTTTTAAGCATTTTCTTATTTCGTAACTAAAAAAAAGTTAAACATTTTATAGAAAAATATCTGAAATATTAAACAAAAATCCCCTCAATTGCTTGAAGGGATTGTGATATTCAATAATTAATGAAAATTATCCTTGTTGAGGTCCGCGATCCTCGCGAGGTGCTTGCTCAGGTCTTGGTAATAAAGCTTTGTGGCTTAATTTGAACTTACCTGTTTTAGGGTCCAAACCAACCAACTTCACCTTCACTACATCCCCTTCGTTGTAGATACCATCCATCGTCTCCAAACGCTTCCAGCTTATTTCACTAATATGTAATAAACCTTGTTTGCCTGGCATGAATTCAACAAAGGCACCAAACTCCTTAACTCCCTTTACAACACCTTCATATTCATCTCCAATTTCAGGAACGGCAACAATACCATTAATCCATCTAACCGCAGCATCCAAGCTGTCCTTATTGGCAGAGAAGATACTTACTTCACCATGGTTACCTACTTCTTCGATATTAATAGTAGCACCTGTAGTTCTTTGCATTTCTTGAATAATCTTTCCACCTGGCCCGATTACTGCACCAATATATTCTTTGTCAATAATTAATTTAACCATTCTTGGAGCATGTGGCTTCACATCTGCTCTTGCAGCTGGCATACACTCATACATAGCGTCTAAGATATGTAAGCGACCTTTTTTTGCTTGAGACAAAGCCTCACGCATAATATCCATACTTAAACCGTCTACTTTAATATCCATTTGAACACCACAGATACCATCACGGGTACCCGTCACTTTAAAGTCCATATCTCCTAAATGATCTTCATCTCCTAAGATATCTGTTAAGATTGCATATTTACCATCTTCTCTTGAAATTAATCCCATCGCCACACCACTCACGTGCTTAGGCACTGGAACACCTGCATCCATTAATGCTAATGAACCTGCACAAACAGTTGCCATTGATGAGGAACCATTACTTTCCAATACATCCGAAACCACTCTCAATGTGTATGGGAACACGGTGGAATCTGGTAACATTTGTTTTAAAGAACGCATCGCTAAATTACCATGCCCTACTTCACGACGACCTACACCACGCATCATCTTGACTTCTCCTGTAGAGAATGGAGGGAAGTTATAGTGTAAGAAAAACTTAGTGTATTCAGCACTTGCTGCTGTTTCTTGCATTAACTCATCCAACTTAGTACCTAATGTTACTGTAGTTAATGATTGCGTTTCTCCTCTTGTAAATAAAGAAGATCCGTGTGGTGTTGGTAATGGATCTACTTCCATTGCTAATGGACGCACTTGATCTAATTGGCGACCATCTAAACGAATACGCTTATCCACCATCATATCTCTAACTACTTCCCATTTCAAATCCTCATAATATTTACCTGCTAATTTCTTTTGCAAGTCTGTGATCTCTGTTCCTAAATGTTCAATGATTTCTTTTTTCAATGCAGTAAATGCATCGCTTCTTTCATGTTTTGCAGAACCTAATTCAGCAATCGCATTTACTTTTGCTTTTGCAAAAGCGTATACTTTATTTTTTATTTCTTCGTCTTGTTCTGGTTTTTTGTAATCACGCACTTCTGTGATGCCTACTACTTTTCTTAATTCCGCTTGTGCTTTAATTTGTTTACGAATCGCATCATGTGCAATTTCTAAACACTGAACCAATTCTTCTTCAGAACATTCTTTCGCCTCTCCTTCTACCATCATTAAATTCTTATCCGTTGCAGCAATTAAAAATTCAAAATCAGAAATTGCTAATTGTGCTTTAGAAGGGTTGATAATAAATTCACCCTTGATGCGTCCAATACGCACTTCTGAAATAATTTCCTTAATAGGAATATTAGATACTGCTAACGCAGCAGATGCTGCTAAACATGCTAATGAATCCGGCATTACATTTTCATCGGATGATACCAATGAAATTAATACTTGCACATCGCATAAATAATCTTCAGGGAATAAAGGTCTTAAAGCACGGTCAATCAAACGGCTGGTTAAAATTTCGTAGTCGTTTAAACGCGCTTCTCTTTTAAAGAAAGAACCTGGGATACGGCCTGCAGAAGCAAACTTCTCTTGGTAGTCTACGCTTAATGGGAAAAAGTCTTGACCCTCTTTAGGGTCTTTGTTGGCAACAACGGTTGCTAACAAAATACAATTTCCTTGTCTTACCGTTACTGCTCCGTCTGCTTGACGTGCTAGTTTACCGGTTTCGATAAATATTTCTTGTCCAGGATTAACCTCGAACTTTACTGATTTGGGTTGTGATAACATTTTTAATTTTTTTGGTGTGAAGCAATCGACGATTCATCAATTTTTAAACTGAATTTATCTCAAAAACATGCTAAAAATAATTGACCTATATAAACAACTAATCCCAACCGTGTTGTACAGTTGGGACAGCTATTATAAGTAGTTCTTGATTATTTTCTTAAGCCTAACTTTTCAATTAGTGCGCGGTAACCTGTAAGGTTATGTTTTTGTAAATAAACCAATAAACGCTTACGCTGACCCACTAATTGCATTAACCCTCTTTGAGTTGAATGGTCTTTGTGGTTTGCTTTCAAGTGACCTGAAATGTGCGCAATACGTTGAGTTAACATAGCAATTTGTCCTTCGATAGAACCTGTGTTTGTTGCTTTGCCACCAAATTCAGCAAAAATGCTTGCTTTCTTTTCTTTTGTTAGTATAGACATTGTAAATCTTCTTTTTTGTGACCAACAATTGGCCACGGTTTTTTTCTTTTATTTCGGCTGCAAAGATAAGGGAAATGCGGTTATCCTAATCAATTATTTCTACGTTTTTAGGATATTTACCCTTGTTGAACTTGAAAACCCCGTCGTCAACCGAGGCTCCATAATTGATAGATAGCACTTTAACGTCGGTTATATTGTTACTTTTATCCAGGATGGTAGCGCTTGAAAGGGCCGATTTTGTCTTGTCCACCACCAGGGTCACTTTTTGGAAGTTTTTACGCTTGTCTTTGGGCGATAACTCGATCGTTGCAGATGAAGTAGTCTGGCTTAATAGCTTGAAAGTGAAGTCTTTATCATAGTTACCTGCTAATAATTTTTGTGGGCTAAGGGTTTGGTCCGCATCTGCTACAGTGGACTTTGTAATGGTATTAGCCCCGTCAAAATTATAGATAGTCGTTCCATCACAAACAATTTCCACGGCCCCTTGCTGCAACTGGTATTTGTCCCCCTTCATCTTTAAATTAATACTCTTGGTCCCCATGGCCTTTCCTTTGCTGTTTTTGGACACCAATTGCAGTTTTACAAGGATTCCCTTGGCTTGCTTTACCTTACTGCCAATTTGGTCTAAAACGGTCTTGGCAGCTGGGTCATTTTGAGCCTGGACGCTCATAATAATAAAAAGTGAAGCTATAATCAGTAAATATCTCATTGTAAATGAATGTGGTATGTTTAATAAATCTTTGACAAAAATAAGCAATCCTAGTTTAATGGATTCAATTTTAAACAATCCTTAACCTTTTATGGCTAGAGGTTTTGTAAGAAATCATAAAGTTCTGCATCGGTTTTATACAATACCTCCCTTGGTTTACTTCCTTGTCCTGGACCTACAATCCCTGCCGATTCCAATTGATCCATTAATCGACCGGCTCGATTATATCCCAATTTCATTCTTCTTTGAATTAAGGAGGTAGACCCTTGCTGTGCACTTACAATTAATTTTGCAGCGTCTTCAAACAAAGGATCTCTTTCATTGGGATCAAAACCACTACCCGAATCCATATCCTTCTCGTCCATATATTCAGGTAATAAAAAAGCTTGAGGATAGCCTTTTTGTTCAGAGATGAAAGAACAAACACGGTCTACTTCTGGCGTGTCCACAAAAGCGCACTGTAAACGCGTAATCTCTCCATTATAAGAAACCAGCATATCTCCTTTACCAATTAACTGCTCGGCTCCACCGGCATCTAAAATGGTACGGCTGTCAATTTTACTAGAAACTTTAAACGCAATACGCGCTGGGAAGTTGGCTTTAATCGTACCCGTAATAATATTGACAGAAGGTCTTTGCGTAGCGATGATTAAGTGAATACCTACCGCACGTGCTAACTGTGCTAAACGCGCAATGGGCATTTCTACTTCTTTACCCGCAGTCATAATTAAATCCGCAAATTCATCCACTACCAAAACAATAAATGGTAAATATTGATGTCCTTTTTCTGGATTTAATTTTCTGGAAGTAAATTTCTCATTGTACTCTTTGATATTTCTACAACCTGCTTCTTTTAATAAATCGTAACGGTTGTCCATTTCAATACACAATGCATTTAAAGTATTGATTACTTTTTTAGTGTCCGTAATAATCGCATCCTCTTCGCCAGGTAGCTTTGCTAAGAAATGTTTTTCAATCACACGGTATAAACTTAATTCCACTTTCTTAGGATCCACCAACACAAACTTTAATTGAGAGGGGTGTTTCTTGTATAATAGAGAAACCAATATTGCATTTAATCCCACCGACTTTCCTTGTCCTGTTGCACCCGCCATTAATAAGTGTGGCATCGCTGCTAAGTCCACAATAAAGTTTTCATTGTCAATTTTTTTACCAATCGCAATAGGTAAAGAAAAAGTGCTGGTTTGAAATTTCTCACTCGCTAGTAGTGTTTTCATACTCACTACCGACTTGCGAATATTAGGTACTTCAATACCAATGGTACCCTTTCCAGGTATAGGCGCTATAATACGAATACCTAATGCTGCTAAGCTTAAGGCAATGTCATCTTCTAAGTTTTTAATACGACTAATCCGCACCCCTGGTGCTGGTACAATCTCATATAATGTTACGGTAGGCCCTACTGTTGCAGCAATACGTTGAATGGCGATATCGTAGTTTTTAAGTGTCGCAATAATTTGATTTTTATGCGTTTCTAACTCTTCAGGATCTTGCACAATTTTTTCAGAACCATGTGTCTCTAATAAATTAATAGATGGGTACTTGTAATTTTTTAAATCTAAAGTAGCATCAAATTTTGTTGCTAAACTACCAATGGCAGCTGCGGTAACTATCTCTTCTTTCACACCTTCATTTACTTCTAAATCCAAGTCCTCGAGTAGTTCGTCATCAAGATCGGTGAAGTCAGGGGCTAAATCTTCAACAACTAAAGTAGGTGCTAACTCGTCAATAAATAATTTACCGCCGTCATGATCTGATCCTAAATCATCACTAGCTTCTAGCGAGTCTTCTTCTTCCGGCATAATTACAGAAATTCCATTTTCAGCAGTGGCATTATTTTTTAATCTATTCCCGGATGGCAATTCTTCTGCCGGCGTTTCCTGTGGTTGCGGATTGTTTAAATCCCATTCTTTCCTTATCGCCTCCGCATCAGGCGCATAGATGCCTTCTTCCTCTGACATAAAAGGGTCTTCTTTTTGCTTAGGCATTAAGAAATTAAAATTGGGAACATTAAACTTAGGGTTCACTCTCCACACAAAATAACTAAAGCAGCCCACTACCAATAAAGCCCCCGTGCCAAAGGATCCAATAAATTTAACCATCCAACTACTTGTGTATTCTCCCATTGCACCACCCCAAGAAAAGCTTGCCCCTTTTGTAACAAAAGCTAAGCTGGTACTTAATACCAATAGTCCTATTAAAACGTATTTTATATTTCTCCAAATATTAAAAATTGGCTTGGTGAAAAATAAATTGATACCCAATACAAATGTAAATGCACAAAACAAATAAGCAGCTAATCCAAAACCATTGTATACCATTTGATAAGCAATGAATGCACCAAAATAACCCACCTGATTGTTCATCTTTACTTCCGTGCTTGAAAATAAAAGCTTACGCCAAATTTGTAACTTATCCTGATCATCCTGCCAGGTGAAAAAGTAAGAGGTGAATGCAATAAATAAAAAGATGGTTAATAATAAAATAGCGATGCCCGCAATTTTTGAAGTACGCTCATCCTTAACTACGTCTGTAACATTTAAGGAAGTTTCCGAATCCGGATTTAATGCTTCCTCATTTACCTTGGGTTCTCTTTTGCTTTTAAGCTTATTTGCCATAGAAACAAATATAAGCCTTCCCAATAGTAAGAAAAAGGTTTTTTGGCCAATGTGTAAAATTGAAATGAACCGCTACTACTTATCCACTTTATGGAGCCAAACCACCCGCACCCAATTGGCCCATCCTAGCATAAAAAAGAGTCCTCCAAGGGGTGTTATGGGGCCCAAAAACTTTGCATATGGATAACTGCAAATGGATTGTAATGAAAGCAGGTAGAGTGAACCGCTAAAACACAAAATACCTAGCAAAAAAAAGCGCGCGGACCATTTTAACCCATTTGAATGGATGTTGATGGATAGGTTTTGTTGTATGTAAAGCGAAAGTAAAATTAAAGCCAAGGCATGTATTAATTGATACCGAATACCGGTCTCAAAAATAATCACTTTGTCGGCGGGTACTATACTTTTAAGCGCGTGTGCACCAAAGGCACCCAGCATAACAGCGATACCGGCAAATAACAATCCCCACAATAAAACTTTACGATGCATCTTTTAAAATTTTTTTAAACGCTGCTTCGGTAATTTTGTCCCCGGATAATTTATAATCTGCTTGTTGGTAAAAAGGCTGACGTTCTAATAATTTGGTTTGTAAAAAACTTCCCAATTGTGCATTGTTCAAATTGGCAATTAAGGGGCGGAGTTCTTTTTCTGCAGAAAGGCGTGATACCAAAACTTCAATAGGTTCATCCAACCAAATGATGATGCCTTCCTTTTTCATAAAATCAATATTCTCCTGATTACTGGGGGTACCCCCTCCAGTTGCCAAAACATATTTTTTCTTTTCTTTAAACCACTTTAAAATTTTAGTCTCCGTTTTTCTAAAGTATGCTTCACCATCTTCACTAAAAATTTCGGTAATGGTTTTTTCTTCATTCATCTCAATTAAACTATCTAAATCATAGCCTCCCGCTTTTATCCACTTTGCTATTTTTTTAGTCCAAAAAGATTTTCCAGATCCCATCATCCCAATTAAAAATATTTTCTCTGCTGCCATATTCCTTCAATAAACTTCAATGAATAATCCTTGATGGGGTTCTATTTAAATGCATTCAATCCTGTAATATCCATACCCGTAATCAACAAATGAATATCATGTGTACCCTCGTAAGTAATTACACTTTCTAAGTTCATCATATGACGCATAACGGAATACTCTCCTGTAATACCCATGCCTCCTAGCATTTGACGTGCATCACGGGCAACTTGTGTAGCAATTTCACAACTATTTCTTTTAGCCATACTTACTTGCCCTGGTGTTGCTCTGCCCTCGTTCATTAAAACCCCTAAACGCCAAACCATTAATTGCCCCTTGGTAATTTCGGTCACCATTTCGGCTAATTTTTTTTGTTGCAACTGAAAACCAGCAATTGGCTTCCCAAATTGAACACGCTCTTTACTATATCTTAATGCAGTATGATAACAGTCCATGGCAGCCCCTAATGCACCCCATGCAATACCATACCTCGCTTTACTCAAACAACCCAATGGCCCTTTTAATCCCACCACATTTGGCAATATATTTTCTTTAGGCACTTTTACATTGTCAAAAACCAATTCACCCGTGGCACTTGCTCTTAAGCTCCATTTATTATGCGTTGTAGGGGTACTAAATCCTTCCATTCCTCTTTCAACAATAAGCCCTATAATTTTACCTTCCTCATTCTTTGCCCAAACCACGGCTACTTGTGCAAAAGGTGCATTACTAATCCACATCTTGGCTCCATTTAAAATAACATGATCACCCGCGTCTTTAATATTGGTTAACATACCTCCTGGATCTGAACCATGATCAGGTTCCGTTAATCCAAAACAACCCAACCATTCACCACTTGCTAGCTTAGGTAAATATTTTTTCTTTTGTTCCTCACTTCCGTATGCATGAATAGGGAACATCACTAAAGAACCTTGCACACTTGCTGTACTGCGCACGCCACTGTCCCCTCTTTCTAATTCCTGCATCATAATGCCATAGCTAATATAATCCAACCCACCACCACCATACTCCACTGGAACGGTCGGGCCAAAACATCCTAAGTCCCCTAATTGCTTCACAATTTGTTGAGGGAATTCTGATTTTTGAGCATAGTCTTCTATAATTGGAGAAATTTCTTTTTTTACATAATCACGCACAGCTGTTCTTACCATTAAATGCTCCTCACTTAACAATTCATCTAATTGATAATAATCGGGTGATTCAAACAAATCCATTCTTACTGCCATAACATTAGTTTTAGGTAAACAATCCGTCTCAAAGATAACCATAAGAACCTAAACAAAGTATATTTAGGTATACAATACAAGTATTGTGGAATTTTACTAGGTAATTTCTATAAAATTAATAAACCTTTCATTTCATTGGCATAATCGCTTGCAGCAACAGCCGCTTTTTCCGCAAAATCGGATCCGCTACTCGCAAAAATAACAGCCCTACTTGCGTTCACAAGCAAGCCCAGTTCCTTGTTTTTACCATACTTGGTAACTTCACTTAAGCTACCTCCTTGCGCACCAACACCTGGTACTAATAAAAAGTGGTTGGGAATTATTTTTCTAATACTCGTAAAATCCTCCGCTTTGGTTGCACCCACTACAAACATTAATTGATCCGTGGTTCCCCAACTAGCTACCTGTTCTAAAACCGACTCGTATACATACTGGCCATTCGCTAATTTTTGTTGTTCAAAGTTTTGACTTCCTTCATTGGAAGTTAACCCTAATACAATGGTGCATTTATTTTGATACGCTAAAAATGGATCAATACTATCTTTGCCCATATAAGGTGCTACGGTAATGGCATCAAAAGGCAACACTTCGAAAAATGTTTTTGCATATTGAGCCGATGTATTTCCGATATCTCCACGTTTCGCATCGGCAATGGTAAAATGGGTATTGGGTATATGTGCAAGTGTTGCTTCCATCGCCTCCCAACCTTTGACGCCCTGTGATTCGTAGAATGCAGTGTTGATTTTATAACTCACACAAAATGGAGCGGTGGCATCAATAATGGCTTTGTTAAAAGCAATAACGCCCTCTTTAGTTTTGGGTAAATGTGCCGGCAATTTTTCAATGTCGGTATCTAACCCTACACATAAGTAAGATTGTTTTGCTAAAATTTGTTCAACCAATTTGTTTTTTGTCATACTATTAATTTGAACCAACAATTATTTGCTGCCGTAAACAAAAACCTTATACCCCCAAGCTGGCAGGGATACATTGTGAATGTCTTTTAATTCCTGATGTGTAAATGCTTCAAAATAAGACTTGCCGCTAGGAAGCGTTGCATCCAATTTTACCTCATTTGCATTTTCTGATAAATTCAACACCACCACTACCAATGCATCTCCATTTTTTCTAGAATATGCCAATACTTGATTAGGGAGATTTACTTTTATTCTTTCAAACACTGCATTGTCTTTAAAGGCTGCATTTGTAGATCTTAAATTTAATAAGGTTTTATAAAAAGGTGCACGCTCATACTTTTTAAACTCCATTGAATCTTTTTCAAAGAAAGCAACCGGTCTTAAAACAGGCTCCTCTTGTCCACTATAAATAAGGGGTATGGTTCTGTTATAGGTTTGGGTAAAAACGGCAAAAGGCGCATGCTTAGCTCCTGGCATGGTGGCATAGTCCGCTTTGTTCCAAGAATTTTCATCGTGATTGCTAGTGAAATACAATCTTAACGCCCCTTTCATAAAATCATTGTCAATTTTATTCAACACCGTGTCTAAGGATAATACATTCTTCTTGCCTGCTGCAATATCATTCATCACATGAAACTCTTTCCAAGTGTAGGTTGCATCAAAACCTGTTTCATGCAACTTTGCATCGTCGGCTTCGGCCAAGAAAAATAATGGTCTTTCTTTATTTAATGCAGGAATACATTTATTCCAAAAGCTATAGGGTACACCCCAAGCAACGTCCACTCTAAAACCATCGATCGCTGTATTTTTAACCCAATATTTCATCGCGTTAATCATACTGTCCTGCATTACTAAATTATCAAAATTTAGTTCCCGCGTATCTGACCAATCCGCAGTATAAATAGCTTTCCCCGTACTGTCTCTTTCATAAAAATCGGGATGTGTTTTTAACCAATAATGATCCGCTCCACTGTGATTGGGTACCCAGTCAATTAAAACTTTCATCCCAAGTTGATGTGCACTCGAAACAATTTTATTAAAATCATTTAGGGTTCCAAATTCAGGATTTACCGAAGTGTAATGTGCTACAGAATAATAAGACCCTAAAGTTCCTTTTCGACCTTCCACCGAAATGGGTTGCAAAGGCATAAACCATAATGTTTTTACGCCCATTTGTTGCAAGCGAGGCAAATGTTTTGCAAAGGCATTTAAAGTTCCCTCTTTAGTATATTGACGAATATTTACTTCATAAATATTGCCCTGCTCCATAAAAGCAGGATGCTTCTGTTGCGCTTGACTATACCCAAAAGAAAAAATGGCTAAACCAACTAATATTTTTTTCATATTTAGAAACTTTGGTACTGCAAATTTAACATTAATAATTGGCTTAACTTTGGGTATGCTAAAAAAACTAATCCCCTTTATAATCATTACCCTATTTATGGTAAGCTGTTCGAGCCAAACAAGTGGCGAGCAAGCCGATAATGCCATTGAGGGTGGCCGTAATTTTATTGAAAATTATATGAAGGGGGACATGAAAAAAGCAAAATTATATATTGTTGAGGGGCCCGAAAACAAGGCTCATTTTGAGAAACTAATCAATGAATACTTTGGATTGGACAAGGAAGGCAGGATGCAATTAAGGCTCGCCTCCCTTCAAATAGACGAAATAAAAACAATCAATGAACAAACCACCGTCTTTTATTACCGAAATTCGTTTGACAAAATCCCTCGTTGGTTAAAGGTTATTTCAACACCCCAGGGCTGGAAAGTTGACTTAAAATATAGCTATGGACCAAAAATATAGTGCCTACTTTAATTACAGTTTAAAAAGATAAAATTGTATATTTGCCCCGTCTAAAAACAAATTTAAAAAATACAAACACAATGGAAGCACAAAAGAACAATAGAAAATACTGGATATACTGTTTTGGATGGTTAGCTATCATGGTCACTTTAATGTTTGTGTACAGAGAATTTTTCTGGTTAGCGCTTCCTGGTACTGTAACTTATTTTGCAAAAGCAATGGACATTTTTTAGTCCACTTGAAAATATATTTAAAGCCTTACTTCTAAATTTGTTGTAAGGCTTTTTTAATTAAACAAACCGAATTCATGTCCAATCATTATTTTGACGAGATTATAGAAAAAAGAAGGTCTAACCGAAAGTTTGATGAAAATGTAGAAGTACCTAACGAAGTAATTCAAAAAAGTCTTGAGCGCTCCATTTTATCACCCAATAGTAGCAATATGCAATTATGGGAATTTTATTGGATACAGGACCCTACTGAAAGAGAAAAGTATACTGCATTGTGTTTGGGTCAGTCGGCTGCAAAAACAGCGAAGCAAATAGTGGTATTTGTAACCAGAGCAGATTTATGGAAACAACGCGCAAATTGGAATTACGAAAGAGTGAAAGAAGGGATAAAAGGCGAACCCAATAAATTACAAAAAAGAGGCTTGGATTATTATACAAAATTAATGCCCCTTGCCTACCGTTCAGATATTTTTGGATTTTGGGCATTTGTAAGAAGAAGCATTAGCTTTTTTGGTGGGCTCTCTAAACCATTTTATCGCATGGGTGGTAAAGCAGACCAACGTATCACAGTGCATAAGTCCTGCGCATTGGCTGCACAAACTTTCATGTTGTCTATTGCAGCGGAAGGTTTTGAATCCTGTCCTATGGAAGGCTTTGATGCAAAGCGAGTGAAAAAAGCATTGAACTTACCCTCTGGTGCCGAAATTAATATGATTATCGCAGTGGGTAAAGCAACACCCGAAGGTGTTTGGGGACCCAGAAATAGAGTCCCTTATAATGAAGTGGTATTTGTAAGATAGTTGCACGTAAATTTTCATACAAAAGAAAAACATTAATAAATAATAAAGCCTCGAATTTCGAGGCTTTATTATTTATCGTACATAGTGATATAAATACTAATTAATCGCTGGCGTTAAAATGATATTTCTATATTCAATAGGACCATGGTCCCCTTGCATCATCAATGGACCTGGTTCACCTTCCTTACTATCTAAAGCTCCACCTGTTACACCTGGAATTTCTTGTTTATAAATAACAGTGGTTCCATTTGCAATAACAGTAACCATCCGACCTACTAATTCTACATCAAAACTTTGCCATTCTCCTGGGGCTTTGGCCATATTCAACCAGGGGTCAATAAAACCATAAATGCCACCTAAGTATAAACTCATTGGCTCCATTCCTATATTATCTTCAATTTGGATTTCGTAACGTCCTCTTAAATACACTCCACTATTACTTTCTTTTGGATATCTAAATTCAATATGTAATTTAAAATCATTAAACGTTTTTTCAGTTCTAATATTTGAGCCCGATCTTGGACTGGTTAAAATCCCATCCTTAACCACCCATTGGTTATCTTTACTAGTGGTTTGCCAACCTGTTAAATCCTTACCATTAAATAATGTGATTGGTGTCCCCCATTTAGGTTCAGCGGCTCTCCATAATTTTGGAGCACGCTCCCCTACAAATGCATAGGTTCTTTCATTGGTATTTGTAATCGTCCCCGATAATTTACCATCAGCCAATACACCATTGAATATTAGCTCCTTGTCTGTTTTTTCCCACTGCGCAGGAATATGAAAAAAAACCCTACCATTATTAAATTCCACTTTAGAAATAGGTCTTGCGCTACCGCCTTCCCAAACAAAACGACCAATATATCCATTGATACCCGTGTGTCTTACTTCTAACCAAGATGCCACCACACGTCCTTCAAAATTCACTGTTAAATCCCAGCGACCTTCAATAGGATCTTTTTCACCAGGTCCATTTGCTTTTAATAAACCGGTTGGTAAAATAAGTAAGGCAACTAATAAAACTTTAAAATAATTTCTCATAAAGCAAGCAGTCGTTTAATGAAGAAACAATTTACAAAAAAAAAGAATTCGGAAAAGAAAAATGTGAGGAATAGCACGTTTAACGCAATTCAATTAATCTTCAGTTACTTGGAACACGATTGCTTGTCTATGACGATAAATTACATTACGTCCATTTTGTTGAGCAGGTGTCCAATTGGGTCCCTTTTTAATTACGCGAACCGCTTCGGCTGCAGTTCCATATCCAGGGTCATTCTCCGCTTTTACATCTGAAACAGATCCATCTCTTGAAACCACAAATGAAACCGTTACTGCATATCTTCCTGCAGGTGCTCCGTTTTCAACAGGCAAATCTCTATTTAAAGTTCTTGATAGAAACCTAACCCATCCTTCAGAACCTCCAGGGAAAGTAGATTGAATTTGAACTGAAGTGAAAATTTTATTTGACTCTTCTTCAGTACTAGCCAACAGATCCTCTAATGAACTTTCTTTAGGCGCAGGATTAGCGTCTTCCCCCATTTCTTCAAATTCATTTCTGCGTTTTTTTTCTAGATATGAAAAAATGATAGGACTTACATTTTCTTGGTTAGGATAAGTTAAACAAACGTTTAGAGCTCTTGGATTTGCATAATCCATAACTTGTTGTAATTTAATTTCGTCTCTTCTATCCCATAACTTTTCTGCCTCAGACGGTTTTATTTTTAGATACACAAAATCCATATTATTGGTAATGATATCTATAATTTTAAATTTCCATAATTGCGTATCCGCATCATAGTCCTTATCGGAAAATAAGTATTTAAATCTATTGGTTTTTGATAAATAAACGGCTCCTTCAAATTTTGATAACGCTGATACAATAGGACTCAATAATTCAAACATTTTGGCTTTAAGTTCATTTATCGCTTTCGTTTTCCTTGCCTCAAAGTCAACAGTGGTTTCAAAAGATTTTTTAACAAAGGAAGCATTTAAAGATTTATATTCATTTTCAATATTTTTCTCAGTGTTACTTTTTTGTTCCTTCAAAGTTTGATAAATTAAAAGAGAAGAGTCTGTGTTGCTATAAATATTAGTTTTAATAACCTGTCTCCATTCCTTAGTCTCTACAACAGTTTTTTGCGTAGTACTAGTCACATTTTTATTTTCAGTTTTTGTAGCCGCATTATTTGAAGAAGCATTAATAACAACTTTACTTGTACGCGGCGGCGGCGGTGGTGGTAATCTTCTTTGCCCAGTTGCAGTAACATTTATTAGAATGCCTACTAAAACAGGAATGATTACGCTAAATTTCATTGTAAATAGGATTTTGATCATCGAATTTATACATATATGCCAATATTTTAAAATATAATAATGGAAATTAGCTGCTTCTTTTAGGCTTTAATACACCCAAAAAGAGTTTTTGATTAAATAGCCTAATAAACATATCTTTAAATTATATTATATTTTAACAAAACCAAACTATATGAAAAAGAGTATTATTATAGCTATTAGCGCTATTGGTGTTGTAGCTATTGGAGCTGTCATTTACGTTTACCTCACGTTTTTTAATGGTACCGATTTCTCCAAAAATGTCCCTAAAAATTCAGTTTTCGTTATGAAAGTGGATTTAATGGGTATGGGTAAGAAAATAAATTTAAAGGAAGCTACTGAATCTAAAGTTTTTAGAAAAGAGATCATGGAAAACATGAAATCTTCACAAAAAGACATGATGGAAAAAGTAATGAGCAACCCATTAAAGTCTGGTTTACAGTTGGCCTCTAAGCCTACCCTTTTCTTATTTAATAATTCAAAAACAGAAAGCGAACCAGTAATGGGTTTTATGTTTGGCATCTCTGATAAAAAGAACTTTAATCTCTTTTTAGAGGAAATTGCAAAAGATGCAACTATTAAAGAGCCAGACCAAGACGGTTTTTATAAAGCCAATTTTAATAGCAATGAAGGATTTGTTTTATATTTTAATGACAAAATTGGATTATTCTTAATAGACCTAGATAATAAAGACTTAGCCTTAAAAAGAGTAAGAGATGAAATTGTTGGATTAGATAAGGATAAATCAATATTATCAAACGAAGAATACAGTTCATTAAATGGTCAGTCTAACGACATGATGGTTTATTTTAATGGCAAGGAATTAGCAAATGTGCTTGAGCTAAATAAAAATAATTCTAATGACCAA
Source organism: Bacteroidota bacterium (assembly GCA_947476145.1). Lineage (GTDB taxonomy): Bacteria > Bacteroidota > Bacteroidia > Chitinophagales > Chitinophagaceae > Sediminibacterium. The sequence continues at coordinate 1,455 of CANJPH010000008.1, read as the reverse complement.
ATGAAAAAAACGATTGAAGCGTATCCTTATGCGATGACTTTGAATTTTAATGAGGATGCTATTTCAATTAAGTCCTACATGAGTAAAAGTGCCTCTACAGATGCGCTTTCAATGTTAAAAGAAGGTGGTATTACAGAATCAGAATTAAAGAATATTGATCCAAAAGGCAACCCTCTTTTCTTTATGACTATGAATATTGATTTTAAGAAAACACTTGAAATTATTTCAGAACAATCAAAATTATACCAACCTTATTCATCAGGTGCCGACCTCTTTAATCAAATTGATAATTTAGCAGCAGAATTAAATATTCCTAAAGAAGATATCTTAAATATATTTAAAGGAAAAATGAGTTTATCATTTTCTGGAGTTAAACAGGTTTCTGCGATTGATCCATATACACTTTCTACCATAAACAAACCATTGCCAATAGTGAATGCTTGGGCAAAATTAGGAAATAAAGAAGCGGCTACTAAGATTTTAGATGCAATGGTAACAAGCAACAGTTTGATTTTTGAAGACGGCGTTTATGCTGAAAAAACATACGGAAATTCCCCAAGTGTATTTATTGGAATGAAAGGAGATGACTTATTTATTTCTAGCGACAAGGATGCACTTGTAAACAAAATAAAAGGAGCAGATTGGAATGCTCTAAAGGATGATTTTAGTAAAACAACTGCTACAAAGCAACCTGTATTTTTATATGGTGACTTACGATATAGTAGCTATGAATCCATGATTAAGTCTAATTTAAGTGAAACCGAATCAGGAAGTATTGATAAATTCAAAAATATACTTTCTTCATTTAAGAGCATTAGTGTAAGCGGTAATAACAAAGAAGTTGAAATGATTATACAATTAAGCGAGAAAAAAACCAATAGCTTACAAAGAATCATTGAGTTATTTCAAGAGGCTTACAGATTAACTAGTTAAAATATTATTTTCACTGTTGAAAATTGCTTTTAAAAATATTACCCCCCTATCCTTTGAATACAATCAAAAGGAAGACTCCATCTGGGGATTCAACAATACACTTGAATCCCCAGGAGTTTATAAGGTTATTGCCTCAAGTGGTTCTGGTAAATCAACCCTCATATCTATTCTATCCGGTTTAAGGTCGGATTATGCGGGGCATATTGAGTTTGACCAAAAAAGTATAACGGACTTCGCTCCTAAAGACTGGAGTGCATTGAGAAGTCAAAAAATTAGCCTCGTTTATCAGGACTTAAGATTATTCCCCAACCTTACCGTGCGAGAGAACATAATATTGTCTCAAGACATTACGGGAGCAGATTCCAACAATGTGATGACTGAATTGGAAGGGTTTGCTAAGGAAATGAATATTAGCACCCAATTAGACAAGTTAGTGAAGCATTTATCCTTTGGCCAAATGCAGCGCGTTGCAATTATTCGAGCCATGATGCGCAATTATGAATGGCTAATTTTAGACGAACC
>CANJPH010000007.1 GCA_947476145.1 Bacteroidota bacterium | reverse complement strand
GTGCTGATGGCTTCTGGTAATGCAGAGATGATACCTTTTAGTTCTCCTGCTTTTAACATGAACTTCATCAATTCATTATCTATTGATGTGCTATCAAATTTAAATTCAGGCCAATTTTTGTGTTGCCAGTTATACATAATGAGCCGATTTGGTAACTTTATCGGCTCAAATATACGAATAATTTGAGCCGATTGGTATTTATTTGCGGCTCAAAGTTGCATAAATATCTATTTTACGCTCTGTGTGAGGAAAACACCCCCTGAAATCCCGTTCTCGCTACATGAAAATCAAGGACTTACGTTTATGCGTAGGTCCTTGATTTTTGCGTGAGGGATCTTACTTTTTGACTAGTAAATCATTTAGACAACTCGTTATTAAGTGTTGGTATCATTTCATGATAATCCGTCACTACTTTTCTTATGATACCTATTTTATCAATAATGAAATGTGTTGGATATCCTGAAACTTTTAAAGAATCTTCCATAAATGATTGAGGTACTGGCAAAACGGCGTAACTAAATTTATGCGTCAATAAAAATGAGTCAAGTTTTTCTTTTGAATCAAATGCTAGACTTATAAAAAGAATATCATTTTTGCTTTTATACTTTTCAACAAATTTATTTAGCTCTGGCATTTCTTGAACACAGGACAAACAATTAATGAACCAACACTTTAGAACAACAACTTTCCCCATAACAGATTCATTATTATATAAGATCCCTTTAATATCTTTGAATTCAAACACAGGCATTTTAGTACCTTCCATTTTGTATTTAATATATTCATCATCTCCAATTCTTTTAAGCTGCGTTTTTATTTCAGGATCAGTTGAGGGGTTCAATTTAAACAGTTTATATTTTAATTCAGCCCCTTCAATTTTTAATGGAATAAATTCTCCTTTTGAAAGTTGGGTTAAAAAACTTTCTTTTGAAATAATATTAGATGAATTGTCTAATGGGGTGAAATCAGCGGAAAGTTTAATATTCTTAAAATTATAATCCCACCAAGTTTTAAAATCTAGTTGAACTTGATTTACATCAACATTTGGACTATCAGTATTGGAGATTCCGGAACAAGAAAAATTTGAGAAAATGATGAACGTAACTAAACCGATGAAACTGAATATCTGTTTTCTCATGTTTATATTTGTCTAAATATAGTACTATTTGTTATTTAAAGTGAATTAACCCTCTGCGTGCCGAAAACACCCCCTAAATCGATCAAATCTGTTCAAATTGCTTGTTTTCGGTTTTATCAAAATATAACATATTGCATGAAAATGACTTAAAGTTTTATGTCGGGTGTATAAAATCTTACAAATAAAATTTAGCTTTGTTATACAAACTTTTAATTCTAATTCGAATTATAAAATAGAAGTATCCACTTCGAAATCTAAATATATCCATGCATATGCTAAAGCCCTGTATACTGCTTTTTGTTTTTCTATCGCTCTCCCTATTTTCATTGGGTCAAGATCGTTATAAAATAAGTACTGGGGATCCAAACGGTATTAATAAGTGGTACATGGGCAGACAAATTGCACAAGTAATGAGTCATTACGGAATAGATTGGCTTGAAAGGGATGAAAGAGAAATGGAAGAAAATACTTCTCTATTATTAAAAAACTTAGCCGTAAAACCAGGTATGGTTATTGCTGATATAGGAGCGGGTAGTGGCTACCACAGTGCATTACTTTCAAAAATGGTGGGAAGTGGTAAAGTTTTTGCTGTTGACGTTGAGCAAGAAATGATATTCTACTTAAATGAAAGAATCAAGCAGGAAAAATTGTCAAGTATTGTACCTGTATTGAGTGAAGAACAAAATGTGTCATTACCAGATAATACCGTTGACATGATGTTGTTAGTAGATGTATACCATGAATTTTCTTATCCTTATGAAATGGCTTTATCCATGCTTGCTGCATTAAAACGGGGTGGTAAATTAGTGCTTGTAGAATTTAGGTCCGAAGACCCAGCTGTACCCATTAAGACCATTCATAAAATGAGTGAAGCGCAGGCCATTAAAGAATTCAAAGCAGCGGGTTTTGTATTTGATAAAAACATAGATAATCTTCCATGGCAGCACTGCATGGTTTTTACAAAGCAGTAATTTAAAATATTATAATCCTTTCAATAGCTGAATATCCAGCTTCCTTCTTCAACCTCCACTTCCAATTCTCCCACATCCCATCCGCAATAGCCAATAAAAAGTTGAATTTCTTGATTATTGGCACCGCTGGTGTTGATTGCTTCAATCACTTGCTCCATATTACCTCCCAAATATAGACCATTGGTTAACTGTTTGCCCCCATCAATGAGATCAGATCTCTTGTGCAATACAAAGAGATGATCTCTATCAACGGGGCCGCCATCCAATAGTGGAAAAGGTTTACTGTGATTGAATTCAATTAGTTCATGCAAGGACTTTCCAAAGAATTTATTAGTTATAAATCCTGTACTTCCTACTTCATTGTGTTCAACGAGAAGAATGGTTGTATGCTCGAAGAAGCTGCCAATCAACGCGGCAGTGCTTTTGATATAAATTCCGGCTTTTAATTCACCCATAAGTTTACAAATTATCATGATATAAATCGTCCATCCAAAGTAGACTAAAAACTGGAGTTTTCTTGAAATCATGGACTTGCTTTATATCGAGGGTCCTTTATTATTTTTCAAATTCAATAAAATGTTCAGAAGCATATTCGTCATCTCCGGGCTTAATTCGTTTTACAAAAAAACGCGCGCGCTTTCCAAGTTTAACAGAACTATATTTTTCTTTAATATCAGTTGGGTCATTTAATGGTTGTAAAGAGGGGTACCAAAGAATATATCCTGGTTTCTGGAACACTAATGCTGGTTTTGACCAATCTTGACTATTGTTACCAATACCCAAGTCTTTATTTTTATTATAGGATATATATATTTTATCTCCTTCCCATGATTTCCCCTCTACTTTCCCCATCAGCATTACCCAACAATTTAAATAGGTGTTCCAACTTACAGAAGGTCCCCAATGAAATCCACCTTTTGGAGAGGATGAAGGTCCACCACCTTCCTCTATTGGAATTTGTAAGGAACGAACAGGAACTCCATAACTATCATATGGAATTGAAAAAGATTTACCATCCCATCTTTTTGTCTTTCCTACAGGATTATTGAGGTCTTTCAAGGCAATGCGTGCAATACTAATACATTGCCCGCTCCATTCGGTGTTAGCGTTATATGTTTTTTCATCGTAGATGCCAGGATACCCATACTCGCCATAAAAAATATACAAATAGTCTTCACTAGCCACTGCTGAAGGATCTCCAACACCACCTGCAAAAGTATTTGAACTATTAAAAGGTTTTAGAATCATTCTAGGGTCAAGGTCTTCTATTATAATACCTTTGTTTTCCCAACTTTTTCCACCATCAATTGATTTCATAATACCAATACGACAAACCGCAGCAGGACTTTCGGGACCAGTTAAGCCCTGGGGCCAAAGTTTATTTTTATATCCTTCTTTTGTTTTTGTATCATAGGGAAGTGTACTTGGATAGTTTTCATTATGATAAAGACCAAATAGTGTTTTACCCGATGGGTCTTTTTTGTCTTGGTATACAGTTTCAAACCATACTGCCCCATGTAATCCTTTTTGACCGATGGGAACGTTTAAGGGCATAGCGGGATCAATAAAATTTTCGGAGGGGCTTTTAAAAACATCTTCTGCATTTTTGCCATCAGCATATTTCAGATTTTTAGAATATCCCCATAATGGATCTTCTCCATACTTACCAGGGAAAATCCTAAAGGTGTCGCCAATCCATACCTCAGCCATATTACAATCCACAAAAGAGTTGAAGGTAATTTTGGGAGCAGGAATTAATTTGAATTTTGGTGTAGTAGCAGTATCAATGGATATAGAAGGCGCTACAAAAGAACCAACTATAAAATTAAGCCAAGAAAAAATTAGTACAATTTGCATTTTCATTGATATTTATGATTAACGATAATGGTAATTTAAATGTAAAGATTTTTACATGCTCCAACAAGATTTTTTTCAAATTTTTTTGTAGTAGAGTGCGTGCTCACATGGGTAGTAGCTTCATTGTAATGTAAAAATAGTTTTTGTATTCAATGGAATAATGTATATTTTAATATAATTTTTTAAAATATGAAAATTAAAGTAATCATATCAATTGTTTTTATTATTCTTTTAAACATTTCTTGCAATAAGTCAAATGATACCTCTGTAACTTGCTTTAAAGGCAAGTTAGTGTTAAAAGGTATTTGTATGAATTACGTAATTCAAATAATCGAAGGGGATGTAGATAAGTCATTGTATGAAAGTAGTTGGCAAAATCCATTATCAAATACCACCTATCAAAACGTTTTTGGTTTAGAAAGTATCTGCACTTTCCCATCCACAATTAACGAAGGAGATGAATTTTATTTTTCAATTCCTAAGCGACCTGTCGTTCAAGCCTGTGCTCAGTGTAAGGCATATAGTCCTATTCCAAATAAAAAAATAAGTATAGAAATCTGTAATAATTAATTTAACGCAGAAATATAAAAGACGAAAGTTATTTCGGTTTTCCTAAAATATAACTTACTAAAAATAAAGGACTTACGTTAAATCGTGGGTCCTTTGTTGTTTCTAACTGAGGTTTTTATTGTATTAATATAACAGTTCTTTGTAATTTCAGTAAAATACTCATAATGAAAAGAATATTACTCCTTTTGCTTGTATTTGCACCATTTTTTGGGTTTGCCCAAAAAGGAACTAAAGACATTACCATTCTTTATACCAACGATTTTCACAGTGCATTTGATCCTATCCCAGCATATTGGTTAAAAGGTACTCCCAATTTGGGTGGCGCAGCTGCACTCACTTCGATGATTAACCAAATAAGAGAAAAAGAAAAAACTAGTTTCTTGTTTGATGCAGGCGATATGTTTACAGGCATGCTTTCTAATGTGAGTGAAGGTGAAATTTTAATGGAGATGATGATGAGTATGAAATATGATGCAATGGGAATTGGTAATCATGAATTTGATTATGGAAGTAAAAACTTTTCAAAACAAATGAATCGGGTATCGTTTCCGATACTAGGAGATAATATTTTTTATAAAGGGACAAACATACCGTATTCAAGGCCGTATACCATTATCGAAAAAAATGGGGTACGCTTGGGAGTTATTGGTATCATCGGTCTTGATGCATTTAGTGTTTTATGGCAGGCTGGTTCTGCTGATATTGAATTTCGTGATCCAATCTCCATTACTAAAAAAATTGTAGAGGAGCTAAAACCACAAGTAGATTTAATAGTAGTGCTTGCTCACCAGGGCAAAACCGGACCACAACAAACTGATGCTGAAGCAAGACCAGAGGTGCAAAGAGATTTTGATGAAGACATTCGCTTTTGTAAAGAAGTTCCTGGTATAGATATTTACATTGGAGGCCATGCACATAGGGGTATTGAAGTTCCATTCAAAGAACCAACCAATGGGTCATGGATCGTGCAAACCTATGGATACGGAACAAGATTAGGTTTTCTAAAAGTTCAAATAAAGGATGGCAAGGTAAACAATGCCAATGGCGAACTATTAAAAGTATGGAGCGATAAGTATATACCTGATGCAGGCGTTCAAGCAAAAATAGATGCATACAAAAATAAAGCTGCATATAAAATAGGACAACCCCTTGGTACATTAAAAACAAGGTTAGTAAGAGACTATCAAAGAGAGTCTTCTTTAGGCTGTTTTATAGCTGATGTAATTAGGCAAGCTGGCAAAGCTGATGTTGGATTTGAGAATGCTGGAGGAATAAGAGCGGATATTCCTGCGGGATTGGTAACAAATGGTAACGTATTAGATGCGGTACCTTTCTTCAATAATTTATCTGTATTAGAAATGACTGGTAAACAGATTAAAGAAGTTTTAGAGCAAGGCTTTTCTTTAGACAGAGGAATGATGCAAGTATCTGGACTTACTGCTTGGTATGACATGTTGAGGCCTATTGGTCAGCGATTGGTTAAACTTAATATAGGGAATGAACTTGTGAATGATGCAAAGATATACAAAGTAGCTACGAATAGTTTTGTTGCTGACGGTGGGGATTTATACGCAACATTCCATGACCTTAAAAAAACTAATTCTTCAACACCATTTTCCTCTTTGGTAATTGATTATATAAAGGCCAATAAAGTAATTGACGAACCACAAATGGGCAGGCTTATTCCTGTAATGAAATAATTATAATAAAACTAATTTTATGAAAGTAAGTTTACAATTGCAGGATTAACATCTGGAGTACTTTGTACAGTGACAGTTGTAGTAACATCAAACTCAACTGCTACAAATTCTAAAACCACAATATTTAAATAGGCATCCAAATAATACGCTCAAGTGTGAGGAAAACTTCCTCAAAAGGGTTACAATCGCTTTAATTTTTATATTTTTCTCTATCCTTCTCGGAGGGAATAGAGCAGGCAGCCCGTTTACCAAATAAATGGTACCTATTTTTTGCAATGATATTATAAATCCCGTTTCTTAAAAATCTTGGGAAAAGGGAACTATATTTAAATATTTGCGGCCAACCAGTAAGCTGTTTTGCAATTTCAATAATGGCGTCTGATTTGTAAAATACAATACCATCTTTTATTAAGATAATTGATTTCCTGTCATCTAAAAGCTGATACTCATGCATTAACCTTTCCCCAGCATTTGTTTGCAGTGCTGCAAAGCGGAAAAGATTTAATTTATCATATTTGATTAAAAATGAAACAAGGTTGTTGCATAAATTACAAACACCATCAAATAGTATAATATTCATCTACAAAAATATAAAAAAGTAGGTAATCCTGTTGAATAAAGAGATAATAACTTTATGATTCAGAGGTCTTGTTGTTCGTATTTCTTAAGCTATATAAGTAGAATGATATAATTGAAAATAAAAAGCCAATTAAAATGATTAAATAATTCATTGGCTTTTCAATTGTTAATGACATTCTAATTAGAATGGTTGTAATAATAAAGCTTGCGTTTCTAAAAATAGTGAAAAAGGAAAAGTGGTAAATAAATGAAATTATAAGTAATAATACGTCTACAAAAATCATTATTGAAAAGAAATCCGCATAAAAGACGGTATTCGGATTAGGATAATTTTGTTTTAATTTCAAAGCCTCAATCATATCAGAACCCCAAACAAAAAAACTACTAATACTTAAAAGAAATAAAATCAATATCATACTTAATGATACTATTTTTTTAATATTGATAAAATTAGTAAGCTCAATAATGATATCTGATTTACGATTATTATAGTAAATTTTATAATATAAAATTGTTAAGCTAAGCATTATCAATGAGGCCATTAAGTCATATAGTAACCCAATAAATGCAGGGTTATTAATAGCAATAGAATTTTTTAAATCAAGATCCGCTATATCATGAAAAAAACCTCTCAATGTAATTAAGGTTATTACTTCAAATTGCTTTCCAATAAATTCAGATATAGATTTTGGAATGATAATAACAAGCAGAAAAACTTCGTAAAATAATATAAAACTAAATGGAGTGTATATAGCCTTTAAATAGCTGTGCTGGAAATTCTTGAAATAAAGAAAATTGTTTCCTAAAAAAATAATGAATAAATGTAAAAGGAAAGCAAAAACAGCAACTCTTAGAATTAATAATTCTATTTTCCTTACATTTTTGGAATTGAAGTATTTATCAAAATAGTTGCCTGAATTTTCTAATAAATTATTCATGCTAGATTTTAGGTCTAATTTTTGCCTCTAAACTTATTCAATGCCAGAATAAATGCTACGCCAAATAAGATGGTTATTAGTGCTGCGAAATAGGGTATGATTTCAATCATTTTTGATTATTTATTAATTTTAATAATACAGCAAATCCTAATATAGAGGGCACCCACAGACCAATAAATATTCCCGCCTCTTTTTCACCCTTAAACCACAAAAATTCAGAAAATATTAAGGATAAGAAAGCGGATAGTAGCATGAGAATATCAGAAGTTGTAAATTTTTTAAACATAATATTTATTTAGATTTATTTAACGTAATGTATAATTATAAATTGGCATCCGTTACAATTTAATCTTTTTTTAAGGACTAACAAGATTTTAAGTTTTATAAAATTGCCATTTTATAATAATCAACATCTCTGTTTATTATTTTTAATTAATTTTAATCCAAAAGTTCCACACTAAAATCTAAAATAATAAAATTTATACTTTATAAAGTAAGGAACATCAAAGCTCATATCATTATTGCTATATGTAAATCAGTCAAATGTGTAAAAATTTAGGGCTAAGTAAAACGGATCAGTGATAGGTCACTTTTACTTGCCCAAAATGCCCACAGAATTAAAATGGGTTGAACTATAAATAAGCGGATAGATGATTTAAAAGGAGTAAAAGTAACTGTACCGATCATAAAATCCCCCTTTTGAATAAAATATATATGGCTAGGGATAAAGGCTAATAGCATTACAATGATACCAATTCCCGCCCTTAACCTGGTTGATTTTGGTATTAATAACAAACCTAGTAGTATTTCAATTACCCCAGATAATATATTAATTTGATTCGCCCATTTAAACAAGTAAGGAGGGATGATAGGTAAATAAAAAGACGGATTTATGAAATGATTAGCTCCAGCATATAAATAAAATACGATTAAAGCGACAAAAAGGATATTTCTTATAGGTATTATTTTCATTATATAAATTTAAACAAAAAGAAATAGAGATTGACACAAATAAAGATTGTTATTCAATATTTTATTATATTTATAATTAAACAATATTATTTTTTTGTTATAACCTTTAAAATAATAAAATGGAAAGGAAAGAATTTATTGAAAAAGTGGGTCTAAGCAGTGCGAGTATTTTAATTTTTGGCTGCATGCAAGCTTGTTCTAAGTCGGATTCGACCCCTACTACCAACAACAACTCAGGTAATCAAGGAACGAATAAGCCAGTTGATTTTACAATTAATATTTCTGTAGCCCCATATTTAAGCCTTAATGCTCCTGGTGGTTTCTTTGTGGAAAGCACAACTGGTATCATCATTGCTAGAACCCTTAAAAATGAGTTTATTGCTGTTAGCGCTATATGTACACATCAGGGGGTTAATGTTGAATTTCAGGCAAATTCAAACAGATTTTATTGTGCTGCACATGGTTCTGCTTTTGATGCTTCAGGTGCGGTTACAATAGGGCCAGCAACAACTGCATTAAAACAATATAAAACAAGCCTGTCAGGTTCTAATTTAAGAGTGTACGCTTAGCAATAAAAAAAGGGGGCTATTATTGCTAATATCCCCCTTTCAAATATCCTAATTAGGGCCTATTCAAAATTATAACAAGAAAATAGTTTTACGCTTTTTTCTTATTGCTTGCTAACATGATTGCTGCACCCATGATGGAAGCAATACATGCAGTAAGGAATACGTCGACAACAATTACGTTTACGTCTTTGTAAACTACACTAACGGCATAAAACCCTAAGTCCACAGTTGTTTGAATAATAGCGGCTATGGTAAATGCCATAGTTGCGCCACCTGCAACAGTTGTTACTTTTGCTTTTTCTAATATATAGGCGTATAAAAATCCCCAACATAAAACTGATCCTATAATGGCCCACCATTTAACAGTAGTAAAGTCTGTAGCATAGATATTTGCATCAAAATAAGTTTTGAATAAAAAATTATAAAATAAATTTCCTAGAACAAATGAAATTACTGAAGCAATAATTCCATTAATGATAAATTTGTTTGTGTTCATGATTTGTTTTTTAATTAATTTCTAATAATTTGTTTTTAAAAAAGTGCTAAATAGATAAATCTAATTAATAGTTAAATAAGAGTCCATGAAATGATAGAGATTACAAGAATTGTAAATAGAGCTGTTGCGTTAGAATTGCAATAGATTGAGTGATTTACTTTTAAAAGGTAAGTAATAATTTCGAAAAATTTACATCAATTTTGCTATGAGAAACCTCAAGTATTGAGCTATTTCAGTTGAATTCAATCTTTATAGCGGTAATTCATCCAAATTATTGGTAACTAAAAGTTCAATAATTCCTTTCTAAATTTTGAATAGGCAGCTTTAGTGTCTTTAATGAATGCTTCCTCCGATTTAGCACGACTGTAGATGTATGACAGTTTAGTTTTATCAACAGGCTTAGTATTCATTAGACTTCGATAATGAGTTACTGAAAAATTAATTATTTTCGTCATTATTTCAATAGTGCTTATTCCTTTATCGGTTAATGTATATAAAAAAACTTTTTTATTAGTCGGATGATTTCTTTTTTCAATTAAATCATCGGCAGCCAAAGTCCTTAATCGTTCCGCCAAAACTTTTGAAGCAATTTTTTCTTTCATTTCTAGTAATTGTCCATATGTATATTTTTGTCTAAATAACATATGTCTAATTATTAGTAAAGTCCATTTATCTCCTATGACGTCTATTCCAGTTGTTATTGGGCAATGTGATCTTAAGGTTGTACTATTCTTTTGCATTTTATAAATCTAAGCGTTTTAAACTACTTCTCTATATTTCATTGATGAATAACTGCCTTTCAAGTTTTTTTTAAAAATAAAAATACATAAACATATATTTTGTTTAGATATAGGTTGTTTTTTAAAATAAAGTCTCCACAATAAGTGATAAATATCATGTTTTCACCAACTAAAGTTGGGATCTCCTATACTATAAATATTTGTAATCAATTTTTCTCAGAAAATAAAGAGGCCCCTATTGCTAGGAGCCTCTTTCGATTTGTAAAAACTTTTTAAGTTATTATCAATAATTATTTTGGACTTTTAACAAATCCATTCATGCCAACAATTTTGCCGTTTGAAAATCTAAATCCATCCTGCCATTGAAAATGTTGTGACTTACCACCCATTTCAACATCAGCCTCATCCCATATTAATACCCACTCATGTCCATTTTCACCAATTACAGGTATAATAACATTTTGCTTATAATTTGTAATATTGATTTTTGAAAAATTCGCTTCAATAAATTGCATCATAGAATCTTTACCGTTAATTTTTGAACCATCTTCCATCCAAAATTTGGCTGTGTCTGCAATAAAACTAGCTAAAGTTTTAAAATCTTTTGCAAACATTGATTTATGGAAGTTTTCAGCTATTGCCATATTGCCTTCTCCGCCAATTTTAAAGTTGTCCGTGTAGGTGGGTTTGTACATGTGTTCAACTGTTGCTGTTTTTTCAGCAGTTTCTGTTTTCTTTTCTTCGGTCTTACAAGCAATTAAGGATGTAGCCGCTAAGAAACATACGAATAGTTTTTTCATAATTTTGAGGTTTTAATGAATGTTAATTGTACTATAAATATAAATAATTAATGATTATATGTATCTAAAAGATAGTATAATTCATTTTTTATCATGCTTAAAACAACCTAAAACACCAATTCTTAAGTATTTTAGGTTGAATTTTACGTGGTTTTTTACTTAAATTTAGTTTATGAGAATAAATCAAAAACTGCACTTTAGTTATACGGGATGTATAACAAAGCTCCTTATGATTGTCTGTTTGCTTACAGCAAACAATACATTTGCGCAAACCGTAGTGGAAAAAATAGTTCAGGAAGAAACTAAGAACTCCCAATTGCAAACAATGGCACATGAGTTATTAGATGGGATAGGGCCAAGACTAGTAGGTACGCCTCAAATGAAAAAAGCCAATGAATGGGCCGTTGACAAGTATACTAGTTGGGGTATTGCTGCTCGTAACGAACAATGGGGTGAGTGGAAAGGATGGGAACGAGGCATTACACATATTGATATGCTTTCCCCAAGGGTTAAAAGTTTAGAAGGCACCCAATTGTCTTGGAGTCCTTCAACCAAAGGAAAAGCAATTAAAGCTGAAATTATCATTATCCCTGATCTTGCAGATTCTCTGGCATTTGTGAATTGGTTGCCTAATGTAAAGGGCAAGTTTGTGATGATTTCTATGAATCAACCAACAGGTAGACCGGATGACAACTGGCAACTATTTGCAACCCCTGCCTCTTTTGAAAAATTAAAAAAAGAACGAACCGAACAAACTGATGCTTGGCGCAAGCGCTTAAGTAAAACAGGATATTCTTCAAGAATGCTTCCTATTATTTTAGAAAAAGCAGGAGCGTTAGGAGTTTTAACAAATAACTGGTCAAGTGGCTTTGGTGTTGATAAAATATTTAACGCCTATACTTCAAAAATACCAACAGTTGATATTGCCTTGGAAGATTATGGCACATTGTATCGCTTAGTAGAGGCTGGAGATAATCCTATCATTAGTATTCAAACTGATTCCAAAGATTTAGGTACCGTTCCAAATTTTAATACCATTGCCGAAATGAAAGGAACAGAAAAACCTGATGAATATGTAATGTTATCAGCTCATTTTGATTCCTGGGATGCTGGACAAGGTGCTACAGATAATGGAACAGGAACATTAACCATGATGGAAGCGATGCGTATTTTAAAGTTAGTGTATCCAAATCCTAAGCGTACCATTTTAGTAGGACATTGGGGTAGTGAGGAACAAGGACTGAATGGTTCTAGAGCATTTGTGGAAGATCACCCTGAAGTGGTTGGTAAATTGCAAGCGTTGTTTAATCAGGACAATGGAACAGGTAGAATTGTAAATATTTCTGGACAAGGTTTTCAGCATGCGGGTGAATTTCTTACAAGGTGGTTAGCCGCAGTCCCAAATAGTATGAAAGATTCTATCAAAACCACATTCCCAGGTTCGCCAGGTGGAGGAGGAAGTGACTTTGCTTCATTTGTGGCAGTGGGTGCACCAGGTTTTTCATTGGGTGCATTAAACTGGTCATATTTTAATTATACTTGGCACACGAACAGAGACACCTATGATAAAATCATTTTTGATGATTTAAAAAACAATGCAATGCTCACTGCAATATTGGTTTATATGGCTTGTGAAGACAACGCCACATTCCCAAGAGACAAAGCCGATTTAGGAACGGATAAAAGAACAGGACAACCCGTTCAATGGCCAGTACAAGTAAAAGCAATGCGTAAAGGACCTATAGCACCAACGAATTAATTGAATTTTCTGGTTGACTATTAATGCTTTTTTATAAAACATTTTTTAATAGGAGTATTTATATTCATTTATAAGTGCTCCTATTTTTTATATAGCCAAATCAATGGATTTCGGATGGGCAGGTTTCTGATCACTTCTTCGTTAGTAGGAAAATGGTTTAACTTTTCCCAGGTATTGTACCAGTCAGCTTCCTTATAATTTTGATAACCAAACAATAAAAAAGGAGTTGCTACAGGCCACTCATCCCAATACATCACATCTTTTGGGTATGGCCAACTTTTTTTATCTTGAACATATGGGTACATAAATTCAACACTCTTTTTTAGCGAAGGGTCAGCGATCTCAAAAATATGAGCAATGGTCATAACAGCATCTATGTTAAATAGGGAATAACCATAAGGCTTTGTTCTCTTTAACTCTAAAGGGAAAGCGCCACGCTCATCCATTTGACTAGGAATAATAACTTTTGTAAATCTATCTTTGCAATAACTTAAAAGAGCAGTGTCTTTTACTAATTGCGCGAAAGCACTTACTTGCATCACCCAACAAGTTCCATGATTATTTTTAGCATTTCGCTCGTCTATTCCATAAGGATGGGTAGTTACCCAATTTAAATAGTTGTTAAACCATTTATGAATTTGTATGCTATCAGCTGCTTTAATTAAATGCTGATTTTCTAAAACCTCAATACTTTTAGCTACTTCTATTATTTGAATCATATCAATAATTCCAATACCTCTTCCGGTCACTTTTCCTTTAATTGCTTGCGCGTATAACAGGCTTGGGTTCATCATGGTATTGGTATCCACAAACCAAGCTTTAATATGTTTAATGGCTTGAGTGGCATAAATTGTATTGCCAGTTATTAAATAGGCAGATGTCTGATTGGCAACAAGCTTGCTAAAGCGAATCATTGCTTTACGATGTGCTGTAAAATTATCAGGGTTGGTTAAGCCATCCCTTTGTATATAAGGTCCACTTGGGTTGGTGGAGTCGGGCCACCAGTAGTCGCCTTCCGAAAAGAAATCATGTTTTCCACCTGCCGAACGTTCACTCTGATAACTTGTTACGGTTATAGGCTTCTCCGTTAAGTTAATTTTTGCTTCGGCTAAAATATCTGCTTTTAATAAACCACTTACTTTGTCAAAAAGTTTAGATTGACCAAAAGTTTGAGTAGTAAAAAAGAGTAAAAGAAGGGATATTATCTTTTTCAATTCTTGCTAGTTTATTCCTTTATTTAATAACAACATATTCGTTTTTAGAAATCGTCCCACTGTTCTCTATTTTATTTTGCGAAAAAACATGAGCAGCCCTTACTTCGTCTTTGTATTCTATTGTTGTATGGCTAGGGTTACAATTATCGAAGCTATTTTTTTCAATAAAAGACTGTTGAACCCCATTTAATAGAATCAGGGATTTTGCTTCAGCCTTAATATTTATAAATTTATTATTCATTATTTCTACAAGCGGCCCTAAAGTACTTTCGTCTTTACCGCTTCTTAACACCGCTAAGATAGGTCCAGTATGATTTGAGATGATATTATTTGAGATTTTCATTTTTTCAACATTGTAGTATCCTTTTTTATCATTCTCGTCATATAGGTCAAAAAGTAAGCCGTTTCCATTAAGCAATGAACAGTCACTTATAATAATACTATCCAACAAACTAGATTTAGCCGCCTTCAAAAAGGTGCCATTAAAGTTGGATATAGTAGATTGCTGCATTATAAAATTAGAATGATTACAGCTTCCAGAAGTGTCACTACTAATAAAATTCTTTGCATGTAACGCACTTAAATTAAGATTTAAGTTTGATAGCGTAAGGTTATGATTTCCCTTTATTTCAAATAGATCGCTCAATTCACTGTTGCTCTCAAAATTGATTGGGGATTTTATATTTGATTGAATGGCTAGGGTTTCATTTAATCGGATGCTTGAAGAAAAAGAATACTTATTATTGGTAAGATTGATTGTGATGGCACTGTTTTTGTATTTTTCTAAAGCATTTTTTATTTCTTCTGTGCTATTACAATTAACAGTTACGTTTTTTTGATTGTTATTTGGATTTACAAACCAACTAGCACCGCAATTTGTACTTGCGTTATTTACCACCTGATTAAAATTTCCTTTGGCATCATATCCAGTGGTAAGTGTAAATGGTTTATTGATCGCAGTAGTCAATATATTTTTTATGGAATCCGAAACTAAATGAGTGCCTTTAGAAATTGCTTTTGGAATAGACACAGTTCCTATTTGCTCAATTTCAATATTTGCTTTTGAAAATCCATTCATAAGTTGCTTGGGTACCTCTTTGCTAATTAAGTTATTTGCCAATTGTATCCCACTAATGTCATCATATATATGGTAGATACTTGTGTCAGATTTAGTGTAAAACAGGTTATTAATAAATTGAACATTTTTGGGTTGCAAGCTTCTTTCCTCACTTTTGCCTTCGCAAAAACTAATAGGCGCACAATCATAAAAACTATTATTGGCGATGATGGCATCCGACACACCAACATATCTATTGGCAGGTGAGTTGGGTACACCATTCATAATGGACAAGGGTGATCTAAAATCAACGCCCTTGCATTTATAAAAGAAATTATTTACGACCATTTGACCTTTATTGATAACCCTAACACCGCCGGTCCCCTTTTTATCATTTCCTAAGAATACATTATTTGCAATGATATTATAATTGCCATGTCTTAATACTACTGCACCTTGACATTCTTTGAATAAATTATTTCTTACAATATTTTGACAGGATTTAATAGAGATGATTTCAGTTTCACCATCACATTTTTCAAAAAAGTTATCTTCTATTTTAGTGTTTGAATTAAATTCACAATGCTCCGAAACGCCCACCCTAATCATTTCTCCTCCATTAGATGCCAATGGAATCCTAAATCCAAAATAGTTGTGATCTATGGAATGAAAGTTGGCCCTGCTTCGGTCGTCTTCCAAAATAACAGCAAGCAATACGCCAATATTTTTTTTGTTTATAAAGCTGCAATGATCAATTCGATTATTTTTACCGTATAGCGCCACCCAATAATTTTCATCCAAACGTTTTGGGTTATTGAAATCATTAATGACCGTATTGGTCACCCTGCAATTGTTTGCAATTTTTTGATTATTGATACTAAACTTAATAACCGCATCTACTCCTGAATACCCTTTTGTAAAATACAATCCGTCTATCACTAAGAACTCTCCACCTATTAGCAATTTTGAATTGCCTGTAATCATCACCTTTCCTTTGGTCTCGGCTTTGAATACAATCGGATTTTCTTTTAGCCCCTTAGCGTCTAATTTAAATGTTACATTATTCCAGTCTCCATTTTTTAATACAATCGTATCCCCTGGCTTTGCATTTTTATTGGCTACATCAAGCTCATTTATAGTGGTAACAATTGTATTTGAGGCAAATACATTTAAAAATAATAGGGAGCTTATGGATAGTAAAACGAATCTTTTCATACTTGGTTTATTTGATGTATCAATATTAGCATATTGGATTTAGATTGTTAGGTAAATTATTTACTGAAAACGATACCGGAACAAGTTTTTCTGATATAAATGGTTCATTATTTGTTCTTAAGATGATTTATTGTAAATTGTTATCTATAAAATTAAATTTGAATGTTTAAAAAAGTACTAATTGCCTGCTCTTGTTTTATCATGACGATATATTCGTTTGGGCAAGATAAAAATAACTTACAAGAAAATATTTCAACGGTTTTTAATACTGCAGCTGAACAATATAAAACTTTGTTGGATAGTGCAAATGTACAAATGAAGTATCCACGTTCAAGTAAGAATGGTAATTTAACCTTTGTGGGTATTGAAGATTGGACGGGTGGTTTTTGGCCTGGCGCTTTATGGTATATGTTTGAATACACTAAAAATCCTAAATGGAAGGAGGCTGCCATAAAATGGACTGAAACATTGGAGTCGAACCAGTTTAACACCAAACATCATGACATTGGATTTATGATGTACAATAGTTACGGAAATGGTTATAGGCTAACAAAAAATGAAAAATATAAAGCCATTCTTATTCAGTCTGCAAAATCACTTTGTAAAAGATATAATGAAAAGGTAGGTGCCATTAAATCATGGAATGACAAACCTTCCCTAGACGGAAAAGACACCATGCGCTTTCCTGTGATTATTGATAATATGATGAATTTAGAATTACTCTTTTTTGCTTCAAAAATCACAGGGGATCCGACCTACAAAAATATTGCTATTAAACATGCGGAAAAAACAATGCAAAATCACGTAAGACCTGATTTTAGTAGCTACCATGTTGTTGACTATGATACCATTACTGGTATAGCACTCCATAAAGAAACCAACCAGGGATACGCTCATAATTCTACTTGGACAAGAGGAGAAGCTTGGGGTTTTTATGGTTTCACAATGACCTACAGAGAAACCGGAGACATTCGTTTTTTAAATACAGCAATTAATATGGCCGACTTTTTCATTAACCATAAAAATTTACCTTCCGATAAAATTCCTAATTGGGATTTTAATGTAAATGAAGTTGGTTATACCTCGCCGGCGAATGCACAGTCAAATCAATTAACTTATATACCCAAGGACGCCTCTGCTGCTGCAATTTTGGCGTCTGCATTGTTAGAGTTAAGTAATTATACCGGAACAAAAGGCGCTCAATATAAAAAGACTGCAAATGAAATACTTAGTTCATTAAGCAGTAAAAATTATTTAGCTGTAGCAGGAACCAATAATGGTTTTTTATTAATGCATTGCACCGGTAATGCGAATAGATTATCCGAAGTAGATAAGCCTATTATGTATGGGGACTATTATTTTTTAGAAGCTTTATTGAGAACAAATAAATAAGAATAACGCGCGCTAATTAAAAATTCTTTTACTGGACTCTCTAATAATTAATCTAGGCTTAAGCACTTCCGTAGTGATAGCGCTTTCTTCGCTATGGAGCCTTTCAATAAATATCTTAGCTGCCATCTTTCCTATTTCAAACATAGGTTGCTCAATGCTAGATATCGTTGGGGTTAATAGGGACAACATGGGTTCATTATTAAAGCCAATAAGTCCAATATCAGTAGGCATTTTAAGTCCTCTTTCTTTTATGGCAATCATGGCTCCAATGGCCATTCTATCACTTATCGTGAAAATAGCATCTGGCCTGTTTTTAGATTTCAATAATTCCTTGGTGGCGAAATAAGCATAGTCTTGATTAAAGTCACAGTGAATAATATTTTTCTGGTCTACTTTAATATTATGTTCTTTAAGTGCTTTTAGGTAACCTCCCATTCTTGCATTACTTATTCCTAAGTTTTTGGGTCCCGCTAAAATGGCAATATTTTTATAACCTTGTTGAATTAAATGATCCGTTGCTAAATAACCAGCATATTCATTGTCTAAGATTACATTGGGTGCAATAATTTCTGGAACAATCCTATCAAATGCAACAATGGGTAAATCGCGCTCCTGAAACTTTTTAATATGATCAAAGGTTTTAGTTTCACTCGAAACGGATATGATTAACCCATCTACCAAACTTTGTAACATTCTGGAAGTATTCAACACTTCCCTGCCAAAGGATTCATTGCTTTGACAAACCATAACCGTATAACCTGCTTCTAAGGCAACTTCATCTATACCTTTTACCATTGTAGATAAAACGTAGTCCAAGTTGGGAACAATAACGCCAATGGTATTTGTTTGCCGAACCCTGAAACTAACGGCGAGTCTGTTGGGTTGATAATGGAGTTCTTCTGCAACCGCTAAAATGGAAGCTTTAGTTTCATTACTCACATCTGGGGCACTTTTTAATGCTCTGGAAACAGTAGAAATAGAGACATTGAGTCTTTTAGCAATGTCCTTAATGGTTGCTTGTTTTTTCATATTACTACTGTTTGAAAGCACAAAGTAGTACTTATTTGTAAGCGAAATTTCCGGTACCGTTACCGGTAACGTATCGGTCATTATAAATTCAAAAATATGTAACAAATAGTATATAATATTAAAAAAATACTAATTATAATAACATAAATTTAGAAATATTTAAATTATATAGAAATTTATACCTTTTAATACCTACTTAATATTACCATACGATTGCTACACTACTTACTTAATCAATATTATCGAATGGTTAAGTTATTAGTCTGGGAGCAGTTACTTAATCCTGTATTTGTCCTTATGTATAAAAACATATTAGTATATATTTCTTGTTTGCTGGTTGTGTATTCAAATGCACAAACGCATCCTTTTTTGTATTTAAATAAACAAGAAGCGAGTACATTTTTACAAGCAACAAAAACGAACGAATCTAATTCTGTTTTTAAACAATCCTTTTTAGAAACTAAGAAAGAAGTGGATGAATGGGTTGGGAAAGATGTGGACGTTCCTTTTCCTATAGATCCAGCGGGTGGATACACGCATGATAAACATAAAGCTAATTATATGCTCATGTTTAATGCAGGTATACTTTATAATATTACTGGCGAATCAAAATACGCTTTACTTGTAAAAAATATGTTGCTTAAATATGCTGTGCTTAATCCAACATTAAAAAAACATCCTCAAGCAACAAGTCCTTTTGCTGGACATTTATTTTGGCAAGCTTTAAATGATGCCAACTGGATGGTGTATACTGGACTAGCTTATGATTTAGTGTATCCTTATTTATCTGGTGAAGAAAGAAGTAAAATTGAAATAGGTGCCTTTAAACCTGAGGTGGACTATTTAACGATAGACATGAAAGACTGGTATGACCGCTTGCATAACCATAGTGTATGGGCAAGCGCAGGCATCGGTATTATTGGATTAGCGTCTAATAATAAAGATTATGTGGATATGGCTTTGTATGGCAGTGATAAAAAAGGAAAAGTTGGATTTATTGCACAGATGGATAATTTATTTTCACCAGATGGGTATTATACCGAAGGACCCTATTATGTGCGATACGCAATTTTGCCTTATATGCTTTTTGCAAATGCATTAGACAAGGCGAATCCAAATATGAAAATTTTTGAACACAGAGATAATATTTTACAAAAAGCTTTAATTACTTGTCTTCAACAAACAAATTCAAATGGTTCATTCTTCCCCCTAAATGATGCACTTAAAGAGAAGGATTTCACCTCCAATGAGTTAGTTACTGCAATTGACATTGCCCGTAATAAGTATGGCAAGGATAATGGACTTTTAACAGTTGCAAAAAAACAAAACAGAGTCACTTTGGATAAAGGCGGCTTGCTAATTTCCAATGAATTAATGACCAACAAAATTGAAAACTATTTCCCTTACAAGACCATTGAAAGTACGGATGGTGTTTTAGGGAATGAGGGGGGCATTGGTATTTTGAGAAATGGCAAAGGAGAAAATCTTTCTTCTTTAGTGTATAAATATGCTTCTCAGGGATTGGGACATGGGCACTTTGACAGATTGAGTATAAATGTTTTTGACAAAGGCAACGAAGTACTTCAGGATTATGGATCGGCACGATTCATTGGAATTGAACAAAAGTATGGCGGAAGATACTTACCAGAAAATACTCAGTATGCTGCACAAACCATAGCGCACAATACCATTGTCCAAGACGAGACAAGTCATTTTGGAGGGGATACCGAGTTAGGGCAGAAATACCACGCCAATAAACTTTTTTCAGATTATAATAAACCAAACTTTCAGGTAATTGCAGCGATTGAAGAAAATGCATACAAGGGTACCCAACTAAAAAGAACATTATTTTTCCTTGATTCTGTAGACGGAAGAAAATACATCATTGATTTATTCGCTGCTAATTCGAATGCTGCTCATCAATTTGATCTTCCTTTTCATTATAATGGCCAAGTGGTGAGTACCAATTTTAAGTATACAACTCCAAAAACTTTGGGAACATTTGGTAAGCATGATGGCTATGAATTTTTATGGAAGGAAGCGGAGGCGATAAAAACAAACGGCATAGCACAGTTAACTTTTTTAAACAAGGATAAATTTTATACCGTTTCAACATTAACAAGCGACACTACTAATGTTTATTTAACTAAAATTGGAGCCAACGACCCTAGCTTTAATTTAAGAGCGGAAACTTCTATTGTTTTCAGAAAAACCAAACAATCGCCTATCTTTTTATCGGTTGTAGAAATGCATGGTTTTTATGATACAAAAAATGAGTTTTCATATGACTCTTATTCCAATGTAAAAGAAATTAAAGTGCTTCAACAAGACGAAAAAACAACCGTCTTTAAAATAGTGCTCAATAAAAGCTCGTTATTATTTGCGGTCTCCAATAATAATTTTGATGAAAAATCAACACATGATGTAACTGTACTTTCGGAACGTATCCAATGGCAGGGGCCTTATTATTACAAAAAGATGAAAAATTAAATTAAACCAATAACTAAATAAAACGATTATTTTAAAATTTCCAATATGAATGATGTACAAACAAAAAACCTTTTTATAAGTAACAATGAAATATCATGGGATATTTTAGACGACAAAGTAAAAAGAAAAATTATGTCTTATGATCCTAGCTTAATGGTTGTTAAGGTTGCATTTCAAGCTGGAGGAGTTGGTCCACTTCATCAACATGTTCATGTTCAAATTACACATGTAGAGTCCGGTGTATTTGAAGTTGAAATAGATGGCCAAAAAAAGGTATTAAAAGCGGGAGATGCTTTTCACATTCCTTCAAACATTATGCATGGAGCTGTTTGTATAGAAGAAGGGGTGTTAATAGATGTGTTTAGCCCAATGAGAGAAGATTTTGTCCAAATTTAATTAATGATTTTCTAAACTTAAATATTCAAGTATGAAAAATTTACGATTGCTGTTGTTTATGATGCCACTTTTACTATGTACATTATTAGTAAGTGCGCAAAAAACATCCATTACTGGTAAAGTTGTTGATAAGTCAACAGGTGCGCCATTAGAGGGTGTTTCTATTATTATCCCCAATACTAAAAAGGGTACGACCACTAAAAGTGATGGTACTTTTTCCTTCACGCTCAACGGCACTGAAAAAAGTGTAACCTTCACTTATGTAGGGTATGTAAATCAAGTGTTAACATTAGGGTCAGCAACCAATTATGTAATTTCTTTGGTACAAGACAATGCTGTACAAAGTGAAGTTGTGGTGATTGGTTACGGTACGCAAAAAAAATCTAGTTTAACGGGCGCCATTGCAAAGTTTAAAAATGAAAATTTAGACGAAGCACCTGTTTCTAGAATTGACCAAGCCTTACAAGGTAAAATTGCGGGTTTAACCATTCAAAACACTTCATCTGAAGCGGGTGCGGCACCAAAAATTAGCATTAGAGGAATTAGTTCCCTATATGCTGGGGCTAGTCCTTTAATTGTTGTAGATGGTTTACCCATCGCTGATGGTTTATCATTTTTAAACCCTGCAGATGTTGAATCCATTGAAGTACTAAAAGATGCAGCTTCTTCTGCCATTTATGGTTCTAGAGGTGCAAGTGGTGTAATTATAGTAACCACTAAAAAAGGGTCATCTAGTAAAACCAAGTATAATTTTAAATACTCGGCTGGTCAGAAAAAGGATTACAAGCGTTATGATGTAATGACCACTAATGAATATACTACCATGTTGTTTAATGAAGTTCTATTTAGAGCGCAGGATCCAACAACGGTTGCTTCTACTAATACGGTGCTTGATGCGGACAGAGCATCTTTTATTATTGAAAACGCACTTTTAGGTGGCAAGTCTACCGATTGGCAGTCAGAATCTTTAAGACCGGGTGGTTTTAAAAATATTCAATTAAGTGCTTCTGGTGGTTCCCAAGATTTGAGATATTTCCTTTCGGGAGGCTATCAAAATGATGAAGGCATGCAATTTAAAAGCAACTATGAAAAATTTAATATAAGAACGAGAATAGATGTTGATTTAAGTAAGAAGGTAAAACTTTCTGTAAACTTAAACCCATCTTATGCGAAGAAAATTTCCCCTTCTCAAAACTTTACCAACTTTTGGAGAGCTCCGGCCTGGCTTCCAGTATACCACAATGCGCTTACTGCCGCATTGGTTAATACCAATCCACAATACGCGGGTATTTTGCCTGGCGACTTCGCACATCCACGTCATTTCTCAGGTTTAAAGTATACTGGTTTAATGCCAGATGGTTCTAGCTGGACTTCACCAACCACTTCTAATCCTAGTGGATCTGCTCAACAAAATCCTCGCTCCGATGTAATGCGATCTGATATTACAAGTAATGACTATCGTTTACAATCTTCTGCAGAATTAAATATTGAACTAGCTAAAGGGTTAATATTTAAATCAATAGGTTCTAGCTTAATGTATTATACCAATGGAACTAGTTTCTATGAAAGAGAATACAATAGTGAAGGATCTATTAATAAAGGCGTTTTTGTAAATAATAAGTATGTTGACTTATTATCAGAAAACACATTGAATTATACCAAGGTGGCAAATAAGAGCAACCTTAATATATTAGCCGGGTTCACTTCTCAAACCACAAAAATTCAAAATCAACAAAGTACCGGAATCGATTTTCCTAGTGATGATATCAGAACTTTAAATAGTGCTGCTCAAATTGATAAGGCAGGAACTACAGGTACGAACAATCAAATTGGTTTAGTGTCTTATTTAGGTCGTGTTAACTATGCATATGACGATAAGTATTTAATTTCTGCTAGTTATAGAAGTGACGGAAGTTCTTATTTTGCACAGGGTAACAAATGGGGTCAATTCCCTTCCATCTCTGGAGGTTGGGTTTTAAGTAAAGAAAAGTTATTTAGCAAAATAGATTGGTTAAGTAATTTGAAATTGCGTAAAAGTTATGGTGTATCCGGAAACAACAGAATTGTAGATTTTGCCTTTTTAGATTTATTATATGGTGCAAACTATAATTATGGTTCAGGTACAGGAGTGACAACTCCGGGTCTTGTGAGTTCAAGTTCTTATTTGTCAAATCCTAATATCACTTGGGAAAGTACCAAGCAAAATAACTTTGGAGTAGACTTAGCCTTATTTTCAAATAAAGTTAGCGTAACCTTAGACATTTATAAATCTGTAACTGATAGGTTATTATTACAACAGTCTGCTATGGCGTTTACGGGTGTTCCACAGTTTTGGAATAACTTAGGTAAATTAGAAAACAAAGGGTTTGAATTAGAATTGACTACAAAAAATATTCAGAAGAAAGATTTCACTTGGACTACTTCAGCGAATATTTCACAGAATCGTAATAAAATCTTAGAACTTGGAACGGAAGCGTTTTTATTAAACCAAGGCGAGCGTACCGAAGTGTATCGTAATAAGGTAGGTGATCCATTGGTTACTTTTTATGGATTTAAAACAGATGGAGTATGGTTGTCTCAGGATCAAATTACTAAATCTGGTTTAACTTCTACATTGACTGCTATGTTTGTTCCAGGTGGATTGAAAGTAGTAGATATGAATAAGGATGGCAAGTTAGACAATAACGATAGAACTGATTTAGGAAATCCTTATCCTGATTTTAACTGGGGTATCACCAATACTTTTAAATATAAAGGCATTGACTTTAGTTTCTTATTTCAAGGGGTACAAGGAGGTAAATTAATTAATGGTGACCCTAACTATAATGAGTCAAGAAGAACCATTCGTATCTATAATCAAAACAGATGGCTTAGTCCAATGTATCCTGGGGACGGTAAAACTCCATATTCTACCAATGGCTTCAACTGGATGTTAACTGACTATGTAATTGAGGATGCATCTTATTTTGCTTTGAGAGAAGTTAACTTAGGATATACCTTACCAGCTTCTGCAATTAAAAGATTTAATATTAACTCTTTGAGGTTGTATTTTTCTGCTCAGAACTTATATTTCCATACTGCAGCTGGGTATAGAGGTATCAATCCAGAAGGTAGATTTAGTAATGGCCCTTACTCGTCAGTGTTAATTGACGGATATCAACGAGGTTCATTCCCAATTCCACAAACCATTACTGCAGGTATTGATATAAACTTTTAATTTTCTAAAAGAAAAAATATAAAATATTTAATTATGAAAAACATTGTAAATCTATTAATACTATCTTCTATATTTCTTGCGTCTTGCGAGAAAACGATAGATCTGTATCCCCAATCAAATATAACTACCGAAAACTTCTATAAAAATGCGACTGATGTTCAGACTGCATTAAACGGTTGTTATAATGCGTTAAGAACGCCATTATTAGATGAATGGAAATTAACTGAAATGCGCAGCGACAATACTATAATGTATAGTTCTGCAAGTAAGTCAGCACCAAATAGAGAATTAAGCGACTTGGATTTATTTATTCCTAGTACTTCGCATGCTGCTATTTACGACTACTGGATTGCAAACTATTATAACATTCGAAATATAAATAATATTTTAAATAGTTTGAATGTAAATTACGATCCGGCTACAGGCAAGCTAAATGCTGCAACTACTAAGGTAGAAATTACAGATGCGCAAAAAAAGGTAATTAGCTCGGAAGCTGCCTTCATTAGAGCCTACCATTATTTTAATTTAGTGAGACTATATGGTGGAGTCATGTTAATTCATGAGCCAATTGATCCATTTGAAGCAACAAAAATAAATAGAGCGACTACTGACGAAATGTACAAACTGATCATTGCGGATCTTACCTATTCAATTGAGAATGGGTCTACTTTAAAATATGCATCTATTCCAACTGCGAATTTAGGTAAAGCAAATGCCTGGTCAGCGAAAGCTTTACTAGCTAAAGTGTATTTGACATTAAATCGTAAAACGGATGCTATTCCTTTATTAAATGATATCATTGCCAATAGTGGTTATGGATTGGTTTCAACTTACGCAGATGTTTTTTCTATTACCAACGAAATGAATAAGGAAGTGATGTTTGCCATAAGATATAAGGCAGGTGGTATTGGACAAGGTTCTCCTTTTCCTAATTTATTTGCACCAGAGTTAAGTGGCGTTGCTGTTATTAATGGTGATGGTTCAAATTTCAATGCACCATGTGCGGAATTAAACTCAGCTTATAATGCTTTAGACAATCGTAATGCTGTGAGTATTGGTGTTTATGGAAAGGCACTTAATAATTTATATGCTAAAAAAATGATTTCTCAAGTATCTCTTAAAGGAGATGCTGAAAACGACTGGATTGTTATTAGATATGCGGACGTTTTATTGATGTTGGCGGAAGCACAAGGAAATACGCCTGCTAGCTTAGCGTTAATGAATCAAACGCGCGCGCGCGCGGGTTTACCAGCGTTAACTGCAACAACAGTCACGACTACTGCCATTTTCGAAAAGGAATTAGCCGCTGAGAGAAGACTAGAATTTGTTTTTGAGAACATGAGATGGTTTGATCTTTTAAGATATAATAACACCATGCCAAGTCTAAATGCAGTCGCTATCATGAAGGCTAATTTTAGTGCCATGTGGACTATTCATTATAGCAAATATCCAACACCACCATCATTGGCTACGATTCAATCTTATGTAACAGACAATAAATTATTATTGCCCATTCCACAACGCGAAATTGACAATAATACAAAACTAGTGATACCGCAAAATCCGGGTTATTAATACAATAAGCTCGCATTTGTTTTAAGCTAATACTACTATCCTTTCATTAGGGTAGTAGTATTTTAAATATTAACCTTTTGATATTAAACTATACAGCAGAAAAACAGTCTAAAATTAAATCCTAATTTCTTTCTGATTTTAATTGTGACTTACCCCCTAAAACAATAACCAATTATTTAAAAAAATGAAAAACAATCTATTATTTGCGATACTATTGACATTTACGTTAATAAGCAATGTAAATGCACAAAAAAGCAAACCAAACATTTTGTTTATTGCTGTAGACGATTTGAAGCCCGAGCTTGGCCCTTATGGCAACAAGTTGGTGAAAACACCCAATATTGATAGGCTAGCAAAAATGTCTACCGTTTTTTTAAATAACTATTGTCAACAAGCAGTATGTGGACCTACGCGTGCTAGTTTGATGACGGGTATGCGCCCTGATTATACTAAAGTGTGGGACTTAAAAACGCAGATGCGTGATATGAATCCCAACATTTTAACACTGCCACAATATTTAATTACCCAGGGGTACAATACAGTTGGAACGGGTAAAATATATCATCCAAGCAGCTCCATTAAAAAAATTGACCCTGTAAGTTGGAATATGCCTTATTTAGAGCCCGAAGCATCGGACTATGCGAATAGTTTAGGGAAACCAGCAAATTCACAATACCAGAAACCCGAAAACAAGGCACTATTTGTAACTAAAAAAGAAAGAGAAAAAAGAGACAATGATGACGAAGAGCCCACTACCATTAAAGGTCCTTCTACTGAATCTATTGATGTGCCAGACAATGCTTATGACGATGGAGTCATAGCACTTTTAGCAAAAAATAAGTTAATTGAGTTTTCAAAAAGCAGTAATCCTTATTTTATGGCAGTAGGTTTTCGAAAACCGCATTTGCCATTTGTCGCTCCAAAAAAATATTGGGATTTATACAATCGAGCTGATATGCCTTTGGCTACATTTACGGAACATGCAAAAGATGCACCTGAAATTGCTTATCACAAATCTGGCGAGTTAAGAAATTATATCGACATCCCTGAGTTTGCAACTTTTAATCAACCAGGTAATCATGTATACTTAAAAGAAGAAAAGCAAAAGGAATTAATTCATGGGTATTATGCTGCTGTTTCTTATATGGATGCGCAAGTAGGTATTTTATTAAACACATTAGATTCCCTAGGAACACTAAATAATACCATTATTGTATTATGGGGAGATCATGGTTGGCATTTGGGAGATCATGATTTATGGGAAAAGCACACTAATTTGGAAAATGCTACCCGCGCTCCATTAATCGTTGCAGCACCTGGCATGAAGCCTGGCAGAACCACCTCATTATCGGAGCACCTTGATATTTTCCCTACTATCGTAGATTTAGCAGGATTAAAAATTCCTAGTCAATTACAAGGTAAGAGTTTAAAACCTGTAATGATCAACAACAGCAGTTCAGTAAATGATTTTGCTATGAGTCAATATCCTAGAAAATTAAGTAAAGAAGACGCTAAAAATGCAGGTTTTGATTCTAATAAAATTATGGGGTACAGTTTAAGAACTAGCCAATATCGTTTTACCATTTGGATGAATGATTTTACTTCTGATCAACCATTTGATTCCAAAAAGATTTATGCTGCTGAAATGTATGATTACAATGCCGACCCTTTGGAAAAAGAAAATATTTATAAATCTGATAAATATAAAGAAGCAGCGAAAGAAATGTATAAAAAAATGACTGATTTTTTCAAATCACAAGAAACGAAATAAATCATCACACAATAAATCCAAAATCAACTAAACGCATTAAATGAAAAAAATATTTTTATTTTGTTTACTCATTGTAACTGCACAAACTCAAATTGAGGCGCAAACAAAATCAAAGCCAAACATATTATTTATAGCGATAGATGATTTAAAGCCATTAATTGGGGCTTATGGGAATACGTTTGTAAAGACGCCGAACATGGATAGGTTGGCTAAGATGGGCACCACCTTTTTAAATAATTATTGTCAACAAGCAGTGTGTGGACCAACGCGTGCAAGTTTATTAACGGGTATGCGTCCCGACATGACCAAAATATGGGATTTAAAAACACAAATCAGGGATGTAAGCCCCGATATTGTAACCTTGCCTCAGCATTTAATTACACAAGGATATTCCACTCAAGGTATTGGTAAAGTGTTTGACCCAAGAAATGTAGATGTTAACACGGATAAAGTTTCTTGGAGTATCCCTTATTATAAAACAGATAAAAAATATTACGTTCCTGAATTAGGAGAACCTGCAGAAGGTAGGTATCAATTAAAAGAAACTAAATTAGCAGCAGAAAAAGTAATTAATGAGGCCCTTGCTAAGGGAATGACAAAAGCGGAAGCGAATGCGGAAGCTACTGCTAAAGTTCGCCCTACCACTGAAAATATTGATGTTGCAGATAATGCCTACACGGATGGCGCTAATATTTTACAGGCGCAAGCTATTTTAGCACAATTAAGTAAAAAAAATGAACCATTCTTTTTTGCAGTTGGCATTGCTAAGCCGCATTTGCCATTTGTAGCACCAAAAAAGTATTGGGATTTATATAAAAGAGAAGATATAGTGCTGGAGCCTTTTCAAGAAATTAATAAAAATCCTATTGAAGTTGCTTACCACAATGCAGGAGAGTTAAGAGCCTACACCGATATCCCAGCTGTGATAGCGGTAACGCCACAAAAAGAATTAGGATTATCCTTATCAACCGATAAGCAGAAGGAATTATTACATGGTTATTATGCTGCAATCTCTTATACCGATGCTTTAGTGGGCAAACTTTTAAACACATTGGATTCTTTAGGATTAACTAAGAATACCATTATTGTTTTATGGGGCGATCATGGCTGGCATTTAGGAGATCATAACTTATGGTGTAAGCATAGTAATTTTGAACAAGCAACACATGCGCCTTTAATTATTAGTGCGCCAGGGTATGCTGCAAATAAAACAAAATCATATTCGGAGCATGTGGATATTTTTCCAACGCTTTGTGATTTAGCTGGCGTTGCGATACCTACTCAATTGCAAGGAAAAAGCTTACAACCGATTATGAAAAATCCATTGGCTTCGGTGAAAGAATATTCCATTAGTCAATATCCACGAAGTGGAGTAGACGAGGAAAATGATCGCTTGGGCTATGCAGCAGCAAATGTAATGGGGTATTCAATTCGGAATAGTCAATATAGATACACCATTTGGATGAAAAACGGCTTTAGATCTACACAGCCTTTTAAAGCCGAGTCTGTGATTGGAGACGAATTATATGACTATAAAGCAGACCCATTAGAAAAAGTAAATGTTGCAAAGGATGTGAACTATGATGTAGTTGCCAAAAAATTAAAAGCTGAAATGCTTTCCTACTTTGCATCTCAACTGAAGCTTAAATAAAAAACCGAATCGAAAGAGTAATAAGATTAATTACTTTTTTACTAGTGAATAACTAGAGATAAACAAATGATACAAAGATTTAAATATAGTCAGGTTATTTTAATTAAAAAGTACTTCACTTTATATATATTAACATCATTGGGGCCACTTATCGCGCTTTCTTCAGCTGCACAATCTAATTCTGCGTTAAATAAAAAACCCAATATCATTGTTATCTTAACCGACGATATGGGCTTCTCTGATATAGGTTGTTATGGTTCTGAAATAAATACGCCCAATATTGATAAATTGGCAAAAGAAGGTGTTCGATTTAGCCATTTTTATAACACAGCAAGATGCAGCCCTTCACGCGCTTCTTTATTAACGGGCCTTTATCCGCATCAGGCGGGTATGGGACATTTGTCTACCGAAAATTTTACCGAGGAAGGATATGTGGATGACTTAAGTAAGCATGCTGTAACGATGGCCGAAGTTTTTAACTCCGCTGGCTATGCTACTTATATGACAGGTAAATGGCATATTGCAAAAGATATTGTCAATAAAAATGATATAAGCAATTGGCCAATGCAGAGAGGGTTTCAAAGATATTTTGGAACCTTAAATGGATCCGGAAGTTTTTATGATCCAGGTACTTTAGTAAGTAACAATACCTATATCGCAGCTGGCGATAATTTTTATTATACCAATGCGATAACAGATACCGCAGTTAAATTTATCAACGAACATAAAACGCCTAATCCTTTCTTTTTTTATATTGCTTATACTTCGGCGCATTGGCCCTTACATGCTCCTGAAAAGGAAGTGCAAAAATACAAGGGCGTTTATGATAAGGGTTGGGATGCTATCAGAACTACAAGATTTAATAAGTTACAAAAATTAGGGATGATTAGTAAAGAAGCAGTTTTAACGGAACGTGGCGTGAGTATTCCAGCCTGGGAAAATGCACCTATGAAAGATTGGCAAGTACGAAAAATGGAAGTGTATGCAGCCATGATTGATATTATGGATCAGGGTATTGGAAAAATTATCTCCACATTAGAACAAAAAGGGATCCTTGACAATACGGTAATTTTTTACATGCATGATAATGGAGGTTGCGCTGAGCCTTTAGATTCGGATCAGCCTGAAATTGCGCTTACTGCAGATCAACAACAAAATCATCCCTTTGCGAGGGACTCTATATTCGTTGGCAAGAAACCAATTTATACAAGAGACGGTCAATTTATTAGAAGCGGCATGGGCGTAATGCCTGGCCCCGCCAATACCTGGGTTACTTATGGCATGGAATGGGCCAATGTAAGTAATACCCCCTTTAAAATGTATAAACATTGGACGCACGAGGGGGGCATTGCCTCACCCTTAGTTATTTATTGGCCAAAAGGGGTAAAACAAAAAGGAGCAATTCGTAATCAGGATGCGCATTTAATAGACATTATGGCCACCTGTGTTGATATTGCTGGAATATCCTATCCTAAAACTTACAATGGCAATGAAATTATACCGATGGAGGGAAAAAGTTTAGTAGGGGCTATTATCAACTTACCTATTCAACGTGATTTTATTTTTTGGGAACATGAAGGCAATCGGGCTATTAAAGCAGGTACCTGGAAATTAGTTTCAAAGACTGAAAAAAATAAAGTCTTTACAGAAAAGGATCAAAATGCTTGGGAGCTATATAATTTAGAAACGGATCCTAGTGAAATTAAAGATCTTGCTAGCCTGTATCCTGTAAAAGTGAAAGAACTATCTTTATTATGGGAAAAGGAAGCCATTCGTACAAAAGCCTTGCCATGGCCTTGGGATAAAAAAACAAAAAAACAATCAAATGCTAACTAGCTTTTTTAATCATTACTTTCTACTACCCCTTAAATATTTTTTATGAAATTTTCATCATTCTTATTAGTTCTTACATTTTTAACGCTAAGTGTTTCTGCGCAAAATAAAAAGCCCAATATTATTTTTGTGCTTGCCGATGACTTAGGCATAGATGGCATAAGTAGTTATGGAGCCGATTTATTCAAAACCCCTGAAATTGATAAACTTGCTAAAAATGGCATTAGGTATACAAATGCCTACACCGCTCCTTTATGCGGTCCTTCTAGAGCCATGATATTAACAGGTAGATATGCCTTTAGAACAGGTGCTGTAAACCAAGATCAAACAGGCGAGTTTAAACCCTCGGACGAAACTATGATGTCTAAAATTTTAAAATCTGCTGGTTATACAACTTCCATGATTGGTAAATGGGGGCAATTACCATTAGGTCCTGCAGAATTTGGTTTTGATGATTATTTGCGATTCACTGGAAGTGGTGTTTATAATAATACCGATGAAAAGAAACAAAAGTATGTTCTAAATGGCAAGGATTTAGTATTAAAGGACAATGAATATATGCCCGATTTGATGCATGATCATATGGTAGATTTTTTATCAAATCATACAAAGGATCCATTTTACTTGTATTACTCTTTAGTGCATGTGCATGGTGAAATTAAGGCTACGCCAGATACAAAACCTGGCACCACTGACTTTAAAGACCTATATACCGACAATATTAATTACATGGATAAGTTGGTAGGAAAATTAATACACACTTTAGATAGTCTTAAATTAAGAGACAATACGTTAATTGTATTTTTTGGAGACAATGGAACAGCTGGACAAGCAGCTCAGATTGGATTGGTTAATGGTAAAAAACTTATTGGTAAAAAAGGCACCATGCAAGAAGGCGGAAGTTTAGTTCCATTAATTGTAAACTGGCCAGGTGTTATCAAAAAAGGAGCAGTATCAAATAGCTTAGTGGATGCGTCGGATTTTGTACCCACATTTGCTGAAATTGCAGGAGCAACTTTGCCTACCGATAAAAAGTTAGATGGCACTAGTTTCGCCAAACAGCTTAATGGAGGTAAAGCAAATCCTAGAAATTGGATATTTACTGAATTGGGTAATGACTGGTATGTAAGAGAAGCCAACTGGAAGCTAAACAGAGCAGGTGAGCTTTTTGATATGCGTAATGCCCCTTTTGAAGAAAAGTTAACACCGGTTTCGGACAGTACAAAAGCCATAAAGGAAAACCTTCAAAAGATATTGAATGAATTAGATCCAGCATCTGGTGTTTTAGATAAAGGGGATGGTAGTGGAAGACATGCTAATAAGGCGGCTAATAAGGCTAAAAAGAAACAAGATAATAATTAAAAAAATAAATTGCCTACTTATAGGATACCAATGAACAAGCTTAAATTAATTTTATTTATTTTTTTATCAATACAAGCTAAAGCAAATGTAATATTGCCTCGCTTTATTAGTAATGGTATGGTATTGCAAAGAAATATTACCATACCCATATGGGGTTGGGCAGAAGCAGGAGAAAAAATAGAAGTTACATTTAAGGGTAAGGCATACTCAACAATTACTGGCAGCGATAATAAGTGGAAAATTAATTTGGCTAAGAGTAAGCAAGGAGGCCCCTATGAATTAATTGTAAAAGGTGCTAATCAAATTAAAGTAGAAGATATTTTAGTGGGAGACGTTTGGTTTTGTTCAGGCCAATCCAATATGGAATATGAATTATACAAGGCAGCCGAAAAATATCCAAATGAAATTGCCAATTCGGAAAACGATCAAATTCGCCACTTTCAGGTAAAAAGAAATAATTCATTTACGCTATTAGATAATGTAGAATCTATTAAAGGTTGGGAAAAAGCAGGCCCAAAAACAGTACCCAATTTTAGTGCCATCGCTTATTTTTATGCACTTAAATTATATGATAAGTACAAAGTCCCCATTGGTTTAATCAATTCAAGTTATGGTGGCACACCCGCAGAAGCATGGATGAGTGAAACAGCCTTGGTTAATTATCCAAAATATTATAATAGGACTATTTTTTTCAAAGAAGAAAGCAGCGTGGATAGTATCACTAAAGCGGATAAACTATATACGGATCAATGGAATAAAAAAGTGGCCACCTTAGATGAAGGCGATAAAGCACATTGGGAAAGCAAGTTATTTGATGCTTCAACTTGGCCTTCTGTAACAATGCCAAGCTTTTGGCAAGAAAAACTACCCGAAGTAAAAGCAGGTAGTGTATGGTATAAAAAAGATATTCTACTTCCCAAAAAATACCAAGGGCAGGTCGCTAAATTAAGATTGGGTAATATTATTATGAAGGATGTTACCTATGTAAACGGCATTAAGGTGGGTACTACTTATAATAAACATGCACCAAGATATTATACAATCAATAAAAAGGTATTGCAGGAAGGAACCAATACTATTACGGTTAAAATAACCAATGAAGGCGGAGATGCCGGATTTATAAAAGATAAAAGATATCAATTAGAAATTGGCGATACTGTGATTGATTTAACCGGAGCATGGAAATATCAATTAGGAGTTTCGGTTGAGCCTTTTAAAAGAGATAGTTTAACAAAGTTATTTTGCGAAGGAGCCGCCCTGTATAATGCTATGATTCATCCTTTACTTGGCTATGGAATCAAAGGAGTGATTTGGTACCAAGGGGAAGCCAATCAAAGCAAAGCAAAAGAATATCGAACCCTTTTTCCAGACTTAATTACTTCCTGGCGAAGTGCATGGGGTCAGGGTGATTTCCCTTTCTTATGGGTTCAATTGGCAAATATCAATAAGCCAAAACCTCAGCCAAGTGAAAGTAAGTTAGCAGAATTACAGGAGGCACAATCCAATACACTTAGCTTACCTAATACGGGAATGGCGGTGATTAATGATATTGGAGAATGGAATGATGTTCATCCTATGAATAAATTAGAAGCGGCTAATAGGCTTTACTTAGCTTCCCTTAAAGTAGCGTATAAAGAAAATAAAATTGTTTATTCGGGACCTTCACTAGTAAAAACAGAAATCAAGGATAATAGCATATTGCTATATTTTAACAATATTGGATCGGGGCTTGTAGCTAAGGAAACAGGCAAGTTATTCCATTTTGCCATTGCAGCTGATGATAAAAAATATGTATGGGCGGACGCCTATATTGAAGACAATAAGGTAATTGTTTCAAGTACAATGATTGATCATCCCAAATATGTTAGGTATGCTTGGGCTGACAACCCAGTAGGCGCAAATTTGTATAACAAGGAAGGATTGCCTGCATCTTGTTTTAACACCGAAAAAAAATAATATCCCCCTAAAAAGTAGAAATGAAAAAAGTTAGTATTTCTTTATTGTTCACCACAATAGCATTCATTGGTTTTACACAAACTAGATTGTCAAAATCTGATATGGTCGTCCTGGATAATAAAGCATTGGTAGTAACCAAGAATAAAATTGCGCAAGGTGATAAAGATATGATGTTGGCGTATGAAAGTTTAATTAAACAATGCGACAAAAGCATGAGTTTTGGCCCTTTTTCTGTAATGGATAAAAAGGATTTCCCGCCAAGTGGCAACAAGCATGATTATATGAGCTTGGCTCCTTATTGGTGGCCAGACCCAAGCACCAAGAATGGCTTGCCATATATAAGAAAAGACGGAGAAGTGAACCCAGAAGTGGGGAATTATCCGGACAAGGAAAATATGCCAAGGGTTTGCGAAAAAGTGTACGAATTTTCATTGGCTTTTTATTTATCTGGTAACGAAAAATATGCGAAGAAGGCGAAAGAATTGGTACGCACTTGGTTTATAGATACCGCTACTAAAATGAATCCAAATGTAAACTTTGGTCAAGCCGTAAAAGGGGTAGTAGAAGGAAGAGGTGAAGGATTAATAGATACAAGACATTTCATATTTTTATTAGATGGGGTCCAACTTTTAAACAAGTCCAAGACCTGGACAAAGAATGATAATAACGAATTAAAAATTTGGTTTACAGCCTACTATGATTGGTTGGATAATAGTAAAATTGGCAAGGACGAAAAAAAAGCCGCTAACAATCATGGTGTTTGGTATGATGCACAGGCCTTGGCCATCACTAATTTCTTAGAAAACACGGAAGAGTCTAAAAAGATTATAAATCGTGCACTAGGAAGACTAAATGATCAAATGGATGCAAAAGGAGCCTTCCCACTAGAGTTAGGAAGAACTAATTCTTTACATTACTCCGTTTTTATTTTAAATGCTTTTGAATGTATCGCACAATTGTCTGATAATATAAACGTTGATTTTAGAGCTACTAAATTAAATAATGGCATGTCTTTTAAAAATGCATATGACTTTGTGTTGCCTTATTTAATGGAGGAGAAAACATGGACATGGCCTACTTTAAATCATTTTGATGTTGGAGACGCCTACCCATTATTATTAAGTGCAAGTAAACATTTGCAATGCGTAAGTTGCGTTCCATATATGAATAAAAAATCACCAGATTATTCAAAAATGATTATTAAATTATTATAAATTAAAAAAGCAAGTAAGCATGTTAAACTTTAGAGTAGATAACAAATTAGCGCTGGTTACAGGATGTAGCAGTGGAATTGGCATGTATATAGCCATTGAGCTAGCGCAGTCTGGCGCTGACATTATTGGGGTATCCAATAATTTGCCTGCAACTGGAAGTGATGTTGCAAAAGCGGTTGAAGCAGCAGGAAGGAAATTTTATGCTTATACGGCAGATTTTTCAAACAGAGATTCATTGTATACATTCTTGAATGCAGTAAAAGTGGATCATCCCAAAATTGACATTCTAATTAACAATGCAGGTCATATTTTAAGACAACCTGCAGCAGAACATTCCGATGAATTTTGGGATACCATCATTGATATTAATTTAAACGCTCAATTTTTAATTACAAGAGAAATTGGTAAATCCATGTTGGCGCATAAATATGGTAAAATTGTATTTACATGCTCACTATTAAGTTTTCAAGGGGGGATTAATGTACCGGGCTATGCGGCGAGTAAAGGGGCTGTCGCTTCTTTATTAAAAGCATTTGCAAATGAGTGGGCACCGCATGGCATTACTGTAAATGGAGTAGCGCCAGGTTATATTGCCACCAATAATACAACGCAGTTAAGAGCGGATGCGGATAGAAGTACCGCCATTCTATCCAGAATTCCAGCTGGCAGATGGGGAGAGACCTCCGATTTATCAGGCGCCTATGTTTTCTTATCTTCACCAGCATCGGATTATATAAATGGGACCATCATTACGGTTGACGGAGGATGGATGGGTCGATAATTAAAATAAAATAAATAATATAAATTCATTAAACGCTAAAAATTAACACAATGCAAGTAAGATTTCAAAACAGTCCAAAAGAGACGGCAACTATGTCCACAAAGGAAACAAGAGATAACTTTTTAATTCAAGATTTAATGGTACAAGGGGAAATTAATTTAACCTATTCTCATTTCGATAGAATTATAGTTGGCGGTGTTGTACCAACAGCAAGTGCCATTGCACTTCCTAATGAAGGTGAATTAAAAGCAAACTTTTTTTTAGAACGCAGAGAAATGGGTATCATCAATGTGGGAGGTAAAGGTAAAGTGGTTGCGGATGGTGTAAGTTATGGTTTAGATAAATTAGAATGTACTTATTTAGGAAAAGGCACTAAAGAGGTATCATTTGTAAGTGATGATAGCAATGCGCCCGCTTTGTTTTATTTGCTTTCAGTTCCTGCTCACGCTAGCTATCCAAACAAATCAATGACTAAGGATGAAGCATCTCCTGTACATTTAGGTGATTTTAGCACTTCTAATAAAAGAACGATTTACAAATACATTCATAACGACGGCATTCAAAGCTGTCAGTTGGTAATGGGTTTAACTACTTTGGAAGAAGGTTGTGTTTGGAACTCCGTTCCACCACATACCCATACAAGAAGAATGGAAGCTTATTTTTATTTTGATTTAAATGAAGCACATCGTGTGATGCATTTTATGGGTGAGCCTCAGGAGACAAGACATTTAGTCGTTGCCAATAATGAAGCGGTATTGTCTGCACCTTGGAGCATGCATTTTGGAGTAGGTACTAGTAATTATGGGTTTATTTGGGGTATGGCGGGTGAAAATAAAGAATTTACCGACATGGATCCAGTAGCCATAGCGTCTATTAAATAATTAATATTAAATTAGACTTTAATTGACCGTTCAATTTATGTTAATGAACTTTCACAGCAATATAAAATATATATTTGTCGCTTTCGCATTTTTTTTGAGTGCTAGTTCATCTATCGCTCAAAAAAAAGTGAAATCCATAAAACAGGATAGCATAGATTGTTGTACAAAAATCCCTGCGCGTTTTGGAATAGGGGGTTTAATAAGTGAAACTGATTCAAATAACATAAATAAAAAAGGTAAGGTTTCTCATGAAGGCATGGTACTTATAAAAGCACAAACTTTTTTAATGGGAGCGAATGATAATGAAGGGAGAGTAGACGAGTATCCGCAACATAAAGTGCAGTTGGCTGATTTTTGGATAGATGCAACGGAAGTAACCAATGCACAGTTTAAAAAGTTTGTGGATGCCACTGGTTATATTACTACCGCCGAACAAAAACCAGATTGGGAATTAATTAAATTGCAATTACCACCAGGCACACCTAAGCCTGCTGAGGATGTGTTGGTAGCTGCTTCACTTGTTTTTGTAAAACAACCCATTGGAACGCCCTTAGACAATGCTGCTGCTTGGTGGAGCTGGAAACAGGGTGCCAATTGGAAACATCCAAAGGGTCCAGGTTCTGACATTAAGGGTAAAGATAATTATCCAGTAGTACATGTTTCCTGGGATGACGCACAAGCATATTGCAAATGGGCAGGCAAGCAATTGCCAACCGAAGCGCAGTGGGAATGTGCGGCTAGGGGAGGGCTTAAAACTAAATATACCTGGGGATCGGAGGATATCGAAAAAGGAAAACCAAAAGCAAATACATGGCAGGGCACTTTTCCAAGTACCAATACCAAATGGGATCGTTTTGACGGTCTAGCGCCCGTAAAACAATTTGCACCCAATGCTATGGGTTTATATGATATGGCAGGCAATGTTTGGGAATGGTGTTCGGATTGGTATAGAGAAGACACTTATACAACGCAGTTGGAAAACAATAGCGCGCAAGTTATTGTAAATCCTATTGGACCTGATGATAGTTACGACCCACAAGAACCCAATGCACCGAAGCGTGTGGTAAGAGGAGGATCTTTTTTATGCAATGCATCTTATTGCAAAGGGTATAGAGTTACTGCAAGAATGAAAACTTCTGCTGACACAGGATTAGAGCACACCGGTTTTAGATGCGTCTCTATAAGATAATAACACTAATTTAAAAGAGGCTGTTATTGTAGCGTCACTTTCTTTAAATAATATCCATTGGGATCCAAAACGGGAGGGTATTGACTGGAAACTTTTAAGCCATCCTTTCCAATATTTTTTCTTTCTATTTTATTATTTATCATAAGGTCAATAGGCAAATCCATCACATAATTGGCAGGCGTAATTTGATATTGTTGGTAACCAATTTCTTTTACATTAAAATCCAGTGTATTGGTTGTTCTTAAATAGAAATCAAAAAAAGGTTTTAGGGAATAACCTGCTGCTTTCGAAAATAATTCCTCCACATCTTTTGAGGTTACAAAATTATCGTAAGTATATTGAGGGTCGGTAGATAATTTCTTCAAAGTTGGAAAGAATATTTCATCTCCAATCACATAACGTAGGCTATGCATGAAAAATGCTCCTTTTGTATAAACATCATTGCCAGCATAGGTTTCATCCTCCGATAATTCTTCACCCCCTACCATCGGCTTCTTAAATTTAATACTCCTTTTAAACGCAGCTATTTTAGCATCATAGGCGGCCTGTCCTCCTAAATCAAAATAAGCTAAAGCTTCGGCATAAGTTCCAATGCCTTCCTGTATCCACATATGCGCCCAGTCCTTATTGGTTACTTTATTGGCCCACCACTCATGAGCGTATTCATGAAATAAATTATCCGAGTATTCATTGCCTCCTATATTACGGTATTCGAACTTATTATTAAAGGTAATCATGGTTTGATGCTCCATACCTGAATTAGGTACTTCTGCGATGCCAATTTTTTCTTTATACCATGGGTACTCCCCAAAATACTTCTCTAAAATTTTAGTATCTCTAATTTTAGTTTCAATCAATTTTTTAGCATGCATGGTGTCTTCTTCCAAAACATAAAATTCAATTGGCACTACATTGCCGTTAATGGTGGTATAGGAATCTTTTGCCACTTTGTATTTACCAATATTAAAAATCACACAATAATTACTAATGGTGTAATTGGTTTTCCAGAAATAAGTTGCTTTATTATTTTTAATGGTTGTTTTTTGTAATAATCCAGGACCTGCTACTACTAAGCTTTTGGGCACGGTAATATGCATATCAACGCCTTCATTGGGCTCGTCACTGGGGTGGTCCTTGCAAGGAAAATACATTCTGCCACCTTCTTTTTGAATATTGATAGAAACCCAGTCATTGCCCAAGCTGTCTTTTGCCCAGGTAAATCCTCCAAACCAAGGGGGCTTCACCGCAACGGGAGGGGCGCCACCATATTTAATATCTACCATCTGTTTCCCTATTGTAAAACCTGTTTTAGAACTGATATATATTTTATCGTCCTTTTGCTCAAAGGAAACTTCTTTTTTATTCACTAATACTTTTTCGACAATTAATAAGTGTACCAAATCCAATAAAATGGTATCGGTTTGCTTTGCTAAATTTAAAGTGACAATGGTATTGCCCTGAATGGTTCTTTGCTCAATATTAACATCCAAATTTATATCGTAATGTCTAATATCCATGATAGCCTGAAGTGGCTTTAGTTTACCCCCTGAGGATAAATAACTAACATCCAAATTGTTTTGTGCTAGCAAGCTATTTGCAATTAGCAGGCTAAACAAGGCGATTATATTTTTCATGGCTTTATTGTTATTTTTAAA
Organism: Bacteroidota bacterium; assembly: GCA_947476145.1. Lineage (GTDB taxonomy): Bacteria > Bacteroidota > Bacteroidia > Chitinophagales > Chitinophagaceae > Sediminibacterium. The sequence goes on along the minus strand of CANJPH010000007.1, from coordinate 58,733 downwards.
TTTAATTCATTGACGGCAACTCGCAAATTCTTGCTATATTTAAATACCTATTTTTTAGGTAATTTATTATAGCGCCAATGAAAAAGTGTTCATTAATTGCAATGCTGTGGATAGGGACTTGTGCCTTTTCAAAAGCCCAAAACACCGAGACCAAGTTAGTGTTATTAGGAACCGGTAGCCCCTTTGCAGATCCCAATAAATCAGGCCCTTCCATGGCAATTGTGGTAAACAATACCTCCTATATAGTGGACTGCGGGCCAGGTGTGGTACGGAGGGCAGCGCAAGCAAAAGAATTAGGGTTCTCTTCATTGGAAGCGGCGCAATTAAAAACGCTATTCATTACTCATTTACATTCAGATCATACTATAGGCTTGGCTGATCTTATTTTAACACCCGCTGTGTTAGACCGCAATGCACCCATCACTATTTATGGGCCCGTAGGCACCAAAAAGATGACCCATCATATCATGGAAGCTTATAAAGAAGATATTGATATAAGAATAAAGGGCTTGGAAAAAGGAGACGCTATCGCCTACAAGGTAAACACTACTGAAATTAAAGAAGGAGAAATTTATAAAGACAGTAATATATCCGTTACTGCATTTAAAGTAAATCATGGTCAGTGGGAAAATGCATTTGGTTTTGTGTTTCAAACTAAGGATAAGAAAATTGTATTTTCTGGAGATTGTACTTACAGTGAAAACTTAATTAAATATGCAAAGGATTGCGACATTTTAGTACATGAGGTATACTCCGATGCAGGCTTAAAGAAACGCACGCAAAGATGGCAGGATTATCATTCCACTTTCCATACCTCCACCTATCAATTAGCGGATATTGCCAAGCAAGTGAAACCTAAACTACTCATACTCAATCATCAATTAACATTTGGCACCACATTGCAAAGCCTGCTGGAGGAAGTAAAGTCAAAATACACTGGCGCAGTGGTAAATGGGGCAGATTTAGATGTTTATTAAGCCGTAGTTTTTACCATATTTTTCATAAATTGAGGGTATACCCTGTTTAAATAAAACAAATTACTATGTCTATTTTATCTAATTACACGGATGGCTTTTTTAATGTAAGTGCTGAGCATGGATTTTTACCAGTCAAAGCTCCACTCGTAAAATTACCCAGCCAATATGATGATTTACAAGCAGTTTTGGACAATATGCCTGTTGTATTAAATGAAAATGAATTTGGCTATTTGAATACTGAAGATGGCATTGTTGCACCCACTTTAGCGATCAAAAATCATTTAACTGCTGTTGAAAAGGAGGAAGATATTTTTGTTTTACAAGCTTTATTTAGATCCTATAGTTTTTTAGCCTCTGCTTATTTATTAGAGCCCTCTTTTCAGCAATATAGAAAGGATGGCAAATATGGGAAAGCAAGAAATGTATTACCTGCAAATATTGCACAGCCTTTTTGTAAAGTAGCTGATAAATTAAATGTTTTTGCTTGGCTAGACTATCATTATGCCTATTCATTAGGTAATTATCAAAAATTAAACGAGGCCGGCGATTTGAATTGGGAAAATATAACCATGTGTAACCGATTTTCGGGTCAACCAGACGAGGTTGGTTTTATTATGTTGCATGTAGACATCAATCGTTTTTCAGCAAATTTAGTAGGCACTGTAATGCAAACCATTCAGGCCTTACATGGTGGAGCACAAACGGTAGGCGATTTGTTGGAAAAGAATTGGGCAACCATGAAGCAGATGAATGAGCGTAGAAAAGAAATGTGGAAGGCTTCAAGATGGCAGCGATACAATGATTTTAGAATTTTTATAATGGGAGTGAAGGGGAATACCGAATTATTTGGAGACGGAGTAGTGTATGAAAATGTATGGGAAGCGCCTAAAGCATTTAGAGGGCAAACAGGCGCACAGGACGATATTATTCCGATGCAGGATATTTTCTCGGGGGTTATTTTTTATTACCCAGAAAATGAACTCACTAAATATTTATTGGATCTTAGATTATACCGCCCCACCTGCGTGCAGGATTTTTTCAAAGATCTTGAAAACTCAATGAAAACATTACATCCAAAGGGCTTAATGGGTAAACTCGTTGAAAATAAAGATGTAACGGGCCTTTGTTATTTGTTAGGCATATTAGAAGAGATTTATCATTTTAGAAATGGCCATTGGCAGTTTGTGCAAAAATATATTATGGCAAACACCAAGTATGCAATGGCTACAGGCGGTACCCCAATCACTTCTTGGATTCCTAATCAAATTTTATCTGTCATTCGACAAATGGAAGATGTGGTTGCTGCTATTACCGCGATTGGTGCATCAGATCAAGAAGAAGCTAATTCCATTTTTGAGAAAAATATAAAATTGTTACCTACTAAAAAAGGATTGATTGACGGACAACTTGCTTTAATTCATAATAATGACTTTTCTGCAGAAGCCGTGTTTGCTTTGAATCAGAAATTTGGATATGATGACACAAAGTAAATTAATACTGGCGCGATGTGTTATTAAAACAGTATCAGTATAGTAAGGGTCTAAGGTTATTTCGCTGCCTTATGATAATGATATTTAAGGCAAGCTATTATACGCCTGTATTGCTTGCACAACATCTCCTTCCTTTTTCAAGTTTAATTTCTTCTCTGTTATCACGGCATTGATCGCTGCGTCTTTGTCTATTAAAAAAGACATAATATCCTCTTTGTTGAGACGAATAAATTTAAACTGATCTCCTTTTTTAAGATAGAACCTACTTGTATTGGTGAAAGTTTTTACCATGCCTGCATTGATTTCACTCATTTCAGATACTTGTTTAATATCGGAACGGAAAAACTGCACGGCTCCCGTGCCCACTAATACTTGAACATATTGGTCGGGCTTAATCCCCGCTTGGCTTAGGCCTTTTGTGAATACCAATTCATTCTTATTGTCAGGCCATTTTGGAAATAATTTCACTTCCACAATTTTATCAATCAATTCAAAAGGCTCGCCACCATTATTATAAAAAAGGACATTATCGTATAAATCTATCTTAAGTTCAAGATCATTATAAATACCAAGATTGGTTGTCACTGCGCCATGTACCCATTTGTCCTGTAAAAATGGAGTACCTCTGATACCAGCATATTTTTCAGGATTAAAATTCTTACTAGAAACAGGATCCTGCAACTGTAAAAGTTGTGCATTTGCAGTATATAATGAGCAACAAAATAAAAGGGTAAATAGTATTGTTTTCATAAGACATTTTATAACCTAAAACTAATTGCTTTAGCGCATTTTTTGAAATATAATTCGTTAAAAAAAGAAAGGCCGCCATAAAGGCAGCCTTTCTATATAAAATTGCAGGGGAATATTAATTCCAGCCTGGATTTTGTTGTGTTTTGATGGTTGCATTCGCATCCAATTCACCTTGAGGGATTGGCATCAATCTTCTGAAGTTTGTGTAATCAATGGTTCTTGCAGATGAAGGGTAATCAGTACTACGTACAATACCTCTTTTCAATCTTTGCATATCAGGATAACGTTCCCCTTCGAAAGCCAATTCTTTTCTTCTTTCTAAGATAATGTCTTCTAATAATGCAGCACCAGAAGTAGCAATTGCTGGAGCACCTCTACGGCTGGTTACTTCATTAACATACTTCAAAGCATCAGCAGCGTTTGAAGGATAAGAAGCTTCCGCAGCAATTAAGTACATCTCAGAAAATCTAACCACTTTAGTATCTGTGTGGTCACCACTGAATGAAGTGAATTTATTTACAAATACAGAAGCTAAACCACCTCTTGTACCTGTAGCGTATAATGATTTTCTTACGTCAGCTGCATCAAACTTACCATACAGCTCGGTTGAACATAACATGTCACCATAGTTACCTGATTGTAAGTAAATGTAAGCCAATGCATCAAATGCGTTGTTGGCAACTGCATCAAATGACAATTCAAACATAGTTTCTACTTTATCAGTTCTAGGTGCAACACCTGCCCAATAACCTGCGTGTGTAGCGGCAGTCACAGGAGTGAAACCACTATTCGCAATTACATCTAAAGCTAGCGTTTTTGCGTTTGTCATATCACCCATTGTTAGGTATACCTTAGCTTGCAAAGCTCTAGCTGCATACTTACTAAACTGAGAAGAGTTGGTAAACTTTGTCATTAAACTAGCAGCTTGCGTTAAGTCTCTGTTAATTTGGTCGTATACTTCAGAAACCTTAGCTCTACCTGGTTTTGAATCAGGATTGTATACAGTAACAACTGGTACACCTAAAGCAGTAGGGTCTTGAGTATATGGAGTCGCAAAATAACGAACTAAGTTAAAGTAAGCCAATGCACGAATGGCATACGCCTCACCTTTGTATTGTAATACGTTCGCATTATCAGGAATCTTAGAATTGATGATATTGTTTGCACGTAAAATAACACTGTAAGATGCACTCCATAAGCCAGCTACATCACCATCTGTTACTGTATAGTTATACAGATTAAATGAAGTGTATCGGTTGGTATTGGATACTGACTGATAAGTATTATCGGCCATGATGTCTCCAAGTACTGGTAAAGATCTACCATATAAAGAAGTAGATTTTAAACCTGCATAAGCACCACGTAAAGCAACTTGTAAGTCCGCTTCGGTAGCCAATGCGTATTCTGGTGTCAAAGAGGTTGGAGGGTTTAATTCCAAGAAGCTCTTTTCACAAGAAGCCAATGATAGCAATAACGCTGTTGCTACTATCATATTTTTTATTGTAAATCGTTTCATATTCGTTTCTATTTGTATTTAACTTTTATTAAAAAGTTAGGCTAAGCCCAACAGTCACTGTTTTAGGAATGAACACGTTTAAGTTGCTTGAGCTTCCAGTACCTTGTTCTGGGTCAAATGGTAAGTTTTCATCCTTAACCCAAGTGAAAAGGTTGGTACCTCTTACATAAATGTTAGCACTTCCTAATTTTAGTTTCTCTAAGGTTGCTTTTGGAACATTATAACCTAATTGGATATCTCTTACACGAATAAAACTACCGTCATTTAAGTTGTAAGTAGATGAACCTTGGAAGTTTTTGTTTCCACCATAAACATATTTAGGAACGTCTGTGATTTGACCTGGAGTAGTCCAAGCGTTTAATTGACGTTTAACTTTGTTGAAAGTTGGTCCAAAACCAGAACCTAAATAGTATGATCTCCAGCCATCCTGTACTTGGTTGCCAAAGCTATAATACAATTGAGCACTTAAGCTAAATCCTTTGTAGTTAAGCGCATTGGTTAAGGATCCAAAGTATTTAGGTAAAGCCTGACCTGCTAAGATACGTGCATTAGCACCAGGGTAAACGTTTGAAGACGCACCGTGCTTGTCGGTATCATACCATAATGGATCACCCGTTCCTGGATGAACACCAGCCCACTCACGTAAGAAGAAAGTATTGATACTTACACCCTCACGGTAAATGTAGCTACCTGAAACGATATCAGCGTCGTTTGGTAAGCTAGTCACTTTGTTTTTATTGTTTGCAAAGTTAAAGTCTACATCCCAACGGAAGTCCTTCGTTTGCACTGGAACTATGTTGATAGAAAGTTCAAGACCTTTATTTTGCATTGAACCAATATTTCTAGTTGCAGATCCAAAACCAGTTGTGGTAGACAATGGAACACTTAATAATAAGTTTTCAGACTTTCTGATATACCAATCAACGGTTACGTTTACTCTATTTTTTAATACACTAAAATCAAGACCAATGTTAAATGGTTTGTTTAATTCCCATGTTAAGTTAGGGTCACCTACGTTTGTTGGAGCAGAACCAGGTAATTGGTTGTAGTTAAATCCAAAGCCATATAATGCTGGAGATTCATAGTTACCAATACCTGCGTTACCATTCACACCATAAGAAGATCTAAGTTTTAATTGATCAAATATTTTTTGATTGTTCATAAACTTCTCTCTGTCAATATTCCAAGTACCACCGATAGACCAGAAATTACCATAACGATTGTTTTTGCTAAAACGAGAAGATCCATCACGACGGAAGCTTCCAGATAATACAAATCTGTTTTGGTAGTTTAAGTTCGTAGAGGCGAACTGAGATTCAAATGTATATTCTGAAATAGTTGCACTCGCTGTAGTTGGACTCGCACCAGATGCTGGCCAAACTAAGGTTAAAGAAGGAGGGAACTGTTGAGACTGTAATGAAGAAAAATATCCTGCAGACTTTTGAGCCTCGTATCCAATTTGAGTGGAAGTCGAAAGGTCTCCGTTACGCGTGATATTTTGTGTGAAATCCAAGGTATTTGTCCAAACATAGTTGAAATAACGAGTATAGTATGCGAATGCACGACCATTAGATGCTAAACCATCACCATGATTTGGGTTATTATATTGATCTTCCTCTAAGTTGTTATAGTCAACACCGTAAACTGATCTAAACTTAAGGTTGTCGAAAATTTTATAATCAGCAGATAAACTACCTCTAGCACTTGTTTGGCGTAAAAAACGCTTATCCTGATCAGATAAAGCAAGCGTATTGTGTAAGCCACCGTTTAACACATAGTTATAAGAGCCGTCTGCTTTGAAAGCAGAATAAGTTGGCAATAAGAAATAAGTACTTAATAATGGGTTACCAAATGCACCACCTGATAAAGGCGCGCGTTGGCTAACATTACCCACATTCATATTAAAACCTAAGCTTAATCTGTCTGTAGCTTTGTTGTTAATTCTAACATTCAGGTTATTTCTTGCTAACTGAGAGTTGATAGAAGTACCTTCTTGGAAGAAATGTCCACCAGATAAGAAGAAGGTTGTTTTATCGTTACCACCTTCTGCACTTAAGTTTAATTGTCTTTGAGAACCCGTTCTCATAATATTATCATACCAGTTAAAGTTGATACCATTTCCTTCTCCTAATGCAATTGCTTGTGCATTTACAGTAGCAGCACCATAACCTGCATTGATTAAACCAGTACGTGTTATGTTAATGTATTCATTTGCATCCAATGGCAAGTATCTAGGGTTTTGGTAAGCAACATCAGAGTTACCTATTTCAGTATCAAATCTGAATTTTGTTTTACCACCTTTACCTTTTTTAGTCGTAATTACAATTACACCATTCGCAGCACGGCTACCATAGATAGACTGAGAAGCGGCATCTTTTAATACTGAAATACTTTCAATATCGTTTGGATTTAATGTACTTAATAAGTTACCTGTTGTTTGTAGACGAGATGCGTCACCTGCATTCACAGGAACTCCATCAATTACCCACAATGGTTGACTACTTGCGTTGATTGAACTTGCACCACGGATTAAAATAGATTGACTCGCTCCTGGTTGACCAGAAGAAGCAACCGATTGTAAACCTGCAACTTTACCTTGCAATGCTTTATCCACAGAGCTAAATGGTAAGTTTTCAATGTCTGCAGCTTTTACAATAGCAATGGAACCAGTGTTGGCAGCTTTTTTAGTGGTACCATAACCAGTTACAATAACTTCTTGTAACTCAGAAACTTTAGCAGTTAATACTACGTTTATTTCTGTTTTAGATCCAATGCTTGCTTCTTGTGTTTCAAAGTTTAAAGCACTGAATGATAATACTTTTGCATTTGCTGGAACAGCAATTGTGTAATTACCGTTGTCGTCAGTTTTAGTTCCTAAAGTAGAACCTTTCACTAAGACAGAGGCGTTTGCGACAGGTTTTTTCCCGTCTTCCGTTACTTTACCTCTTACTGTTCTGTTTTGAGCGGAAACCTGAGTAACTGCTAAAACTGCGCATAAAAGGATAGCGACAAATTTTCTCATAATTTTTAGTTTTTTCGAATGACTAAATTAGTTATTATTTCGTTAAATTTTCTAAATCAATTCGCTTATTTACCCCTCAAAGCTTGATTATTTCCGTATATCAATGATAATAGATACTTATCATATAAGAAAGTATTAATATCCATTAATTTATACATTACTAAATAAATTAATATTATAATAAAAATTTCAATAATTTAATATCAAATAGTATAAAAAATAGGCAAAGTATTCATTCAACTAAGGTATAGCCTTACTTTTGCTTTTAAATGGAACCCTTTTGAGCGCCCCAATATTTTTAATCACCCCACCTTTTACTCAGCTAAATACCCCTTATCCGGCTACGGCTTATTTGAAAGGCTTTTTTAATACCAAAGGAATAAGTGCGGTTCAAGCCGATTTAGGCATTGAAGTAACGATTGCACTTTTTTGCAAGGAGGGATTAGAAAACTTATTCAAGTCTATTCAGGAAAAGCAATTGAATAAAACTGCGCCCCTACTGTTATCTGAAAACAGCGCGCGCATTTTTGCTTTGAAAGAGGTTTACATTAAAACAATTGATCAGGTGATTTCGTTTTTGCAAGGAAAATCAAATACACTCGCTCATTTAATTTGTACGCGCAATTTTTTACCCGAAGCCAGTAGATTTGAACAATTAGACAATTTAAATTGGGCTTTTGGAAGTATGGGAAAGCAAGATATGGCCAAGCATATTGCCACCATGTACTTGGAAGACCTTAGTGATTTAATTAAAGAAAATATTGACGAACATTTTGGATTTAGTCGTTATGCTGAAAGTTTAGGAAGATCAGCAAATTCATTTGATGATTTATACAACGCATTGCAAAAACCATTTACTTATTTAGACGAAATATTAATTAAAATTTTGGATGCAAGATTAAAGGAAGTGAATCCAAAATTAGTTTGCCTCTCCGTTCCTTTTCCTGGAAATTTATATACTTCCTTGCGTTGCGCGCAGTGGGTGAAGCAATATTATCCTAGCACGAAAGTAGCCATGGGCGGGGGTTTCGCGAATACTGAACTAAGATCCTTAAGTGATGCAAGGGTATTTGAATTTTATGATTTTATTACTTTAGATGATGGTGAAGCACCCCTTGAAATTTTAATTGACCACCTTGACGGCAAAAAACAACAACATGAATTAAAACGTTGTTTTACCTTGGTTAATGGAGTGGTTACCTATATCAATAATACAAATTGCTCGGACTATAAACAAGGTCAAGTGGGTACGCCCGATTACGATGGACTATTATTAGATAAATATATTTCGGCCATTGAAGTTATTAACCCCATGCATAGTTTATGGAGTGATGGTCGTTGGAATAAATTAACCATGGCACATGGTTGTTATTGGGGCAAGTGTACTTTTTGTGATATTTCTTTAGACTATATAAAATCCTATGAACCTATTGCTGCTTCTTTAATTGTTGATAGGATGGAGGAGTTGATTGCAAAAACAGGAGAGCATGGTTTTCATTTTGTAGACGAAGCGGCACCCCCTTCTTTAATGAAATCGGTGGCCATTGAAATCATAAAAAGAAAAATTGTTGTAAGCTGGTGGGCCAACGTGCGATTTGAAAAAAGTTTTACTCGTGATTTATGCTTGTTGTTAAAAGCGGCAGGTTGCATTGCGGTGAGTGGTGGGTTAGAAGTAGCATCGGATAGGTTATTGGATCTGATAGATAAAGGCATCACCGTTGCGCAGGTGGCCAAAGTAAGTAAGCACTTTTCCGATGCCGGCATTATGGTACATGCCTATTTAATGTACGGTTTCCCAACACAAACTGTTCAAGAAACAGTAGACTCTTTAGAAATGGTAAGACAGCTTTTTGAGACAGGTACCCTGCAGTCGGCTTTTTGGCATTTATTTACCATGACTGCACATAGTCCCGTTGGATTAAATCCCGAAAAATATAAAGTAAAAAAAGTAACCGAGGAGATAGGCACATTTGCCAATAATGATATTGAACATATAGATCCAACTGGAGCGAATCACGAAATTTTCGGCTTTGGTTTAAAAAAGGCATTGTTAAATTATATGCATGGTGCATGTTTTGAATTGCCTTTACAAAAATGGTTTGAATTTAAAATTCCAAAAACTTCTGTGCCACCCGACTATATTTTAAAAGCAATATCTGTTCCTGAAATAAATGCAACTAATCATTACAAGGCAATTTGGGTGGGTGTAATGCCAACTACAACAATCGTTCAACGGTCAAAAAAAGGGACTAAATGGGAAGAAATGAATTTACATTTTCAGACCAATAAAACCGCATTTGACATTAGTTTAGCACCCGCAGTAGGCAACTGGTTATTACATTTATTGTCAAAGTTGAGTATCGAAAATGGAAATGGTTTAACCTATACCGAAATTAAGGAAAGCTATGCTAAACAAGGGTTAGATGGGTTTGAATTATGTTGGGATAACAAGCCTATTACCAATTTATATAAGGCCGGGTTACTTAGCGTTTAATCATATTTTTTTTCTTTTTCTTTTTCATTGAACCTTTCACTTAATTGTTTGTTTATTACTATTAAACAAATAATGTCATGGGAAATTTTTTAGTAGTCGGTGCTTCATCTGGGATTGGAAATGCAATTGCGTTACAATTAATAAAAGAAGGGCATGAGGTGTATGGGACTTTTAATTCGCATCCCATTGAGTCTGTTCAAAATTTTAACACACATCCTTTAAATGTACTAAACGAGTCCATTGATTTTAGTTTTTTACCAACAACTCTTGATGGTTTAATATATTGTCCAGGCACTATTAATTTGAGGCCTTTTGCAAGAATTCAGCCTAGCGATTTTTTACAAGATTTTAATTTACAAGTAGGAGGCGCTGTTAAAGTAATTCAAGCAGCATTGCCGGCATTAAAAAATAGCGGAAGCGCTTCCATTCTTTTATTTTCTACCGTTGCGGTTCAATTGGGCTTAAATTTTCATACACAGGTGGCTGCTTCCAAAGGAGCGATCGAAGGACTTACCAGAGCATTGTCTGCGGAATTGGCACCCAACATTAGAGTAAATTGTATTGCACCTTCTTTAACGGACACCCCTTTAGCGGCTAGTTTATTAAATAGTGAACAAAAAATGGAAGCCAATGCGCTACGTCATCCTTTAAAAAGAGTGGGTAGCGTAAATGATATCTCGGAGATGGCTTGTTTTTTATTGTCTGAGAAATCAAGTTGGATAACAGGGCAAATTTTACATGTGGATGGCGGAATGAGCGCTATAAAAATGTAGTTTTGTTTTTCAATGACAAGTCCACTACAAATTCTGCAAATAGATTTTACCCAAGCGCAATTATTAAGTGATCTTGCAAAGAAAATTTACATTCCACATTACCCTTACTTATGGGAGGAAGGAGGAATTGACTGGTATATAAATGAATACGCCTATCCAGTTGAAAAAATAAAAAAAGAAATAGCTGATCCTAATAATTTACATTTTATCGCCTATTTAAATAAGGAACCCGTTGGTTATTTAAAATTGAATATAAATGCTAATAGCAAAGGGTTTGATGAAAATGCAAGTTTAGAATTAGAGCGAATTTATATCATGCATTCGGCTATTCAAAAAGGAGTCGGATCCCAACTTATTCAATTTACAAAAGAGCTATCTATTAGAATGAATAAGAAAATAATTTTATTAAAAGCAATGGATAGTGCGACAAAAGCTTTGCAGTTTTATCAAAAAAATGGTTTTGAAATTGTAGGCAAGTTTCAATTGCCAGCAACTATTTTTACATTAATGAAACCGGAGTATAGGGGCATGTTATTATTAAGCTATTCCTTGTAGTTAACATTTAAGATTTACTATTTATTGAATATTCCCAATTTTATTATTTACTTTTATGTAATAAATAATTAACTATGGGATTTGCAATTAATAAGAAAGTAGCGGATAAAAAAGCAGCTGCTACTACTAAAACTACTCCTCAAGCGGGAGGTAGTTCAAAGTTTATCGCTAAAGCCAACACTAAGTCTTCTGGCGGCGCGAATAAAAAACCTATTAAAACCGGTGGATCAAGAGGTAGTTGATTTCTGCTATTTTCTCTTTCCTAAGGCATTCAATAAGGCATAACCACTAGTCTGTTATGCCTTTTTTTGTGCCCATACGTGAATTTTGTCCAATTTTTCTAAGTTTTTTTTCAAAAATTTTTAACAAATATTAAAATAATTGAGTTCATATATGATTGATTAACAGTTATATATTAATTTATTATCAAATTTACTTAGAACCAATAATAATTTTGTTAACTAATCCTTAACATTCGTTTAATTTTTTTCTTATCTTAGACTCTTAAGTAAAAACAAAAAGCAAATGAAGAAAATTGTAACCTCACTCTTCTTGGCTGTTTTAGTATTCGCTTCGGCAAATGCGCAGGTTCGTTCAGTAACCGGTACGGTGAAAGATGACAAAGGCGTTGCGGTAGCTTATGCAACAGTGAAAGTAAAGGGTCAAACATCAGCCTCAGTTGCTGATGCTAATGGTAACTTCAAAATTAATGCTGCTGCAAATGCAACTTTGCAAGTTAGTGCTACTGGTTTCGCTTCAACTGAAGTGAAAGCAACTGCAACAACTTTAAGTATTGTTTTGAACCGTCAAGCAGATGAGCTTGACAATGTGGTTGTTACCGCTCAAGGTATCCGTAAAAAATCTAAAGAGATTGGATACTCTTATGCTAAAGTATCTAGTGAAGAACTTTCAGTAGGTCGCTCTCCTCAGTTAACACAAGCCCTTGCGGGTAAGGTTTCTGGTTTGGCGGTGTATACTGTAAATAACAGCGTTGATCCTTCCGTTAAGGTGGTATTACGTGGTTACCGTTCATTAACTGGTAATAACGAAGCATTAATTGTAATTGATGGTATGCAAACTACCGCAACTGCATTAGCACTGATCAATCCAAATGATGTGGACAACGTTTCTATCCTTAAGGGTGGACAAGCGGCTACATTGTATGGCTCTGCGGGTGTGAATGGTGCGTTGGTAATTACAACTAAACAAGGTAGTAAAGGAAAATTGAAAATTCAATATTCCAATACGACCAACTTTGAGCAAGTTAGTTTCTTACCTGCCTTCCAAGACAAGTATGGTTCTGGTTCTCAATACTATCCATATGTATATGGTGAAGCGGCATACAATAAGGATCCTCTTTTCCGTGCGAAAGCAAACTGGAGATCTTATGAAAACCAACAATATGGTGATGCTTATGATGGTAGCCAACGTATTGCCGGCCGTGTATTACAAGACGGTAGCAAATTGATTATCCCTTATTCGAACGTTGCTAATGTTCGTGAAAATAGTTTTGATATTGGTGTTTCTACAAACAACCAAGCAAGCTTCCAAGGTGGTGATGATAATGGTAGCTACTACTTATCAGTTGAAAATCAAAAAATCAATGGTATTGTACCTGGAGATTTAAGTGATAGAACTGGTGTTCGTGTGAAGTCTACAAGAGAATACGGTAAGGTTTCTACATTATTTAACGCTGCCTATACACAAGTTGTATATGACAGAACTACTTCTGATTTCCAAAATGATATCATTAATACCGCTTCTTGGGTAGATTTAACTACCATGAGAAATTGGAGAACCAATAAGTTCGCTAATCCAAATGGTTACTATAATGACTATTATAATAACCCTTATTTCAATAAGGATATTAACCGTGCTAAATACAAAGACGCTAACTTCTCGGGTAACTTCGATATCACTTATCGTGCAACCCCTTGGTTACAATTGTATAACCGTATAGCTATCATGAATAACTCTCGTACTGGTAAAAACACACAAGAGAAATTCCAATATTCTGACTGGGCAAAAAATAGCGCATTCATTCCGGCTCCTTATGAAAGTGATGATGATTATCCTGGTATCTACCGCGCCATTTCTGACGTGTTAGGTGGTGTTAACGATTACTCTTCTACAGAGAATGTGTTAAACAATGAATTTCAAGTACGTATCCAAAAGGATTTAGGTATTACACAAAACAAGTTGAACTTAGGTTACTCAATATACCAACGTTATACGAAGTCAATCTCTGTTTCATCTAGTTCCATTGTGGTTCCTGATGTTTACAATATTTCTAACAGACAAGGAAACTTAGCTGGTTCTGAATCTAATACAACCGAGCGTAGGTTTGGTTACTATGCGGATATGAACACCAACTTAAAAGGAATGGAGTGGTTAAACTTAAACCTTACTGGACGTTATGATGCGACTTCTCGTTTCTTTAAAACAACAAGATCTGCCGATCAATACTCTTACTTGTATTATGGTGCGGCATTGTCATTTGTGTTAACAGATGCATTACCTGCTTTAAAAAACGATGTATTGAACTATGCTAAATTACGTGGATCTTATAACAAGAATGGTAATGACAACATTCCATTGTATGGTTTGGATTTAGCGTATAATAACGGTAGTAACTTCCCTTACGGTAACAACGTAGGTTTATCAGTAGGTAATACTTTACCTGATGCTAATTTAAAGCCTGAGTTTGTAACTGCAATAGAGGTAGGTGGTGAGTTTAGCTTCTTGAAAAACAGAGTGAACTTAGACGTTTCTTGGTATACTCAAAAATCAGAAGGTCAAGTATTAACAGTTAAAGTTCCTAACTCAACTGGTTTCTCTAACTTGTTAATTAACGTAGGTGAAGTGAATAACTTCGGTTACGAGGCTGACTTAAAAGTTCAAATATTACGTGAAACTAAAGTGAAGTGGGATATGAGTATCAAATACTCTTACAACGATAATAAAGTTGAAAGTTTATATCCTGGTATCACTCAATTCGCTTATGGTGGATATTCTTATGCTACATCAAACGTAATCTTAGGACAACGTTTCCCAATATTGAAAACCAATGGTTATTATTATGATGATGCAGGCCGTAGAAGAGTAAGTGCTACAACTGGTTACCCAACACTAGACCCTACTTTGAAAGAAAAGGGTGGTACTTTACCACGTGATATGGTGGGCTTAGGTTCAACTGTATCTTACAAAGATTTCCGTTTAGCGTTTAACTTTGAATACCGTGGTGGTAACGTTATGTACTCAGACTTAGGTCGTCAAATGACTTTCACAGGATCTGGAGCTTGGACTGCAAACAGAACCAATCAAATTTTTGCTAATTCATATTATATCGATCCAGTTTCTGGAGCGAACGTACCTAACACGTCAGTTTATGTGCGTGAACCAGAGTATGCTTTATGGGTTAACAACTATCGTTTGATTTCTGAGAACTTCGTAGCACCAGCTTGGTTTATTAAATTGAGAGACGTTAACTTGTCTTACAATTTACCAGCTTCTTTTGTTAAAAAGTCTAAGATTTTCTCAGCTGCTAACGTAGCAATTTATGGTAGAAACTTATTTACAATTGTTGATGCTAAGAATCAGTTTACTGATCCTGAGTTCAGCTATACAAGTGGTAACGGTTCTGGTATTAGTAATACTGCCCAAACACCTCCTGTACGTCAAATTGGTTTCAACATAAACTTTGTTTTTTAATAAACCACTAACTAAAACAATAGATATGAAACTAAATAAATTATATATCGCCGCGTTTTTGGTTCTTGTGGGGACAGGTTGTAAAAAAGACTTTTTAAATGTCAATACCAACCCGAATTCACTTCCAACCGCAACGCCTGCGTTCGTTCTTGCCAATGCAATGAACACATCCGCTACCAACATGCTTGCTCCTAATGAGACAGGTATGTTCTGGGGTGGTCAATGGACACAGTCTAATGGTTATATCATTAGTACGACTTTGTTCTCTTATAGCTTTACCAATGGAGACTTTAACTATTGGGATAACACGTATGATAACCTATACGATTATCAATATGTAATCAATACTGCAGATGCTGCTGGTCAACCTTACTTAAAAGGTCCAGCTAAAGTAATGCAAGCATTGGGTTACCAAAAGTTGGTTGACCTTTACGGTAACATTCCTTTCTCTGAAGCATTGAAGGGAGTGGGTAAATTAGCGCCAAAGTTTGACGATCAAAAAACTGTTTATGAAGGTTTAATTACCTTATTAGACGGTGCCATCGTGGACTTAAAAGCAAATGCATTTGCAAGTGCTTATGCTGGTTCTGATATCATGTTTAAAGGAAACACAACAAACTGGATCAAATTTGCAAACTCTTTGAAATTGCGTATTTTAATGCGTCAAGCTAAAATAAGCGGAAGAGATTCATACATCACTGCCGAGGTAAACAAAATTGCTGCAGAAGGTACAGGTGTTTTATCTGGTGCTGATGCAGGTGTTAACCCTGGTTATGTTGCTTCGGCTGGTCAAATTAATCCTTTCTATGATAGTTATGGGTATAGTGAGACCAATGCTAGAAGAGCAAATAACAACTGGCCTAGAGGTACTGAATTCTTAATTAATACATTGAAGTCAACTGGTGACACGGTGCGTTTAAAGCGTATATTTTATGCTGCTGGAAACGAGAACAGTGCTAACCCTGGTGTAAGTACTAAGGATGAAGTAGCTGCTAACTATGCGGGTGTTCCTTTCGGAGCGAGTGCTGGTTATTTACCTGCTGCTACATGTGCTCCTGGCCCATCTGTATTGGTACGCGGTACTTTTAACAAGTCTTACATTTTAATGACAGCTGCTGAAGCGCAACTTCACTTAGCGGAAGCTAAGCAACGTTACGGATCTGCAATCAACTTTACTGGAACTGCTCAGTCTTATTTTGAGGCGGGTGTTAAAGAGTCTTATAGAATTTTAGGTGCTTCTGCATCGGATGCTACAAGATTATTAGCTAGCGGTGTTCAGGATGTTGACTTTGCTGCTTCTACTAATAAGTTACAAGCAATTGCTTACCAAAAATGGTTGTCTTTTGCAAACTTTAATGGTTTAGAAGCTTGGTCTGAGTATCGTAAAAGCAATTACCCAGCCACTCCACAGTCTAGAAACTACGTTACGGATGCAAGAAGACCATTACGTTTATACTACCCTGGAACTGAAGATGGTTCTAATGGTGCAAATGTAAAGGCTCAAGGAACAATTGATCCTTTATCAACGAAAATTTTCTGGGATGTTGACTAATTAAATTATCATTTAATAATTTATACAGGCCCTCCGATTTATCGGGGGGCCTTTTTTTGCCTTTCATTTTAGCTTATTATAGGGCGCAAAAAAAGCCCATTGTAGAAACAACGGGCGTTTACGATTGCTTGCTATATAGAGTTAAAATCAAACCCTCACTATTGCAATGCAAAACTATTGCAGTAGCTCGAGTTAGTGCTGTTATCTGTGTTAAATAATTATGAACGGAGACGAAAAAAGGATATACGGTAAACGGAAACGTACACAAGTAATGGTCCACTGATTAAGACCTTGCTTGAATATTTAATTAATTACTTCGCCTTCTATGATGAGTTCGGTGGCCTCTTTCTCACCTGCATATTTTACGGTAACACGTTTTTTAAACACACCCACATTAGGTGCCGTATAAGTAACGGTAATGGTTCCTTTTTGTCCTTTTAAAACAGGGTTTTGATTGTATACGGGTTGGGTACATCCACATTCGGCATTGGCAAATTCTATCACCGCTGGCTTGTTACCCAAGTTGGTATAATTGAAGTTGACGGATTTGTGTACCCCCTTTTTAATCTTACCATAGTTATAGCTGGCAGCATCAAATTTAATGGTGCTTTGCGCAAATCCACCTACTACAAAAAAGAGCCCTAGTATTAAACATTTAATCTTCATAAATATGCATTTAATTGAACTGTGTTGAAAAGATAATTTTGCCTTTTTATGCACATAAAATGCGCATTTCTTAGGCTAAAATATTAAAAAAATATGAATTCGGGGTTTTTATCTAGGAATTGATTTTTATTGCATCTTGACCCCTACTTTTGTAAAATGGAATCCAATATTAACCCTACTGCTAGCCAAGAAGCGCTGTCCTTTGAAGCGTTTCAACGTTCCGTTATTGCGGACTATCGGATTGCATTAACAAGTAGGGAAGTTAGCTTATTGGGTAGGAGAGAAGTGCTCACCGGAAAAGCTAAGTTTGGCATTTTTGGGGATGGGAAGGAAATTCCACAATTAGCGCTTGCTAAATTTTTTCAGAAAGGAGATTTTAGAAGTGGATATTATCGAGATCAAACTTTTATGTTTGCTTTGGGTATTTCCAATACCGAAGATTATTTTTCACAATTGTATGCCGACGTTCACAACGATCCATACAGTGGTGGCAAAAATATGAATGCGCATTTTGCTACGCCATTTGTAAATGAAAAAGGAGAGTGGAACAATTTACTCAACAGTTATAATATTTCTGCGGACATTGCACCTACAGCAGGCCAAATGATGCGTGGATTAGGAATTGCTTTTGCTTCTAATTGTTTTAGAAGTTCAAAAAATAAAGAAACGTTTAAGCATTTAAGTGATCATGGAAACGAAGTTTGCTTTTGTACCATTGGTGATGCAAGTACTTCCGAAGGTCAATTTTGGGAAGCGGTTAATGCAGCAGGTGTATTGCAAGTGCCATTAGCAATGATCGTATATGACGACGGTTATGGAATTTCTGTTCCAACCAGTTTGCAAACTACCAAGGGATCTATTTCGGAAGCATTGGCCGGTTTTGAAAAAAAGGAAGATACCAATGGCATAAAAATATTTAAAGTAAAAGGCTGGGATTATGCCGCGCTTTGTGAAACTTTCGAGGAAGGCATTGCGTTTACACGCGCAACACATGTACCTGTATTGTTTCATGTACAAGAATTAACGCAACCCCAAGGACACTCTACCAGTGGTAGTCATGAAAGATATAAATCTACGGAGCGATTGGATTGGGAGAGAGCATGGGATTGTAATAAAAAAATGAGAGAGTGGTTGTTGTTAAATGATTTAACAACGGAAGCGGAATTACAAGCTTTAGAAACGGATGTAAAAAATAAAGTGCGCGAGGACAAGCAAGCTGCATGGGATAAATATGTCAACCCCATTAAGGCAAAAATAAATGAAGTATATGCTTTAGCTCAAGTAGGTGTTCAAGGTGCGGATTTGCAAAAAGTGAATGAGCTGGCGCAGGAGTTGATAAACAATAAAGAGCCATTAAAGAGAAATATTTTTAGAACTTTTCACACATTGCTAGAGCAAATGCCAATGCATCCCAATGCGCCTGCTATCAAGCAATGCTTGGCTAACTATTTAAAGGAAGAAGAAGGATATTATGGCAGACATTTATACAATCAAACGGCTAAGAGTACATTAAATGTTTCGGTAGTGGATCCGATATATGATGCTAATTCCAAAATAGTGAATGGCTTCGAAGTATTGAATCAATATTTTGATCAGCTTTTTGAATCCAATCCATTTGTATATGCATTTGGCGAAGACTTAGGTAATATTGGAGATGTGAATCAAGGATTTGCAGGCTTGCAAGCAAAGTATGGGGCAGATCGAATATTTGACACCGGTATACGCGAGCAATCTATTATGGGACAAGCGCACGGCATGGCGCTTAGAGGACTCAGACCCATTGCAGAAATACAGTATTTGGACTATTTATTATACGGGCTTCAAACCTTAAGTGATGACGTGGCAACACTTCATTATAGAAGCAATGGACAACAAAGTAGTCCCGTTATTATTCGTACCAGAGGACATCGATTAGAAGGAATTTTTCATAGCGGATCTCCGATGGGCATGATTGTTAATTCATTAAGAGGCATGCATGTTTGTGTGCCTAGAAATATGGTGCAAGCCGTGGGTATGTATAACACTTTATTAAAAGGCAATGACCCTGCTTTATTAATTGAATGTTTAAATGGTTATCGTTTAAAAGAAACCATGCCTAATAATATGATGGAGTTCACGGTTGCATTAGGTAAACCAGAAATTTTAAAAGAAGGTGCAGATATTACGGTCGTTTCCTATGGCTCTACTTTAAGAATTATTCAAGATGCTGCCGAAAGGTTAAGCGCTTTAGGGATTGAATGTGAAATTATCGACGTACAAACCTTATTGCCATTTGATATTAACCACCAAATTGTGGCTTCTTTAAAAAAGACCAATCGCATTGTATTCATTGACGAGGATGTACCAGGAGGCGGGTCTGCTTATATGTACCAACAGGTTATTGAAAAGCAGGGAGGCTATAAGTGGTTGGATGTTGCCGCAAGAACCATTGCTTCAAAAGCGCATCGCCCTGCTTATGCAAGTGATGGTGATTATTTCTCAAAGCCCAATACCGAAGAAATTATACAAGTGATTACTGAGATGATGGCAGAGTAGATAAATTATATCCTTCTAATTTTTGCGTATGCTCCAATGAGCCTAATCTAAATTTCACAGCTACCTTAGTTTGTTTTTGCAACGCTCTTTCCATGTTACAAAAAAATCCCGTTTTGGTAGTGTAGTAATTCGCTGGCAATTTTGTCTCCTTCGATATGGTATACATATTAAACACGGGTCTAGTACTGTCTTTCATAATAGGAGAAAGACATCCTGATAATAATATGGTTGATAAAATTTGCATCGCTTACCCCATGTTGTGGAATACTTTATTTACATCTTCATCCTCCTCTAATCTTTCAATTAATTTACTAATATCTTCGGCTTGCTCATCGGTAACGGGCACAGTAGTAGAAGGGATCCATTCAAACTCTGCACTTATTACATTTAATTTTTTTGCCTCTAATTCTTTTTGCAAATTACCAAAATCGGTGAAAGCGCATCTTAATACTAAAATTGGATTACCATTATCGTCACTGCTATCCCCTAATTCATCTAAACCATGGTCAATTAATTCTAATTCTAAATCGTCCATCACCAATCCTTCTGGGTTTAATTTAAATACCCCCATTTTCTTAAACTGAAAACTTACGCTTCCGCTATTTCCCATGGCACCACCGCCTTTATTAAAATGACTTTTTACATTGGCAACAGTTCTTACATGGTGATCGGTAGCTGTCTCCACTAATAATGCAACCCCGTGTGGTGCATATCCTTCGTATAAAATTTCTTCATAGTTACTCGTGTCCTTACCCATCGCACGTTTAATAGCAGCCTCTACTCTGTCCTTGGGCATACCAGCACTGCGCGCATTTTGATAACATCTTCTTAAAGCAGGGTTATCGTCCGGGTTTGGCCCACCTGCCTTAACTGCAATTACAATCTCTTTACCTATTCGGGTAAATTGCTTTGCCATCCGATCAAATCGTTTGAACATTGTGGCTTTTCTAACTTCAAAAATCCGTCCCATAGTAATTATTTAAGGTTAGCAAAAATAAGGCAAAAAAAATGGCCAGACAATTCAGTCTGGCCATTCTTAGTAAGAACTTATTGAGGTTATTGTTTTCCTGTATACTTGTTAAGCATTGTCATTTGATTAAACATAGCAAAAACAAGCAAAATCAATTGAGCAATAGCAATAAAGACAGTTACTTTATCCATTGTAATAACAGCAAGAGCAATCAGGCCTATAGTTGCTAAAACAATAGGTAACATTTGAGTTACGTAAGATGTTTTAGCTAAGCTTGGACCATCAAAAATCTTGCTACTAGATTGGCTATATAGATAATATACATCTAAGCCTATAACCATCCATAAAAACGCTACTTTCAAAGTTTGCCCGTCAAGTGCAAATATCATGGCAAGGCAAATTACAGCACCTAAAATGGGAACCAATGGCACCAATGGTGTCTTAAATGGTCTTTCCATATTAGGTGATTTTACACGTAATATCCAAATACCTGCACTCACCAATACAAAGGCAAATAAAGTACCAAATGAGGTTAAATCTCCAGCCACACTACCTGGTACAAAAGCAGCAAATGCACCTACAAATACAAACAAGATCCAGTTGGATTTATAAGGAGTACGATATTTAGGATGTAAATCGGAGAACACTTTTGGTAATAATCCATCATTTGCCATTGAGAAAAATACGCGTGATTGTCCCATTAACATTACCAGTATCACCGAAGAGAAACCTGCAAGAATGGCAATGGTAACCGCTTTCGCTAACCAACCATAACCTGTCATGTAAGTTGAAATAGCATAAGCCACCGATGCTTCTTTTCCTTTTGTAGGATCTACAAAATCGGTCCATGGTGCCACGCCTGTTAAAACGTGACCAAATAATATGTATAAAATGGTGCACACTACTAATGATCCAAGAATACCAATTGGCATATCTCTTTTTGGATTCTTCGCCTCCTGTGCTGCAGTGGATACGGCATCAAAACCAATAAAGGCAAAAAATACAATGGCTGCTCCTCCTAATACCCCTCCCCATCCATGCTTAAATACACCAGAGTAATCGGCGATTACTTTTCCGTGATTCAAGATAGGTTCGTGATCTGCTGGGATTAAATATGGACTATGATTTGCAGGGTTTATAAACTGCCATCCTATAACAATAAATATTATAACAATCGCTACTTTTACAAATACAATCACTGCATTCACTATTGCAGACTCTTGCGTTCCTTTAATTAACAATAAGGTTAATAATAATAAAATAACCAATGCAGGTGCGTTCATAATACCATGGTGTAGGACACCGGCAGCATCTGTCAAACTTTCAAACGGAGAGTGACACCATTCATACGGTATTCGATCACCCAGCAGCTTGTTTAAATATTCACTCCAAGCAATAGATACAGTGGCTGCACCTAAAGCATATTCCATAATCAATGCCCAGCCAATAATCCAAGCAACGGTCTCGCCCATGGTTACATAAGAGTATGCATACGCACTACCTGAAATAGGGATCATGGCAGCAAATTCTGCATAACATAATCCTGCAAATGCGCAACCAATGGCTGCCACAATAAAGGAAAGTGTTACTGCGGGTCCTGCGGCTTGTCCTGCAGCCGCAGCGGTACGCACAAATAATCCAGCTCCTATAATAGCGCCAACGCCAAGTGCAATTAAGTTACCCGCACCAAGTGTGCGTTTTAAGCCTTTTCCTCCATCCTCGGCCTGAGCCAACATGGCAGCAAGGTCTTTTTTTCTAAATAAACTCATAGTGTTGTTTTATAAGTTGAAAAATAGGACTTTTTTCTCAAAAAACAGCTCAATTTCTATGATTTTGCCGCTCATTTTGGGGGTATTTTTTTGTGACTTATGTCTTATATTGCATATCTAACGCCTATGAAAAAATCTAATAAACTTACCTTGTATATTATCATAGCCATGGTTGCGGGAGCAGCACTTGGATATATTATACATGAAAATGCGCAACCTGCAACGATTGATGTTTTTCAAAAAAACATCAAATTATTAACCACTATTTTTTTAAGGTTAATTCAAATGATTATTGCGCCGTTGGTGTTTACAACATTGGTGGTAGGGATTGCTAAATTAGGCGATCTTAAAACAGTGGGCAGAGTTGGGGGTAAAGCTTTACTCTGGTTTATCACTGCCTCCTTAGTGAGCTTATTAATTGGTATGGTTTTAGTGAATATTTTTAAACCAGGAGAGGGGATTACATTAAGTAATGCAGATATGTCTGGTGCAAAGGAATTAATTGGTAAAACACAGTCATTTAGTATAGCAGGCTTTATTGAACACGTGTTCCCTAAAAGTATTTTTGAGGCAATGGCAACCAACGAAATTTTGCAGATTGTTATATTTAGTATCTTTTTTGGCGTAGCTGCAGCAGCCATGGGCGAAAAGGCGAAAGGGTTGGTTAAAGCATTTGATGCTGCCTCGCATATTATTTTAAAAATGGTGGGGTATGTTATGAATTTTGCACCATTAGGTGTGTTTGGCGCCTTGGCCGCAGTGATTGCAACTAAAGGGTTAGCGGTTTTTTTATTTTATATCAAGTACTTCTTATATTTTTTATTGGGTATTGGTGTATTGTGGGTGGTCTTAATTGGCGTAGGATTTATTATTCTTGGTAAGAGAATGCCTTCCCTGTTAAAAATTATTTCTAGCCCCTTAATCATTGCATTTAGTACGACCAGTAGTGAAGCCGTATTTCCTAAGCTAACGGAAGAGCTGGAGCGCTTTGGGTGCAAGAATAAAATTGTATCTTTTATTTTACCATTGGGCTATTCTTTTAATTTGGATGGCAGTATGATGTATATGACTTTTGCGAGTATGGCTATAGCGCAGGCCTATGGGATACATTTAGATATTGGAACACAACTTACTATGTTACTTGTTTTGATGTTAACCAGTAAAGGCATTGCGGGTGTACCCCGTGCTTCATTAGTGGTGGTTGCTGCAACCTGTTCTATGTTTAACATTCCAGCAATAGGCATTGCCTTAATTTTACCAATCGATCACTTTTGCGATATGTTCCGTACGGCAACCAATGTATTAGGTAACAGCTTAGCAACTGCAGTAGTAAGTAAATGGGAAGGTGAATTAGAAGATCCAGCACAAGCCTAAAATAATAGTATGAGCTTTTTTCATTTGCTAATTAATCAGATTGAGCCATTTCACTGGAGCCAATTATTACAGCCGCAGTATTATATTAACAACGGCGGTTTATGGTTGCTTTTATTTGTGGTTTTTGCAGAGACCGGATTATTTTTTGGATTCTTTTTACCTGGTGATAGTTTGCTTTTTGTTGCAGGCATTTATAGTGACACACTCATCAGTCATTTTTTTGAAACCTTCCATATTAATATTGGCCACAATCAATGGGTAGATTTATTTATTTTATTTGCATTTATATCTGTTGTAGGAATCCTTGGTAATGCTGTGGGATATGCAATTGGTAAAAAAGTTGGCCCTGCTATGTATGACTGGAAAGAAAATTTCTTTTTCAAGAAAAAGTATTTAATACAAGCCCAGGAATTTTATGAAAAGCATGGGGGCGGCGCTATTGTGATTGCCCGTTTCATCCCAATTGTAAGAACCTTTGCGCCTATTGTTGCTGGGATTGTGCGTATGGATAAAAGCAAGTTTAGTTTTTATAATATTACGGGCAGTATTGCCTGGGTGGGAAGTATGTTATGTGCTGGACATTTTTTACAAGCCTGGATTTTAGAGCGCTTCCAATTTGATTTAAAACAACATTTGGAAGTGATTGTATTGGGCATCGTTTTTGTAACCACTGTGCCTGTAATTATAAAAGTGATTACGCATAAATCTAAAAAGTAATTTTTATATGACCACCAATCGCCAAATTGGACTACTGTCTTTACCTGTATTAGTTGCTGCCCTCGGATATTTTGTAGATGTATACGATTTATTATTGTTTACCATTGTTCGTCAACCAAGCGTTATGGCAGTAGGTGCCACTGCTAAAACAATTATTGATGATAGCGCACATATCATTAACTGGCAAATGTCTGGTTTATTAATTGGCGGCATTATATGGGGTGTGATTGGCGATAAGTATGGGAGATTAAAAGTATTGTTTGGGTCCATCATGTTATACTCCGTTGCCAACATACTTACTTCTTTTGTGCAGAGTGTAGATCAATATGCATACTGCCGATTTATTGGAGGCATTGGTTTAGCGGGGGAACTAGGCGCAGGCATTACCTTGGTTTCTGAAATGCTTCCTAAGAACAAGAGAGGGATAGGAACCAGCATGGTTGCAGGTATTGGCTTATCTGGTGCTGTATTTGCTTATTTTACTTTTCAATATACTAAGCAATGGGGGCTACATTATACCATGGGAGGTATTCATATAAACGATTGGAGAATTTGTTATCAGATAGGCGGTGTACTTGGTATTTTTTTATTAATACTTCGTGTTCGTGTATCGGAGTCCTTTATGTTTGAATCGGTCAAACTAGCCAAGATTACAAAGGGTAATTTTCTACAATTCTTTACCAACAAAAAACGGTTTTCAAAATACGTAAAAGCAATTTTAATTGGTCTACCTACTTGGTTTGTAATTGGGGTATTGGTTAATTATAGTAATAAATTTGCTTCAGAATTGTATGGAAAAAATTTAATTGATTCAGGTAAGTCTATCATGTTTGCTTATATAGGTATAGCCGTTGGAGATATTGTAATTGGTTATGTAAGTCAGTATTTTAAGAGCCGTAAAAAAGCATTGCTCGTGTTTTATAGTTTAAACACGGTGGCGATGATTTTATTTTTCTCCATGTTCAATGATAGTGACCAGCGCATGTATGCCATTTGCGCACTCTTAGGGTTTAGCACTGGTTATTGGGCTATATTTAATACGATGGCAGCCGAGCAGTTTGGTACAAATTTAAGAGCAACCGCAGCCACTACGATCCCCAATATGGTAAGAGGGGCATTGCCTTTAATTAATTTCTTGTTTTTAGATATTTTACAAAAGAAAGCCGGTTGGACAGTTGTACAAAGTGGAATTTTAACGGGCTCCATTGTAATGGCTATTACTGTGGTTGCTTTTGTATTTACCGAAGAAACCTATCACAAGGATTTGGATTATTTAGAATTGGATACCCCGCTTCCTTAATTCTTTGCATTATGCGTTTACTCTTTATTCGTTTTTCTTCGATTGGTGATATTGTTTTTACCACACCTGCCATTCGCGCTGCAAAGCAACAATTGCCTAATGTGGAAATTCATTTTTTGACAAAGCCTTCCATGAAGTTGGTTACCGAAGCAAATCCCTATATCGACAAATTTCATTATTTAGACAAAGACCTTTCCAAAACAATAGCTGCATTAAAGGAAGCGAATTTTGATTATGTTATTGACTTGCATAAAAATTTTAGAACCCATAAAATTGAACGAGCACTAGGAGTCCCTGCATTGACATATAATAAACTAAGTTGGCGAAAATTATTACTCACTAAGTTGCATTTAAATTTTATGCCACATAGGCATATTAGTGATAGGTGTTTGGATACCTTAGCTCCCTTAGGCGTTGTAGATGATGGAATGGGGTTGGATTATTTTGTTCCTTCCAATATAAAATTGTCGCAAGAAGCATTACCTGTTTCGCATCGCACAGGATATATTGCATTGGTAATTGGAGCTTCTTTTGCTACTAAAAAATTACCTATTGAAAAATTGCAAGCACTTTGTTTATTATTAAAGTATCCAATTGTTTTAGTGGGTGGAAAAGAAGATGCTTTAGAAGGGGAAGAGGTAGCCAAGGTGGACCCTGTTAAAATATTTAATGGATGTGGTAAATTTTCTTTACATGAATCTGCATTATTAGTACAACAATCTAAAACAGTCATTTCTCACGACACCGGCTTTTTATATATTGCCTGCGCTTTTCATAAAAAAACGGTCGCGATATGGGGAGCCACTTCTCCTGCATTACAAGTAGAACCCTATTATCCAACCTCGAAATTAAAAAGTAACGGTGTGCAAAATAAGCGCCCTTTTGAAATGTATTATAATGCCATTGTTCCTAATTTGTCCTGCCAACCTTGTTCTAATTATGGGAGCAAGCAATGCCCTCAAGGACATTTTTTTTGCATGCGCTTACAAAATACTTATACAATTGCTTCAATAGCAAATGGATATTACGAAGAAGCTTAAATTCATAACATATACATTATAATAAAAGCCCCGCAATTGCGGGGCTTTTATTATAAATCCAAAGATCAATTATGTTGGATTGAATTATAGAGTTTTCAATACGTCATTCATATTTCTTACAGCGTCTGCGCTTTTATTGAATGCAGCTTGTTCGTCGGCAGATAAATCCATTTCTACAATCTTCTCCCAACCATTCTTACCAATCACTACTGGTACGCCTAAGCAAATATCATTTTGACCATACTCGCCATTCAAGCTTACACAACAAGTAAACAATTTTTTCTCGTCACGTACAATGCTTTCCACCAATGCAGCGCCTGCAGCACCTGGTGCATACCAAGCAGAAGTGCCTAATAATTTTGTCAATGTAGCACCACCTACCATGGTGTCATTAATGATAGTTTGTTGTTGCTCTTCAGTCAAGAATTTAGTAACAGGAATGCTATTCCAAGTTGCATGCTTCATTAAAGGAATCATGGTGGTATCACCGTGACCACCTACTACTAATGCGTTTAAATCCGCTGGACTACAGTTTAAAGTAGTGCTTAATTGATATTTGAAACGTGCACTATCTAAAGTACCACCCATCCCAATGATTCTATTTTTTGGTAAACCAGTAGACTGCATAGCCAAGTAGGTCATCGTGTCCATTGGATTACTAATAACAATAATAATTGCGTTTGGAGAATGCTTTAAAATATTTTCACATACTCCTTTTACGATACCTGCGTTGGTACCAATTAACTCCTCACGCGTCATACCTGGTTTACGAGGTAAGCCCGAAGTAATTACGACTACGTCTGAGTTAGCTGTTTTTGAATAATCGTTGGTGCTTCCAGAAATGCGGGTATCAAATCCTAACAATGCAGCAGTCTGCATCATATCCTGTGCTTTACCTTCTGCAAAGCCTTCTTTAATGTCTAACAAAACTAATTCGTTAGCTAATTCTTTACGAGCAATATTGTCTGCACATGTTGCGCCAACTGCACCTGCTCCAACAACGGTGATTTTCATATAATATCTATTTTATAGTAAATGGTTATTTTTTACGGTGCAAAGTTAGGGATTATCTTAATTGCCTTGCGTATATTTCAAAAGTTCTGCAGGTTCCACACCTTGTTCCCAAATTCTTACAAATTCACCATTTTTATACAATGCCACAAATGGAGTCATTTTGGGTCTAAAAAAAGAGGGAATGGTATAGGTTGGGTCACGACCTATGATCACGTTTGCTTTTCCAGTTAAGTCATAGGTAGATGCAAATTTCTTAATAAGGTCCATTTCTCTGTAACTATCCCAAACAAAAAACACGTTATTGAATTTACCAGCTACTTTTTTAAGTTCAGCAGCTTCATGTTCGCAATGTGAGCAATCGGGGCTGAATATGATAAAACAGGTGTATTTATATTTAGTAGGTATATCTTTTTCCGTTAATTCTTTTCCTTCCACCGACGAAATGCTAAATACTGGACTATGTTTGTCCTTTGCATAAGGGGCATTTGGATCAATTTGGGGCATGGTGCTTTGAGTACTGGATGGCTCCGTTTTATTTTGTGTGGTAGTTTGTGTAGGAGTTTGTGTTTCTGGTTTCACTTGTGCGGTAAGGGAGCAACTCATTACTAAACACAAAAAAGGCACCAGTCCAAATAACTTGAATTTCATATTTTTATAGTTTTTATTTCTGATCATCTAACATTCTTTTTTCTTTGGCATCTTGCAGGAAGTCGGAGGCGAAAATGAAATTATTGAGCAGTTCATTTTTGCAATAAATAATATCCTCCTTGGAACCTTCCCATTCTTTTTTTCCTTGATGCAGGTATAAAATATAGTCCCCAATTTCCATTACACTATTCATGTCGTGGGTCACTACAATCGTGGTAATATTATTCTCAACGGTTAGTTCATGTATAAGTTTATCAATCACCATGGATGTTTGTGGGTCTAAACCAGAATTGGGCTCATCGCAGAACAAATATTTTGGATTTAGGACAATGGCGCGCGCTAAACCCACTCTTTTTTTCATACCCCCACTAATTTCGGCAGGGAACTTATCATTAAACCCTGTTAAATTAACCCTTGCTAATATCTTGTTTACTTTTTCAACTTTTTCTGTGTCAGAAAGGGTAGTGAACATATCCAAGGGAAATCTCACATTCTCTTCCACTGTTAAGGAATCAAATAAGGCATTCCCTTGAAACAACATGCCTATATTATTGCGTAATTCTTTTTTATCCTCTTTAGACATAGATGCAGCATCTACGCTGTCAAAAAAAATATGCCCATTATCTGCTTGTATTAAATCAACAATACATTTTGTTAGTACTGTTTTACCACTTCCGCTTGCACCAATAATTAAATTACACATGCCAGGTTTAAACTGCGCAGAAATATCCTCAAGGATTACCCTGTCGTCAAATTGTTTACTGATATGTTTTATCTCAATCATAATTATTTGTTGATTGGAATTTGAAGGGATAATAAGTCTTCAAAAGTATCTCTTCTACTTATGAGTGAAGACACTCCATTTTCAAATAGGATCTGTGCCGGCTTATATCTTGAATTATAATTGCTTGCCATTTCATATCCATAAGCACCGGCATTAAAAAATACCAAATAGTCGCCTTCCTGGATAGTTGGAATTGCTCGGTCCCATGCAAAAGTATCGGTCTCGCAAATATTGCCCACCACTGCATATGCTTGTGGTTGCGCAGTCGGGTTACTTATATTATCAATATGATGATAGGCGTCATAAAACATAGGTCGAATTAAATGATTTAAACCCGTGTCAATACCAGCAAATTGAATGTTACCTGATTGTTTTAATACATTCACTTTTGCAATAAAATAACCACACTCGCTTACCATATATTTTCCCGGTTCAAACCAGGCCGTTAAAGGTCGACCATATTTTTCAGATAAACGATGCATGGCTTTGTCTACCTCTGTCCCTAACAAAGCAATATCGGTTCCTTTTTCATCCGGCTGATAAGGCACTTTAAATCCACCCCCAAAGTCTAATACATTTACCGTTGGGAAATGGTCTAATAAAATATCAAATACTTCGGCCGACTGAATAAAAACAGCTACATCTTTAATTTCACTTCCTGTATGAATATGTAAATTGGCAATATTAATATTGTATTTTTCTTGTATGGCTTTTAGTTCCTCAAGTTGTGTTACAGGAATGCCAAACTTACTCTTGTCATGCCCAGTAGATATTTTTAAATTACCCCCTGCCATAATATTAGGGCGCACCCGCACGCCAACTGGGTAACTATTGCCATACTTTTCACCAAACTTTTCTAAATTAGATAAGCTATCAATATTCACATGAATGCCTAAGCTTACTGCTTCGCAAATTTCTTCAAAACTTACACTGTTGCTTGTATATAAAATATTTTGAGGTGCAAAGCCTACATGTAAAGCTAGTTTTGCTTCATTAATGGAACTACAGTCCACATTACATCCGGCTCGTTTTACAACATCTAAAATATGAATATTGGTAAGTGATTTACAGGCATAAAAAAAGCGTGTATGCGTACTTGAAAAATTCGACAATAAATTTTGGTATTGGCTTACGATTTTTTCCGCATGGTACACATACAATGGTGTGCCATAGTCATTTGCGGCCGTCTTTAATTGATCGTAGGATAAGCTTGACTTCATATTACGAAGATACAAATTTATGCATCTTCTTGGTCATCAGCTGAAAGGTCATTTCCAGGAAGGTCGCCCCCTTCATCAGATGCGTTCGCAACTTCATCCATTACTGAATGATCGGTAAAGTCTTCCGGCTTGATCACAGTTGCTTCCACAATTTGCTCGGCTAACACTTCCTTAATTTTTGGCAAATCGTCGGTAGAGTTGATGCCAAAGTAATCCATGAAGTTTTTAGAAGTAGAGTATACCAATGGTTTGCCTGGTAATAATTCGTTTCTACCGCTGATAACTATAAGTTCTTTTTCCAATAATTTTTGGATAGAGTAATCGCTGTTGACACCTCTAATGGCTTCCACTTCTCCTTTTGTAATAGGTTGCTTGTAGGCAATAATAGCTAAAGACTCTAAAGCAGCATTGGAAAGACGCTTTAAAAATTTATCACCATTCAATTGCGCAATCGTAGTGTGAAATGTAGGCTTTGTTAAAAACTGCCAACCGCCGCCGCTTTGTTTTAATTCAAAGGGATAAAATTCGGTTGCATATTTTTCCTGTATACCGTTTAAAGCACTTTCTACTTGATCCAATGTAATACGCTCTTCTAAAAATCCAAAAGCGTTATTGATTAATTCAGTAACGTCATTTGCATTCAATGCTTTATCGCTTGCAAATATTAACGCTTCAATATGAGGTATGATTTCACTTATTTCCATAATAGATCGTGCTTATCCGTTTAAGGCAGCTGCACCACTTACAATTTCCGTTAATTCGGTTGTAATAGCAGCTTGTCTTGCGCGGTTGTAAGATATTTTCAATGATTTTAATAATTCGTTTGCGTTCTCGCTTGCTTTATCCATCGCCGTCATTCTTGCACCATGCTCACTGGCATTGGCATCTAGAACAGCTTTAAACAATTGCGTGTTTAAAATTTTTGGCATCAATTCGGCCACCAAAATTTCTTTTTGAGGTTCAAAAATAAAATCGGTTTTCTTTTGATTTACTTTCTTTGCCATTTTTGGAATGGGTAAAAATGGCTCTGCTTTAAATTCTTGTGTAGCAGCATTTTTAAATTCGCTATAAATAATTTCAATGGCGTCAAATTCTTTATTGGTAAATGCTTCCATTGCGGCTTTTGCTGCAGCTTGCACATTTCCAAAGGTCAATTTCAAAAAGATATCTTTAAAATCGGCGTTGGTATCGTATCCAGATTTTGATAAACTTTCGTATCCTTTTTTACCAATATTCCAGATGGTTATTTTTTGAGTAGGGTATTTTTCAGCAATCGTTGCTTTTGCTAATTTCACCACATTGGCATTGTAACCACCGCACAATCCTCTATCCGATGTTACCACAATTAATAACACATTGTTTACTACACGTGTTTCAGCTAAAGCCAAATTCATATCCCCTTCCAAACTGCCAATAATGTTGCTTAACATATCCTGCAATTTTCGAGCGTAAGGTCTCATTTGGGTAATCGCGTCTTGAGCACGACGTAATTTAGCAGCACTTACCATTTTCATGGCTTTTGTGATTTGCTGTGTACTTTGCGTACTTTTTATTCTATTTCTTACTTCTTTTAATTGACCAGCCATAGCTTTATAATTTCCTGTGTTTTAGGCGAGCAAAGGTATCATTTTTTTGCCCATTTTCCACTTTTCAGCCCCGCCAAGTTAATTTTTGTATTCAGTAGGCTTTAAAATGGCCAAACTGCCCTCAAATCCTTACCTTTGAGACCCTTAATTGGCTGTCCAAAAAAGTTTGGCACGTATATTGAGAAAGGTATATTAACACATTTATTTACAAGGCATATGTTGAAAATTATAAGTACACTTTTTGGTGGTTCTAAAAGTGAGAAGGATGTAAAAAAAATCCAGCATTTAGTAGGCGTGATCAATGGTCATTTCGAGGGCTACCGCGCGCTGGATAACGACCAATTAAGGTCAAAAACGCTGGAATTTAAGGCTAGGATTAAAGCACAAACCAAGGAGCTAGATAGTTTAATTGAAGCAGCGCAAAATGAAGCGGAGGCCTTATCGGAAGGAGATTTAATGGGGCGCGATGCCATCTATCAAAATATTGACAAAATTAAAAAAGACCGTGATCAAGCAATAGAGAAAGTACTTTGGGAAATTTTACCAGAAGCATATGCGGTGGTGAAGGAAGCAGCACGTCGATTTACAAATGAAGAAGAGTTGGTTGCTACTGCTACGGATTTGGACCGTGAATTGTCTGTGTCAAAAGAATATGTAGAAATAAAAGGGGACAAATCGGTATTTCAAACTACATGGAATGCAGCGGGTACTCCAGTTACTTGGAATATGGTGCATTATGATGTGCAGTTAATTGGAGGTATTGTACTTCATCAGGGTAAGATTGCCGAAATGAGTACGGGGGAAGGTAAAACCTTGGTTTCCACCTTGCCAGCTTATTTGAATGCATTGGCTGACGAAGGTGTGCATATTGTAACGGTGAACGATTATTTAGCAAAAAGAGATAGCGAGTGGAATGGTACTTTGTTTGAATGGTTAGGATTAACGGTGGACTGTATTGACAAGCATCAACCTAATACCGAAGAACGTCGCAATGCATACAAAGCAAACATTACTTACGGAACCAATAACGAATTTGGATTTGATTATTTAAGAGATAATATGGTGCATACACCAGAGGAAATGGTGCAACGCAAACATCACTTTGCCATGGTGGATGAGGTGGATAGTGTATTAATTGATGATGCGCGTACCCCCTTAATTATTTCAGGTCCTATTGGACATCAAACCGGGGAGCAGCAATATTTTAACCTAAAGCCAAGAATTGAAAAATTGGTAGAAGCGCAAAAGAAAGTAGTAAGCGCTTCGTTAATTGAAGCGAAAAAGAAATTAAGTGAGGGCAACGACGATCCTAAGGATGGCGGCCTTGCATTATATCGTGCCTTTAGAGGGTTACCTAAGAATGGCGCTTTAATTAAATTTTTAAGTGAGCCAGGAGTGAGGGTGAAGATGCAAAAATCAGAGAACCATTATTTAGCCGATCAGCAAAGAGAAATGCATCATGTGGATGAAGATTTATATTTCCACATTGATGAGAAAAATAATTCGGTTGAACTAACCGAAAAAGGTTTGCAACTTATTACGGGCGCAGGAGAAGATCCTAACTTTTTCTTATTGCCAGACATTAGTATTGCTTTAAACGCAATTGATATCAATGCTGCATTAAAAGCGGAAGACAAGTTGCAACAAAAAGAAGTCATTATTTCTGACTATAGCATTAAGGCCGATCGTATTCACACCGTGAATCAGTTATTAAAAGCCTATACTTTATTTGATAAGGATGTGGAGTATGTCGTAATAGAAGGCCAGGTAAAAATTGTAGACGAACAAACAGGTCGTATCATGGAAGGTCGTCGTTATTCCGACGGTTTGCACCAAGCGATTGAAGCCAAAGAAAATGTAAAAATTGAAGCGGCTACACAAACCTATGCCACCATCACGCTGCAAAACTTTTTTAGAATGTACCACAAATTAGGTGGTATGACAGGTACTGCAGAAACGGAAGCATCAGAGTTTTGGAGTATTTATAAATTAGATGTGGTAACGGTTCCAACCAATATACCTGCAGTGCGCAAGGACGAACAGGATATGGTATTTAAAACCAAGCGTGAAAAATTTGGAGCGGTCATAGATACGATTGAAAAATTACGTGAGGAAGGCCGACCATGTTTAGTGGGAACCACGTCGGTTGAAGTGAGTGAATTATTAAGTAGAATGCTTCGTCAAAAAAATATTCCACACAATGTTTTGAACGCGAAACAACATGCGCGTGAAGCACAGGTGGTTGCAGAAGCAGGTTTAACAGGTGCGGTAACCATTGCCACGAATATGGCCGGTAGAGGAACAGATATTAAATTAAGTCCCGAAGTAAAAGCGGCGGGAGGTTTAGCCATATTAGGTACCGAACGTCACGAGTCTCGTCGTGTAGACAGACAGTTAAGAGGTAGAGCTGGACGTCAGGGTGACCCAGGTTCTTCTCAATTCTTTGTTTCCTTAGAAGATGATTTAATGCGCATGTTTGGAAGTGAAAGAATTGCAAAAGTGATGGACTTTGCAGGATATAAAGAAGGGGAAGTCATTCAGCATAGCATGATTACAAAATCTATTGAGCGTGCACAAAAGAAAGTAGAGGAAAATAACTTTGGTATCAGAAAGCGTTTGCTGGAATACGATGATGTGATGAATAAGCAAAGAACGGTGATCTACAAAAAACGTAATCACGCTTTGTTTGGGGAGCGCTTGGCTTTAGATATAGACAATGCATTTTATCAAGTTATTGAAAGCATAGTGCTTTCCAATAAATCCAATGGAACTTATGAGGACTTTAAATTGTCTTTAATTGTAAGTGGTGGATTTGATTCAAAAATCACCCCAGAGGAATTTGCATCTACTCCTGAAAACAATTTAGTAGAAAAAGTATATCAGGAAGCCATTGCACATTATGAGTATAAGAAAACGGATATCATGCAGGAGAGTATTCCTGTATTTAAGAAAATTCGTTTAGAGCAAGGCAGTCATATTGAAAATGTAATTGTGCCCGTGGGGGATGGTAAAGTGGCTTACAATGTACTGGTAAATTTAGATAAGAATGTAAGTACAGGTGGACTAACATTGGCAATGCAGGCTGAAAAATCTATTTCTTTAAGTTTAATTGATGATGCTTGGAAAGAACATTTGCGTGCCATGGACGACTTAAAACAATCGGTACAAACGGCTACTTACGAACAAAAGGATCCATTGGTAATTTATAAAATGGAAGCCTTTGAGTTGTTCCGTAAAATGGATATTGAAATTAATCATAAGCTTGTTCAATTCTTATGTCATGTTCATTTGCCTATTGATCAAGGTGTGAAAGAAGGCCGTCAACAAAGAACGGATCTTAGTAAATTAAGTGCTGGCAGAACGGAGGAAGGTGTTGGAGAAAAACAATACCATGATCCAAGTGAACAAAAGCAAGCACCTGTAACTGTTGGTCCAAAAATTGGACGCAATGATCCTTGCCCGTGCGGTAGTGGAAAAAAATACAAAGCATGTCATGGAAAAGATGCCGCTTAATAAATACATTGATCACACAATTTTAAAACCAACTTGTTTGGTTTCAGATATTGAAAAATTATGTGCCGAAGCAAAGCAATATGATTTTGCAGCCGTTTGTGTTCCTCCCAATTTTGTGAAAGTAGCTAAGGAGCAGGTAGTAGGTTCGGATGTAAAAGTGGCCACTGTGATTGGGTTTCCTTTTGGTTACAGTGCAACCGAAGCTAAGATTGCTGAAATTATTTTAGCCATGGTAGATGGTGCAGATGAATTAGATGTAGTAGCCAATATATCGGCAATTAAAAATGGAGACTGGGCGGCCATTGCGGACGAGATAAATCATATCCTACCAATTATTAGATCAAAGGGGAAAGCGGTAAAAATAATTATTGAATCGGGTGTATTAACCAATGATGAAATTATAAAGTGTTGTGATATTTATGGAATAGCAGGCATTGATTTTTTGAAAACATCCACCGGCTATGCCGAAAAAGGTGCTAGTGTAGAAGCCGTACAACTCTTTCGTAAACATTTACCTGAAGCTGTGCATATAAAAGCATCGGGAGGCATTAGAGACTATGCCACAGCAAAACAAATGATTGATGCAGGTGCCACTAGAATAGGATGCAGTGCAGGGGTAGCCATTGTAACGGGCGCCAATACTGAAAATTTGAAAAGTAATTACTAACTTCAATTAAGATGTTACTAGAAAAAATAAAAGCATTGGCTGCCCAAGGGCAAACAGAAAATATATCCATTCGTCGTCACTTGCATGCAAATCCTGAATTAAGTTATCAGGAATTTGAAACCTGTAAATATGTGCAAGCGCAATTAACTAAAATAGGCATTCCATTTACGGTGATTGCAACTACGGGTGTATTGGGAATTATCGAAGGAAAAAATCCAACTAAACGAGTTGTTGCTTTACGTGCCGATATGGATGCGCTTCCTATTTTAGAAGAGAATGAGGTGGAATATAAATCTAAAAATCCGGGTGTAATGCATGCATGCGGACATGATGTACACACTACTGTATTATTAGGTGCTGCAAAAATTTTATGGAGTTTGCGAGATGAATTTGAAGGAACGATAAAATTATTATTTCAACCCGGAGAAGAAAAAAATCCGGGTGGAGCAAGTTATATGATACGCGACGGTGCTTTGCAAAATCCTACACCACAGGGTATTATTGGCTTACACGTGCATCCAGGTTTGTCTTTTGGAAAATTAAGTTTTAGAAAAGGACGCGTCATGGCCAGTGCAGATGAATTGTATGTAAGCATTAAAGGACCCGGAGGTCATGCTGCTACACCACATCAAACGGTGGACACGGTATTGGTAGCTGCTCAACTAATTACAAGTTTACAAACAATCATATCGCGCAATCGCAATCCACAAAATCCATCTGTATTATCTATCTGTTCTATACAAGGAGGAAACACCACCAATGTAATTCCAAGTGAAGTAAAATTAATGGGCACTTTTAGAGCCATGGATGAAGTTTGGCGCTTTAAAGCACATGAATTGATGATGCAGCAAGCAAAAGGGTTAGCCATTGCTACAGGTGCCGAAATTGATTTTAAAGTGGATATTGGATATCCTACCGTAGACAACGAGCCCTTGCTTACAGAAGCTGCTTGGAAACTAGCCGACCAGTATATGGGCGCCACCAATGTAGAAGAAACAGAACTTAGAATGGGTGCCGAAGACTTTGGCTATTATGCTCAAGTGATACCCGGTTGCTTTTTTCGCCTAGGTGTTAGGAATGAATCCATTGACGCGATACATAATGTTCATACGCCTGTTTTTAAGGTAGATGAAGACGCCATTGCACACGGTGTTGGCATGATGGCATGGTTGGGCGTAAGTTTATACAATGATTAAGCACATATTATATTACTAATTAATAATCAATTAGTTAGGGCTACAAATATCTCCTTTACCATTAATTCAGTAGCTTTGTAGCAGGTTAAAACTAACATTCGTAATAAATTTATTACATGCCAAATAAACAAAGTCTTCGAAAGGATCAAGCACTTGAATACCACGCAAGCGGTCGCCCTGGTAAAATAGAAGTAGTTCCCACAAAAGAAACTAAAACCCAAAAGGATTTATCATTAGCCTATAGTCCAGGCGTGGCTATTCCTTGTACCGAAATTCAAAACAACCCTGCGGATATTTATAAATACACTGCGAAAGGAAACTTAGTAGGGGTTATTACCAATGGTACTGCTGTTTTAGGTTTGGGTAATATTGGGCCCGAGGCGAGCAAGCCGGTGATGGAAGGGAAGGCGGTATTATTTAAAATTTTTGCAGACATTGACGTTTTTGATATTGAAATCAATGAAACGGATCCTGAAAAATTTGTTCAAATTGTAAAATCATTGGAGCCCACTTTTGGAGGCATCAATTTGGAAGATATTAAAGCGCCTGAATGTTTTTATATAGAGCAAAGGCTAAAAGAGGAAATGAATATTCCTGTCATGCACGACGATCAGCATGGTACTGCCATTATTAGTAGTGCCGCTTTGTTGAATGCATTAGAATTACAAAAAAAGAAAATTGACAAAGCAAAGTTTGCTGTAAATGGCGCTGGCGCTGCTGCAATGGCTTGTATAAAATTGTATGTAGCCTTAGGAGCACGTTATGAAAATTTTACGTTGTTTGATAAAGACGGTGTTTTACATGAAGGCAGAACCGATTTAGGAGAAGATAGAAAACCATTTGCAGTAAAGTCAAGCAATATTAATTTAGCACAAGCCATTAAAAATGCCGACGTGTTTTTAGGATTAAGTGTGGGCAATGTGGTAACGCCAGAAATGATTACGTCCATGCCTAAAAATCCAATTGTATTTGCATTGGCGAATCCCGATCCAGAAATTGGTTATGAAACAGCGACTGCGGTTCGTAAGGACATTATCATGGCAACTGGCCGTTCCGATTATCCTAACCAAGTAAATAATGTATTAGGCTTCCCTTATATTTTTAGAGGCGCATTGGATGTACGCGCTAAACAAATTAATGAAGCCATGAAATTGGCTGCGGTGAAAGCTTTAGCAGAACTCGCAAAAACTTCGGTGCCGGATATTGTGAATATGGCATATAACCAACAAAATTTAAGTTTTGGCAATGATTATATTATACCAAAACCTTTGGACCCACGTTTACTAAGCACCCTTGCACCAGCAGTGGCAAAGGCCGCGATAGAATCGGGTGTGGCGCAAATTAAAATTAATAATTGGGATGAGTATGTATTACAATTAAACAAACGTTTAGGATTGGATAACCAATTAATGCGTATCCTTAGCAATAAGGCAAGACGTGATCCTAAACGATTGGTTTTTTCGGATGCGGAAAACACTAAAATATTAAAAGCTGCTAGTATCGTGTATGATGATGGCATTGCCTATCCGATTTTATTAGGAAATGAAGCCAGAATCAAAAATATTGCCGAAGCAAACAATATTGATATCACCGATCTCCCTATTATAGACGTACGTAGTGATGAAATGGAAACGAAGCGTGAATTTTTCGGTTCTTTACTATTTCAAAAAAGACAGCGTAAGGGTGTAAATAAATACGAAAGTTTAAAATTAATGCGTACCCAAAATTATTTTGGTGCCATGATGGTGGAGACGGGTGAGGCCGACGCTATGCTTTCCGGTTTAACCAGAAATTATGCCGACGGCATTAAACCTGCTTTACAAACTATTGGGGTAGAGGAAGGAGGAAGCAAGATTGCCGGTATGTATTTATTATTGACTAAAAAAGGACCCTTGTTTTTAGCAGACACCACGGTGAATATTGATCCAACGGCCGAGGAGATTGCGGATATTACATTATTAGTAGCTAAAGAAGTGCGCAATTTTAATATGGTACCTAGGGTTGCAATGTTAAGCTATTCAAACTTTGGAAGTAGCGATACGCCAGAAGCTAGGAAAATGGCAGAAGCAACAAGGATTGTAAAACAAAAAAATCCAAACTTAATTGTGGATGGAGAGATGCAAGGCATGTTGGCATTTAACAAAGAAATATTAAGAGACAATTATCCTTTTAGTGAATTAGTGGACGCGGATGTGAATGTGTTAATTTTCCCTAATTTAACTGCTGGTAATATATCCTATCATTTATTAAAAGAAGTGGGTGGGGTAGACATTATTGGACCTATATTATTGGGCTTAAAAAAGCCAGTGAACGTATTGCAGCTTGGCTCAGACGTACGCAATATTATCAATATGGCAACTGTTTCGGTAGTAGATGCGCAATTAAAAACGCGTATTGATACCGCTGCCGAAGTGCAAAGAACCAGTTGGTGGAAACGTATGAAAAAGCGTAAGCATTAGAAAATCACTAACTTTACGTTATGAATTTTTTCACGCATTTTGGCAAATACCTTTTGATGTTAAAAGGCATGTTCACCAAAACAGATAGTGTTCGTATGTTTTGGAAAGAATACATAAAGCAATGCTATGATATTGGTATTGGATCTCTGCCCATTGTTGTTATTATTTCATTTTTTTTAGGTGCCGTAATGACCGTGCAAACATCTGCTCAATTAGTAAGCCCAATGATACCCTTGTCAACTATTGGAATTATTGTTAGAGATGGTATGATTTTAGAATTTGCACCTACCTTCTTAGCCATCGTATTAGCCGGTGTAGTGGGAAGTAAAATTGCTAGTGAACTAGGTAATATGCGTACAACAGAGCAGATTGATGCATTAGAAATAGTGGGTATTAACTCAAAAAACTACTTAATACTTCCTAAAATATTGGGGGCTTTAACAATGGTTCCTTTGCTAGTGGGTATTTCCGCTGTGATTGGTATTTGGGGTGGTTATTTAGTGGGTGGTTGGACTGGAGCCATACCCAATGAGCTTTACATTACCGGTATTAGAAAAGGATTAAATACAGATTATATCTCTATTGCTTTTTATAAATCTTTCATTTTCGCCTTTATTATCAGTACGGTCCCTGCCTATTTTGGCTACTATGTACAAGGAGGCGCCTTGGAAATTGGAAAAGCCAGTACCAGATCGGTGGTAGTGAGTTGCATTTTAATTTTAATTGCCGACTACTTAGTCGCAACCATTGCATTATAAATCAACGGTTGATTTTATCTTCTCCTTAATCAGTACCTTAGTCGTATAATTTTTAATTATGAAAATAAGTTTTCACGGAGCTGCTAGAACGGTCACTGGTTCAAAGCACTTGGTTCAGTTAGACAATGCAGAAAGTTTTTTATTGGATTGTGGTTTATTTCAAGGAATGGGTCGTGACACAGACGGGTTAAATGCCAATTTTGGATTTGATGCAGCAAAAGTGGACTATGTTATTTTATCTCATGCACATATCGATCATTCAGGCTTGTTACCTAAATTAGTAAAGGAAGGATTTAAAGGAAATATTTATTGCACGCCTGCTACTAAGGCATTAACTGAAATTTTATTAGAAGATTCTGCGATGATTCAGCGAGATGATGCAAAATATGGAAATAAGCGTAGAGCTAAGCAGGGCTTGGATCCCATTGATCCCTTATATGATTTGGAGGATGTTCAATTAACCCTACCCTTGCTCACTGCTATTGAATATAATGTACCTACTAAAATTACCAATAGTGTTGAACTTTTGTATACCGATGCCGGACATATTATTGGAAGTGCAGCAGTGAATTTAAAAATTACAGAAGGAGGTGAAACAAAGACGCTCACATTTAGCGGAGACGTTGGAAGATACAGAGATATGATTTTGCGATCACCAGCCGTTTTCCCACCTGCGGATTTTATCATTATTGAAAGTACATATGGCGATAAGCTACACGACTTAATTCATACGACGCCGGATGATTTACTGCATTGGATTCAAACGACCTGTGTAGAAAACAAAGGAAATTTAATTATCCCTGCTTTTAGTGTGGGTCGTACCCAAGAAATATTGTATGAGTTAAATCAGTTGTCTATTGAAAAGAGATTGCCGCATGTGCCCATTTATGTAGATAGTCCTTTAAGTATTGAGGCTACTGAGGTAGTGAAGTCCTTCCCTAAATATTTTAATAAAACCATTCAGCGTGTGTTAGAAGTGGATGACGATCCATTTGATTTTGAAGGACTGCGTTATATTAAAACGGTAGAAGAGAGTAAAGCACTCAATGAGGA
Source organism: Bacteroidota bacterium (assembly GCA_947476145.1). GTDB lineage: Bacteria > Bacteroidota > Bacteroidia > Chitinophagales > Chitinophagaceae > Sediminibacterium. The sequence goes on along the minus strand of CANJPH010000007.1, from coordinate 16,624 downwards.
CGTACATCCTAAAGTCATTATTTCTGCCTCGGGGATGGCCGATGCGGGCAGGGTGAAGCATCATATTAAAAATAATATTGCCAATCCAAAATGTGCAATTTTATTAGTGGGTTATTGTGAGCCTCATTCTTTAGGGGGGCGTTTAATGAATGGTCAGAAAGAAGTACGCATTTATAGTGAAACCTATCCAGTAATTGCAAAAATTGGGTCCATTAGAAGTATGAGCGCCCATGGCGATTATGAGGATTTAATGCAGTTTTTAGCTTGTCAAATACCCGAAGCTGTAAAGCAATTGTATATAGTGCATGGTGAAGCCGAAGTACAGGATCATTTTGCAGAGCGCTTGCGTAAAAAAGGTTTCAAAGAAGTAATTGTTCCTGAAATGCATGAGACTTTTGTGATGCAATAAAGCATAGGGCTTTTTTCACTAAATTGCAGCATGCAAAAGGTGAAAAATTGGGCCCATTTAGTATGCTTAATCTTGTATTTAGCGGTACATTTTTTACCAGAAGTGGGGGGTGCCGATCCCATGGGGTTTCAGTGGTTATATGTGAGTGCAATGGATTTGCTCATTGCCGGCTATATCTTATTTAATTATAGTCAGTTTAAAGAAGCCATTGCAGGTATTTTCAAAAGCCAATTTGTAGTGGTGTATAGCCTTTATTTAATTTGGGCAATCGCATCTTATTTTTATGCATTGAATCCTACGGAAACCTTGGTTTGCTTGGCGCGTTTAGTAAGTACGTTCTTTATATTCATGAATCTATCTGTACTATTTTATAAAAAAGACATATTTGTATTGTTCAAGCAGTTGGCCTTTTTAATAACACTTATCGCTTTTACGGATGCACTTTTTTTGTCTATTGAATTTTTCTGGCAGCTAGGACAAAAGCCTTTTGATAATATTGTATTAAGTCTTAGGAGCATTGCTTACGGAAATAAAAATATAAGAGCAGCTAGTGTTTTAATAAACGTTCCGTTTATTTTATATTATATACTGCAAAGTAAAATTGGCGGCAAGATTTTTGGTATCATATCGCTTTGCCTAACGCTATTCGCCTTATTTATTTTAAATACCCGTTCTACATTTGTAGGTTTATTCTTGATATTTATCATTTATACGGTAGGTACCTTTATTGTAAGTAAAAAGGAGGGTAGAAAATCTATTTTCTTCAACCTGGCCTACTTTATACTACCCATCTTATTTTCATTCTTTGTTTCTAATATGGTCATTAAACATGCCTTAACACTTCAAAAAGGTGGTGGTGGATATGGTACCGTGGCAAAAAGAATTGTTGATATTACAAATGATGTTTCTAGTGGTAACAGAAATGCAAGGTTGGAATTTTGGGCCACCGGCATTGACTATACAAGAAAACATTTATTCATTGGGGATGGCTACGGCAACTGGAAATTATCTTCCTTAATTTACGAAAAGGAGCATACCAATGACTTTGTGGTTCGCTACCATTTGCATAATGACTTTATTGAAAATTTCGCTGACCTTGGGGTTATAGGCGGGGTCTTGTATTTAGGAGTTTTCTTATTCGCTTTTTTATTTACTTTAAAAATTTGGCGCAACAAAGCCTATTCAAAATACCATTTTGCAGCAACCATTGCTTTAATGGCCATTTCCTGCTATTTTGTAGACGCTGCCTTAAATTTCCCAGTGGAAAGAACCGTGATGCAAGTGATGTTTGCAATAAGTGCTGCTTTTTTAGTGGCGCCGTTTTCTGCATTAAAGAAAGAAGTAGAGGAGAAAAATAAGCACATATTCAAAACCTATTGTACGAATGGAGGCATTGCAATATTGATTTTGTTATTAGTAGGCTCCATTGCCCTTAACGCGATGGTATATAAATCCTTAAGATTACAAAAATATATGATGGCGGATTTGGGTACGGTACCCATTATGACAATAGACCAAGTGAAAGGCTTACCAAGCATACCTAATTTATCCTTTAACACCATGCCATTGCCTGCCATTCTAGCCAGGTATTATTTAAAATATAAAAAGTATGATGAAGCGTATCGTTTATTAAAATCAGATAAGAATGCAAATCCTTATTTACATTATAACGACTATGTAATGGCTCAATACTTTGCTGCAAAAGGATATAATGACAGTGCACTCATATATGCCAAACAAGCATTTTATAATTGGCCTACTGCCAATGTATATTACTACCAATTAATTCCTATGGCTGTTAAAGCAAAGGATAGTACAGAAATTACAAAGGCCTTTAATACCTATATTAAATTTAGAAACGAACCAAATGCCTGGAATTCGTATTTGAATGCACGTCTTGAATTAATGGGGACAAAGGATCCATTTTCAATACAACTAGTTGATAGTGCCTTAAAGCAATTTCCGAGTGATAGCGGGCGTCTTACTAAATTACGCAGCTCTTTTAGCTTCTACTAATTTATTGCGGTATCCATTTATTTTAACCCAATACATAATAAATAAAATAAAGGAAGTAATACCAACAATGACAGAAAGTATTGACATAATAACTGCTAGAAAACTAAACAACTTGGTAAATACTGTTATTCCAAAAGAGACAGCTCCAAGAATGCATAATACATTTCCAATGGTGAATCCTGGTCTTTCTTCATCTACTTGAATATTTCTGTCTTCAAATTCTGCTTTTAATGAATCCGCTATTTTATTGACTACTTCAAAATACCAATAAATTGAAAATAAAGGAATAAATAACAACCAAACCTGACCTGGATTCATTTTTCGATTTTCTTCCTTCACTTCTTTTAAAGTGTTTTGTAGTTCGATCAAATAAAATACATAAGGTACAATCGCTATTAAACCAACCACGAAAAAAATGATTAGTATTTCTTGAAATCCTAAAGCTGACATAGTATTAGTTTTTGGTGATTAGATCAAAATGTATTGTAATGTAGCAAATTGTTTTCGAAATTTCTTATATTCATAGGGCATTCAATTAAAAATAAGGCTTGGCTGGCATCAATGGTCAGGCTTTAATAAATCCTATTTTATGAAATTAAAGAGCTTGTTGATCATTGTAATTGTATTTATCAGCTACACCACTCAAGCACAGGTGGTTTATAAAACTTCTTACAAAAGCGAAGCTGACAAGGTAATTTATGTAACTGAATACAAATCGGAGGCTGACATGATAGTGTATGAGACCAAGTATAAGTCCGAGTCTAAGCCGTATTCCGGAATCTGGTATTGGACCAATTTTAAGTCAGAAGCTGATTGGGCTGTTTATTTTACCAAATACAAATCAGAGGCAAATTTAAAAGTTTATTTTTCGAAGTATAAAAGCGAGGCAGGGGTTAAATAACCAAACAAATTGCCCATAATATTGTTATAAATAAAACTACATGATGAAACTACTTATCATAAGCCTTGTTTTAGTTGGTATATTCATTGTTTTTCAATCATTTATTGCAGTCAACGCTGTAAAAACGGAAAAACAAAAATTTAGAGTCATCTTAAAAGAAGATCGATTTGAGATCCGGTTTTATCCATCGGCTACCTTGGCAACCATCTATTCTAATGCAACCAATTATAAGGGCTTAGCCAGTAATGGCTTTAGAAAATTAGCTAGATATATATTTGGAGGTAATGAGCAGAAGCAGTCAATTTCCATGACCGCGCCTGTGATTATGAATATGACCGAAAAGGGTTCTACTATGAGTTTTGTAATGCCGGAAAAGTACAATAATAATGAATTGCCCACCCCCAATGATAAATCTATTGATATTCAACAAAGTAAGCCTGTTTATGTTGCGTCCATTAGCTTTTCGGGGTATGCAACGGATGCGAAAATCAAGTCCAACAAAGAGCAACTTGAACAAATGCTAAAAGACAAGCATATTAAAATGGTAGGGGAGTATAGTTTTTTAGGATACAATGCACCTTATGATTTTTTTGGAAGAACCAATGAAATCATTATTCCAATAGAATGGAAAGAATAGATATTGATAGAATTATAGAGATGGCTTGGGAGGATAGGACGCCATTTGAAGCCATACAAATACAGTTTGGTTTTTCAGAAGCCGATACGATTAAACTCATGCGAAAGGAATTAAAACGAAATAGTTTTAACCTTTGGCGTAAAAGAGTAAATAGTGGAGTAAGTCAAAAACATTTAATGAAAAGAAGTGCCGATATGAAGCGGTTTAAATGTTCAAGACAAAAAACCATTGCTATGAATAAAATTAGTAAGCGGTAATTAAGGTTGTACACGAAATTTCTTACATCCCTCACTACAATATTTCACTTCCTCCCAACTTCGTTCCCATTTTTTGCGCCACGAAAATGGTCTTTTACAATGAAGACATATTTTTGAAGGGAGATGCTCTTTTTTAATGGGTTTATTGATTTTATTTTTCATCTATTTTACGAACATTTGCCTAAATGTTAAATTAATTCTTGGCTCCGGATTTTTCATAGTTTTTGGTAATGCATGAAGCCAGTGTTTTTGAAAAGCACCTTTCATTTCTAATAAGGACCCAGTTTCAAGGACAATAGAAGCAGTTTCCTTGGTTACTTTATGCTTGAACGAAAATTTTCTGTCGGCTCCAAGGCTTATTGATGCGATGGAACTATTGGATACAATTTCTTTTTCATCATCTGCATGCCATCCCATTCCCTCTGTTCCATTATGATAATAGTTTAATAAACAAGCGTTGTATTTTTGCTGCGTATATTTTTCTACATCTAGTTTTAATTGTTCTAATACAGGCGTCCAATTGAGGGCAATTTTGGTCCTTTGGGAGTAGGTATAGGAAATTCCTTTATCGGCATAAAATGCCACTTTTCGTTTAGTGGTAATTTCTTTGCCAAACATGACTACTATTTCATTTGCCCAACTTATATTGTTTGACAGTTCCGCGAAAATTTGATGGATAAGTTCATCAGTGTATATTTTCCCAAAATACCTGGCTTCCCCATCTTTATTTATGATATTTGGAAATTTCTCATTCATTTTTACAAAATACTTATTGGACTTATGTTTTATTAGTTTCTTTGCAAAAATATAACAATATAGCATCATGAATTGTTGCGCTATGTTGACTAAATATTAATTATGAATACTAGAAGTTTACAATTACAGGATCAAATTAGTGACGCCAGGGCTAAACTATTGGCACATCCGGTCTATGCTCAAATTAATGATATTAATGGCTTAAAAAACTTTACTGAATTTCATGTTTATGCAGTTTGGGATTTTATGAGCTTGTTAAAGTCATTGCAAATGGGCCTTACATGTGTAAGCTTGCCATGGATACCCATTGGTACTGCAAATACTAGGTTTCTTATTAATGAGATTGTAACAGGGGAGGAATCTGATGTGGATGAAGCAGGCAATAGAATTAGTCATTTTGAATTGTATTTACAAGCCATGGAGCAGATGGGGGCTTCTACTTCTGAGATCAATTCACTAATCATTCAGCTGAAAGCTGGGAAAAGCATTGAGGACAGCATTGAAGATGCTAATTTACCATTGAATGTAAAAACCTTTTTAAAATATACATTTGAAATCGCACAAAATGCACCCTTGCATGTAAAAGCGGCCGTATTCACTTTTGGTAGAGAGGATTTAATCCCAGATATGTTTACACAAATTTTGAATGAAATATATTCAACACATCCTGAAAAAGTTTCCATTTTTAAATATTATATCGAAAGACATATTGAAGTAGATGGAGGTCACCATAGTCAATTGGCTTTAGAAATGGTAGCTGAATTGTGCGGCGAGGATGATCAAAAATGGGCAGAAGCAACGGCGGCATCAATAAAATCATTGGAAGTGCGTGCTGGATTGTGGGATGCCATTATCGCATCTTAGTTTGATATACTTTTAAAGACTAAATCCTCTAGAAATTTAATAAGTAAGGACTCATCTTTAGCCTTACTAAAATCGGTTAAAGATGGGAGATGGTTCATAAAAAAGTTTTGCAAATGCGCCATCTCGATAATGGTGGAAGCAAGAGAATGAGGATATTTGTATTTTGGATTGCATTCCAAAATAATATCGCTTACTGCATTACATAAGTCCTTATAAGGTTTAAAAAATTCTTGTTGATTATCTATACCTACATGGTTGGTTAAATAAGCTTTAGAACTTTCCGCGATTACAATTTGATATAGCATTGACTCGTCCACATGCCCTGTCATTAAATCATCTTCTACATTGGTGGAAAGAATTGTTATTACCTTTTTTAATTTTATAAGGGGGTCCTTAATATTATTGGTTTGGTAATTAATTTGAAATTGCAACCATCCCCAATACCAGGATAAAATATAAACCAAGAGTTTATGCTTGTTTTCAAAATACCTATACACCCCTGCTTCAGTAGTGCCAATGGCCTCGGCTAGTTTTTTAAATGTAAAAGCCTCAAAACCAATTTGATGTATTAATTCAATACTGTATTTAATAATATTTTTCCCTAAATCGGATTGCTCTGGGTCCCTTAGGTATAGGGAAGAATTCATCTTGATTTGAACTTCTAATTTCATAAAATAAGGGTCGCCCCAATGATTTTTACAAAAATAGTAAATAATTTTACAATTATTTATGATAGTAATACTATTATTTAAAATATTATTACTACTTTTGTCCTGTAAAACAAATTTAAAAGTCATATGAGCCTATTTAAACACTTAAAAAATGACCTTCCTGCGAGTATCGTCGTATTCTTTGTAGCCGTACCATTATGTCTAGGTATTGCATTGGCATCAGGTGCCCCTTTATTTGCAGGTATCATTGCAGGTATTGTGGGTGGTATTGTAGTGGGTATTGCCAGTGGCTCTCCTTTAGGAGTGAGTGGCCCTGCTGCAGGGTTAGCAGTTATTGTATTAACATCTATAAGTACCTTAGGAGGTTCTTACCAAGCATTTTTGACAGCCGTTGTATTAGCTGGAATATTACAATTAATACTAGGCTATGCGAAGGCTGGGTTTATTGCTTATTTCTTTCCAAGCTCGGTGATCAAGGGTATGTTAACAGGTATAGGATTATTAATTATTTTAAAACAAATTCCGCATGCAATTGGTTGGGATAAAGACGCCATAGGGGATGATGCTTTCAATCAAGCGGATGGTCAGAATACATTTACTGAAATTTCAAAAGCATTTGAATTCATCACACCAGGTGCATTGGTTATTGCCGCTATTTCTTTAGCGATCTTAATTTTATGGGATACGGTGCTTACTAAAAAGCATAAGATATTTCAATTAATACAAGGTCCTATAGTGGTGGTGGCTTTAGGAATTTGTATGAACCTTGCATATGCAAAAGGGTTTTTACCTTATAGTTTGAACGAGAAACAAATTGTTTCCATTCCTGTTCCTGATTCCATTGGAAGTTTTTTTGGACAATTTACTTTCCCGGATTTTAAAGCGCTAACAAATTTTGAAGTATGGAAAATTGCGATTGTACTTGCGATCGTTGCGAGTTTAGAAACTTTATTATGCGTTGAAGCGACTGATAAGTTAGACCCTGATAAAAGAGTTACACCTACCAATAGAGAATTAAAAGCGCAGGGGTTGGGTAATATTGTATCTGGATTAATTGGAGGCTTGCCAATTACGCAGGTTATTGTAAGAAGTTCAGCTAACATTAATTTTGGAGGTAAGACTAAAATGTCTGCCATTTTACACGGTGTATTCTTATTAATTAGTGCCATTTTTATAGCGGGACTTTTAAATCTCATCCCATTAGCTTCTTTGGCGGCCATCTTATTAATGGTGGGCTATAAATTAGCTAAACCAAGCTTATTTAAACAAATGTATAAGCTAGGATGGGAGCAGTTTATACCGTTTGTGGCAACCATTGTTGCGATTATTGCTACCGATTTATTAAAAGGGATCACGGTGGGTATATTAGTAGGCATATTTTACACCTTAAGACATAGTTATCGTAATTCACATCATGTAAAAGATATAATTAGTGATGACCATGGAAAAGCGGTGCATCATTTAGTACTCGCAGAGGAAGTTTCTTTCTTTAATAAAGCAAGCTTGCTTACTACCTTGGATGGAATACCAGCAAATAGTAAGGTAATTATTGATTGTACAAACTCTAAGTCTATTGCATACGACGTAATTGAAATTATCAATGACTATGAATTAAATGCAAAAACAAAGAACATAGTATTAGAGAAAATAAATTACAAACCATAATCAATGAGGTCTTCAATACGATATTTTATAGCTAGTCTTTTTTTGATTTGCTCCATAGGGTCTTATGCCCAAAGCAATTCAGATGGAACTTGGTTTGTTTATTTTGGCAATCAAAAAATAAATAAAAGCTGGAATGTACAGTCCGATTTTCAGTATCGATTAAAGCAGGTTCCAGAACAAGCCAGTCAATTGATCATGAGGGCAGGACTTGGGTATAACTTAACACCTGGAAACCACAATGTATTGCTGGGGGCTGCCTATGTTCAAACTAAGTTTTCCGATGAGTTGAATGACAAGCCTGACCTGGAGGAAAAACGTATTTATCAACAATACCTTTTCAAGCAAAATTTTAAAAACCTTTATACAACGCATAGAGTTAGGCTGGAAGAAAGATTTCTTCCTAATGAATTTGGGCTTAGATCTAGGTATTTTTTATCAGTACAAAAACCATTCAATGGCAAAGGGTTGAATAAAAATTCAGTGTATGGATCTTTTTTTAACGAGCTGTTTGTAGATATCAAAAACTCAAAATTCGATCGCAACCGGTTTTATGCAGGACTTGGCTATGCCATTAATAGTGACATCCGAATAGAAACAGGTTATTTAATTCAGTCACAAAAAAATAGTACTAGAGGACAACTACAATTTGTATTGTACAATAACTTATCCTTTTAGAAAGAGCCACCAAAATTTAAATATAAAAACTATATAAACATTATATGAAGACATTAACTAAAGAAATGCAAACATCCATCAGCCCTTCTATGGCCTTGGATTTATTAAAAGACGGAAATCAAAGATTTGTAAAAAATCTAAAAATGAATCGAAATCTGTTACAACAGGCAAATGAAACCTCAGATGGGCAACATCCATTTGCGGTTATCTTAAGTTGTATTGATAGTCGCACTTCTGCAGAACTCATTTTTGATCAGGGCTTAGGGGATGTATTTAGTGTAAGAATTGCAGGCAATGTGGTAAATGAAGATATTTTAGGTAGTATGGAATTTGGTTGTAAAGTAGCAGGTGCAAAAATTATTGTAGTGCTTGGTCATACCAAATGTGGTGCTGTAAAAGGAGCTTGTGACAATGTTCAATTGGGCAATTTAACGGGTTTAATTCATAAAATTAAGCCAGCGGTAGAGCAAGAGGATACAGTTAATGAAAATAGAAATTCCGGCAATTCAATTTTCGTAGAAAAAGTTGCAGCACTAAATGTGTCCTTATCTGTTAAAAATATTTTAATACACAGTCCTATTATAGCCGACATGGTTAAAAATGGAGAAATTGGGATTGTAGGTGGGGTACATGATATCACTACGGGTGAAGTTACATTTTTCGAATAGAGTTTTGGTTTTACTTAAGCGGATCATGTTTGATTTAGGCCATCAGCAATGATGGCCTTTTTCATTTCTCTAATTTGATTCCTGCTGAAGTGTTTTAATATCCTCCACTAAATGACGCATCTCTAAGCTAAGTGTACCATTATAAATACCCCTAATTCTTTTTGTTTTATCTACCAGAATAACATGTTCTGTGTGTAAAAATTCGCTACTATCCTTGCTGTACCCAATATTTTCTTCAGCAAAATAGGACTGTCTTGCCAATTTGTAAATACTAGATTTATCACCGGTTAAAAAATGCCAATTTGTATTGGTGATTGCATTTTTAAGTTGGTAATTTTTCAAAACAGAAGGCTTGTCTATCCAGGGTGTTACAGAATAGGACAACATAATCACATTGGTGTCATTTTTAAAGCTGTCGCCTACAATCTTAAAATTACCGGTCATTACCGGGCAAATACTACCACAGCTAGTAAAAATAAAATTAGCTACATGAATTTTATTGTCAAAAATCGCTTCCGTTACTTGTATACTATCTTGGTTTAAAAAATTAAAGCAATCAATGGTATGATTTATTTGTAAAGGCACTTTGGCCTGATCATTTATAAAGATGGGTTCAAAATCGGCCGTATTATAATAGGGCATCTTAATGATGTCTTGCTTTTTCTGGTTACAAGCAAACACGCAACTACTAATTGCGATTAAAAATACTATCCGATACATTTTTACAGTTTTTGGTTCCCAATAGGCCATATCTTCTGCCCTTTAAAATCACATAGTTTGCTCTAATTTTTCCATTCTCATACCAAAGTTTCTGCACCCCTTCTTCCTGTCCATTTTCATAATGGGCTAAGTGAAATAAATTACCATTATAGTCCCATTCTTTTAGTTCCCCTTCATATGCGTCATTAACGGCGTTGAATTCAAATCTTTTATTTCCATTATCCCAATAGGCAATTTGTTTTCCATTTTTCATACCATTTCTAAATTCTCTATACTCCATTAATTGCTTATTGGGGTAGAATTTTTTAGCAGTTACGAGTGCTCCATTTACTTGTTCATTTTTACAAGCAAAAAAGGTAAATGCAATGAATAAAAAAATAGTAAACCTCATTATTGTGTGATGGTTCCAGGTGTGCCATAAAACCCACTACCATTTAAATAAGGTGCTTCGTTGGTGAAGTGATAGTGATAAGTACCACTTGTATAGTCCAATGTTTTATGCGTGTGTCCATGATAATCGTCCAGCATACTATTAGTTACTAAAGTACCGTCTTCTTCCTGTGGACCATAAACAGGGAACCCATCCAAAAGAAAGCCCATGAGGCCGGATTTAGTAGATTTAACAGTTGTCAAGTAAATAGGTTCTACATGATAATGGTACATGCCAGATTGTTGAGGATGACCATAATATTTATCAAAACTAGCTATCTCACCCGTTAACGCCTGGTTAGCAGGACCTGCATATTGGTTAAAGAATACGACGCCATTTAATGATATACCAATAGGGCCCAATGGAGTAGGTGAGTGTGCCGTATTTAATTTAGGATTGACTGGAATTTTAATGGTACCCGATTGTTCAATAATTGAATTGGGGTTTTTATTAAAAGTAAAACCGCCGAAGGTTGGGCCACTATAAGCCTCATATAAAGCATTGCTGGTTGGATAATAGGTGCTTTTATGATCTGGTAAATTCTTTGTTTTAATCGTAATATAAGTGCCATCGTTTGTAATACTAGCAGCCCCATAAATTTTTGAATAGACCGCGGGTACGGCAGTGCTAGTGGGCGTGGTATTATTGTTAGTCGGGGTAGTGGTGGAGTCGCTTTTACTACAACTAAATAGTACAATAGTTAAGATCGGGAAAAAAATAGTTTTAAGGGGGTTCATGTATTTATGTTTAGATGATTATTTATTAGATGCGTTACATTAAATTTTCCTTCGCGTAAATATCTTTAAAATTATCGAAGGAAAAATTAATTGGGTTAATTTTTCAAATAAAATGAATTTAAATCAATAAGATACTTAGATCGATGAATGTAAATGCAACAAGTAGTAAAAGGTTGGAGATGCTTTTACCCATGCTAAAAGCTTTTTACATTTCCTTTTATTATTAATATCATTTTTTAATGCGAGTGCAAAAGATATCTATTTGAAAATAGATAATAAGGTGGTTAAACTGCCTACAGGTATCCAAATCACTTTATAAATAATTGTTTTTTATATAGTTATAGATTTATTTAATAAATTATTTGTTACCAGCTTTTTTGCAGGCATCTTATTTAGTACATTTTTTTGACCCATATTTATTGGTATTTACCTTATTTGTAATGCAGTAAATTGCTACTTATCTATTCAATCTTCTCACCATTATATATTATAATTTTTTAATTACGACCAAAAAAATTAACAAATATTTTTGTTAAATATTGAACATTTTTACTAATTTACCGTTGTAATGAAACAACGATTGGTTTGTTATTGCTTTGCCTTAATATTCTAAAAAAATTTAAGGACAGCCGAAATGAAATTGTGGAATGTTGTGAATGATTTCGTTCACCAAAACTCAACAATATGGATCATTTGACTCTGATGGCTGGTAAAATTTTACCAACTGACTATGTTTCTTTCACGTTTTTCATTGGCACAATGGCTATGATGGCCGCAGCCGTTTTTTTCTTCATGGAAGTAGGTAATACTAGTAAGGAATGGAGAACTTCTGTTCTTGTATCTGGTATAATTACTTTCATTGCCGCGGTTCACTATTATTACATGAGAGGTTATTTTGCTGATTATCATGAGTCCCCAACTTTCTTCCGTTATGTAGACTGGTTATTAACGGTGCCTTTGATGTGCGTTGAATTCTATTTAATCACAAAAAAAGCAGGTGGAAAATCTAGTTTATTATGGAAGATGATTTTAGCTTCAGTAGTAATGCTTGTAACAGGTTATTGGGGTGAAGCGGTTGCACCAGCGAATGCAACTTTATGGGGTACACTAAGTGCTATCGCATACTTCTACATCGTATATGAAGTATGGTTAGGAGATGTTAAAAAATTAGCTACAAGTGCAGGTTCTGCAGTTGCTTCTGCAAACACTGCATTAGGTTGGTTCGTATTAGTAGGCTGGGCTATTTATCCTCTTGGATATTTAATTGGTACTGCAAAAGGACAATGGTATGCTGGCTTTGCTGATTTAGGCATTCAAATGGATGTTGTTTATAATATTGCAGATGCTATAAACAAAATCGGTTTCGGTTTAGTGATTTATAGTTTAAGTAGAAAAGCTGCTTAATACAATTGATTTTAGCATGGGGCAAGATTTTTCTTGCCCCATTTTTTTAATATCTAATTATGCAAATAAAGTTAAGAGGGGGCTTGTTATTATTTGCATTGATATTATTTATTATTGACACGATTTGTCAGTTTTCTATTAATACCCAGATTTCTTTTTTAATTTTTATTTTAATTCTATTTGGCGTTCCTCATGGTGCCTTGGATTTATATATAGACCAGCATTTGCATCCTTCTGAAAAAGGTCAAAAAGTATTTTTAATAAAATACCTAGCAAATATTTTGGCGTATGCTTTGGTTTGGTATTTTTTCCCAATTGCTGCGTTGATTATATTTATCTTGATCACCGCATTTCATTTTGGAGAAATTGATTGGATGGGCAAGACCCATTTATTGATACATAAAATAATTTATACCTTACTTGGGTTTGCTTGGATTTTATTTATGCTTACTAAGAACATCAATTTTGCATTGGATGTTTTTTTAACCATGGGAAGATCAAGTATAAAAAAAGAGGGTATTATTGCGCTAGCGCATACCTTATATCCAGTTTCAATCCTTTCCATTTTAGGCTTACATTTAGTATTATTCTTTTTCAAAAATATTTTCTTTGAAAAAAGTAGCCATTACTATTATTCACTATTACAGACAGCAGTATTAATTAGTTTTGTATTATTTATGCCACTTTGGTTAAGCTTTGCTTTTTACTTTGGTTTTTGGCATTCTTTATTGTCATTTGATAAAATCAGGATCAATTTTGAGGTTTCGAATACGGTTAAGGGATGGGGTGGTTTGCTTTTTAAAGCAGCACCCTTCTCCATTGTGGCTTGGTTTGGGTTTGCCTATATCACTTTTTTAACCCTAAGTAGTAAAGACAGTACTGGTGTGTTCACCCTGCTTTTTATTAGTTTATCTGTCTTGGCTTTGCCCCATTTGCAAGTGTTTACTAAGCTTAAATTAAAAAGTAATTAGTTAACTTCAATGTTATATAATTACTTGTCATGAAAAAATTCTTCAAATTTAGTGGAGCTACTTTATTAGTGGTCAGTTATCAGAAAGACCTGTAGTATCAGCAATTTTAATTAAGAAAAAATAGTTTTAATTTAATTATGAGATTTTATTTTATCCTTTTTTATATAATATTTTGCAATATTGCTTACGGCCAAGCTGCAACAAAGACCATCCAAGCCGACGTATTGGTTATTGGGGGGACTGCAAGTGGGATTAGTGCTGGCATTCAAGCAGCAAGGTTGGGCGTAAATACCATCATTGTTGAACATACCACTTGGTTAGGTGGGATGCTCACTTCTGCGGGGGTTTCGGCATTTGATGGCAATCATACCATGCCCGCTGGATTGTTTGGAGAATTCCGTAAACATTTATACGATTATTATGGAGGTGCTAATGCGGTTTCTACAGGTTGGGTAAGTAATACTTTATTTGAACCTCATATTGGAGATCGTATTTTTAAATCAATGGCAAAAGCAGAAAAGAGTTTAAATATTGTATACCAGTATCAATTTAAAAAAGTGATCAAAAAGGATAATTTTATCACAGGTGCTGAATTTTACAATGTGGAAAATAATGATCAATTAATTGTTATCGCCAAACGTATTATAGATGCTACTGAGTTGGGTGATGTGTTGTATGATGCAAAAATTCCTTATGATTTAGGCATGGAATCTAATGAGGTTACAAAAGAGCAAGTAAATTTTTCAGGCGCCAATGATATTGTTCAGGATATTACTTTTGTGGGCATTTTAAAAGATTATGGAACACCACAGCAGATCATTCCAAGGCCTATTAATTATGACTCCACTGAATTTGATGGATCTAATACTAGTTTTTACGATGACACCAATCGAAAACGCCCAAATGTAGATGCAAAAAAAATGCTTCAATATGGCAAGCTGCCAAATAATAAGTATATGCTTAATTGGCCTATTTACGGAAATGACATTTATTTGAACCTGGTTGAAAAAACGCAAGCTGAAAGAGAGGAATTAATAGAACAAGCAAAACAGCAAACACTTAGATTTATTTATTTTATACAAAAAGATCTAGGCTTTAAAAACTTGGCACTTGCAGATGATGAATTTCCAACCAAAGATAAATTAGCAATGTATCCCTACTATCGTGAATCACGAAGAGTACATGGGTTGGTTAGATTGTCCATCCAGCATTTATCTACCCCTTTTAATACTCCACAACCGCTCTATACAACTGGTATTGCAGTGGGAGATTATCCTGTAGACCATCATCATAAAAAAAATACAAATGCCCCACAACATTTAGAATTTTTCCCTGTTCCTTCCTTTAATATTCCATTAGGTGCATTGATTCCAGACAATAGTGAAAACTTAATTATTGCCGAAAAATCAATTAGTGTTTCCAATATTGTCAATGGAACCACAAGGCTGCAGCCCTGTGTTATGCAAATTGGACAAGCGGCTGGGATATTGGCTGCATTAAGTATCAAAGAAAATGTTGCTATAAAGGATATACCTGTTAGAAAATTGCAATCTATTTTATTGGATGTAAACGGGTATATCATGCCTTATAAAGATGTTGCCCAAAAAGAGGGTTACTTTAAGGCGGTACAAAAAATAGGTGCAACTGGATTAATTAGAGGTAAGGGAGTATCCGAAGGCTGGGCTAATTCAACTTACTTCCAACCTAAGGAGAAAGTGGAAATGAGTTTCTTTTTACAGAAATGGGCTGAAAAATATAAAAGTACATTCACTGACAGTCATCAAGAATTTATGAATGTAGAGGATGCTTTAAAATTTGCTGCTATTTTAAGAAAAACGACCCCTGAAATGTTAAAAGATAATTTTAATCAAAATTGGAAGGATAAGGGCTTATTAAATTTTAATTTAAACAGGCCTATTCTTAGGTATGAACTTGCGGTAATATTGGATTGTTATGATGTCTTTGAATTTTTTGATGTTAACATCTATGGCTTTACTAAATAATATTCCTAGTCTCCTGTTACAACGAACCTGGGTATTTCATTAAAAAGCATTTCAGACCATTGCGATTCAATACTAGTCTTCATAGTTTCAGTAAACCCAATATATGAGAACCTGTAAAAAAAATAGACCCATTTGGGTCGGTTTTATATTATTTTCGAAAACTATTCTTATTTTAGAAAATAACACTTCGTACCTACCTTAGGAGCCAGTTTGGAAGAGTTTACTGGGGATGTCAGGGCTATTTTACTATGTAACTTCCAGAAAAATAGGCTACATACATTTGTTGATTTATATCTGATCTAAACCTTAATTTTAGATATTTAGTACTTCCATTATTTGCTTCAATTATTCCTGTTGCTCCAACAGTTGAAGTAATTACGCCAACGGCGTCCATTGAATTTGTAATTGAAGAGGTTATAGGTAAGGGAATATCAACACTAGATATACTGCCTTGTGAACTTGAAACTAAACCAATATTTCCAGAAAAGAATACCATATTCCCTACTTTCATATAATTCATCTTACTTGAATAACTGCCAAAGCCCCGATTTAGTAAAGCAAATTTTTGTAGTGCATGGTGAAGCCGAAGTGCAGGATCATTTTGCGGAAAGATTACGCAAATAAGGTTTTAAAGATGTAATCGCGCCAGAAATGCATGAGACAGTGGAAATTGTATAATTAGGAGATTAATAATTAAAGCGCTAGAATAAAGTTTGGGGCGTGAAAATTTTATATTCCACTTTCTCGCATGGGTTCGTGCTTTGCTGAAAATTCTTAGCCACCGTATAGGCGCTCATTTTACTATCCATTATTTGATGTTTAGCCAATTCCAAAATTTGC
>CANJPH010000006.1 GCA_947476145.1 Bacteroidota bacterium | reverse complement strand
TTGCATTGAAATCATTAGACCCAATCTGGTTAACAAGTAGACAAATTGAGTCTGCTCGTCAAGCAATGACACGTGCAATGAAAAGAGAAGGAAATGTTTGGATTCGTGTTTTCCCAGATAAAATTATTACGCATAAGCCTGCAGAGGTGAGAATGGGTAAAGGTAAAGGTAACCCTGAGTATTGGGCTGCTGTAGTGGAACCAGGTCGTATCATTTTTGAGATCGACGGTGTTTCTGCAGAAGTTGCAAAAGAAGCAATGGGATTAGCTGCTCAAAAATTACCAATCAAAACTAAGTTCGTTACAAGAAGAGACTTGTAATTATAAAAAAAAAGTATTTGCTATGGCAACCAAGACATATGATTTTAATAAAGGCTTAAAAGACGCAAGCGTGATGGATTTAAAAGCACGTATTGACGAAGATCAATTAAGACTTAAGAAACTAGAGTTCGCTCATGCTATTTCTCCTTTAGAGAATCCAATGAGCATTCGCGGACTTCGTAAAGACATTGCCCGTTTAAAAACGGAATTAAAGAAAAAAGAGTTAGGCATCTAATTATTAAATTAATTAGCCAACAAAAAAATAATGACAATGGTAGTAAGAAATTTACGTAAAACAAGAATCGGAGTGGTAACTAGCGACAAAATGGATAAGACCATTACTGTTGCTGTCGAAAGAAAAGTAAAGCACCCGATGTATGGAAAGTTCGTGAAAAAAACAACTAAGTTCCACGCGCATGATGAGAAATCAGAATGTGGTATTGGTGACGTTGTAAAAATCATGGAGACACGTCCATTAAGTAAAACAAAACGTTGGAGATTAGTAGAGGTTGTTGAAAAAGCTAAATAAGCATTTCACAAATTATACTATAAAGAACTAAGTAATCAATCAACCCGAGTTCGAAAGAACAAGGAATAAAAGCTAAAAGCTAAATAAAATGATTCAGCAAGAAAGTAGGCTCAATGTAGCTGATAATAGCGGCGCTAAAGAAGTACTTTGTATCAAAGTATTAGGAAATAGCGGTCAAGACTTCGCAAAAATCGGTGATACGATTGTTGTTACAGTTAAAGATGCGATCCCAGCAGGCGGTATCAAAAAAGGTACGGTGTCTAAAGCGGTTATCGTTCGTACAAAAAATAAATTGCGCAGAAAAGACGGGTCTTATATCCGTTTTGATGACAACGCAGTAGTATTGTTAAACGCTTCAGAAGAGCCTAGAGGTACACGTATCTTTGGACCAGTTGCTCGTGAGTTGCGTGATAAAGGATACATGAAAATTGTTTCATTAGCACCAGAAGTGTTATAAAAATAAATATAAGTTATGAGTAACAGATTCAAACCCAAATACAGCATCAAGAAAGGTGATAGCGTTGTAGTTATTTCCGGAGATGACAAGGACTTGAAAAAGCCTCGCACCGTATTGGAAGTTGACGTTGAAAAAGGTCGTGTCATTGTTGAAGGTGTAGCCATCGCAACAAAACACACTAAACCATCGGCATCAAATACAAAAGGTGGTATCGTAAAAGTAGAAGCTTCTATTAACATTAGTAATATCATGTTATGGGATGCTAAAACTAGCGCTCCAACAAAAGTAAAGCGTTCGAGAGAGACAGGTAAATTAGTAAGAATTTCTAAAAAATCAGGGGAGGTAATTAAATAATGAGTACCGTAAAATACACTCCAAGATTAGCAGACAAGTACACTAAAGAAGTGATACCTGCTTTATCTAAAAAGTTTGGTTACAAGTCTGTAATGCAAACTCCAAAGTTGGAAAAAATTTGCATCAACCGTGGTGTAAATGGCGCAGTAAATGACAAGAAATTAGTGGACATCGCTATCGATGAGTTAACTACCATTACTGGTCAAAAAGCAGTACCAACTTTATCTAAGAAGGATATTTCCAACTTTAAATTACGTAAGGGTATGCCAATTGGTGCGCGCGTAACTTTAAGAGGAGAAAAAATGTTCGAATTCTTAGATCGTTTAGTATCTGTTGCGCTACCACGTGTACGTGACTTCAAAGGCATTAGCGATAAGGCTTTCGATGGTCGTGGAAACTACACATTAGGCGTAACTGAGCAAATCATCTTCCCAGAAATCGACATCGATAAAGTAAACAAAATCACTGGATTGGATATCACTTTTGTGACTTCAGCACAATCTAATGAAGAAGCATACGAACTTTTAAAAGAGTTAGGCATGCCGTTTAAAAATATCAAAAAAGACAATAACTAATTAATTAATAATTATGGCTAGAGAATCGGTTAAAGCGAGACAAAGAAAGCGTGAAGCAACAGTAAAACAATATGCTGAAAAACGCGCTGCTTTAAAAGCTGCAGGAGATTATGCAGGTTTAGACAAATTACCTAAAAATGCATCACCTGTACGTTTGCACAATCGTTGTCAATTAACAGGCCGTCCAAAAGGATATATGAGATACTTTGGTGTATCAAGAAATATCTTCCGTGACATGGCTTTGAACGGATTGATCCCAGGTGTAAAAAAGGCAAGCTGGTAGTAGCATTTAAAATGCAAAACCATCAAGCACATTGATTTAAGTTCAATCAAAAAGATTGAATACTGAAACAAAACAAAATTTAGAACTGATTTAAAATACTAATATGGTAACAGATCCAATAGCAGACTACTTAACGAGAATTCGTAACGCCCAAATGGCACAACATAGAATCGTTGAAATTCCTGCGTCTAACTTAAAGAAGCGTATTACTGAAATCTTGTACGAACAAGGTTACATTTTAAAATACAAATTCGAAGAAGATACTAAACAAGGTTTAATCAAAATCGCGTTAAAGTATGATGTAAACACTAAACAACCAGCAATTCGTTCTTTAGAGCGTATTAGCCGTCCGGGTTTACGTCAATATGCTAAGCCAGCTGAAATCAAAAGAGTAAGCAATGGTTTAGGTATCGCTATCTTATCTACATCTAAGGGTGTATTGACTGATAAGCAAGCAAAAGCCAACAATGTTGGTGGTGAGGTTTTGTGTGCGATCTCTTAGTGAGGTAGTATACAACAAAAAATAATTTCTTTAATGCTTAGTATGCATTTAAGCCTTTTAGTCGGGGCTGAAAACTACTAAGTGAACAAATAAAAAAAAGCGACTATGTCACGTATCGGAAATAAACCAGTAAGCATCCCAAAAGGAGTAACCATTACTTTTAAAGATGCTATCGTTACTGTTAAAGGACCTAAAGGAGAATTATCTCAAGAAATTGATCGCGATATTACAATCGAGATTTCTGAAACTGAGTTAACTGTTAAGCGTCCTACAGAACAAATTCGTCACAGAGCAATGCACGGTTTATACCGTTCTTTGATTTCTAATTTAGTGAAGGGTGTAACTGAAGGTTATAAAAAAGAATTAGAATTAGTGGGTGTGGGTTTTAAAGCTTCAAACCAAGGCAATGTTTTGGATTTAGCTTTAGGATATTCTCACAACATTATTTTTCAAGTGCCAACTGAATTGAAAGTAGCTACTACTACCGAAAAAGGTCAAAATCCTAAAATTTTCTTAGAAGGTAGTGACAAACAATTAATTGGTGCTGTTGCCGCTAAATTAAGAAGCTTACGTAAGCCAGAACCATACAAAGGAAAAGGTGTGAGATATTCTGACGAAGTAGTAAGAAGAAAAGCAGGTAAAGCAGCAGGTAAATAATAAAAATTAAAAAAACAGGTTTGCGGCAGCATCGCAGACTTAAAAAATAAAGAATATGAGTAAATTAGCTCAAAGACAAAAAATCAGATACAGAATTCGCAAGAAAGTACAAGGTACTGCGAGTAAACCTCGTTTATCTGTATTTAGAAGTAATGCAGAAATCTATTGTCAATTGGTAGATGATGTTAATGGGGTAACCTTAGCAGCTTCTTCTTCAGCTGAAAAAGATATCGCAGCTCAAAAAGTAGTGAAAATTGAAAAAGCTAAATTAGCTGGTCAATCTATCGCAAAAAAAGCAGCCGCATTATCAATCACAACATGTGTATTTGACAGAGGTGGTAACTTATACCATGGTAGAATCAAGGCAGTTGCTGAAGGCGCAAGAGAAGGGGGACTTCAATTTTAATTCGCAAAAAAATACTAATAGAAAATCATGTCTAAAGTAAACGTAAATAAGGTTAAAGCAGCAGGTGAAGTAGAACTAAAAGAAAAAGTAGTTTCTATCAACCGTGTAGTTAAAACAACAAAAGGTGGTCGTACTTTTAGCTTCTCAGCTTTAGTAGTAGTAGGTAATGAAAATGGCGTTGTCGGTCAAGGATTAGGTAAAGCCAAAGAAGTACAAGAAGCTATTACAAAAGGTATCGAAGATGCTAAGAAGAATTTAGTAAAAGTGCCAATTATGCACGGAACGATTCCACACGATCAATTAGGTAAATCAGGTGCTGCAAAGGTTTTAATTAAGCCAGCTGCACACGGAGCCGGTGTAATTGCGGGTGGTAGCATGCGTGCTGTATTAGAGAGCGCTGGCATTACCGACGTATTGGCTAAAAGCTTAGGTTCTGCGAACCCACACAACGTGGTAAAAGCAACGATCAAAGCTTTAGGTTTATTACGTGAGCCCATTCAAGTTGCAAAAACAAGGAACATCAAATTATCAAAAGTATTTAACGGGTAGTTCAACACTACTTCTATAAAATAATTCTAAGATGAAAAAAGTAAAAATTACTCAAGTGAAAAGCGGAATCGACAGATCTGAGCGTCAAAAACAAACTTTGATTGCATTGGGTTTGAGAAAAATTAATGCTACAAAAGAAGTAGAGGCAACTCCACAAATTTTGGGTATGATTAATAAAGTAGCACACTTAGTAAAAGTGGAAGAAGTAGCTTAATTGCTTTCTTTCTGCATTAATTAAAGCGAGGGGAGATTCCCCGCAAGTAAAAATCAAAAAAATGAAATTACACAATTTACAACCTGCAGCAGGTTCAATTCACAAAGCAATCAGAATTGGTAGAGGAGAAGCATCTGGTAAAGGTGGTACTTCTACAAAAGGTAACAAAGGTGGTCAGTCTCGTGCTGGTTACAAAAGTAAAATGGCGCATGAAGGTGGTCAAATGCCAATTCAACGTCGTGTTCCTAAGCGTGGATTTAAGAACATTAACCGTGTTGAGTACGTTGTATTCAATTTAGGTCAATTAGACCAGTTAATTGAAAAGTACGGCTTTACGGAAATTACTCCAGAGAATTTATACATGAACAGTTTGATCCAACGCACTGACTTAGTGAAGATTTTGGCAACTGGCGAATTAAAAGCAAAGATCAATTTTAGAGTAAACAAGGCAAGTAAGAAAGCACAGGATGCAATTGTTGCAGCTGGTGGTACTATTGAAATTATCTAATAAATTATTTGTATATTGAGATGTGTAAAAAATGCGTCTTTCTATATTAAATCGCTACTGTACTTTAACTAAATTCTGATGAAAAAATTAATACATACTTTTAAAAATATTTGGGCTATCGACGAGCTTAAGAGTAAAATCTTAGTTACGTTAGCGCTTGTATTAACTTATAGATTAGGTACTCAAATTACTTTACCAGGTATTGACCGCATTGGCTTAGAAAAAGCCATTAGCTCTGGTCAAACAGGTAAAGGATTATTGGGTATTTTTGATATGTTCGCAGGGGGTGCTTTTTCACAAGCATCTGTTTTGGCATTAGGTATTATGCCATATATTTCTGCATCTATCTTTATGCAATTGATGACCATCTTGGTTCCTCAATTACAAAAGGTTCAAAAGGAAGGAGAGAGTGGTCGTAATAAAATTAATCAATGGACACGTTATTTAACAGTAATTGTAACTGCGTTCCAAGCAGGTGCTTATGTTGCTTATTTAAATAGCCCAACTTATGCTGGTTCTTTGATTAAGGAATTCCAACCTTATTTCTGGTTAACTACTGTAGTTACTTTAACCGCGGGTACTTTATTTGTAATGTGGTTGGGTGAAAAAATTCAAGACAAAGGTTTAGGTAACGGTACTTCTATCATAATCATGGTGGGTATCTTAGCGCGTTTACCGCAGTCTTTAATTTTAGAATTCGGTTCAAAAAGTCAAAAAGGCGGCGGCGGTTTATTAATATTCTTAATTGAGATAGCGGTATTGGTAACGATTATCATGGGCTTAATTGTATTGGTTCAAGGTGTTCGCAAGATCCCAGTAACCTATGCTAAACAAGTTATTGGTGGTGCTCAAGTGGGTGGTGCACGTCAGTTTTTACCTGTCAAGGTAAATAGTGCGGGTGTAATGCCAATCATTTTTGCGCAAGCTATTATGTTCTTACCTACTTTAGTTTCCTTTACGAATATGGAATCTTCACAAGGCATTATTAGAATTTTCAGTGACCATAGTAACGCTTGGTACATGTTAATCTATTCCATAATGGTAATAGGTTTCACCTTCTTATACACTGCATTAATTTTTAATCCTAAGCAAATTTCTGAAGACCTTAAACGTAACAATGGTTTTGTTCCTGGTGTGAAGCCTGGTCAACCTACTACGGATTATATTGGTGCCATCATGGACAGAATTACTTTACCAGGCGCTATTTTATTAGCATTGGTGGGTATCTTACCTGGTTTTGCGCAAAGACTAAGTGTAACACAAGGATTTAGCACTTTCTTTGGCGGAACTTCATTGTTAATTATGGTAGGTGTAATTTTAGATACTTTACAACAAATTGAAACCTATTTATTAATGCGTCAATATGATGGATTAATGAGTACTGGTCGAGTGCAAGGAAGAAGTGGCGTTGTAGAATCAGCTATTTAATTTTTCAAATGAATTATATTTACAAACCTGTCCCATAAAGGCAGGTTTGTTTTTTTAGAAAAGGGTGCATATGATTTATACAAAAACAGAGGAACAAGTAGGCTTCATGAAAGAAGCGGCTATGCTGGTAAGTAAAACATTAACCGAAGTGGCTAAGGTTTTAAAACCGGGTATGACCACCTTAGACATTGATCAATTGTGTATGCAATTTGCAAAGGATCATAAAGGGACCCTTTCATTTTATAATTACCACGGGTATCCGCATAATATATGTGCATCGGTGAATGATATAGTGGTGCATGGTTTTCCGAACGCAACCCCATTAAAAGACGGTGATATTGTATCTATTGATTTTGGTGTGATCCTAAATGGATGGCATGGGGATCATGCGTATACATTTATTTTAGGCGAAGCCGATCCGGCAGCCATTGAATTGGTAAAAGTGACTAAGGAGTCCTTGTATAAAGGCATTGAAAAAGCGATTGTAAATAATAGAGTGGGAGACATTGGTTTTGCCATTCAAGAGTATACCGAGAGACATGGGTATGGAGTAGTGAGAGAGTTAGTAGGACATGGATTGGGAACAGCATTACATGAGGATCCGCAGGTGCCTAACTACGGGAAACGTGGGACAGGTTTAAAAATGAAAGAAAATTTAGTATTGGCTATTGAGCCCATGATTAATATGGGCACGCATAAAGTATTTACCGAAGAAGATGGTTGGACAGTTAAAACTCAGGATGGAAAAGTATCCGTGCATTTTGAACATGACGTTTGTGTGAAAGCAGGCAAGGCATTGATTTTATCCGACTTTTCTATTATTGAAGCAGCCGAGAAAGCAAATATTAATTTGAATAGTTCTTATTACTAGTATACCATTCCAAATCACAAGGTAGTATTGCATAAAGCGTCATCCGAAATTTTGAAAGTATGGAAACAAAAAAAATAGTCGTAGTGGGAGGGGGTGCTGCGGGTTTTTTCTGTGCAATACAAGTTGCGGAATTACATCCTCATTGGGAAATTATTATTTTAGAAAAAACCAATAAGCTTTTATCAAAAGTAAAAGTAAGTGGCGGTGGCCGTTGTAATGTAACTCATGCATGTCCTGATGTAGCATTGTTATTAAAAAAGTATCCACGTGGGGATCGATTTTTAAAGAAATCGTTTTATCAGTTTGCCACTAAAAATACCATTGAATGGTTTGCAAAAAATGGGGTGACATTGCATACCGAAAAAGATGGACGTATGTTTCCCACTACCAATAGTTCCGATACCATTATAGATTGTTTTTTTAGAAAAGCACACCAATATAAAATTCAAGTATTAACACAATATGAAGTAGTGGACGTTGTGCACAATAATAATATGGCCAACATTGCCGATGAAAAAACAATCACAGCAAATAAAAAGCAAAAGGCTTTCACTATTCAATTACAAGGTAGGGAAGCGATGCAAGCTGACGCTATTTGTTTAGCAACAGGAGGCATGTTAAAATCAGACCCATCTAATAAACTTAAATGGGTAACCAATTTTGGACATACCATTATAGAGCCCGTTCCTTCTTTATTTACTTTTAATACAGTGGATAAAAAAATCACCACTTTAATGGGTGTCGCGGTGGACAAAGCAAGTATTCAATGGAAGGGAAATAAAAATATAGAAACAGGCCCTTTGCTTATAACGCATTGGGGTATTAGTGGACCCGCTGCCATAAAATTATCCGCTTGGTGTGCAAGGGATATGGCAGCATCCAATTACGAAGGTGCGATTGTTATTAATTGGACACCCAGTTTTAATGAGTCCACTTTAAAAATGGAATGGATTAATTTTAGAATGGATTTTGGTAAAAGAGAAATGGGTTCAAAAAATCCATTTGATTTACCGCAACGACTATGGCATTTTTTATTACAAGAAGCAGGCATCGTATCAAATACAAAATGGGCCGACTTGAAAAGTGCAAATCAACATACGCTCATACAACTGTTAACACGAACTACATTAGACATCAAAGGGAAGACCACCTATAAAGAAGAATTTGTGACTTGTGGTGGAGTGGATTTAAAAGATATTGATGCTCAAACGATGGAAAGTAAATTGGTCCCTGGGCTACATTTTGCCGGCGAAATGATGGACGTGGATGGCATTACTGGTGGATTTAATTTTCAACATGCTTGGACCAGCGGTTGGCTTGCCGCGCT
The DNA here is from genome assembly GCA_947476145.1 of Bacteroidota bacterium. GTDB lineage: Bacteria > Bacteroidota > Bacteroidia > Chitinophagales > Chitinophagaceae > Sediminibacterium. The sequence continues at coordinate 100,552 of CANJPH010000006.1, read as the reverse complement.
ACATATGGGGCAAATTTAGCCCTACTCATCTAGCTTCATCCAATGTATCCGCTTTTCCGCAATTTTTTAATTGAAAATCAGTTAGTTAGATAATTCAATCGATCAAATTTTTAGCTCAAATTCGAGCTTTTTTTGGCTTATTTTAATACCTTTGCCGTCCGGTTTAAAAACGCCGGATTTATTATGAAATTATTTTCAAAAAACCTAAACGCAGACGCACAGGAATTCGATGGCGCCACAGCTACCGAAGCAACTGCGACAACAAAAGCACCTGAAGTGGTAGTTGTAGAAACTGCACACGACGATTTCGACTGGAGCGTAGACAAACGTAATGTGAGTCATTATGCTGAAGCTGAAAGAGTAAAGTATGACAAAGTGTATGATGAAACATTCGTACAAATTTCTGACGGAGAAATCATGAACGGTTTAGTCGTTGCTTTAACTAAAACAGATGTTGTAGTAAACATTGGTTTTAAAAGTGATGGTTTAGTTTCGTTGAATGAATTCCGTGACACCAATGGTGTTAAAACGGGTGATACTGTAGAAGTAATGGTAGTAGAAAAAGAAGACCGCGATGGTAATCTTCACTTAAGCCGCAAGTCTGCTCGTATTTACCGTGCTTGGGAAAGAATTATGGAAGTGCATAAAACTGGTGAAGTAGTTACTGGTTTAGTTACAAGCAAAACAAAAGGTGGTTTAATCGTTGATGTATTTGGTATGGAAACATTCTTACCAGGTTCTCAAATTGACGTGAAGCCAGTTACAGATTATGATCAATTCGTAGGTAAAACAATGGAGTTCAAAGTTGTTAAGATTAACGAAACAATTAAGAATGCCGTTGTATCACATAAAGCATTAATCGAAAGTGATATCGAAGCACAACGTGCAGAGATCATGAGTAAGTTAGAGAAAGGTCAAGTGTTAGAAGGTGTTGTTAAAAACATCACTGACTTCGGAGCCTTCATGGACTTAGGTGGATTAGATGGTTTATTATATATCACGGATATCTCTTGGGGTAGAATTTCTCATCCAAGTGAAGTGGTTAAGATGGATCAAAAGATTCAAGTGGTTGTATTAGACTTTGATGATGATAAAAAACGTATCAGCTTAGGTTTAAAACAATTAACTCCACATCCTTGGGATGTACTACCAGTTGACTTATCAGAAGGTAGTGTTGTAAAAGGTAAAGTAGTGAACATTGAAGATTACGGTGCGTTCTTAGAAATTCAACCAGGTGTTGAAGGTTTAGTGCACGTATCTGAAATCACATGGGCAAACACACCAATCAACGCAAAAGAATTCTTCAAATTAGGAGACGAGCATGAAGCGAAGGTGGTAACATTAGATAAAGATGCACGTAAGATGAGCTTGAGCATTAAACAAATGACACAAGATCCTTGGAGTGCTATCGAAAATAAATTCCCTGAAAACAGCAAGCATAAAGGTTTAGTTAAAAACATTACTCCTTATGGTGTGTTTGTTGAATTGGAATCAGGTATTGGTGGAATGATTCACATCAGCGACTTAAGCTGGTTGAAGCGTTTCAATCACCCTTCTGAGTATGTGAAAGTTGCTGAGTCTATCGACATCATTATCTTGAACATTGACAAAGAAAATAGAAAATTACAATTAGGTCATAAGCAATTAGAAGAAGATCCTTGGAATGCATTAGAAGCAACTTTTGCAATCGGATCTATTCATGATGGTACCATTGTTCGTAAGGACGATAAAGGTGCTATTGTACAAATGCCACATGGCTTAGAAGGTTTTGCGCCTAACCGTCACCTTGCAAAAGAAGATGGTAAGCAAGTTCAAGCAGAAGAAACTGCTCAATTCATGGTGATTGAATTCGATCGCAATGAAAAGAGAATTGTAGTTTCTCATGCAAGAATTTGGGAACAAAACATCGTAGAAGAAAAAGAAGCGGCTAAGAAAGAAGCTAAAGTAGAGACTGACAAGACTAAGAAAGCAGTTAAAACCATCCAAGCGAAAGTAGAAAAATCTACTTTGGGTGATTTAGGCGCTTTAGCAGAAATCAAAGCTAAATTAGACGAGGGCAAGGAAGGATAATAATCCACCAGGCTCCGTTATATAAGGTCTTAATTACTTCAAAAGCCCCGCTTTCGCGGGGCTTTTGTTTTCCTCACCTTTAATAAAATATAAAGGTTCAAAAACAAACTTTTATGATTTTAAGCCCCGCAATAGCAGGGCTTTTGTTTGTATTAGAGGTCAATTTTCCTAAATTACTGGTAATCAGCGCTATTTTAGTAAATTCTTAACGTCCAAGGCTTTATTGGCAATCTTTTTAGCCCTAAATTGAGGATTATTAGTTAATTTTGCCACCCTGTATGAATAGAATCATTGTAGCCCTTATTGTAATATTTGGTTTATCTTCTTGTACTTCAAAATTTCAAAAAATTTTAAAGAACAAGGACATAGATTATAAAGTTAAAATGGCGGAGCAATACTTTGGAGCTAAAAAATACAGAAACGCACAACAGCTCTTTGAGAACGTAATGCCATTTGTAAAAGGAACGCCAAGGTACGAGGAATTGTACGTGAAGTTTGCCAATTCGTATTACTATGATAAGGATTATGAAAATGCAGAAAACTTATTTAAAACATTTGTTGAGTATTTTCCTAATAGTCCAAAAACAGAAGAAGTGGAATATTTAAGAGCGCTAACGTATTATAAACGTTCACCAAAAGCGGAATTAGATCAAACCACAACCAATAGGACAATTTTAACAATGCAAGTTTTTATTGACGCGCATCCAACCAGCCCAAGAGTTAAAGAGGCAACGGAAGTGATAGATGCTTGTCGTGAAAAATTGGAATTGAAAGATTTTAAAACAGCTACATTGTACGATAACCTTGCTTTATATCGTGCTGCTGCTATATCTTATGGTTTATTGTCCGACAACTATCCAGATTCTAAAAAATCGGATCAATACAAATTATTAACGGTGAAAGCCTATTACAAATTTGCAGTGAACAGTTTTGAGGATAAACAAAAAGAGCGTTTTGAAAAAGTGACGACAGAGTATAATGATTTTGTAGATCGTTTTAGCGATAGCCCTTTATTGCCTGAAGCAAAAAAAATAAAACAACTAACTGATAATTTTTTAAATAACAAGAAATGAGTAAATTAAGAAGACACATGGGTGCAAATACACCTGCTGTTATCGAGACTAAAAGTTTAAAAGCATTAAAAGCTAAAACTGGAAATTTATATGAATCTATTTCAATCATTTCTAAGAGAGCGAATCAAATCAATATCTCTATTAGAGAGGAATTGCATTCAAAATTAGAAGAGTTTGCGAGTCATACCGATAGCTTAGAAGAAATTCATGAGAATAAAGAGCAAATTGAAATCTCTAAGGCTTATGAGCGTATGCCTAATCCTGCAATTTTAGCAACTGCTGAATTTATTGAAGATAAAATATATCATAGAACGAAGGAAGAGTCTGATCTTTATCGTTAATAAATTAAGATCTTATTGAAAACGTCCTGAAATCTTTAAGGTATCAGGACGTTTTTGTATTTTAGGGTACTCATAATATTGTATAATGCGCCGCTACTATCTTTTCATCATTTTATTGTTAGTGTTAAGTCCCAATTTTATTTTGGCGCAGGAGCTATCTGCTACGGTGACCATTCAAAGTAATAAGGTGGACAATCAGGTAGATCCTAAAATTTTTATACAATTACAATCGCAGTTAAGGGATTTTATCAATCAACGAAAATGGGCTTTGGATGCGTTTGGAAATGAAGAAAAAATTGAATGCAGTTTCTTTATTACTATCGAGTCGGTCTTGTCGCCAGGTGTATATGATGCTAAATTAAGTATCATTTCTAGTAGGCCAGTTTTTAATGCCAATTATACGACGCCAGTATTAAATATGCAAGACCCCAATTTTACTTTTAAATATCAGCTTTCTCAGCCGATTGAATTTAATGAAAACAAAGTACAAGGTACAGATCCTCTCGAGGCCAATTTAACAGCCACCATAGCCTATTACATTAACATCATTTTAGGATTAGACTACGATTCTTTTTCTTTAAAAGGAGGGGCTCCGTATTTTAATAAAGCATTGAATATTGTTTATAATGCGCCCGAAGCTTCGGGCATTAATGGCTGGAAGTCATTTGATGGACAACGCAATAGATTTATCTTAATTGACAATCTAACAAAAAGTGGAATGGAAAAAATCCATGAAGCAATTTATACCTATTATCGAGTGGGATTGGATCAAATGACAGCCAAATTTGATATTGGCAGAGATATGGTTTTAAATGCTTTAATGACAATGCAAGAAGTGCAAGAGGACAACACCAATACCATGGTAGTTCCTATTTTAATGCAGGGTAAATACACTGAAATTATGGGTATTTTTGAAAACGCTAATAAACCTATGAAAAAACAGTTGTTGAATACATTATCGGTGATTGATTTAACCAATTTAAATAAGTATAAAGAAAAGATAGAATGAGAATTTTTATATCCTGTTTATTGTTGACTGTACTTTTAATATCCTGTGGTGAAAAATCAAAGGAAGGCAATAGTATACCTATTGATAAAATGAAAGTGGTCGTATTTCAATTAATGAAGGCAGACGAACATTTTACACGCGTTTCAGTAGCGGATACTACATGGAGTATTCAACATAAGAATGTAGCATACTATCAAAAAATCTTTGATTTTAATAAAGTGGATAGGGTTCAATTTTACAAGCAAATGGAATACTTGGAAATGCATCCAATTGAGTTTAAGATTGTGATGGATTCAGTGAATGAACTTTCGAAAAGAGAAAAAATCCCTTTATAAAGCTCAAAAAGTGGATGAACCTTCACTAAACATTTATACTTTTGGCTTCTAATTAAGTACCTAAATAAAAATTAAAAATATGAGTAATTTACTTGGCAAACCAGCCCCTGCATTCACTTTGTTTGATTCAGATAAGAAAGCCACTTCTTTGGCAGACTTCAAAGGACAAAATGTGGTTGTTTTATTTTTCCCTTTGGCATTTACCGGAGTATGTACTACCGAGCTATGTAGTATTAGAGACAATATAGGCACTTACAATAACGCTAATGCGCAAGTTTTAGGCGTTTCGGTTGACTCTATTTTTACTTTAGGCAAATTTAAGGAAGAGCAAAAATTAAACTTTCCTTTATTAAGCGACTTTAATAAAACTGCAGCTAATTCATTTGATGTATTATATGAAGTATTCCCTGCTTTTGAAATGCAAGGAGTAAGCAAGCGCGCTGCTTTTGTAATTGACAAGGAAGGGGTAGTACAATATGAAGAAGTTTGTGCAACACCAGGTGACTTACCTGATTTTGCAGCGATCCAAAACGTTTTGAATACATTAAACTGAAATTTGAAATCTTGTTAATGCAAGATTACAATAATAAAAAAAGGGGCTAAATTTCATTAGCTCCTTTTTTATGTGCTTTATTTTACGCTTATCATTAGAAAAATCAAAAAGAGGAATAAATGATAAAATTATTTATTTTCAAAAATACAGTTTTATCATATTCACTTGTCGCAAACTTCTACGATTAAAAATTTAAGGTAGTGTGTATTTTCCATACCCCAAATAATAGGGTGGTCGCTGGACTGTGATTGGTAGGTGACCTGTCTAATCCTTTTCTTCGCATCATGTGCAGCCATCTCAATGGTTTCTAAAAATAATTCAGGGCTCACAAGATTAGTACAACTTGAGCTAACCAAGAATCCACCATTGCGAATAAGTTGCATCCCGCGTAAATTAATTTCTTTATAACCTGTGATGGCTTTGTCAATATTATTTCTACTCTTTGTGAAGGCTGGGGGATCCAACATGACCACGTCATATTTTTTACCCTGCTTGCCCCAATTTTTTAATACATCAAATGCATTCATGGCTTCAAACTTTACAATATGATCCAATTTATTTAAAACTGCATTTTTGTTGGCTTGCGCAACCGCCGATTCTGATATGTCAATACCAAAAACTGATTTAGCTCCATAATGGGCTGCATGAATTTCAAAAGTCCCCGTGTATGTAAATGCACCCAATACATCGGCACCCTTCACAATATTTTTAATGGCACGACGATTATCTTGTTGATCTAAAAAATAGCCTGTCTTTTGTCCTGTTTCAATATTTACATAAAATTGTAAATCATTTTCATTGATGATAATTTCAGTAGGGAAGGGATCGGTTAAAAAACCTTTTTGTTGAGCCAGTCCTTCTAATTCTCTAACGGGCACATCGTTACGTTCGTAAATACCTTTTGGATTAAATATTGTTTTTAACGCTGCAACAATGGCGTCCTTCCAAACCTCAATCCCATAGGAAAGCGTTTGTATTACAAAGTAGTCGTTAAATTTATCAATGATGAGTGCGGGTAGTCCATCTGCTTCTCCAAAAACCAGTCGGCAGTTTTCCGTATAGCCTAATTGTTTTCTGTAATCCCAAGCGGTCTGAATTTTTTGATGAAAGAAGGCTGCCGTGATGTCCTCCCTTTTACGAGTCAGTAAACGTATAATAATTTGTGATTCCGGGTTAATATATCCTCGGCCAGCCAATTGGCCATCAAAGTAATAAACCTCCACAATATCCCCCTGTTCAACGGGGCCGGCGATACGGTCAACTTCGTTATTGTAAATCCAAGGATGCCCTAGCGCAATCCTTTGATTGATCTTTCGGTTTAGATACACTTTTGTCATAGGGCAAAGATAGGCAGGGATTGACTGACAACTTGTTCATTTTAGGCCTAATTAATGTCAATTTTGCTCTTTTAGGCCTTTGGCAATATATTTGCTCGAAATAGGTATTAACACAAGAAATTATGGAAGAAAAAGAGATCAATAATCCAGCTACCGAGGAAACCGTTGAAAATGGAGCAGAAAATGCCCCAGAAGTAGAAAATGAGCCCCTAAGTGAGCTAGACCAAACCAAGGCAGACTTATTAGAGCAAAAGGATAAATACCTGCGTTTAATGGCAGAATTTGACAATTTTAAGCGTAGAACTGCCAAAGAACGCATGGAGTTAATTCAAACAGCTGGCAAGGACGTTATTGTTTCATTGTTGGATGTTTTAGACGATTGTGATCGTGCCGAAAAGCAGTTAAACACTTCCGATGATATTGCAGTTCAGAAAGAAGGTATTCAATTGGTGTTTAATAAAATTCGTACTACCATGCAAGCAAAAGGATTAACTGCTATGGAAAGTATTGGTAAGGATTTTGATGCTGAATTTCATGAAGCCATCACAGAAGTTCCTGTACCGGATAATAAACAAAAAGGAAAAGTAATTGACGAAGTAACTAAAGGTTATTCTTTGAATGAAAAAATTATTCGTTTTGCCAAAGTGGTAGTAGGTAAATAAAAAAGAAATTATGGCTAAAAGAGATTATTACGAAATATTAGGAGTCACTAAATCAGCTTCAACGGACGAGATAAAAAAATCGTACCGAAAAGTAGCTATGCAATTTCATCCAGATAGAAATCCGGGTGATAAAGCAGCGGAAGATAAATTTAAAGAAGCGGCCGAGGCTTATGAAGTATTAAGTGATAATGATAAGAAAGCAAAGTATGATCGTTTTGGACACCAAGCTTTTGGCCCTGGCACTGGCGGCGGTGGAGGTGGTTTCCAAGGAGGCGGTATGGATATGAATGATATCTTCAGCCAGTTTGGAGATATATTTGGAGACGAAGGATTTGGAGGATTTTTTGGAGGAGGTGGAAGATCACGTGGAGGTGGAGCGAGAGCAAGGGGACAAAGAGGAAGTAATTTAAGAATTAAATTAAAATTAAATTTTGAAGAAATAGCCAATGGGGTTACCAAGCAAGTAAAAGTAAAAAAGCATGTTGCTTGTTCTACTTGTGGGGGTAATGGTGCAAAGGATAAAAACAGTTTACAAACCTGTTCCACTTGTAATGGTCAGGGTCAAGTAAGAAAAGTAACCAACACTTTTCTAGGTCAAATGCAAACGGTAAATACTTGTCCCACTTGTAATGGAGAGGGTACAACGGTTACTTCAAAATGTACAACTTGTAAGGGAGAGGGACGCGCATATGGCGAAGAAACCATCTCTATAGATATTCCTGCAGGTGTGCAGGACGGTATGCAATTAAGCATGTCGGGTAAAGGCAATGCAGGAGAGCGTGGAGGTATGTCAGGTGATTTAATTATCATGATTGAAGAAGAAGCGCATGAAGCATTGCATAGAGATGGACTCAATGTGGCATACGATTTATACATTACTATTCCAGACGCTATTTTTGGAACCAATGTAGAAGTGCCTACTATTGATGGCCGTGCTAAAATAAAAATACCAGCAGGTACACAAAGCGGTAAAATATTTAGGTTAAAAGGAAAAGGTTTCCCGGAAGTACAAGGGTATGCAAAAGGAGATCAATTGATTCATGTAAACATATGGACGCCACAACAAGTAAGTGAGGAAGAGAAAGCGGCATTAGAGAAAATGCAAGAAAGCGAAAACTTTAAACCTAAAACTACTAAGGGAGAAAAAAGTTTTTACGAAAAAGTAAAAGATGCATTCAAATAATAAAAAAAGAGGAACTTAAAATTTCCTCTTTTTTTATGGGCATTCAAAATATGCAATTACTTTAACTGATAAATGGCTTTGGTATTGCGTCCTAATCCTTCATAGTCAAGGCCATAGCCCACCACAAATTTATTAGGGATATCAAAACAAGCATAATCTATTTTAACGGGGTAGGCCAATGCTTCTTTTTTATTGAGTAAAACAGCAATTTTAATAGAGCTAGGATTGCTGGATTCTAATTGAGGTAAAAAGTGATGTAAGGTTTTACCCGTATCAATAATGTCTTCTACAATAATAATATCTCTTCCATTCACATTCGCATCCAGACCAATGGCGGTAATCACATTGCCTGAGGAACTGGTCCCTTTGTAGGAGGCCAATTTAATAAAACACACTTCGGCTTCAATGGTGATTTGTTTAAACAAGTCCGCAGTGAATAAAAATGAACCATTCAATATGGAAAGAAATATGGGCTTTTTGCCAGTATATTCATTATTTAATTGTTGGGCCAATGCCGTAATTTTTTCTTGAATTTCTTGCTCACTTATATAGGGCACAAATTCCTTGTCTAATACTGTGATGTTTGACATACTAGAATATTTTAAATTTATTTTTTTTAGGTGTTATGTCGCTAGCTTTTTTATCGCTACTATTATTTGCTTTTGTTTTTTCGGCTGGTAGGGGAACGATTGGATCTTTTGGCATATTAAATAAGTAAAGGATTACGCCTTCCTTAATTTTATCTTCTGTAATAGTTGTATTAAAGGCCTTTAAAGCGTTTAATTGAATCCCCTCCATTTGAGCGATCTCGTAAAAGGTTTCGCCGGTTTTTGCAACATGCACTTTTTTATCACTATCTTTTTTCTTTTCTCCTAAAAATAATAGTTGATCTTTTTGAACTAGGTCAGTGGCTTCTATTTCATTGTTTTTATAGAGCCTATAAAGAGGGATGTGATAGGTGCTTGCAATTTCAATGTAGGATCTGCCTGCCATCGCCCAGATAGCAGAAACGCCGTTGATTTTAAATTTCTGATTTAAAGGATAATTGATAACAGTAGCCTTAGGGGGTGTAGATTTTGCAGTCGTATCCTTTGTAGGTTTAATGGTAATCGCTTTTTGGATAGTGTCTTTAACGGTCACCAATTTAATAATGGTATCTTTTACAGTAACCATATTAACAATGGTGTCCCTTACCGTCACTACTTTAATAACCGTATCTTTTACCGTAATAATTTTCACCACCGTATCTTTAATAGGTGCAGAATTTATAGTATCATTTTTAGATGTAGTGATGAGGGCTGCAGTTGCTGTATTCAATGCAGTTGGAACTACCTTATTTGAAGTCGTTTTCTTCTGCAGGGTGTCTTTTGTCATTTCCGCTTTAATTGCATTTGCCTCCTCCAAGGAATCCTCTCCCACTAATTCTGGAAAATTATACTGCGATAGTTCATACATATCAATCACTTGTAATAAACTATTAGGATAGTCTTTCTCTGTGGCATAGCCTGCTTTTTTTAACCCATAAGCCCAAGCAGTATCATCCACTGGATCTAATTCAAATAAACTGGCGTAGTAGGGGCGGTATTTTAAAAAATTGGAATGGTCAATAAATGAACTATCTGCGTTTCCATACACTCTAAAACATTCATTCTTCATGTCATCATCCTTATACATTTTTTCGCCTGTCCATTCAGTCTTGCATTTGATTCCAAAATGGTTATTGGCTTTTTTTGCTAAAAGGCTTTCACCACTGCCCGATTCCACAATGGCTTGTGCAAGGGTGATAGAAGCAGGAATGCCGGTTCTATTCATTTCGCTAATGGCAATCCCTTTATATTTATTAATATAGTCGATGGTCACTTTTGCCTGCGATTGTGCTAAAAGCCCAAAAGGGAAAGCAAGGAAGATGAAAATGTAAATAGGTTGCTTCATGTTATTTTTTTCTTATTAAAGTAAGCCCATCTCTTATGGTTAATATCGTATGTTCAGTGTTGTCATCCTTTTGTAGATATTCATTAAAAGCTTGAATTGCTTTTGCACTCTTTCCTGCAATATTTTCTTCTAATACATCACCATGGAAAAGTACATTGTCTACTATAACAAGTCCATTTTTTGCCAACCTTGGTAATACTAAGTTATAATAATCAATATAACCGGTTTTATCAGCATCTATAAATACCAAATCCCAAATAGGGGTAAGGGTTGGTATAATTTCTTTCGCATCACCTATATGACTTTTAATTTTAACAGCATGTGGGCTATGCTTAAAATATTCACTTGCAGTATTGGCATCTTCTGCTCTCAATTCGATAGTATGTATTTGGCCATTTTCAATTAATCCTTCCGCTAAACATAGGGTACTAAATCCGGTAAAAGTGCCAATTTCTAAAATATATAAAGGGCGCATTAATTTGCTCATGAAACTTAAAAATCCACCCTGGTGCCAACTGCTTTGCAAGTGTCCATGTTTATGGGAAGTTAAGGTAGCTTCATACATCTGCTTTAAATAACTAGGAGTGGCCTGGCTATAATCATTAATGTAAGTATTGGCAATGGGATTGATAAATTCCATTTGCAAATGTCTATTTTTTTTCTGTATTCGGGCTAGAAATTAACCATAATCCTAAAAAGGTGAAAAGTCCATTAATAATGAGCAATTCTTGCCCAATTTGGAATCCCCCCAGCAAATACTTTTGGTAGTACTCCAATACAAAACAAAGGATGGGAGCTAGAATACAGATAAAGGCAACCCATTTGTTGTTTAAGCTTCTTTTCGTTAAAATGCCAAAGGCAAATAAGCCCAATAAAGGACCGTAGGTATAGGAAGCAACCTTTAAGATAAGGTCAATAATACTTTTGTTGTCAATCCATTTAAAAACCATCACTATCAATAAAAATACAAATGCAAAACCAAGGTGAACTCTTTGTCTTATCTTCTTTTGTTTAGCCTCATCCCATTCTTTGTTCCTTTGCATTCCCAAAAGGTCAATACAAAAACTAGAAGTAAGCGCGGTGATGGCGCCGTCGGCACTTGGGAACAATGCCGATATTAGGGCTAGTATAAAAATAATAGATAAATAAGGAGGCATATGTTGTAAAGCAAGAGTAGGAAATAAAGCATCACCTACTGCAGTGACGTTTTGTTGTACTGCATACAAGTTTAATAAACCACCTAGGAATAAGAATAATATAATTACGAATAACATGCTAAAGCCAATCGTAATCATATTTTTTTGTGCATCCTTTAATGATTTTACAGAAATATTTTTTTGCATCATTTCCTGGTCTAATCCAGTCATTGTTAAGGTAATAAATGCGCCCCCTATAATTTGTTTTAAAAAGAAGCTTTTACTATTTACATCCGTATTAAACACGGTAGCAATCCCCTTTGCTTGCATGGCATGAAGTCCATCCATTACAGAAAAGTGCAAATTAGAAAGTATATAAATACTGCAAATGATTAATCCCAAAAGCATGCCAGATGTTTGTAAAGTATCTGTGTACACAATGGTCTTTACACCCCCTTCGTAGGTATACAATAATATCATGGCTAATATTACTAGGGTAGTTCCCCAAAATGGCACGCCCATGCTATCTAAAATAAATACCTGTAATATTTTTACCACTAAATATAATCTAGCAGTTGCGCCTAATGTTCTTGATAAAACAAAGAACGAGGCACCTGTTTTGTAAGCGTTAAAACCCAATCTTGTTTCCAAATAATTATATATGGAAGTAAGGTTCATTTTATAATAGATGGGCAATAACACATAGGCAATGGCTATATAACCTATTAAATAGCCAATGGTGATTTGTAAATAATGAAATCCATCTTTTCCTACGGCACCTGGTACACTCACAAAGGTCACTCCACTAAGGGATGTGCCAATCATGCCAAATGCCACCAACATCCAATTGCTATTTTTATTGCCTATAAAAAAAGACATATTGTTACTGTTCTTGCCCGTAATTTTTGCGACCGCCAAAAGGACGGCAAAGTAGATAATGATAAAGAAGAAAAGTAGACCTGCACTCATGGGTTCAATAATTAGTAATGGCAAAGTAATAACAAACTTTCAATTTTTTAGTTAAATTGTGAGACTCTTTCAATTTTAAATGTACAAAATGAACATTCATGCAGTTACCGTTTTTTGTGGATCTAAGCCAGGCAATGATTTGGCTTATGTGGCTGCTGCCGAAGATTTAGGTGCAATACTTGCCCAAAACGGGATTACTTTGGTATATGGAGGAGGAAATAAGGGTATCATGGGTGCACTCGCTAATGCCAGTTTACAAGCAGGGGGAAAAGTAATTGGGATCATTCCAAAATTATTATTGGAATGGGAAGCGCATCACGAAGGATTGACTGAACTCATTATTACAGAATCTATGCATGCTAGAAAGCTGTTATTGTATGAAAAATGTGATGTTGCTATTATTTTGCCAGGAGGGATGGGCACTTTAGATGAATTATTTGAAATGCTTACTTGGAACAATTTAAAAATCCACAACAAGAAAGTGTACATTATTAATGTGAATGGGTATTATGATGCCATGATTCAATTATTGGACAACATGGATACGCAAGGCTTTATGTATGAGTCTTGGAGAACCCGATTAATTGAATGCGATTCTATCTTAAGTTTTAAGAACGCTTTGTCTTTGGCAAGTGAATAGGTATTCCAAATCCTGCTCTTATAATTGGTTGGGCTGTCAATTGACCCATTCTATAAGGGGATTGTTTAGAGTTCACTAAATCATACATCACGGAGAAATAAGAAAATCCACTTTCATTCCTTTTGCCATAGCCAATGCCCGCAAGAACACTAGGTGCATTTACATTTGAACTACCCGAAGTGCCTTGTGAAAAGTTTTTTGCATTAGAAAAAGTCCAATTATATTCTGGCTGAATTTGCAGAAAGAATTGTTCAATGGGCCAAACACGCATAAACCCTCCAAATCCAATTTGGCTGTTATTACTTTTATAACGTTCGCCTGAAATAGAAGCAGGCGTCCTAAAGGAGGAATAGTATAAATTAAATGCAACCCCCAAATCAATATATTGGGTATAGCTTTTCACCAATTCGGGGTTGAGCCCAATTTGGAAACTGCCAGAGCCCCCACCTAAAACAATGCCTCCTCCAAAAAATACCGGTTGGGGATTCAAAATGGCTTGTGTCGTCACCGTTGTATTTTGAGCAACGGAACTAATATAAATAAATGTCAACAAACATAAAACAACATACTTTTTAATCATACTTATTAATTTTTTTGATCAAAAATCTTTCCGGCATTTAAAATTCCATTGGGATCAAATGTTTTTTTAATACCGCGCATTAAATCCATAGAAATAGCATCAAAGATAACTGGCATAAATGATTTTTGTATCAGCCCAATGCCATGCTCTCCACTAATGGTTCCTCCAAGCGCATGAACAAGTTTGAATAACTCGATTAATATTAATTTCATCTCCTCACTTTCAAAACTCTTTTTAATCGTAGGGTGGTTTATTCTAATATGCAGGTTGCCGTCACCAGCATGACCATAGCATACTACTTTAAAGCCGTTTGTTGCTCCCAAGGCTTTTACCCCTTTAATTAATTTAGGTAATTCAGCTCTTGGTACCACCGTATCTTCTTCAATGGTATAGCCTGCTGCAACCGCCGCCTCATTTGCTTTTCGGCGTATTTTCCAGAGTTCATTTTTTTGTTGTGCATCATCAGCAAAATACAATTCACCCACTTCGAAGTTGGCTAATACTTCGGAAATGGCTTCCATCTCGTTCATAAGCACCTCCATATTATTTCCATCAACTTCAATAATCAAATGTGCGGCTAACCCTTCGGTTAAAGGGAAAGCGGTGCTTTCTAACATTTTGGTAGCAAGTGTGATAGCATCAATTTCCATTAACTCCATGGCACTAGGTGTAATGCCTGCTCTAAATATAGCACTTACCGCCTCACTCGCTTTTTCAAGACTATTGAAAGGGGCCAGCAGTAATAAGTCGAATTTTGGATGTGGAATCAGTCGTAATACAATTTTAGTTACAATGCCTAGTGTACCTTCACTTCCTACAATTAGTTGTGTGATATTATAACCTGTTGCATTTTTTAAAACATTGGAACCGGTCCAAATAATTTCTCCCGTAGGTAAAACAACTTCTAAATTCAACACATAATCTTTCACCACACCATACTTCACGGCTTTAGGGCCACCAGAATTTTCAGAGATATTGCCGCCAATAAAACAACTGCCTTTACTGGCAGGATCGGGAGGATAAAACAACCCTTTTTCTTTTACGGTATTCTGCAAAACTTCGGTAATCACACCGGGTTCGGTGGTTACTTGTAAATTTCTTTCATCAATTTCTAAAATTTGGTTAAATCGTTCCATGGAAATTACCAAGCCGCCAAAATGGGGTAAGGCACCGCCTGTTAATCCAGTTCCACCACCTCGGGGGGTAACAGGGATTAAATGCTGGTTACAAATTTTTAATAAATCGGAAATTTCTTGAGCAGTTCTTGGTTTTACAATGACCTCAGGGGTATAAAAAAGATTTTCTGTTTCGTCTTTCCCATATTTTTCAATGCTCTCACTATCGGTCAATAAATAACTTTCCCCCACAATGTTTTTAAACTGTTCAATAATAGTAGGGGTGATCTTATGCATTCCAATCAATATTTAAAATCAAAAAACTAAAAAAGGCCATACAACATACCATCCACTTTATTAATAATTTCGCCAAAATCTTCTTCGTTTTCGCCAAATTTATTTTTATCGCAGTCAATGATTAAAATAGGGCCCTCTTTATAACCTTCCACCCATTTATTATAATACTCATTTAGTTTTTTCAAATAATCTAAACGAATATTTTCCTCGTATTCTCTTCCTCTTTTTTGAATTTGTGAAACTAAAGTTGGAACCGATGCTTTTAAATAAATTAATAAGTCGGGAGGTTGCACCATACTTTTGATGGTGCTAAAAAATCCAAAATAGTTATCAAAATCACGCTTACTCATCAGTCCCATTTCATGTAAGTTAGGTGCAAAAATATGTGCATCTTCGTAAATGGTTCTGTCTTGAATAATGGTTTCTGTACCCCTTTGAATTTCTAAGATTTGGTTTAAACGACCATGCAAGAAATAAATTTGCAGGTTAAAACTCCAACGTGGCATATCGTCGTAAAAGTCCGTCAAGTAAGGGTTGTGATCCACATCTTCAAACTGTGGAATCCAGCGATAATGCTTACTTAACATCTCGGTTAAAGTAGTTTTACCTGCGCCAATATTTCCAGCGATTGCTACGTGTTTTGGTTTTTTAGTCGCTTTTGCCATAATCTTATAAGTGTAGTTGAATAAGTTGTTTTATTAATAGTTCATGCCCACTGCATTTCTTACAATGGTTAAAGTGGCAGACGCGCTTGCTCTTGCTTTGTCTGCTCCTTGATGAATAATTTTAAATAGTAGTTCTTTGTTGTTTTGTAAATCGGCTGCTTTTGAACGAATGGGGTTTATAAAATTGACCATATCTTCTGCTAATTGTTTTTTCATATCACCATAACGAATAATGCAATTGCCTTCCGTGCTGTTGCTAAAATCGTCTTCAAATTTTTTCACGGTATCGGCAGTGCTCACTAAGCCCATTAAGGTAAATAAGTTTTGAATATAATCAGGCTTCACTGAATTTGGTGTCAATGGACCTTGATCTGTTTTGGCCTTCATTACTTTTTTACGAATCATTTCATCTTCGTCTGCTAAAAACAAAGTAGTCATTTGATTTTCACTCTTGCTCATCTTTCCATTGCCATCCAATCCCATAATTTTCACCAATTCACTGTTATAATTAAAGGCATAAGGTAAAGGGAAGGTTTCGCCATAGCGGTGATTGAAACGTTCAGCAAAATTGCGCGCCATCTCTAAATTTTGTTCCTGGTCTTTCCCAACAGGAACTTTTACCGCACGATGAATTAAAATATCGGCCGCTTGTAAAACAGGGTAGGTTAACAATCCTGCATTTACATTTTCGGGTTGCATGCGTACTTTATCTTTAAAACTGGTTGTTTTTTCCAACTCCCCTTTATACGCTAGCATATTTAAATACAAATACAATTCTGCAATTTCAGGAACATCACTTTGCACATACAAGGACACTTTTTCAGGATCCAATCCACAAGCAATATTTTCGGCAACCACTCTTAAAACACTTTCTTGTAAAGTTTTGGTGTCCGGGTGGGTGGTAAGGCTATGCCAGTTGGCTACAAAAAAATAGCAATTGTACTCATCTTGCATACGCACATAATTGCGCATGGCACCAAAATAGTTTCCCAAATGTAAGAAGCCCGTAGGGCGGATTCCGCTCAATACAATTTCCTTTTCCATAGCTTTGCGAAGATAATGAAACAAGACTCCATTTTTTGCTATCTTTTTGGGATATTTGTACCCAATTCAAAAAAAATATTTTGAGCCTAGCAACGCTTTTACAAAGTCCCATCGAATACCTAAAAGGGGTAGGCCCTTTAAGGGCCGATATGCTTAAAAAAGAGCTGAATTTGTATACGTTTGGCGACCTTTTACATCATTTTCCGCACAGACATATTGATAAGACTCAAGTGACCCCCATTGGTCAAGTGAACCCAGAAATGGACTTTGTGCAGGTAAAAGGCGTTCTTCAGGGGATAGATATTATTGGAGAAAAGCGTTCCAAAAGAATGGTAACTCAGTTAAAGGATAGTACCGGTCAAATTGAATTGGCATGGTTTCAGGGCATTAATTGGGTGCAAAAGAGTATCGTAGAAGGACAGGCTTATTTGGTTTTTGGAAGGGTTAGTTTTTTTAATGGCCGCGCGCAAATTGTACATCCCGAGATGGAACCTTATGTAGCCGCAACGGCTGGTCAAAAATCTTTGTTGGAACCAGTGTATCCTTCCACCGAAAAATTAAAAGCGCGTGGATTAAATGGGAAGCAGCTAGGTAAGTTAACGCAAACATTATTTCAGCAAATTAGTGAAAGAGATTTACCTGAAAATTTACCTGCACATTTATTAAAAGACAGGATGGGCAGATGGGAAGCGTATCGGCAAATTCACTATCCCAATTCACAAGCGCAATACCAGAAAGCCTTGTCTCGATTGATTTTTGAAGAATTGTTTATTGCGCAAGTGCGTTTGAATTTAATTAAAATAGACAGGCATAAAAATAGTAAAGGGCATAGATTTGAAATTGTAGGTGACCATTTTAATACTTTTTATAATAATCATTTACCATTTGAATTAACCGGAGCACAAAAGCGCGTAATTAAGGAAATTAGACAGGACACGGCGCGCGGTTTTCAAATGAATCGTTTATTACAAGGGGATGTGGGAAGTGGGAAAACCATGATTGCTTTACTGGCCATGTTAATAGCGGCGGACAATGGATTTCAAAGTTGTATGATGGCACCTACCGAAATTTTAGCACAACAACACTATGCGAGCTTGAGTGAACTACTAAAGGAGATGCCATTAGAAGTTGCCCTGTTAACGGGTAGCACCAAAACCGCAGAACGCAGAAGAATTTTACAAGGACTTATGGATGATACCATTCATTTTGTGGTAGGTACGCATGCGATTATTGAAGAAGTAGTGCAATTTAAAAATTTAGGATTGGCCGTAATCGACGAGCAACATCGATTTGGTGTGGCGCAACGCGCGCAGCTCTGGAAAAAATCAAAAATACCACCGCATGTATTGGTGATGACGGCAACGCCTATTCCTAGAACCCTTGCCATGACTGCCTTTGGTGATTTGGATTACAGTGTCATGGACGAACTTCCACCGGGAAGACAGCCTATAAAAACAGTACACCGTTATGAAACTTCTCGTGCGAGTGTGATGGATTTTGTGAAAACAGAAATTACCAAAGGCCGTCAAGCTTATTATGTATATCCTTTAATTGAAGAGAGTGAAAAAATGAGTTACGAGGATTTAATGCAAGGCTATGAGCAAGTAAAAAGTTTCTTCCCTGAACCCAAGTATAAAATTAGCATGGTCCATGGCAAACAAAAAAGTATCGAGAAAAATACCAATATGCAAAGATTCATTACGGGCGATACACAAATATTAGTGGGTACTACCGTGATTGAAGTGGGGGTGAATGTGCCCAATGCAAGTGTGATGGTGATAGAAAGTGCAGAGAAATTTGGTTTGTCACAATTGCACCAATTAAGAGGCCGTGTGGGAAGAGGCTCGGAACAGAGTTATTGTATTTTATTAAGTAGTGTGAAAGCAAGTAGGGAAGCAAAGAATAGATTAAAAATTATGTGTGACACCAATGATGGTTTTGTGATTGCCGAAAAGGATTTAGAATTAAGAGGTCCTGGTGATATTGATGGTACCAGACAAAGTGGGGCACTCAATTTTAGGTTGGCTAATATTATTAATGATAGACAAACCTTAGAGGAGGCTAAAAATGAAGCCTACGCCATTTGCGAAAAGGATTCAAACCTATCTGCCCCCGAAAATGCGCCCACAAGGGCTTTTTTACAGTCCCAAAAGACCAAAATAGGCTGGGGTAAGATTGCATAAATCAGCTACTTTTTTAAGTATCTTGCAGGCATAGTCAAATTAAATCGCATGAAATATTTACCATTAGATTCAAAAATATTTATTCAAAATAGAAAACGTTTTGTATCCAAGATGCAAAAAAACAGCATTGCTATTTTTGTAAGCAATGACGAGTTTCCAAGCAATGGAGATGCATTACATGGGTTTGTACAAAACAGTGATTTATATTGGTTGTCGGGAATTGAACAAGAGGGAACCATGGTTATTTTATTTCCAGACAATCCCGATCCTAAGTATAGAGAAGTGTTGGTGCTGGTGCGCCCACAGGAATTAAAAGAAATCTGGGATGGGAAGCGTTTTAGGGCCAATGAAGCAACCAGCATTTCGGGTATGACTACCATTGTATGGGAGGATGTGTTGGATGGTATGTTACAACAATGGATTCATTTAGCGGATGCCATTTATTTAGACTCCAACGAGAACGACCGTAAAAATAATTTAGTGCGCAGTGCAGAATATAGGTTCATTGACCAAATGAAATCGCGTTATCCATTGCATTCATATTTACGTGCGGCTAAAATATTAAAAGATTTACGCGGTATTAAAACAAAAGAAGAAGTAGTGGTGATTCAAAAGGCTATTGATATTACCGAAGTGGCATTTAGAAGATTATTGCAATTTATTAAGCCAGGTGTTTTTGAATATGAAATAGAAGCTGAAATTTATCATTCATTTTTATCTCAGAGAGCTACTGGTGTTGCGTATCATAGTATTATCGCAAGTGGGGACAATGCGCGTACCTTGCATTATGTTAGTAATAACAATGTGTGCAAGGATGGTGAATTAATCTTAATGGATTTTGGCGCGGCTTATGGCGGATACAATGCCGACCTCACGAGAACCGTGCCTGTCAATGGTAAGTTTACCAAGCGTCAAAAAGAAGTGTACAATGCTTGTTTGCATTTACATGATTATGCAAAATCTATTTTAAAGCCAGGTATTTCTATTGTAAAGTATACCGACAAAGTTGGGGAAGAAGCCACCAAACAATTTTTGAAAATTGGATTGTTAAATAAAACAGATATTAAAAACGAAGACCCCAACAATCCTGCGTATCGTAAATATTTATACCATGGTATTTCGCATCACTTAGGTATTGATGTTCATGATTTAGGTACTAGGACCGCTCCTATTGAAGCAGGTATGGTATTTACAGTGGAGCCTGGTATTTATATAAAAGAAGAAGGGATGGGTGTTCGTATCGAAAATAATGTGTGGATTACGAAAACAGGCAATCAGGATTTATTTAAAAATATTCCAAACAAAGCAGAAGAAATTGAAGCTTTAATGCGTCGCAAGAAATAACACATGAAAAAACAAATCCCGAATTTAATAACCCTGCTTAATTTGTTTTTTGGATGTTTGGCAATTATGTCGGCATTTGAAGCGGGTGCGATGTTTTCAATGGATGATACCGGGGGTGTAATTATTGAAATTCCAGCAAAATTATTTTATGCAAGTTTATATATAGGTTTAGCAGGTTTGATGGATTTCTTTGATGGCTTTGCTGCAAGGATATTAAAAGTGTCCTCCGACATGGGCAAGCAATTAGATTCTTTAGCCGATGTGGTAAGTTTTGGCGTGGCACCTGCATTTATTGTATTGCAGTTTTTGAGATTGTCATTAGCAACCGATGTAAATGCTTTATCACAAAATTCTATTTGGTTATTCGGCGCATTTATAATTCCAATGGCGGGCGCCTACCGTTTGGCCAGATTTAACATTGATACCGAACAAACTACTTATTTCAAAGGAGTGCCAATACCTATGATTGGGTTACTCACTGCGGCATTCCCTTTAATTTATTGGCAATCTCCTTCGCCAATATTATCTAAAATGCTATTAAGCCCACTTTTCTGGTATGCCTATATCTTACTCGTTTCCTTTTTAATGGTGATGAAACTTCCTATGTTAGCGCTAAAAGGCCTTGGAAATAAGAAGCAATTAATCCTCCCATTATTACTCGTAGTGCTAGAAGTGTTGGTAACGGCCTTTTTTTACAGATGGTTAGCCATTCCATTTGGCTTTATTGGCTATTGCTTAGTATCTTTGTTCTACCAAAAAAAAATTACTCAATAAGAAAACAAATTCTATGTTATTTCAAGTTCAAATCAAAGTAATGCCATTAAAAGATTTATTAGATCCTCAGGGTAAAGCCGTTTTAGGAGGCTTACACAATTTAGGAATGAATGGTGTGCAGGATGTAAGAGTAGGTAAGCATATTACTTTGCAAATTGAAGCTGCTGACGAAGCTGCTGCAAGAGCAGTGGCAGAAGAGGCTAGTAAACAATTATTAGCGAATGCAGTAATGGAGTATTTTGAAATTGAATTCGTAAAAGCGTAAACGCTTATTCATACCCTTAAGATATGTTGTATTTAGTGCCTACCCCAATTGGGAATTTGAAAGATTTTACCTTTAGGGCAGTGGAGGTTCTACAAGCGGTGGACTTTATTTTATGTGAGGACACCCGCACTTCTTCTAAATTATTACAACACTATAAAATTCAAAAACCATTAACACCTTATCATCAACACAATGAGCATAAGGTAGTGGATCATTTGGTGCAACAATTATTAGCTGGGAAAAATATTGCTATTATTACCGATGCGGGAAGTCCAGGCATTTCGGATCCTGCTTTTTTATTAGTGCGTGCTTGCAAAGCAGCGGGGGTGGAAGTTATCAGTTTACCAGGAGCCACTGCATTTGTACCTGCTTTAACCAATAGTGGATTGCCTGCGAGCAGATTTACTTTTGAAGGATTTATTCCTTTAAAGAAAGGAAAGAAAACTTTAATGGAGTCCTTGGTGAATGAAGAGCGTACCATGATTTTTTATGAAAGCCCAATGCGGTTGGTCAAAACCTTGGAATTATTTGCCAGTTATTTTGGGGGAGATCGCAAAGCTGCAGTGAGCCGAGAACTTACCAAAATGTTTGAAGAAAATACCACCGATACCTTGGATAATTTAATCCTTCATTATACAGCCAAGCAGGTAAAAGGGGAAATTGTGATTGTGGTGGAAGGGAAGGAATAGATTCATTCCAGTTTTATCCTATTATAAAAGTTAGTTGGTTCGCTACCCTTTTTATCTTAAATTTAGTTTTGTTTTAAACTTTAATTTGATTCTTATAATAGGGTCATTAAACCATTATATATGTTAAATAAAATAGCATCCTTGTTGACATTATTTGTAATGTCTGTATTATTTTCAAATGCCCAAGCCGATCGTTGGCAGCAACACATTAATTACAATATTAAAGCTGCATTGGATGTAAATACCAATATGGTGAAGGGTAGCGAAGAGATTGTGTATGATAACAATAGTAACGACACTTTAACAAAAGTATATTTCCATTTATACTGGAATGCGTTTCAGCCGAACTCAGTAATGGATATTCGTAGCCGAGAATTAGGCAAAAATACCATGACCAACCGCAGAGGGGATGCGGTAAAGGATTGGGATGCGCGTGTGACTGATAGAATCGAAAAATTAAGTCCAAGTGAAATTGGATATCAAAGAGTAAGTGCTATTACCATTAATGGTAAAGTGCAACAATTAATTGAACACGAAACCATTTTGGAAGTGCAATTATCGCAAGCGATTTTGCCAAAGTCTTCTGTTAAAATTTCTTTAGTTTTTGAAGCGCAAGTGCCAAAACAAATTAGAAGATCGGGCAGAGATAATGCGGAAGGGGTGCGCTATTCTATGAGCCAGTGGTATCCTAAAATGGTAGAATATGATTACCAAGGATGGAACACCAATCCTTATATAGCACGTGAATTTTATGGGGTGTGGGGTAACTACGATGTGACTTTACAATTAGATCAAAACTATATGGTGGCCGCAACCGGTGTGTTGCAAAACCCAACTGCAACAGCCAATACACAAGGTGTAAAAGCTTGGAACTTTAAAGGAAATAATATCCATGATTTTGTTTGGGCTGCTGATAATAAATTTAAGCACTTGTCAAAAGAAGTGAGAAAAGGTTTAACCCTTAATGTATATTATAAGGAGAAGGATGCAAGAGCAGATAGTGCATGGGCGAATGTTTTATGGGCAGCTGAAAAAATGTTGCCTTTTATGGAAAAGAAATTCGGTGCCTATCCTTACCCTCAATATTCTTTTATTCAAGGGGGTGATGGTGGAATGGAATATGCAATGGCAACCTTGTTAAAAGGGCCAGGTTTAGGCACGGTGTTTCACGAGTGGATGCATAGTTGGTATCAGCATATATTAGGAACCAATGAAAGTTTATTCCCTTGGATGGATGAAGGATTTACGAGTTATGCCGAAGAAGCAGTTTCTTATGAATACAACCAAACCTTTGGACCTAATTCTCCCTTTATAAGTGCAAGAGAAAAAGCACAAATGATGGCAAATAGTGAAAAAGCGAAGACGCAATTACCCTTGGTGCAGGCTGCTAATTATATGGGTTATTTAGGATTGGCAAAAAGTGGTTTAGAAGAACCCATGAGTACGCACTCGGATCATTTTAATACCAATTATGCTTACAGTAGTGCCGCTTACAGTAAAGGAGGAACCTTCCTGGGTTTCTTAGGGTATATTATTGGAGATTCAGTACGCGATAAAGTATTAATAAATTACTACAACACTTGGAAATTTAAACATCCTAATGCAAATGATTTTATTCGTGTTGCAGAAAAAACAAGTGGTATTCAATTAGAATGGTTTAAAGAATATTGGGTGAACAGCACCAAGACCGTTGATTTTGGTTTAAATGATATTCAAGCTACACCAACAGGAGCCATCATTAGTTTGCAACGCCTAGGAAAAATGCCTGCGCCATTGGAAGTATTAATTACCTACAAGGACGGAAGTAGTGAATTGCATTATATTCCATTGGATTTAATGTTAGCGAATAAAGTAGCAGAAGGCAATGGCAATAGAATAGTGCATCCTGAATGTAAATGGGTACAACCTACCTATACTTTTGAAACCACGAAGCCATTAAGCGCATTAAAGTCCATTGAAATTGATCCAAGCTATCGATTACCAGATGTAAATAGAAGTAATAATAAATTAGAGATACCTAATTAAAAGTTTGCTTTATAAGCAGAAGAAATAGATAAAATTTGAATGAACTTCGAAACATAGCGTTAAGAAAATAGAATTTTACATCGTTAAAAAATTGTGCATGTCTGAGCGAAGCGAGTTCACAATTTTAGATGTCAAATTCTATTTTTAGCGTTAAATGTTGAGCAGTAAATGAAAATTTTCATCTATTTCTTCACTTGAATTATGTACTTCTCTTTAAAATACTCCTCCTGGAAAATATCATAAATGGACATCATTTTAGGACGCACCCCGCTTTCAAAAATTTCTTGATGCAAATCGCCACCTTTTAAGCAAATGAGTCCATTGGGTTGGTTCGGTTTTTTATTTATGATTGGACCGGCCCATTTCCATAAATCTTTTAAAGGCGCCACGGCGCGGCTAATGGCGTAATCAAATTTCTTATTTTTGATTTCTTCTACGCGCGTGTGTTGTGTTTTGATATTTTTAATACCCACCATTTCACAAACAGCATCCACTACTTTTAGTTTCTTAGCAATACTATCTACTGCCAAGAATTGCACTTCTGGAAAAAATATAGCCATGGGTACGCAGGGGAATCCGCCACCGCAACCTATGTCAATCACCTGAGTGCCTTTTTCCCATTCTGCAATGGCTGCAATGCTTAATGAATGCAATACATGGTGTAAATAAAGCTGATCAATGTCCTTTCGGGAAATCACATTTATTTGACTATTCCATTCGGTGTACGCCGCTTCTAATCCAGCCAATTGTGTTAATTGGCCAGGGGTAAAATCGGCAAAGTATTTGGTAATTAACTCCAATTTTTGTTCGGTGCTTTCCATACGCTGGGCAAGGTAAATAAATAATAAAAGAAAGACCAGATATCAAAGAATAAATACCATGGCCATAAATCCAATTCGTTTAATTTTTTCATGGTCACTCTTAATACAATCCCTTGAATCAAAAAGCGCGCTCCCCATATACTTGCTATTAATATATACTGCCTGGTAAAAACTAAAGCAGTAATTAAAATAGGGTATATTAAAAATTGACTAAATGCATATAATGCTAATAAAAAAGCGTGGTGAGTTTTATAATATTTACTAGTGGTATAGTGTCTATATTTTTGCGTCATCCATTCGTTAAAGCTAGTTTTAGGTTCACTCAAAGTATGGGCATCTTTATCTATAACAATGGCGGTATTTTTTTTATGGGCTACCTGATTAATAAATAAATCATCATCCCCACTAGGCATTTGGTTGATAGAGGAGAAACCTTTGTTTCTAAAAAATACCTCTTTTTTATAAGATAAATTACGACCCACCCCCATATAAGGCATGCCTGCTAGCGCATAGGAAAAATATTGTAAAGCCGTTTGAAAAGTCTCAAATCGAATGAGTTTATTTAAAAAACCAGGCTTCTTTTTATAGGCACCATAGCCTAATACAATTTCAATATCATCGTTATAGCCATCCTGCATTAATTGCATCCAGTTTTCACTTGCTGGCACACAGTCTGCATCGGTTAATAATAAGGTTTCATTTTTAGCCGATTTAATACCCATAGACAAAGGAAACTTTTTCCCATTAATCATTTTGGCGTCCTGAGATAGGGTAACAATATTTAAGTTTTTAAATGACTTTCTAAACTCTTCCAATAAATACCTGGATTCGTCTTCCGAATTATCGTTTACTAAAACAATTTCATGGGTGGTACTATATTGTTGAACCAACACACCTGGTAAAAAATTGGCTAGGTTTTCGGCTTCGTCACGTGCACAAATCACCACCGAAATAGGGTGTTCTACATTCACTGCTTTTTTTGGCTTCTTATAAATGGCCAGTCTTAGGAAAAAAAATAGATAGTAAAACAACTGAATAGCTATTATGCAAGCAAATGCACCTATCAGGATATTTGATACGGGTAGGTTAGTAATCATAGTACAAAAGTAATACTATTTGACCTTACCTTTGCCTCATGGCTGCATTAGCATTTGAATTAGCATATCAGAGTAAGGTGGGTGCATCCCGCGCAGGAACCATTACCACCGATCATGGGGTTGTTGAAACACCCATTTTTATGCCAGTGGGTACCATTGGCTCCGTTAAGGCGGTTACTCAACAACAACTAAAGGCCGATATTCAAGCACAAATTATATTGGGTAATACCTACCATCTTTATCTAAGACCTGGCACCGAAATTTTAGAAGCAGCAGGCGGACTTCATAAATTTATGGGATGGGACCGACCTATCTTAACAGATAGTGGGGGGTATCAAGTTTTTTCATTGGCCAACAATCGAAAAATTAAACCGGAGGGGGTTGTTTTTCAATCGCATATTGATGGTAGTAAACATTTGTTTAGTCCTGAAAAAGTAATGGACATTCAACGAAGCATTGGTGGAGATATTATAATGGCATTTGACGAATGTCCACCCATACCTAGTACTTATGAGTATGTAAGAAAGAGCATGGACTTAACCCATGTATGGTTAGATAAATGTTTTAATCGTTTAGCCGAAACGCCGGACTTGTATGGGCATACACAAAATTTATTCCCTATTGTGCAGGGCGGTTTAAATAAGGATTTAAGAAAAGCTTCTTGTGAATATATTAGTTCCAAAAATGCGGTAGGCAATGCTATTGGAGGTTTAAGTGTAGGAGAGACCGAGGAAGAAATGTATGAATTTACGGCACATTGTTGTGCACATTTACCAGTGGACAAGCCTCGTTATTTAATGGGGGTAGGGACACCATGGAATATTTTAGAAGCCATTGACTTAGGCATAGATATGTTTGATTGTGTGATGCCCACCCGCAATGGACGTAATGGAATGGTGTTTACTTCTCAAGGGGTAATTAATATCAAGAATAAGAAATGGGAGAAAGATTTTTCACCCCTAGATCCAGGCATACCTAATGAGTTAAGTCAATATTATACAAAGGCCTATATGCGTCATTTGTTTGTGGCGGATGAAATTTTAGGATTACAATTAGCGAGTATTCAAAATTTATCCTTTTATTTATGGTTGGTAGGCGAAGCCAGAAAACATATTATAGCAGGGGATTACAGTAGTTGGAAAGTAGACATGGTTCAACAAGTAAAAACGAGATTGTAAATTTAATAGTGTGAAAAAATTAGACTGGTATATATTAAAAAAGTTTTTGAGGGTTTTCTTCTTCTCTATTTTTTTATTTGCAGTCATTGCAGTTGTTATTGATGTAAGTGAAAAAACTGATGACTTTGTGCGCTCTGGTTTATCTGGTCCAGAAATATTTACACACTATTATATTGGATTTATACCACACATTATTGCGCTCCTCTTTCCACTATTTGTATTTATAGCAGTAATATTTTTCACTTCTAAAATGGCGGGTCAAACCGAAATTGTGGCCATCTTAGCAAGTGGAACCACTTATAATAGATGGCTACGTCCTTATTGGATTGGAGGCGTATTATTAGGTTTATTATTATGGGTTTCTAATCAATGGATTGTTCCCAAAGCCAATAATATTAGAGGAAGTTTTGAAGCCGCCTATGTAGACGCACACTCTAGTTATAATGCATTACTAACCACTTCTCCGGATGTTTATTTTAGGATTGATTCCTTTACCTATGCGGGCATTTATGGTTATGATACCGCCAATAATAGAGGCAGAGGATTTTTTACGTATCGTGTTGAAAAAGGAAAAGTAGTCAGCAATTTAAGAGCAGAAAATATAATCTGGGATACGGCTACAAAAAATTGGCGTTTAACCGATGTAATAGAAAGAAAAGTATTGGATAGTAAGGAATCGGTAAGCTTTACAATGGAAATACGCAAAACCTATCCGTTTAAACCGCTAGATATTAAAAAAGATAAATACACGAAGGATAAATTAACTACCGCCCAACTTATTAATCAAATTAAGGTGGAGGAACTAAGAGGATCCGAAGGGTTGAATGAATTAAAAATTGAAAGGTATCGAAGAGACGCAACGCCCATCACTGTTTTACTTTTAACTTTAATTGGTGGTATTATTGCGGGCAGAAAAGTAAGGGGAGGAAGTGGTTCGCATTTGGCACTTGGATTTGTGATTGCTGCGTTATTTATTATCACCGATCGGTTCTCTACTATCTTTTCAACCAAAGGAAATTTACCCCCATTATTGGCTGCTTGGATTCCCAATATGATTTTTATATGGGTGGTATATTATTTGTACAAAAAAGCGCCTAAATAAGCCATTTTTAGTTAACTTTACGCGTCATTTTAAAAGGGTGGCAATCATCATAAACTAAAGGGCATTTATGGAAGCAATCAAAGATCTATTCAGTGCAAAAGCAACTGCTGCGGCTGCTGAGATTAAAGAGATCATTAAAACACACGGTGAAAAGAAAATTGGCGAGGTAACACTTGCACAAGCATACCAGGGAATGCGAGGTATCACCGGCTTGGTTACTGAAACAAGTTTATTAGATGCACAAGAGGGGATTCGTTTTAGAGGCTTCTCTATTCCTGAATTACAAGACAAATTACCAAAAGCACCAGGAGGTGATGAGCCTTTACCAGAAGGTTTATTTTATTTAATGATGGTGGGAGAAATTCCTAAAGCGGAAGATGTAAAGGAGATTACTAATAATTGGCAAAGAAGAAGTCATGTGCCCACACATGTATTTGACGTGATAGATGCGTTTCCATTAAGTGCGCATCCTATGACCATGTATGTTGCTGCGGTAATGGCTTTACAAACCGAAAGTAAATTTTCTGCAGAGTACGCAAAGGGCATGAATAAAAAAGATTACTGGCAAAATACGTATGACGACTCCATGGATTTAATCGCAAGATTACCAAGAATCGCTGCATACATTTACCGAAGAAAATATAAGAACAACCAACATATTCATCCCAACGGATTATTGGACTGGGCAGGTAACCTTGCTTATATGATGGGCTTTGAAGATGAAAGTACAAAAGAATTAATGCGTTTATACATGACCATTCATGCGGATCATGAAGGTGGAAACGTATCGGCACATACAACGCACTTAGTAGGCTCTGCCTTGAGTGATCCTTATTTAAGTTATGCAGCGGGCATGAACGGTTTAGCAGGTCCTTTACATGGGCTAGCGAATCAGGAAGTAATCAAATGGATTTTTGAAATGCAAGAAGCCATTGGTTCTGATAGTCCAACCAAAGAACAAATTGTGGACTATGTTCAAAAAACATTGGCTTCAGGAAAAGTGGTCCCAGGATATGGTCATGCTGTATTAAGAAAAACAGATCCTCGATTTACCGCGCAAATGGCATTTGGTAAAAAACATTTACCAGACGACAAATTGGTAAACACTGTTTGGAATATTTATGAAACGGTACCACCTATTTTAGAAGCTTTAGGGAAAGTAAAAAATCCATGGCCTAACGTGGATGCACATAGTGGTGCTTTACTGGTGCACTATGGTATTGTGGAATATGAATTCTATACCGTTTTATTTGCAGTGAGCCGTGCCTTAGGGGTACTCGCTAGTTTAACATGGGATAGAGCATTAGGATTCCCATTAGAACGTCCAAAATCAGTTACTACCGAAGCGGTTAAGCTATGGTTGGATGGCAAAGGAGAAATTTAACATTAAATTCATCTTATATAAATAGCATCCAATAGGGTGCTATTTTTTTGTACTCAACTTACGCATTCGCTTGATAATGAAAGTAGTAGAAAATTTCCTGAGTCTTCATGAAGCCATTAATTAAAGTATTTACATTAAAATAAATCGTAACTTTATAATCAATAATCCTAATCATATGCAAGGTTTAATTTTTCTTGGCGTTATAGCGCTAATCATATTCTCTAGTTTAATAACCGTAAATCAAGGTACGATTGCCGTGATTACGATGTTTGGTAAATACCGTCGAATTTTAATGCCAGGCCTGCGATTTAAAGTTCCTTTTATTGAGAATATCTATAAAAGAATAAGTATTCAAAATCAAAGTTTGGAATTGGAATTTCAGGCTGTAACCATTGACCAAGCCAATGTATATTTTAAGAGTATGTTATTATACTCTGTGCAAAACTCTTCCGAAGAAACACTTATTAAAGTAGCATTTAAATTTATAAGCAATAAGGATTTAATGCAGGCTTTAGTGAGAACAGTCGAAGGTAGTATTAGAGCTTTCGTAGCCACCAAAAAACAAGCCGAAGTATTAACGGCTAGAAAAGATATCGTGGACTATGTAAAAGACCAAATTGACCATAGCTTAGAAGAATGGGGGTATCATTTACAGGATTTACAAATTAACGATATCACTTTTGATCAGCAGGTAATGGATAGCATGAGTAAGGTGGTAGCAAGTAATAACCTAAAGGCTGCTGCAGAAAATGAAGGTCAAGCTTTATTAATTACTAAAACCAAAGCAGCGGAAGCAGAAGGTAATGCGATAAAGATTTCGGCACAGGCCGAAAAAGAAGCGGCTCAATTAAGAGGCCAAGGGGTTGCCTTGTTCAGACAAGAAGTAGCTAAGGGAATGAGTGAAGCTGCAGAGGAAATGAAGCAAGCGAACTTAGATACCAATGTGATTTTATTTAGTATGTGGACTGAAGCCATTAAAAACTTTGCAGAATTTGGAAAAGGAAACGTCATATTCTTGGATGGTAGTCCAGAAGGTATGGATAAGACAATGAAACAAATGATGGGCTTGATTACCAGTAAAGATGAAAAGAAAGGATAATGAGTAGCTTCTTCAAAACATATTTGATGAGGTATTCCTTGTTTTTTATCTTGATCCTGTTTTGCAGTTTCAAGCCAGACCCGCCAACGGAAAACGAAGTGTATTGTTATATTGTAAGTATTGGAATTAAAAATCCAGAAATTGTTTTAAAACAAGCCATCTACGAATCGGGTCATTTTAAGTCCAATATCTTTAAAACTAAAAATAACCTGTTTGGTTTTAGAAGAACAATGACCTACATAACTTATAAAGACTGGAAGGCCTGCGTTGATTATTATAAAGTATGGCAGGATAAGCGTTATAAAGATACGAGCCAGGACTATTATACTTTTTTACAAAAAATAAATTATAGCGGGTATGATAGATACAATTATGTAAAGGAGTTGAAAAGAATCAAAATAACGGGTTCTTTAACATGTAAATAGTAAACTAGTAATTTATAGACGCTTATTTGATGAAAGATAAACTGTTTACACCCTTTATTATTTTATGTTCGGTAATTATTCTATTACTTGCTTCTTCTTATTTTAATTTAAGTTCTATTCGTTTTTTACATCTCAAGAACATTGATCTACTTTCTGATCTTAAACAAAAGCAATCTCCAAAACCTTTGCCACTGCCGGTTGTGGAAGTAGATGCGATTATTGTCAATAGCCAATACAAGCAACCAATTGACAATACCATGGTCATTGATTATGGAGTAGACTCAAATGCATCCATCACTCATTTTTTTACAAAACTAGATGCAATAAAATCGAATCCAAAAAAAATGCGCATTGCGTATTTTGGTGATTCGTTTATTGAAGGCGATTACGTTACCGACGAGCTGAGAAAAAAAATGCAATTAGCATATGGAGGAAATGGGATTGGTTTTTTGCCAATGCAGTCCATTGTAGAAAGTGATTACAACAATATTAGTTTCAAGTCCAATAAAAATTGGTTGGATAATAATTTCATATCAAGTCCTAGTAATGCCTTATTAGGATTATCAGGACATGTGTTCTATGCCAATGGTAATGCGACCAGCACTTATGCGCCAAGGAAAGAGGGTAGTTTTAATATGGTAAAATTGTATACAGGTAAATCAACTACAACCAACCCATCCGTTACAGTAGCAAAGGATAATGTAAGTCAAGCCTTTACGCTAGCTAATTCTAATTTAGTGAATGAAACAACCATTAGTGCGCAGCCTATCCGTGAATTAAAAGTAACCAGTGCTGACAATCAGTTACCTATATATGGTATTAGTATTGAGGATGCTACTGGTATTTATATAGACAATTATGGATTTAGGGGTAACTCGGGGTTGTTGACCAATAAAATTTCGGAGGATATGATGAAGCAATTCAACAAATACTTCAACTATGATTTAATTATTGTTCATTATGGTTTAAATGCTGTTTCGCATGGCAATGTTAAGTTTACATGGTTTGAAAATGCACAAAATAAGCTTATTCAAAAAATACAAACTGCCTTCCCAAATACACCTATACTTTTAGTGAGCACAAGTGATATTGGATACAATCAAGACGGTACTTGGGTTACTGAGCCAGGCGTTCCCTTCATGGTATCAACACAAAGGGGTATTGCTAAGAAAAATAAAATTGCATTTTGGGACTTGTACTCTTCCATGGGTGGTGAAAATACGATGGTAAACTGGGCCCAGCAATCACCAAAGTTAGCGGCGTTGGATTACACACATTTAAGCGGGCTAGGGGCTAAAAAAGTAGCTGATATTTTTTATGAGAAGTTAATGGCTACTAAAATCCATTATGAAAAAAATAAGATCAAGTAAATGACAGCGATAGATTATCATAAAATATTGGAGTCATTTGTTTACAGTGAAAAGAATCCATTGCTGTTTAATAGTGGCTTTTTCTTATACTTTTTTTGTTTTTTCTTAATGGCCTATGCGTTGTTTTTTAAAACGAGTAAAGCACGTATCTATTTTTTAACTTTATTTTCATTATACTTTTTTTATAAGGCAAGCAACTGGTATGTAGGGTTTATTGTGCTCGCTGCTATTGTTGATTTTAAATTAAGCAACTTAATTTATAGTATGCCTGTAGGGTTAAAAAGAAAACGCTTGCTGTGGGCTAGTATATTTTTAAACCTTTTGTTGCTTTTTACTTTTAAGTATACCGATTTCTTCATTGGCATGATGAATGATATTGGGAATAATCAAATTAACTTATTAAAGCTGGCGCTTCCTGTGGGTATTTCGTTTTATACCTTTGAAAATTTGAGTTATACCTTGGATGTATACGATGGTAAAGTAAAGCCACTCAATAAATTTATTGACTATTTATTTTTCTTATCATTTTTTCCAAAACTTATGATGGGGCCCATTGTTAGGGCAAAGGACTTTTTACCACAAATCGCCAAAAAGCCTAGTGTTACCAATGATCAAATTGGAGAAGGGTTGTATTTAATCACTGCCGGTATTATTAAAAAAGTAATTATTAGTGATTACATAAATGCCAATTTTGTACGTATCATATTTGACAATCCTAGTGCTCATTCAGGCGCAGAATGTTTAATGGCCTTGTATGGTTATGCCATGGTGATTTATTGCGACTTCTCAGGATATTCAGACATGGCTATTGGGATGGCAAAATGGATAGGCTTTGAAATCAATATCAATTTCTTATCTCCTTATCAGTCCAGTTCTATTACTGAATTTTGGAAGCGTTGGCATATATCTTTATCCAGTTGGTTAAAGGACTATTTATACATCCGTTGGTTGGGAGGCAATAAAAATGGAAAAATTAGAACGCGTATCAATTTAATTATTACCATGCTTTTGGGCGGTTTTTGGCATGGTGCAAGTTGGAACTTTATATTTTGGGGTGCGCTTCATGGGGTAGCACTTGTATTGGATAAAATGTTTAACTCCTTTTTTGGCAAGTTTATTCAAAAGTCAAAGTTTTCTAGAATGATAGGAGTTATTATTACTTTTCATTTTGTTTGTTTTTGTTGGATCTTTTTCAGATCCACTACTTTTGCCCATAGCTGGGTATTTATAGAAAAAATTATACACCAGTTCAAACCTGTTTCCTACCTTGAATTTTTCAAAGGGTATTACAGCGTTTTTGTGTTAATTGGTATCGGATTTATGCTGCATTTTATTCCAAACCGCATTGAAAAGGCTTATCAGCAATTCCTCGTTAAAACGCCGGTCCCTGTAAAAATTATCTATCTCTTTATCTGTATCCTTATTGCCATTCAGTTTAAACAGGCTGACGCCATAAAGCCCATTTATTTGCAGTTCTAGCTTTGATCTATTTCCCCTTGCTTTTCCCCCATTTGCCCTTAGCTTTGCACCCTTTAAGGGGAATTAGCTCAGTTGGTAGAGCGCTTGCATGGCATGCAAGAGGTCAGCGGTTCGAACCCGCTATTCTCCACATATGAGGTTTAATAAGTATTGGGCTTTATTCATGACCTGTCTAGTCTTTTCTAACTATGCTTTCGCTCAATCCAAAGGAGTAAGGGTGAAAGTGGTGGATAAGGCAGGCAAGGCGTACAGCATGGCGGTGGTTTTATATTATGAAAAAGGTAAAAGCAAAGAAACTTTTAATATACAAAAAGCGGCAAGAAGCATAGCGGACTCATCTGGTATGGTATACCTTAAGGTGGACAGTGTAAAAAATTATTATTTTAGAACGAGTTGGGTTGGATATCAAATAACGGATACGGTTTTAAATTTTAGCCAAAATAGCTTTCAAAATTTGCTTTTAAAGGAATCGACTTCCATGTTAAATGAGGTGGTGGTTAAATCCTCTAAGCCCTTAATTCGCCAAGAGGATGATAAGTCCGTAGTAGATCCGGAACCTTTGGCGGCAAGTAGTACCAATGCTTTTGAGACCGTTGAAAAAACACCAGGCATCATTACGGATCAAGATGGTAATATCTATTTAAATGGATTGTCGCCTGCTACCATTCAAATAAATGGGCGGGATTTAAAAATGAGTCCAACGGATATCGCCATTATGTTAAAAAGTTTGCCCCCTAATGCGATTCAAAAAATTGAATTGATTAGAACCCCATCTGCTAAATATGATGCATCGGGTGGTGGGGGTGTGGTGAATATTGTTTTAATGAAAGGCATTAAATTGGGCGTGAATGGTTCTTTGAATACAGGCTTTGCGCAAGGGTTATATGGGAATCAGTTTATTGGTTTTAATTTGGCAAACAATAACGATAAATTAAATTCTTATGTGAATGCCCAGTATAGCAATAACAATGGCTATACCATAACAAATTCAGATAGGAGTGTTACTTTGGATACTTTGTTAAGACAAAATGCAAGATCGGTTTCTCCAAGTAATGCTATAAATATGGGTTATGGTTTTGGCAAAACATTGGGTGAAAAATGGGAGTTGAATTATGATGGTAGAATCAGTCAAAATAAGTCAGATAATAGTACAATCAATGCCTCTATTGTAAATGTGGTTTCCCTCAATAAGAATTTAAGTGAACTAAAATCTTTGGTAGATAATAATGCCAATAATAAATTTATCAATCAATCTTTTAGAGCAAAGTTAAAATTAGATACGGTTGGTGGAGAGTGGATAAACGATTTAGCTTTTAATTTTTCTCATAGTAGTACCAATCAAGTTTATACAAATAGCTTAGTTGGTAATCCTAATTTATTTGGAGGTAATGGGGATTTTGGAAATGACCGAAGCTATTTTACCTATCAATCGGATTTTAAAAAGAAATGGCTAGGATTGAGTACGGAAGTGGGCTTTAAGACTTCTACTTTGAATTTTAAAAGTAGTTCCAATTACACAAAGACTGCACAAAATAGCACAAGCCCGGATCCATTTAGAACCAATAGCTTTACTTATACCGAACAAATTAATGCAGCGTATATACAAGGTGCAAAAACCTGGGGACCCGTGGTTTTAAAAGTGGGTACGAGGTTTGAGCAAACTATTATGCAAGGACATCAGTTTGTGCCTAAGGATACTACTTTTTCTTTAAACAGAACAGATGCATTTCCCTACGTATTTTTAAGTAGAAAGATTTTTAAAATCATGGAATATGAGGTACGGGCATTTTTGGTATATCGTAAAACCATTAGCCGACCTTCTTATGATTTTTTAAATCCATTTGCAAAGTACATTGATCCTTTTTTATATGAAGTGGGTAATCCTAATTTAAAACCACAATTTACCAATAACTATGAGGCCAATATTAGCGTGGACGATAAGCCCTTACTTGCATTTGGTGTAAATGAAACCAAAGATATTTTTACGAATGTGGTTTATCAGTCTCCAACCAATAAACAAGTGAGTTATCGCACCTATGATAATTTAGGAAAAAGTAGAGAAACTTATTTTAGAATTGTGGGTGTCATCCCTCCTGGTAAAAAGTTTTTTGCTGTGATTGGATCCCAATACAATCGTAATGATTACAATGGTTTCTACGAAGGCAAACCTATTTCTTTTAATAAAGGAACTTGGACTTTCTTTACTTTCCAATCCCTTAAGTTGGATGGACTTTCCACAATGACATTAAATGGATTTTGGCGATTAAGCGGCCAACAACAATTTTATGAGTTGTCCGATTTTGGTTCACTCAATACTTCTATCAATAGACAATTTTTAAATAAAAAATTAATTGTAACCGCTAGTTATAATGATTTTTTATTTACCAATAAAAATAACTTCACACTACGTCAAGGTTCTCAAAACGCCATTGGATACAGAGAAAATGACACCAGAAGATGGGGGTTGTCAGTAAGGTATAACTTTGGATTTAAGCCTAAGGAAAATAAGATGGATATGTTAGATATTGGAAATGATAACAAGTAAGCGTATCTATAAACGTAAAGAAATTTTCGCTTTAACCCTTTAGTTTTTCAATGACTGCAAACACGCTCATGGTGCCCATGAGAATCACCACTAGCCAGCCGCTAATTTGAATCCAATAAGGGTAAGCGTATTGTTTAAGGACAGGCAATTTTCTGCTTGCAATAAGCATAATAGCCAATGCAAAGGGGAGGATAAACCCGTTCACTAGTCCTGCTAATAAAAGCAATTCTTTTGGCTTTCCTAAAAACACAAAAAGGATGGTAGTGAAAATGATAAAGCCACTAATAATAATTCTTTCTTTTTGAATGAATTTAAACTTTAAATGTTTTATAAAACTAAAGGAAGTGTAGGAGGCACCTATGACGGAAGAGATCGCGGCACTCCATAAAACAATCCCAAAAATAAATAAACCCCATCTTCCACCAGCGGATTCAAAAATGGTAGCTGCAGGATTATTTTTATCTAAATGAATGCCTTTGGTAACAATTCCCACAGCTGCTAAAAATAAAATATAGCGCATAAAAGAGGATATGAGAATGCCGCTACTTGCACTTTTTGTTACAAATGGAATTTGGCTAGGTCCTGAAATACCTGCATCTATTAATCGATGGGCACCCGAAAAAGTAATATAACCTCCCACCGTCCCACCAACAATCGTTACAATGGCGAGCAATGAAATTTTTTCGGGAATAAATGTATGATGCACTGCATCTAAAAGGGGTGGGTTAGCTGCATATACAATGATTAAGGTGAGTCCAATTTTTATGATGCCTAAATACTTAGTAATCACATCTAACATCTTCCCAATTTCTTGAATCCAAAAAATAAGAATGGCAATGAAGCCGCTAATCATGGCACCTTTTGCAAAAGTAATGCCTGTTAAAATATTAAGTGCTAAACCACAGCCTGCAATGTTTCCAATATTAAATGCCAAGCCGCCTAAAACTACTAATAGGGAAAGTAAGTGACCTAAACCCGGTAATAGCTCATTGGCAATTTCTTGCGCGCGCATTCCACTTAACGTAATGCATCTCCAAATATTAATTTGGGCGCCTAAATCCAGTAAAATAGAAACAAGTATTACAAAACCAAAGCTGGTAATTAATTGCTCGGTGTAAACAGATGTTTGGGTAAGAAAACCGGGACCAATGGAAGAGTTGGCCATTAAAAAAGCAGCACCTAAACTTACCCCCGTTAAAGAGGGCAGGGCAGCAGCCGAATTAGTATTTTTTAATTTCAATATTATTTTTATTTAGCGCATCATAAATGGCTTCCGAAAACAAAGTAGCATTGGGGCCGTCGCCATGAATGCATATGGTATCCACTTTTAAATCAATGACATCACCTTGTAAAGAAACTACTTTTTGTTCTTTAATTAATTGAGTGACTTGATGAATTACTTGATCCACTTCTTCAATCATGGCATGATCTAAATGTCTTGGAGTAAGTTGTCCATTGTTTTGATAGGATCTATCCGCGAAAGCTTCTCTAGCAAAGGGTTGACCAGCCATGATGGCTTCTTGAATGGTATGACTTCCACTTAATCCATATATAATTAAAGTGGGATCAATGGCTTGCATGGTTTGAATAAATGTTTTACTCAGCGAAGCATCTTTTGCACAATCATTATATAATGCACCATGCAACTTTACATGATGAATTGGAGCACCCAGTTGGTTTGCCATTTTTTCAAATTGATAATATTGCTCTGCAATGAGTTCTGCTAATTCAAGTACCGAAATAAATTGGGAAACTCTACCAAAATTTTCTCTATCATTATAACTGGGGTGAGCGCCAATGGCAACATTATGTTTTTGGGCAATTTCAATGGTTCTTTTAATAGAATCTGCATTTCCAGTATGTCCGCCACAAGCAATGTTGGCACTGCTAATAAAGGGCATGATATAGGCTTCATTACCCATGCCTTCTCCCATGTCACAGTTGATATCAATTTTAAAATGGTGCATACATGGTTCTAAATAATGTTTGTGCAGTTTCCAAATTGGTCACATTAAATTTAAATGAAATCCCTGTTTTCATTTGCGCAAACCTTGGTAAATCTACCAAAATTATTTGACCCAGGTTAGCATAGCCGCCAATGGTTTGATGATCGGCCATTAATACAATGATGTCTCCACTAGGCAATAATTGCAGGGTACCTCTGGTAACGGCACTTGATAAGTAGGCGTTGGGGATGTTCAAATTAAGTTTAGGTCCTGTTAATGGGTAGCCCATTCTATTTCTTTGTGACGAAATGGTGAAGGGGGTATTTATTAATTCAAACAATGCATTTTCGTTTACGTCCTGCCATGCTGGTCCAGGTAGAATGCGGATAGGAGTGGTGTTGCTAAAAAGATTGTTATGCACTTGTTCGATGAATGCATGATTTAAATTTTCATGTAAGGTTTGAACAGTATGTAGTGCATTGGATTGATGCATAGAAAAAGGCAAAACTTGCGCTGTCTTTAAACGAGCATCGTTAAAGGAATGACTGTTTAACCATTTTGGTGTTGCATACGCAGCATTTATAGCAACATAGGCAATACTGCCTTCTAAAGGTTGAAGCATGGAAAGCACATCATTTTTTTGAACGGCAACAGCCGTGTGTAATGCAATACTTTTCTCATTGATTACGGGTACAAAATTAGCGCCCGTAATACAAATAATGCCATCCTCTAAAAATTGTATTTGACTACTTGGAAAATATAATTCAATAACAGGAGTATCAGTGTCATTTTGTAATATATGATTCGCAAGCGAAGCAGATAATATGTCCATACATCCATTAGGTTGTATACCCAGATGTTGAAATCCATATCTTCCTTTATCTTGAATAGAGTCTGCTAATCCTTTATGTAAAATTTTAATGGACATTTTTATAAGTATTCATTTAATGAATCAAATACTGATTTACTTATGGAATAGAATTGCACCCGATCACCCACTTTGAATTTTGCTAATTTATCTGGATGAGGATCAAATATTTTCAGAGGTGTTTTTCCAATAATTTGCCATCCCCCTGGACAATTGGTAGGATAGATGCCTGTTTGTAATCCAGCAATACCAACACTTCCAGCAGCTACTTCATTTCTGGGTTTATTGTGTCTTGCTATTTTTAGTTGTTCATCTACCAAACCCATATAAGTAAATCCTGGTAAAAATCCAATGCTATAAACATCATACTGTTTGGAAGTATGTATTTGAATAATTGATTGACAACTAATTTGTTTTGTCTTACTTATGTTCTCTATATCTAAAGCAAAAATATTTTCATAACAAACGGGTACTTGATGAATAGTTGCTTCGTTTTTATTTTGTGTCAATATTTTATTTTCAAATTCACTTAAAAGTTGAGTGCTAAATAATTGCAATTGATCGTTTACATTTTGGGTGGGGGATAAGAATATTGGGATGTCGTATACTATTGTAAGTGTATGATAGGAGGGAATGATATCTAATATTCCATTTATTTTTTTTGATTCAATCAATGCATGCAAGTGTTTCAGTTTTTGTAAAATAGAAACATCAATGATTGGTGCTAAAGCAAATACAAGGGCATGATCACCCAAGTTATAAATGGACCAATTTTGAAATTTATGTTGCATGTTCATTTTATTAAACAAATTAAAAGTTAGGACATTTTTTTGCTTAATAACCCTCAGATAATGAATAAAATGCGATTTTATATGTGTAATTATTACACAATAACTAATCTACGTTTGCGTACAATATACACTACAGTTAAAAAATGTTATAAAAAAGTTGCGTAATCGTTTGCGATTGTTAAGAAACTGTTATATAATTGGGGTACGATTGTATTAATATTTTAAAATCAAACCCGAACACTATGCGAAAATTCCTACGTTTAATTACGGTTCCTTTGCTATTATTGGGTCTTGTTGCGAACGCACAAACAAGAACAATAAAAGGACAGGTAGTTTCAGCTACAGACGGTAAAGCTGTTGCTGGTGCTACTATTTCAGTTAATGGATCTAAAGTCTCTGCTATTACTAGCGAAGATGGTTCATTTGCTGTAAACGTTTCTGGAACAGTTAGTTTATCTGTAAAGTCTGTTGGCTTCTCAGGTAAAACTGTATCTGTTGCTGGAGATCAAAACACTGTTAGAGTATCTTTAACAGAAGAGTCATCACAATTAAATGAAATTGTGGTAACTGGTTACACTGCTCAAAAGAGAAAAGAAATCACAGGTGCGGTATCTGTGGTGAGTGTAAAAGATATGAAGTCAGTTCCTTCAGGTACTGCAGAACAAATGTTACAAGGTCAAGCGGCTGGTGTAACTATTATTGGTTCTGGTGCACCTGGTGAACCTTCTAACGTATTCGTACGTGGTATCACTTCTTTTGGTAACTCTACTCCATTAGTAATTGTAGACGGAGTTCAATCTGCTCCTGGTGATTTATCTAGCTTCCGTGATTTATCTGCTTCTGACATTGAATCAATCCAAGTATTGAAAGATGGTCAAGCAGCGATCTATGGTGCTCGTGGATCTGCGGGTGTTATCATTGTAACTACAAGAAAAGGTAGAGGTAAAGCAAGTATTACTTATGAGTCTTTTGCAGGTATCCAACTTCCAAAAACTGGAAACGTTTGGAACAAATTAGATCCTCAAGGAATGGCTGATTTATATTTCTTAGCGGCTAAGAACTCTGGTGCAGTGGATGCAAACGGTAACGTTTCATCTCCTCAATATGGTACTGGTAAAACACCTGTATTACCTAACTATATCAGATACGGTACAAGTTCTGGTTACAATGGTGCTGTTGACTTAACTAAGTACAACAACAACTATTCTAAAGGAGACATCTTCTTAATCGTTCCTGCAAATAAAAAAGGAACTGATTGGTGGGATGTAATGTTTGACCCAGCAGCTATGCAGTCGCATACAATTACTGCTACTGGTGGTCAAGATAAATCTTCTTACTTATTCTCTTTAAACTATTTCGACCAAAAAGGGGTGTTGTTAAATACTTATTTGAAGCGTTATTCTGCTAGAATTAACTCAACATATAATGTAAAAAACAATATCCGTTTAGGTGAAAATTTATATGTGTATTACAAGCAAAATCCAAGAATTGGTAACAACCAAGA
This sequence comes from Bacteroidota bacterium, assembly GCA_947476145.1. GTDB lineage: Bacteria > Bacteroidota > Bacteroidia > Chitinophagales > Chitinophagaceae > Sediminibacterium. Next base: position 58,722 of record CANJPH010000006.1, on the reverse strand, counting down.
AGGTAATGCGGTGAACAACACAGCTTGGGAACAACCAATTATCCCTGTATTAGATGCAGGTGGTGGATTTGGTGGTACATCTGGTGCTGGTTTAGGTAACTCATCTAACCCTTACGCAAACCAAGTTCGTTCTAAAGACAATCAAAACAACGAGTGGGTTATTCAAGGTGCTGTTTTTGCTGAAGTTGACTTCGCAAAACACTTTACTGCTAAAACTACATTTGGTGGTAACTTAGGTAACTACTATGGTTTCTACCATAACTACCGTTCTTATGAGAATGCTGAGAATGGTTCTTCAAATGGTTATGGCGAGTATGGTGGTTATAACAATAACTTCAACTGGACAAACACATTGAACTATTCTAATGTATTCAAAGAAAACCATTCAGTTAAATTAATGGCTGGTTATGAGGTATTAAAAGTATTAGGCCGTCAAGTTGGTGGTTCAAGAGTTAACTATTTCTCTGATAACACCGACTACTTAAGTTTAAATACGGGTTCTCCAATTGGTCAAAACAACTATTCTAATTACTATAAGACAACTGGTAACTCTATTCTTGCTAAGGTTGACTATGCTTTCAAAGACAAGTACTTAGTAGGTTTAAACGGTCGTCGTGATGGATCTTCTGTATTTGGACCTGAAACTCGTCATGGTAACTTCTGGTCAGCTTCTGCTGGTTGGGTAGTTTCTCAAGAAGATTTCTTTAAGAATGTTAAGTTTATCAATACATTAAAAGTACGTGGTAGCTATGGTATCTTAGGTTCTATCTCTAACGTAGGTGCATTAAACCAATACACTTTATATGGTGGTAATGGTGGATCATCTTACTATGACTTAAATGGTACTAGTAACACTACAGTTATGGGCTTCTATGCAACTAACTTAGGTAACACTAAAACTGGATGGGAAAGAGATAAAATCTTAGACATCGGTTTTGATGCGACAGTATTGAATAATAAATTAGATATCACTTTTGATTGGTATAAGAAGACTGTTGAAGGTTTATTATTCCAAGACCAAGCGCCTGCTGTAGTAGGTGTGGGTTCTCAATTACCTCAGGTTAACATTGGTGATATGCAAAACACGGGTATTGACTTAGGTTTACAATACCGTGGTAAAGTAAATAACGATTTAAGCTATTCAGTAGGTGTTAACGTTGGTGCTTATAAGAGTGAAATCGTAAGCATCCCTGGTGCTGCTGGTTTCTTCGAACAAGCATACACGCACAACACTGGACCTCAAGTAAGAAACCAAATTGGACATCCAGTAGGTTCTTTCTTCGGTTACAAAATTGCAGGTATCTTCCAATCAGCTGCTGATGTAGCTGCATGGCCTAAAGAAGCTGATGCTGCTCCTGGTCGTTTCAAGTACGTGGATGTTAATAAAGACGGTAAAATCGATGATAATGATAGAACACATTTCGGAAATCCTAATCCTGATTTTACGATGGGTATTAACTTAAATGTTAATTACAAGCGTTTTGATATCTCTACAGTATTATATGGTTCTTTCGGAAACGAAATCTTAAACGAAACTCGTTATTTCCAAGATTTCTATCCTCAGTTCCAAAATGCTAAGAGTATTCCATTGTTAACTGAATCATGGTTACCTACAAGAACAAATGCTAAGTATCCTATTGTAGAGAACAACTCATATTTCAGTACGAACGGTGTAATTAATGACTTCTACGTAGAAGATGGTTCTTATATCAGAATTAAGCAATTAAGTGTTGGTTATACAATTGATCCTGTTAAATTGAAGAAGTATGGTATCGACAAAGCACGTGTTTATTTACAAGGTGCTAACTTGTTTACCTTAACCAATTATTCTGGTTTAGATCCAGAAATTCCTGGTAGCTCAACTTCATTTGGTGTTGATCATGGTAACTATCCTCCTTCTAGAACTTTCAACGTTGGAGTAAGCCTTACTTTTTAATTTAATAAAAAAAATAAATTAATTACAAAATGAAAAAATATAATTTTAAACATATAATGCCATTGGTGCTTTCTTCTTTGGTTATTTTATATGCTTGTGATAAATCATACCTTGAGGTACCAGCGGCCGGCGCATTAAGCCAGGACGTATTGGCGAACAAAATTGGTGTGGAAGCCTTATTAGTAGGCGCTTACTCTTTGTTAGATGGAGAAGGTAGTTCTGCAGGTACCAACAATGGTCCTTGGGCAACTTCTTCAAGTAACTGGGTATATGGTTCAGTTGCGGGTGGTGACGCTCACAAAGGATCAGATCCAGGTGACCAAAACTTGATCACTCCAATCGAAAGATGGAATGCTACCTCTTCTAACGCATACTTAGATCAATTATGGCAACAACGTTTCGATGGCGTTCAACGTTCAAACGAAGCATTGAGAGTATTAAAATTAGCAAAAGACATATCTGCTGCTGATGTTACTCGTATTACTGCTGAAGCTAGATTCTTACGTGGTCACTACCACTTTGAATTAGCAAAGAACTTCGGTAATATTCCATATATCGACGAATCTGTTACTTATGCTACTGGCAACTATATGATACCTAATGGTCCATCATTGGCTAAAATTGAAGCTGACTTCGCTTTTGCTTATGCTAACTTACCTGAGACGATGTCTTCAGTAGGTCGTGCTAACAAATGGGCTGCAGCTGCTTACTTAGCTAAAATATATATGTTCGAGAAAAAATTCTCTGAAGCTAGAGCTTTATATACTGCAATTATTGCTGGTGGTAAAACATCTTTAGGTGTTAAATACGACTTAGCAGCTAAATTCGGTGATGTATTTGATCCAGCTAAGAAGAATAGTGCTGAGCATGTATTCTCTGTTCAAATGACTGTAAACGATGGTACTGGTGCAGCTAACGCTAACTCTGGTGACGCCTTAAACTTCCCTTATGGAGGTCAAACAGGATGTTGCGGATTCTTCCAACCATCTTTCTCTTTAGCAAATTCATTCCAAGTAGATGCGAATGGTTTACCATTTGTAGATGATTCTTATTATGGTAAGGCCATTAAATCTGATATGGGTATTTCTTCTGATAAAGCGTATACTCCAGATTCTACAACGCCAATGGATCCACGTGTTGACTGGACAGTTGGTCGTCGTGGTGTTCCTTATTTAGATTGGGGAATCATGCCAGGTTCTGACTGGGTTCGTGACCAAGCTTCTGCTGGTCCTTATGAGCCATTAAAGCACTTGTTCCGTAAATCTCAGGTTGGTATTTATACCGATGGGTCTTCTTGGACGAACGGTTTTACAGCAAACAACTATCCTTTAATTCGCTTTGCTGACGTATTATTGTTAGCTGCTGAAGCAGAAGTAAACGGTGGTGGTACTTTAGCACAAGCTTTGGCTTATGTGAACAGAGTGCGTACACGTGCTTCTAATCCAGCTGGATTTGTAGGACCTGCTAACAATGCGGGCCTTGTTTCTCCAACTAACTATAAAATTGGTTTATACACTTCATTTGCTGATGCAACTTACGCTATGAAAGCAATTCGTTTAGAGCGTAAACTTGAATTATCTATGGAAGGTCACCGTTTTTATGACTTAACTCGTTGGGGTTCTGCAATAGCTAAAGCTGAATTAGATGCTTATGCTGCTGCTGAAGTGAAACAAGGTTACAATACAATGGTTGGTGCGGTTTATACTGCAAACAAATCTGAGTATTTACCTATTCCACAAACTCAAATTGACAAATCTCAAAAAGATGGTAAATCAGTGTTGACTCAAAACCCTGGTTACTAATTGAAATAGATTTACAATACATATTCAAAGGGCTCCGAGTAATCGGGGCCCTTTTTTTTGCGCCTATGCACCTTTTTTTTGTGCCTCCTTTTTGGTACCTTTAAACAGCACTTTTACCCTGTTTAAATATCCTTTATATGCGTTTTGTAGCTGCTTGTTTTTCCCTTCTTGTGATAGTTGGTACAGCTTGTAATTCTAAAAAAACCTTGTTCACAAAATTAGATGCTGCCACCACGGGCATTGACTTTAATAACGAAATAAAAGAGACGGACTCTTTAAACGTGTTGGATATTTCCAATGTTTATAATGGCGGTGGTGTTGGGATTGGTGATTTTAATGGGGATAGTCTTTCTGACATATATTTTACAGGCAATAAAGTATCTAATAAATTATATTTAAATAAAGGAGGATTGCATTTTGAAGACATTACCAGTGTAGCAGGAGTGCAAGGAGAAGGGAAGTGGAGTAGAGGGGTGAGTGTTGTGGATATCAACAATGATGGCAAATCGGATATTTATATCAGCGCTACTTTGGGAATGGATACCAATTTGAGAAAAAATATTTTATATATTAATCAGGGCAATGATGAGAAAGGGGTTCCACATTTTAAAAACATGGCTGCTGAATATGGATTAGCAGATACGTCCTATTCAACCATGGCAAATTTCTTTGATTATGACAATGATGGAGATTTAGATATGTACTTGTTAGTGAATGAAATTAAAGATCCACGCGCGCCCAATGTCTATCACCCAAAAACGCAATTACCAGAATTGTATAGTAGCTCTAAATTATTTCAAAACAATTGGGATGCAAATTTAAAACATCCTGTTTTTATGGATGTTAGTGAAAAAGCGGGATTGATTAAAGAAGGATATGGACATAGTGTAGTGGTGACCGATATTAATAAAGATGGCTGGAAGGATATTTATGTAACCAACGATTATTTGCCTAATGATTATTTATACATTAATAATCATGATGGGACTTTCACGGATCATTTGAATGATTATTTTAAACACAGTTCTGTCAATTCAATGGGCGCAGATGTGGCGGATGTGAATAATGATGGCTTAATGGATTTTATAACATTGGATATGAATCCGCGTGATAACTATCGGAAGAAAATGATGATGAATCCCAATAGTTATCAAACCTTTCAGAATAACGACTTGTATGGATATAACTATCAATACGTGCGCAATACCTTACAAATTAATCAAGGGCCAAGGGTGAATGCCAATGATAGTATTGGAGCGCCTATATTTAGCGAGATTGCTTACCTGTCCAATGTTGCTGAAACCGATTGGAGCTGGACTCCACTTTTGGCCGATTTAGATAATGATGGCCATAGAGACTTATTTGTGACCAATGGTTTCCCAAAGGATATAACCGATCATGATTTTATCATGTATCGTTTTAAAGCATTTAGCTATGTATCCAAAGCACAATTGTTAAAGGAGATTCCTGAAGTTAAAATTCACAATTATGTTTTTAAAAATAATGGCAATTTAGGTTTTGAGGATAAGTCCATTGAATGGGGATTTGAAACGCCTTCCTATTCCAACGGAGCAGTGTATGCCGATTTAGACAATGATGGGGACTTAGATTTTGTGATTAATAATATCAATGATAAAGCTGGAGTGTATGAAAACAAACAAAGACAATTAAAGCCAGAGGCTAGTCATTATTTAAAATTCGATTTACAAGGGTCGGAGCAAAATATAAAAGCCATTGGCGCAGAAATATCTATTTACTATGATCATGGTAAAAAGCAGGTGGTTGACCAAAGCCCGTATAGAGGATATTTATCCACTATACAAAACACTTTACATTTTGGATTAGGCACTGTTGCAAGTATCGATTCTGCAATAGTTATATGGCCTAATGGGCAAAAGCAAGTATTGGCTCAAACAAATGCCGACCAAACTGTAAAGCTTTCTATTAAGAATGCTACGGCAGTTAATCTATTGAATGCAAATGTGTTCGCAAGCAATGCCTTATTTACGGATGTGACGGCTTCTTTGGGTGTGCAATATGTCCATACGCAAAAAGATTATGTAGACTTTAATATTCAAAAATTAATCCCACATAAGTTTACCGAATATGCCCCTGCCATTGCAGTGGGTGATGTAGACGGCAATGGATTGGATGATATGATTTTGGGCGGCTCAATAGGTAACAGTGCCCAAATATTATTACAACAACAAAATGGTGGGTTTACGCAAAAGGATTTATTGCCAAAAGCATTGCTTCCGTTAAAACAAAATATGGATGAAGGGCTCTTATTAATGGATGTAGATAATGATACCGATTTAGACTTAATCATTACAAGTGGAGGTTATGAACAACCATCGAGTTCGGATGCTTATTTGGATAAATTATATTTGAATGATGGTAAAGGAAATTTTACAGTGCAAGAAAATGCATTGCCTGCCAATAAAACAAGTAAGCTTTGTATAAAGTCAGTGGACTATGATAAGGACGGTGACTTGGATTTATTTATAGGAGGTCGCGTAGATCCTTCGGCTTATCCTAAGCCGGTATCAAGTTTTATTTATCGTAATGATACTCAAAATGGCCTGGTGAAGTTTACTGACGTGAGCGCACAAGTAGCGAAGGACTTAAATAAGATTGGTTTGGTATGCGATGCTTTGTTTACAGACTTTGACAACGATGGTTGGATTGACTTAATCTTAACGGGAGAGTGGATGCCGATTACTTTTTTAAAGAATGATAAAGGCAGTTTTAAAAATGTTACAAGCAATACTGGAGTGGATAAAAAAATTGGTTGGTGGAATAGTATTGTATCAGGTGACTTTGATAATGATGGCGATTTGGATTATGTTGTTGGTAACCTTGGCGGCAATTCCTACTATAAGGCTTCGGATACATATCCCGCCACTATGTATGCCAACGATTTTGATAAAAATGGCTCCTATGATGCTTTTCCAGGATTATACCTTCCTATTAGTCAGGTAGATACGGTACGAAAATTATTTCCTGCACAAACCAGAGAAGATGCAGTAAAGCAAATGATTGGAATGCGTTCAAAGTATCAGAATTTTAAAACCTTTGCGTCAGCAACATTGGATAACTTGTTTACGCCGGAACAAATGAAAGGGGCACAGGTATTAAAAGCAAATTATTTTAATTCATCGTATTTGCAAAACAATGGAAATGGGAAGTTTACCATCGCGGCACTGCCATTAGCAGCGCAGGTATCTACATTGAATGGGATGCAGGTGGATGATTTTAATGGGGATGGTAATTTGGATATTGCCATCAATGGAAATGATTTTGGAACAGAAGTTTCAGTGGGAAGATATGACGCTTTAAACGGATTGGTAATGTTAGGAGATGGCAAGGGCGGCTTTGCTCCTCAATCTATTTTGCAAAGTGGGTTGTTTTTGCCTGGCAATGGAAAGGCTTTGGTTAAGTTTACGAATGCAAATGGGGAGTATTTAATGGCAGCATCACAAAATAAAGGCCCCTTAAAAATATATAAATCTAAACTTGCACAAACTTTAATTAAGGTGATGCCTAATGAGGTGGCTGCGATCATTACTTATACGAATGGTAAAACAAGAAAGGAAGAGTTTTATTATGGTCAATCCTTTCTTTCACAATCGGGTAGATCCATTTTAAAAAATGAAAAAATAAAATCAATTACGATCATTGATAATAAAGGGAATAGGAGAACAATTTAATAATTTAAAATGTGTGAGTTATGAAAAAACAATTTGGATGTTTGGCTAGTATTTTTTTACTAGGGTCCATAATTTTATTTGCCTGTAATCAACCGGAGATCAAAAAATTAGATCCGGTGGATGTTTTAATAAACAACGAGGATCAACTTACACAAATCATCATTTACGATGTATTTACCCCGCCAGTCGCAAGTAGGATTTACGTGTATTCTTCCATTGCAGCATACGAGGCCATTAGACATATGGATAGTTCACCTTCCATTTCCGATAAGTTAAACGGGTTTGATAAAATGCCTTTACCTGATCCTAGTAAAAAATACGACTATACACTAGCGGCTTCGGAGGCATTTTTTAAAGTGGCTAGAAACGTTAAAGTGTTTAGTGTAGATTCTTTAAAGAACTATGAAAAATCGATTTACGATAATTATAAAGCCAATTTAGATGAAGCTACTTATAATGCTTCCATTGCGTTTGGAGATACCATCGCAGCTGTGGTCTTAAAGCGTGCTAAAGACGACGGGTATTTTATTTCTAGAGGAAAGAAAAAATATTTAGGCAGTAATGAGCCTGGTCAATGGCGTCCAACCCCTCCCGATTATATGGATGGGGTAGAATGGTGTTGGAATACCATGAAGCCCATGGTATTGGACTCTGCCTCACAATTTGCACCAGTGCGCCCTCCTAAATATGATACCAAGCCAGGTACTCCTTTTTATAATTTAGTTAAAGAGGTGTATGATATTGAAAAGAATTTAACAGAAGAGCAAAAGTTAATTGCTAAATACTGGGACGATAATCCATTTGTAATAGAGCATTCAGGCCATATGGCTTTTGGTAATAAAAAAATTACGCCGGGTGGACACTGGATGGGGATTGCTTCACAAATTATCAAACAAGAAAAGGCAAGTCCGGTAAAAGCGGCTCAAACATTTGCGTTAACATCCATTGCTTTATATGATGGATTTATTTCTTGTTGGGATGAAAAATACCGAAGTTCTTATGTGCGCCCTGTAACCGTTATAAAAGATATCATGGACAAGGACTGGATGCCGTATTTACAAACCCCTCCCTTTCCTGAATATACAAGTGGTCATAGTACTATCACCGCTTCTGCTGCAACAGTTTTAACTAAATTGTACAGAGATAATTTATCCTTTGAAGATTCTAGTGATTACAAATACATTGGGTTAAAAAGAAAATTCACTTCTTTGAGTGCTGCTGCTGCTGAATGTTCTATGAGTAGGGTATATGGAGGCATTCATTATACCATTAGTGTAAACACAGGTGCTGCCATGGGTAAACAAGTGGGTGGCTTGGTTGTAAAAAAAGTATTAGAAAACAAATAGATTATTATGTCTTCAAAAAACAACAGTTACGACGCCATTGTCATTGGCTCGGGTATCAGTGGTGGATGGGCTGCCAAAGAGTTGTGCGAAAAAGGACTCAAAACCTTGGTGCTTGAAAGAGGCCGTGACGTAGTACATTTAAAAGATTATCCAACGGCGACTAAACAGCCTTGGGAATTTCCACACCGAAAAGGAACAACTTTAACTATGGCAAAGGAGAATCCCATTTTAGACAAATGCTATGCTTATAATGAAACCACAGAGCATTTTTTTGTAAAAGACAATGAACATCCCTACATACAAGAGAAGCCTTATGATTGGATTAGAGGGTATCAAGTGGGTGGAAAATCCTTGTTATGGGCAAGACAAACACAACGTTGGAGTAAGTATGATTTTGAAGGACCTGCTCGTGATGGATTTGGCAATTGGCCTATTACTTATGATGAGTTAGCGCCTTGGTATACCCATGTAGAAATTTTTGCGGGCATCAGTGGTAACTATGATAAGTTAGACACTTTACCCGATGGTCATTTTTTACCAGCATGGGAAATGAATGATGTGGAAAAGCAAATGCAGAAAAGCATCATGGGAAAATTCACCGATCGTAATGTGGTACAAGGAAGATGTGCGCATTTAACTACACCCGCACCAATTCATATAGAGCAAGGAAGGAATCAATGTCAGGCAAGAAGCATGTGTGAAAGAGGATGTCCTTTTGGAGGCTATTTTAGTTCAAATTCATCTACCATTCCTTGGGCGCAAAAAACTGGGAACCTAACCTTGCAAACCAATGCAGTAGTGCATTCCATCATCTATGATGAGACAACACAAAAAGCGTCGGGTGTGCGAGTGATTGATACTATTACCAAGAAAGCAACGGAGTATTATGCAAAAATTATTTTTGTAAACGCGGCTACCTTAAATACCAATTTAATTTTATTGAACTCTACCTCTAAGCGTTTCCCAAATGGTTTAGGAAATGATAATGGGTTGTTAGGAAAATATATTGCCTTTCATAATTACCGTGGTAATTTATCGGCAAGTATCGATGGCCCATTAGATTCCTATTATTATGGACGCCGTCCTACACAACCCATGATGCCTAATTTTAGAAACGTACACAAACAAGAAACTGATTTCTTAAGAGGCTACATGACTTTTTTTGGTGCAGGCAGAGGCAATGCATCAGGCGCAGGAACCAATGGCATTGGTGGTGATTATAAGGATGCTATCAGTGAACCAGGTGGATGGTATGTTTCCATGATGATGCAAGGAGAAACGGTTCCTAAAGCTACTAATCATGTAAGATTAAGTACGGATCAAAAAGACGAATGGGGGATTCCTCAATTAATTACTTCCATAGGTTATGATGAGAACGATGAAAAAATAGTGAAAGACTTTTTAGAACAAGGCGCTGAAATGTTAAATGCAGCAGGATGTAAAAACATAACGACACATGATTCCAAACAAGCACCTGGATTGGATATTCATGAAGTAGGTGGAGTGCGTATGGGTAAGGACCCTAACACCTCTTTATTAAATGAGTTTAATCAAATGCATGCCTGTAAAAATGTATTTGTAACGGATGGTGCATGTATGGTAAGTACAGGCACACAGAATCCTTCCTTAACTTTTATGGCCATTACAGCGAGGGCTGCAAATTATGCAGTAGCCGCATTAAAAAAAGGAGATTTATAATGCCCGAAAATTATTACTATACCAACGAGACCATAAAAATAAAAAGCTTTAAAGCAATTGTGGTGGGCTCTGGTATTAGTGGGGGTTGGGCTGCGAAAGAATTATGTGAAAAAGGAATTCAAACGCTTGTTATTGAAAGAGGACGTAAAGTAGAACACAATAAAGATTACCCCACGGCAAATTTATCTGCATGGGAATTAAAACATAGAGGTCCTATTACAGAAGCCTTTAAAAAGCAAAATCCGTTGATTACCAAGTCTGCAGGTTTTGGAGAAGACAATGCTCATTTTTTTATTGAAGATGCGACACAGCCATATATACAAGAGAAACCATTTGATTGGATTAGAGGTTATCAAGTGGGAGGGAAGTCCATTATATGGGGACGAGCTTGTCAACGATGGAGTGATTATGAGTTTTCGGCTCCCCAGCAAATGAATTATGGGTTAGATTGGCCTATTCGTTATAAGGATGTAGCCGATTGGTATACCCATGTTGAAAAATTTATTGGCGTTTGTGGAAATGCAGATGGAATTGAAGCCATGCCGGATGGACATTTCATGAAGCCCTTTGATTTAACCATTGTAGAAGAACATGTAAAAGAAGTAATTGCAAAAAAGTACAATCGTCATTTAGTACATGCGCGTTGGGCACATATCACCGAACCCGAACCGATACATTTGGAGCAAGGAAGAGGGCAGTGTCAAGCAAGAAACTTGTGTATGCGCGGTTGTCCCTTTGGCGGTTATTTTAGTGCTGTTTCTTCCACTTTGCCATGGGCAGGTAAAACAGGTAATTTATCTATTTTAACCGATGCGGTAGTACATTCTATAATTTATGATGAAACAAAACAAAAAGCAATTGGCGTAAAAGTAATTGATGCACATTCTAAAAAAGTGTACGAATATTATGCAGACATCATTTTTATGAATGCCTCTGCTTTAAATACCAATTTAATTTTACTGAACTCTACTTCAAAGCGTTTCCCAAACGGATTAGGCAATGACAATGGCTTGTTGGGGAAATATATTTGTCATCATAATTATAGGGCCAGTGTTTGGGGGAAGATTGATGGATTTGAGGATTCTTATGTGTATGGTCGAAACCCAACCGATTCAATTATCGCCAATTACAGAAATCTAGGAAAGCAAGAAACCAATTTTAAAGGAGGCTATACCACATTTATGGGAGCGTATCGTCAAAGACTAGATGAATCCACCACCAATGAAACCATTGGTGCTGAATTTAAAGAAGCCATGCAGGAGCCAGGTAAATGGCATGTATATGCGTATTTACAAGGAGAGACCATTCCTAAAAAAGAAAATCATGTTCGATTAAGTAAAGACCAAAAAGATCCTTATGGTTTGCCATTACTCATCACTTCGGTGGGGTATGATGAAAATGATAATTTATTGACACAGGATTTTTTAACAGAGACGATGAATATGTTTAAAGCGGCTGGTATTTATGATATCGGCTCGGTGGACAATCATCAAGCACCTGGATTGGATATTCATGAAATGGGTGGGTGTCGTATGGGAAAAGATCCCAATGAATCCATTTTAAATGAGTACAATCAACTGCATTTGTGTAAAAATGTTTTCGTAACAGATGGTGCATGTATGACTAGTACAGGAAATCAAAGCCCTTCTATTTTATATATGGCATTAACAGCAAGGGCTGTGGATTATGCAGTAAAAATTTTAAAAGAAAATCATGAAAAATTATAAACTAAAAATTGTTCAGTGTTTTTTTATCATGATGCTTGTTATAAGCAGCGGTAAGCTTTGTGCACAAGCCATTCAATATACGACTACTGCAAATGGGTTGCAAAAATTTAAGGAAACAAAGTTGGCTACCACTGCTTTAATGCCAACAGATACTAGTATTGTAAATATTCAGATGGATGTAAGTAAAGGATTCCAAAAAATGGAAGGTTTTGGTTTTGCTTTAACGGGTGGATCGGCAGCGCTTATAGATCAATTGCCATCAACTAAAAAACAAATACTACTTAAAGAAATTTTTGGAAAAGGAAAGGACGACTTAGCGGTTTGTTATATTCGCATAAGTATTGGAGCTTCGGATTTAGATGCGCATGTTTTTAGTTATGATGACTTGCCAAAAGGGGAGACCGATTCTTTGTTATTGAAATTTAGTTTAAGTGAGGATACGCTTCATTTAATTCCAATACTTAAAAAAGCACTCGCAATCAATCCTTCTTTAAAAATTATGGCTTCCCCTTGGTCGCCACCCACTTGGATGAAAACCAATGGGTTTAGTATGGGAGGACATTTGTTAAAGCAATATTATGCAAGCTATGCTAACTATTTTGTTAAGTATATCCAAGCCATGCAAAAGCATGGTATTCCTATTGCATCGGTTACTTTGCAAAATGAACCAGAGCATGGGGGCAACAACCCAAGTTTATTAATGGATGCACCGGAGCAAGCTAATTTTTTAGCCAATTATATTGGACCACAATTTAAAGCGGCGAATATCAATACGGAAGTAATTTTATATGATCATAATGCGGATCATCCTAACTATCCTATTTCCATTTTAAATGATACCCTTGCTAAATCCTATGCAGCAGGTACTGCGTTTCATTTATACCTAGGAAACGAATTGGCATTATCAGAAGTGCATAATGCACATCCTGATAAAAAAATTGTTTTCACAGAACAGTGGACGGGAGCAAAAGGTGATTTTGGAGGCGATTTAATGTGGCATTTAGAGCATATAGTGGTCGGCACCATTAATAACTGGTCTTCGGCAGTGATTGAATGGAATTTAGCAGCAGATGCAAGCTTTAATCCACATACACCAGGTGGTTGCAGTGAATGTAAAGGAGCTTTTACTATTCAGGGGGATGCTGTTTCAAGAAATGTAAGTTATTATATTATTGGACAGGCCTCAAAATTCATACCTGTTGGCGCTCAAAGAGTAGCTACAAGTTCCAATACAGAAAATATTAAGTCTACGGGATTTATGCTTGCAAATGGCAAAAAAGCTAATTTAGTAGTGAACACCGGGAAGCAACAGAAAGTGAAAATAGAAGCAGACAGTAAACAAATTATTTTTGAAATGCCAGCACAATCTGCTTCAACTATAATTTGGTAAATAAAATATAAGCATAACAAAATAATAAACATAATTAAACGTAAAAAAGGACCTATGAAAAAGAATCTTTTATTAATAGTAACGCTATTCATTTGTACAGTTGCATTTAGTCAAACAAGTAAGGATGCAAAAAAGCATCAGTTTGTAAATGACCTTATGAAAAAAATGACCTTAGAAGAAAAATTGGGTCAATTAAATTTACCTGCATCCAGCGATTTTGTAACGGGTGCAGTAAGCAGTTCGGATATTGCTCAAAAAGTGAAAGAAGGGAAAGTAGGAGGTGTTTTTAATATCCGTTCTGTAACAAAAATTAAAGAACTACAAGAATATGCGGTAAACAGTACAAGATTACATATCCCCTTATTATTTGGTATGGACGTAATACATGGGTATAAAACTATTTTCCCTATACCATTAGGAATGTCTGCTACTTGGGACATGCCATTAATTGAACGCACGGCGCGCATAGCTGCTAGCGAAGCAAGTGCCGACGGTATTCAATGGACATTCTCTCCCATGGTGGATTTAACAAGAGATCCTCGTTGGGGTAGAACTTCCGAGGGAAATGGAGAGGATGCATTTTTAAGTTCAGCGATTGCAAAAGCAATGGTGCATGGGTATCAGGGGGATGATTTATCCGCACCTAATACCATTATTTCATGTGTAAAACATTATGCATTGTATGGTGCAGCCGAAGGTGGAAGAGATTACAATACAACTGATATGAGCCGTATTAGAATGTACAATGAATATTTCCCTCCCTATAAAGCAGCAGTAGATGCAGGTGTTGGATCGATCATGGTTTCATTTAATGAAATTGACGGCGTTCCAGCTTCAGGAAATAAATGGTTGGTGGACGATGTATTAAGGAAGCAATGGAAATTTAATGGTTTTGTGGTTTCTGATTATACGGGTATCCCAGAAATGGTCAATCACGGCGTTGGTGATTTCCAAGCAGTGAATGCACTTTCCTTAAATGCAGGTGTTGATATGGATATGGTGGGAGAAGGTTTTTTAAATACTTTACAAAAATCAATGAAAGAAGGGAAAGTTACCTTAGCACAAATAAATAAAGCTTGCGAAAGAATTTTATCAGCAAAATACGATTTAGGTTTATTTGAGGATCCCTATAGATATTGTAATGAGCAAAGATCGGCTACCGAAGTTTTTACGACTGCCAATAGAGCTGAAGCAAGAAAAATTGCATCACAAAGTTTTGTTTTGTTAAAAAACAATAATGTATTACCTATTGCTGCGGGCAAAACCATTGCATTAGTGGGTCCATTAGCAGATGCGAAAGAAAATATGACGGGTACTTGGAGTGTGGGGGCAGACAATTCAAAATCGGTTAGTTTATTAAAAGGGTTAACGGATGCAGTGGGCACGAATGGTAAAGTAGTATATGCAAAAGGATCCAATTTAGAAGACGATGTAGAGATGCAAAATCGTCAAACCATGTTTGGTAAAGACATTGTACGTGACAATCGCAGTCCAGATGAAATGATTAAAGAAGCATTAGCAGTAAGTGCGAATGCGGATATAATAGTGGCTGCCATTGGAGAAGGCGCAGAGAGTAGTGGAGAGAGCGCTTCAAAATCAAGCATAGATATTCCAGAAGTACAAAAGCGTTTATTAAAAGCATTGGTGGCAACTGGGAAGCCAGTTGTATTGGTACTATTTAATGGTCGTCCTATTACCTTGAATTGGGAAAACGAAAATGTACCAGCTATTTTAGATGTATGGTTTGCAGGATCAGAAGCAGGTGATGCCATTGCCGATGCGTTATTAGGAAAAGTAAATCCTTCAGGTAAATTAAGTATGAGCTTCCCTCAAAACGTAGGACAAATCCCTATTTATTATAATCATAAAAATACAGGTCGTCCATTAACAGGCAAATGGTTCTCTAAATTTCAATCTAATTATATTGATGTAAGCAATGAGCCCTTGTATCCTTTTGGTTATGGTTTAAGCTATACGAAGTTTGAGTATGGAGATATAAAAGTATCCTCCAGTGCGTTAAAAGGGAATCAAAAATTAACCGTATCAGTAAATGTTAAAAATACAGGGGCGGTTGCAGGTAAAGAAGTAGTACAGTTATATATACGAGATGTAGTGGGAAGTATCACAAGACCTATTCAAGAATTAAAAGGATTTGATAAAATCGAATTGGCGCCAGGACAAAGTAAAGAGGTAAGTTTTGAAATAACACCTGAGCTGTTGAAATTCTATAATGGTGACTTAAAATTTGATTGGGAAGCTGGAGAATTTCAAATGATGGTTGGCCCCAATTCCAAAGAAGTAAAAACAGTGAAAGTAAACTGGAGTAAGTAGGTAAATCAAATAAATTTGTAAAAATTTAATACTAACTAGCTTACCATGTGCCGTAGAGCCCCTCTTTCAGTGCCTTTTGATATTTTTTATCATTGAAAGTGTACAGGAAGGGGGCTTTGTGTGCACCGCCTTTTCTAGTTTCGGTAAGCTTATTTAAAATACCAAATCCAATTAGTTTTCGCTGAAAATTACGGCGGTCTAATTTTTGATCTAGGATGGTTTCGTATAATTTTTGCAATTCAGGCATCGTGAACTTTTTTGGCAATAGGTTTCTGCCAATAGGGAGGTAGGCGAGCTGTGTTCTAAGTGCTTCTAATGCTTTTGAGACAATGTTTTCATGATCCATCATTAAGTTGCTTAGTTTAGTAATGTCAATCCATTCAGCACCTTCATTTGCATCGGCATCTTCTAAATTAACTTCGGTAAAATCGATGAGTGCATAAAATCCAATGGTAATGAAACGTTGTAAAAGCCAGTTGTCTTTTGGAATTTTAATGCCATATTCTAAATATCTAGCTTGGTGAATGGAAGTATCGGAACGATCGGGCTCTCCAAAAGCATTAAATTGTTGCAAAAATATATTTGCTACGCCGGTACGTTCTTGTAATACTCTATAAGCCGCCTTTTCAATGGTCTCGTTTTTATAAATAAATCCACCCGGTAAGGCCCATTTATCAACCTGTTTTATTTTTACCAACAATACCTTCAGGGCGTTTTCATGGAACCCAAAAATGGCACAATCCACAGAAATACCTGGTTGATAAAGTTTATCGCCCTTTTCTAGTAAAGTCTTTTGTTTTAGGGGTATCGTAGCCTTTATTGCCATAGGTTTTTAACGAAGAAGACGCGTTAGCGTCTGATGTGAAGAAAAGTTATTATCTGATGAATTTAAGATAATTAATTTTATCAATTTAAAGATATAAATATTTGTTTAACTACCCTAAATATTTTATATTGTGTCATATCAACGCAATGAATGCTTTTTAAATTTAAATATGCTACCATGAAATCAAGAAGAAAATTCCTACAACAAGCAGCTACACTCACTTTAGGAGGTGCTTTGTTAAGTAAGTCAAGTTGGGCTGAAAATTTCTTAAGATCTAAAAAGATGCCGAAAACTGGCATTCAATTATTTACCATCCTAAGAGAAATGGAAGCAGATCCTGTAGGTTCTTTACAAAAGGTAGCTGCTGCTGGTTATAAAAATATTGAATCCGCTTTTAACAAACCAGGTAGTTTTTATGGCAAAAAGCCAAAAGAATTAAATGGGATAATAGATGATATGGGTATGAAATGGCGTTCACATCATGTTGGGGGAACGCCTATGAAGCTACCTCCTAATTTCAAAATTCCAAACGGCCCGGACGGCAAGCCAATGACTTTTCCAGCAATGATGAATTTAAGAGACAATAGCCAGGAATTGGTTGACTTAGTTGCTGAGGCAGGTATACCTTATATCGTATGCTCAAGTATTAATATTGAATCAGGGGATGAAATAAAGAAATCTGCTGAGATTTTACAAAGAGCAGGGGAGCAAGCTAAAAAAGCAGGCTTGCAATTTGCTTATCATAATCATGCAACAGAATTTAATGTCACAGATGGCATTGTATCTTATGATTATTTCACATCTCAAATTTCTGCAGATATTTTAAAATTACAATTGGATTTGGGTTGGGTATTTAAAGCAGGACAAAATCCGGTAGAAATATTTAAAAAGCAGAAAGGTCGTTTCCCATTATTGCATGTGAAAGACATGACCGCTGCTGGAGAGATCGTGCCATTTGGTAACGGCGCGTATGACTTTAAAGAAACTTTTGAAAATTTAGATATCGCAGGTGTGGAGTATTTCTTCTTAGAGCAAGATTTCCCTAAAAAGCCTTTTGAAGATATAGTGACTTCAATCACCAACTTTGATAATTTTAAAAAGACCTTATAGTTGGGTCAAAATAAAAAAGCCCTTAAATGAGTTTAAGGGCTTTTTTATGAAGTACTAATTAATTATTTGTTCCGTTATTTTTCCTGTTGTCTTATGCTTCAGGATTAATTTCTTAGCACCATAATGCGTCATTTCTTCTTTTACTAAATAATGATCCGCATCATATTCAACCAAGTGGCTTTCTTTTGTTAAACCTTCCTTGCCTCTCCAGATATCTAATTTTACAGGCTCCCATAATTTAGATTTAGCAGATTTATAAGCTGCATCTAAAATACAGTTCACTACATAACCATCATAAAAAGTTTCCTTAGGGGCTTCTCCTTTTTCCATGGAGTTAAACATATCCATGAACATGTGGTTGTAACCCAATTCATTTAATTCATCACCCACAGGGAACAACCAACCGCTGTTACTCTCGGCTTTCTCTGCAATATAGTCTCCACCTTTTCCGGTCGTGAACATTTCAAAACCGGTACGTAAAAAGCTATTAATCCAAATGGTTCCTTCGGTACCCATTACTTCATCTCTTAAATCCAAGCCACCTCTAAAAGTCCAGCTTACTTCAAACTGACCAATGGATCCGTTTGCATATTTCACTAAGCCAATGGCATGATCTTCGGCATCGATAGGTTTAACCTGTGTATCTGCCCAACACATAACCTCTATTGGTTTAATATCCTTTCCAATATAACTTCTTGAAATTTCTACGCAATGGCAACCAAGGTCTAAAATACATCCACCACCTGCTTGCTCAATATCCCAAAACCATTCGCTATGTGGGCCAGGATGGGTTTCACGAGACTTCGCCCATAAAACACGTCCTACTGCACCTTCTTTAACGCTTTGGTTGGCTTTAATAAATTTAGGGGTATACACTAAGTCCTCTAAGTAACCGTTAAAAATACCTGCTTCTTCCACTGCAATAAGCATTCTTTTAGCTTCCTCACTATTACGTCCCAAGGGCTTAGTGGTCATCACTGCTTTCTTATGTTTACAACAAAGCATTACGGCTGCTTCATGTATGTTATTAGGAAGTGCGATACAAACCACATCCACATCGGGGTTTGCAATAGCTGCTTCCATATCGGTAGTCCATTGTGCACAATTATAATCTGCTGCAAACTTTACGGCCGACTCCTCACGACGTGCATAGATACTTACTACTTTATCCTTACTTCTGTAACCTTGAAGTGCATCGGCATAAAAACGGCCAATGAATCCTGCTCCTAACATTGCAATACGCATTTGAAAAATATTATGATTTTTAAAAATAAAAAGCCTACCCAATTGGATAGGCTTTTAGAAAAATAGTTTTAAGCTGCAGAAATTTCTTTCTTCTCGTTAAATGTGAAGATAAAAGCAATTAATACCGCACCTGCAATCGCAGCTGGGTATAACCAAATAGCAGCCCAATTGTGAGCGATGGTTTCAACTTTAGTAGTAACATTAATTGTTGAAGTTGCATATTTTGCAGCAACAAATCCGCTATACCAAGTTCCTATAAACATACCTACACCATAGGTTGCAAAAGTGAATAAGCCTTGCGCTGCATTCTTAATAGATTCGCCCGCTTTTTTCTCTGTGTACATATAACCAGTCACAAAGAAAAAATCATAGCAAATGCCATGTAAGATGATACCTGCATATAGCATCCATGTAGCAGACGCACTACCATATGAGAAACATACATAGCGTAACACCCATGCGCCCATACCTAGAATAAGCATATTTTTTACGCCAATTTTATTGAATAAAAAAGGAATCGCTAAAATGAACAATGCTTCTGACATTTGACCCATTGCCATTTTCCCTGTTGTTCCTTCCCCAAAAAATTCTTGAAGATATGAACCTGCAAATCCATAATAAAAGGAAAGAGGAATACAAATTAAGATGGCTGCGAAGAAAAATATTTTATAAGCGTTGCTTTTAAATAATACAAAAGCATCTTTTCCCAAAATAGACCCTAGAGAACTATTTTCAGAACTTCCTTTTGGAGGAGTATTAGGAAGTATGAAGCTAAACAATCCTAATAATGCAGAAGCAACTGCAGCAATCTGAAAAGTCATTGGCTTGTCTGTTATTTCCAATTGTGAAATTATTATACCAGCAACAATCCAACCTAATGTTCCAAATACACGAATCCATGGAAATTGCTTTCCTGGGTCGGTCATTTGAGCGAAAGCTACGCTATTACTTAATGCGA
Organism: Bacteroidota bacterium; assembly: GCA_947476145.1. GTDB lineage: Bacteria > Bacteroidota > Bacteroidia > Chitinophagales > Chitinophagaceae > Sediminibacterium. Next base: position 38,643 of record CANJPH010000006.1, on the reverse strand, counting down.
TGGTTGGCATATACAATAAAGAGTAAACTAAAATTACCCAATAAAAGCCTGAAGTTTGTGTCATTTGAGTTGCATATACTAATAAGCCTGCACCTAATAAGTGAAGCACACCCATAATTCTTTGCGCAGCAAAATATCGATCGGCAATCATGCCTACAAAAAAAGGTGAGATGATAGTTGCAATGGCACCTGCACTATACGCAGCACCTTTTGCAACGTCAGTAATTGGTCCTTTTCCAAAGGCCTGTTCCATATATGGACCCATTGTTACATACCAAGCTCCCCATATATAATATTGGAGGAACATCATGGCTGATAATAAAATACCAGTTTTTAATTTCATAAGTGTGAGGTTTTAAGTTTAAGCGAATTCAATATACTAATAAATCTTAAAAATAAAGCCTAAAAAACCCCATTTTTATCTACTCATTGCGTTTATAGGACACAAAAAAGCCCTATCATATTTTAATAGGATAGGGCAGCAGTATTTTTATAATAGGAGTATCTGAGATTGGTGTTAGGAAGCCTCCAAAGCTTGCAAGATATCGGCCAAAATATCGTCCTTATGTTCTAGTCCCACAGAGATACGAATTAACCCCGGCTTGATACTCACCGCCTGTCTTTCCGCCTCGGATAATTTAGCGTGTGTAGTACTAGCAGGGTGGGAAGCAATACTGCGGGTATCTCCCAAGTTGGCTGTTAGCGAAAGCATTTTTAAACTGTTTAAAAACTTTCTACCTGATTCAATTCCACCTTTTAATTCAAAACAAACAATTCCACCCCCATTTGTCATTTGCTTTTTGGCAATTTCATAATGTGGATGAGCACTTAAGAAAGGATATTTTACAAAATTAATTTTTGTATGACCTTGTAATTTTTCGGCAATGGATAATGCATTACTGCAATGACGTTCCATTCTTACTTCCAAGGTTTCTAAACTCTTGCTTAATATCCATGCATTAAATGGAGACAAAGCGGGTCCTGTGCTACGACAGAATAAATAAATTTCATGAATTAAATCTTTTCTACCTACTACGGCACCACCTAATACACGGCCTTGTCCGTCAATCCACTTGGTAGCAGAGTGTACTACTAAGTCAGCGCCTAAATCAATAGGGGTTTGACCAATAGGTGTCGCAAAACAATTGTCTACATTTAAAATAATATTGTGCTTTTTAGCAATGGCACTTATCATGCTAATATCTACTATATCTAATCCCGGATTCGTAGGGGTTTCTAAATAAATCATTTTAGTTTGTGGAGTAATTGCTGCCTCCCATTGCTCAGCTGTTGCACCAGCACCCACATAACTATAATCAATGCCATATTTAGGCATGTACTTTGAAATCACGGTATGTGTACTTCCAAAAATAGAGGTACAAGAAAGTAAGTGGTCTCCTTTTTTTAGTAATGCCATAAAAGATCCAAACACCGCGCTCATGCCACTTGCGGTTGCAAATCCATCTTCTGCATTTTCCAATACACATAAACGGTCTATAAATTCTTGCACATTTGGATTAGAAAAACGACTATAAATATTCGCATCGGTTTCATCTGCAAAAGCAGCACGCATGTCCTCCGCATTATCAAAGGTAAAGCTACTCGTAAGGAACAAAGGAGAGGCATGCTCATTTTGAGGAGTTTGTGGAACCCTTGTTCTAATTAATTTGGATTGATTATGCTTCATGCTACTAATATTAATTTATAAAATTTCAACACTCCAAGTGATAACTGCTCCTGCTGCTCTTAATGTTGCTGCAACAGAACAATATTTATCTATGGAAAGCGCACATGCTTTTTCGGCCTGCTCTTGACTCAATGTTCCTTTAAATTTAAAAACAATATGGATGGTTTGCCACAAAGCAGGTTCTTTGCCAGCTTCACGTTCGCCATCTATATCCATTTCAAAAAGAGTAATGGTTTGTTTTTGTTTCTTTAATATCATCACAATATCTACACCACTACATCCACCCAATGCACTTAATAAAGCTTGCATAGGACGTACCCCATTGCCATGTCCACCTTGGTCCACAGGAATATCCATGGTCATCGTTTGGCCTGTTTCGTCGGTGGTTACAAACTGATAGTCTTGGTCTATTTGTTTTAAATGAATCCTTGCCATAAGTGAATGCTTGTTAGTATATAAGAAGTATAATAAATTGTACCTTTGCAAAGGTAATTCAAATAGATACTTAGTTAGCAATTAGCATTCAAAAAAATGGGTCCAACCGTATATCAATATAATCATCCTTTTACTTTAGAGTGTGGCCTGAGTTTGCCAAAGCTTAAAATTGCCTATCATACTTATGGTGAGTATACCCCTGGGAAGAAAGTGGCCTGGGTTTGTCATGCTTTAACGGCCAATAGTGATGCTGCAGATTGGTGGAAGGGTTTAATAGGAGAAGGTGCTTTAATAAATCCCAATGATTATTTTATTGTTTGCGCCAATATCATTGGTTCTTGCTATGGTTCTACGGGTCCTTTAAGCGTGGAGGATTTAGGTGCAGCAATTAGTTTAAATAATTTCCCAACGGTGACCATACGCGATATGGTGCAAGCACATATTTTATTAAGACAAGATTTAGGAATAGAAAGTATAGATTTATTATTAGGAGGAAGCATGGGTGGTTACCAAGCATTAGAGTGGGCGATATCAGAACCTGAAGTAATCAAGAAAATGTTTTTGATTGCAACCTCTCCTTCTGAAAGTGCATGGGGTGTGGCGGTGCACACGGCGCAACGTTTGGCCATTGAAGCCGATTGTACTTGGAAAGAAGCAACACCCAATGCAGGAGCGAAAGGGTTAAAAGCGGCTCGTGCCATTGGCATGTTAACCTACAGAAACTATGGTATTTTTCAAGAGAAACAAACAGACGAGGATCCAGAGAAGATAGATAATTTTAAAGCATCCTCTTATATCGAATACCAAGGCGATAAATTGGTAAAGCGATTTAATGCGTATAGTTATTGGTTATTGACAAAGTCTATGGATAGTCATCACTTAGCACGTAAAAGAGGAGGGGACTTAATTAAAACTTTATCAGCGATTCAAACACCCACTTTTATTATAGGCATTAATAGTGATATTTTGTGTCCTTTAGACGAGCAAAGATTTATGGAGCAGCATATGCCCAATGCCAAATTGATTGCCATTGATTCATTGTATGGTCACGATGGATTTATTATTGAAGCAGTTCAAATAACCAATTTGTTAAAGCGTTGGTTGGATAGTCAATCTTAAATTTTATTGAGAAAACGGATTCTTGGAAAAAATGCGTTTGCTTTTTTCTTGTAATTTTCAAAGTCAGGATGTGATTCCATATTTTTTTCAAGCATAGGAATGCCAGATACTTTTAAAATCAAAAAAGTAATTGTAATTGGGCCGATGATACCCATCCATCCGTCCTGTATCGCAAGTGCAACAACTCCAATGCCCCACCATTGCACCACTTCGCCAAAATAATTAGGATGTCTTGTTAAAGACCAAAGTCCTTCTTCTAATAATTTTCCTTTATTATTGGGATTGTTCTTAAAGCGAATCAGTTGTGCGTCACCCACTGCTTCAAAATAAAATCCAATCATCCAAATAAGCATACCTAAAATATCCAGCCAAATGATGGATGTATCCTCACTTTTATTAATGAATAAAACGGGTAAAATAATGATGTATAAAAAAATACCTTGTAGGACAAATACTTGCAAATAAGATCTTAACAAAAACCATCTGCCCCATTGATTACGCCATGCTAAATATCGATAATCTTCCCCTTTGCCTTTGTTTCTTGAATGTATATGCCAAGCCAATCGAATCCCCCACAAACTAATAAGCAATCCTGTAAGTATTCCTCTACTTCCTTTTATATCAGCGATGAAGAACGAAGACCATGTTAGCAAAATGAATCCTAAGCCCCAGGCAATATCTGCCACATCATTTCTTTTTGTGATCAAGGAAATGATAAACCACAAGTTCACAAATGCAAATAAGATAATGGCTAGCATTAAATAATAGTTCATCTAAATATTTTAGTAGCAATCAAATAGGTGATTACAGAGACGCTGGCTGCTAATACCGCACCCCAAATTAAGTCAATGATGGTAACGAATATTGGCCAGTCTTTAGCAACAGCTAAATTGGTTAAGTCGTAAGTGGCATAACAAACAAATCCAAACAAAGCACCCATCAAAACCGCATGCGTCCAAGAGTTTTTAACTACAGCAGGCATAATGACAAATACCACTAAACCAGCAATAAAAATAAGATAGAATATAATTGCTGCAGTCCAATTGATGTTTGGTTTCATTAAACCCCCAATTTGTTTTGCATAAAAGTCTTTTGCAATCAATCCAAGCCAAAGCATATCAATTGCAAAAAACACCGGTAGGGCGATGCCAAAAAGTTTTAAAAACATATCTATTATTTAATGTAAATTAATTTGTACCTGAATTACAATTTAAGCATTATTTTTACAAAAAGTAACTTATGGGATTTTTAAGACAAATAGGAGAGTACTTGTTTTTAGTAAAACGAGACCCCAATCAAGAAAGAACAGGTATGATGAAAGCCATGCATGGCATGAACCGCTTGTCTATACTTATATTTTTAATTGCAATAATTGTGATTTTAGTGCGTAAGTTCTTGTAGGATTTTATCCTTCATTAACTTTTCGAGTTAAAAATTATCACTCTATATAATATATCTATTTCTTTGCAACTTTGGATATTGAATTAATCATCCAATTGGTAAGCTTCTTGCCAGTTTTTCTTGGTGGTTCTTCGGCACTAAAATATTCTAATTCATCAGTAGTTCTATATTCAAGTGTAACCAAATACTGCCTACCTTTTAGTTTAGCATCATTTTCGCCATACTTATAATACAGGGTACTGATCTCTTCAATTATACCCTTATCCTCAGTCTTTTCATCCATCATATCTAATATGGAGTATGATTTTTTGGTTTTTTCATCAATAAAATCTAGAGCACATGCATCATCCCCACATCCAAAACTACTTAATTTCATTACAATTACTTTTTTAGTTCCAAGGGTTTGTGCATTAACTACAGTAGCAAAACACAATAGCATCATAAAGAGTATAAATTTTGTTTTCATTTTAGAAGTATTTTTTTGAATAATAATTTGGCATTATTGCCTATATAAATATATTAAAATATTCTAATAATAAAAAAATGTAATAAATTATTAAATCCGGTAGGGAATAATTCTAGAACGCTTGGGCATCAGTTATGGCGCGTACTTATTTCGTAAGTTCTTGTAAAACAATATCCGCAGCTACTTCCGTGGCACTTTGGCCGGTGTATAATCTTTCCTTTAATAATTGATAGTCTGAAGCGATCTGCGCTTTTTTAGCTTCATCATTTAACAAAAGTTCCAATTGCTGCACTAGATTTTTCTTATTCAAATCTTCCTGTATCAATTCCTTTACAACTTCCTTATCCATAATTAAATTCACTAGGGCAATGAATTTAATTTTAACGAAACGTTTGGCGAGGGCAAGGGTAATGGGGTTGCCTTTATAACATACAATTTCAGGAACGCCTAATAATGCAGTTTCTAAAGTGGCAGTTCCGCTGGTTACCAATGCAGCAACACTGTGATTTAATAAAGCATAGGTATTGCCTTTTACAATATGTATATTTTTATGCGCTGGAACTAATGATGCGAACCATTCGTCGTCCAAGCCGGGTGCTTGTGCAATGGCAAAATGATAAGCTGGGAAATCATTGACCACCGAAAGCATTTCAGGTAGTTTTTTTAATATTTCTTGTTTTCGACTTCCTGGTAATAAAGCAATAATTTTTTCACCTGCAATTCGTGGCAGGGGATGCGCAAGCCCATGTTGCGATTCTAAAACCTGCATTAGAGGATGGCCAATATAATCTACCTCCCAATTCCATCTATCTTTAAAATATTGTTTTTCAAAAGGAAGAATACATAATAAACGATCAATGCTTGCGCGCATGGCGGGCACTCTGTTTTCTTTCCAGGCCCATACCTGTGGTGCAATAAAATAAATCACTTTTAAATGAATGGACTTTGCCCACTTGGCAATGCGTAAATTAAATCCTGGATAGTCTATACAGATTAATACGTCGGGAGCGAAGGCCGCAATATCTTTTTTACAAAATTTAATATTCGATAAAATAGTAGGTAGGTTCATGAGCACTTCTACAAATCCCATAAATGCTAAGGTTCTGTAATGCTTTACCACTTTGCCTCCAGCAGCTTCCATTAAATCGCCGCCCCAACACTGTATTACTGCATTGGGATCCTTGGCCTTAATGGCTTTGATCAAATTTGATCCGTGTAAGTCGCCGCTAGCTTCGCCAGCTATAATATAATATCGCATTTATAAAAACCATTTAACCGACATGGCTACTATTGCATACACAATGGTAGTAAAAAATATTCCCTTTGCCACTTTATCTTTTTCTTTGTTAAAAAAGAAGGTGAGTGCAGCGCCATTGAGTAAAAGGGAAACGCTAATCATGGCAGACAATACCGATTTCTGTTGACCTAATATGCTTAAGAATTCTTTTACTGTTATAAAACTAAACCTCCATTGATAAAATCCTATAAAACCTAAAAAGGGGAGTAGGAAACCAACGAGTATTCCAACAATGTATTTGTCTTTTACCATTTCCAATTTTTAGTTAGTTTTTCTTTAATAATATGGTTGGTTAAATCAAATTGAACGGGTACCACACTCACATAATTATTTTTTAGTGCCCATACATCCGTGTCTTTTGATTTATCAAAATTTACAAACTCGCCCGTCAACCAAAAGTATTTTTTTCCATAAGGATCCTTACGCTCCACATATTTTTCATCATATTTAGCGTAAGACTGTTTACAAATTTTAATCCCCTTAATGAGTTTGGTTTTTACATTTGGGATATTTACATTTAAACATAAATGCTTGTCTAAGTTTTTATCTGCCAACACTTGCTTAATGATAATGCCCGCAAAATGAGCAGCAGCTGTAAAGTCTGCTTCATGGCTTAAATCCAATAAACTAAATCCAATGCTAGGGATGCTTTCAATAGATGCTTCCAAAGCTGCGGACATGGTTCCAGAATAAATTACATTAATGGAGTGATTGGCACCGTGATTAATTCCACTTAAACAAATGGTGGGTTTACGATGAAGTACTTTATCTACTGCAATTTTTACACAGTCCACAGGCGTTCCACTACAAGCATAAGCCTCCACACCCTCCATATAATCCACTTTGATGAGTCTTAGATGTTGCCCAAGGGTAATTGCATGGCCCATTCCACTTTGCGGTTTATCGGGGGCCACCACCACTACTTTACCAAAGGGAAGGGCAGCTTGCACCAAAGCCTTTATGCCTGGGGCGGTGATGCCATCGTCATTGGTAATTAAAATGAGGGGTTTTTCGGTTTTAGTTTTAGCCATACTGCAAGTTAATCAAGGGGCATCGAAAAAAAAATACTAAAAAAATTTGGAAATACTAAAATAATTAGTAAATTGCACTAAAATCATTAGTTATGTCATACGCAGGTAAGAATTTAAAATACATCAGAAAGCAGCGCGAATGGACACAGGAGGAAATGGCCAATCAATTACAAATTAAGCGTTCCCTAGTGGGTGCTTATGAGGAAGAAAGGGCAGAACCTCGATTAGAAGTACAGGAAGCGATTTGTGCTTTATTTAATATTAGTTTGGAAGAATTCCTGTTTCAGGATCTTTCACAAAAAGGGAATGCCGGAGACGATTCAGGTGGGGGCATGTCCTATTTGGACCGTCGCCGTTCCATGAAAATGGATAAGTCTAGTTCAGCTGCCCCCATCGTGCCTTTTGTGCCGGTTAAAGCGGCTGCAGGCTATTTGGCTGGCTATGCCGACCCAGAGTTCCTAGACGAGTTAAATACCTTTACATTGCCTATGTTGGCGCCAGGGGATTACCGTGCCTTTGAAATCATCGGGGACAGTATGCTGCCTACACCAAGCGGATCAGTGATTGTGGGTGAGAAGGTAGATAGTATTAAGGACGTTAAGAACTCCAATACCTATATCGTGGTGTCCAATTCAGACGGTGTGGTGTACAAAAGAATTATTAACAATGATGATAATAAAGAAAAGCTTACTTTATTGAGTGACAATCCTTTATATGAACCATATCAAGTTAATAGTCAGGATATTGTGGAAGTTTGGAAAGCGGTGTACATTATTCAGAAGGCAGGGACTCAACCTATGTGGGATGTGGACCAACTAGCTGGTGTAGTGAACAGTTTACAGGATAAGATTAGCAATATAAGACGAACAATGAACTAGTTGTAACTGATTTAAATATAAAGGCCTAAACATTTGGATATCATTTGTTTAGGCCTTTATTATTAAAGTAAAATAGTAAGTATTATTCCCATTCAATGGTTGCTGGTGGCTTGCTGCTAATATCATAGACAACACGGTTAATGCCTCTTACTTCATTTATAATAGCGTTGCTTACATGGGCTAAGAATTCGTAGGGTAAATGGGCCCAGTCAGCGGTCATTCCGTCTACGGAAGTAACTGCTCTTAAGGCAACAGTAAACTCATACGTTCTTTCGTCACCCATTACACCTACACTTTTAACAGGCAATAGGATGGTGCCAGCCTGCCAAACCTTGGTATACAAATCAAACTCTTTTAAAGCGTTCATATAAATATGATCTGCTCTTTGTAATAAGTCCACTTTTTCAGGGGTAATCTCTCCTAATATACGAATGGCTAAACCTGGTCCAGGGAAAGGGTGTCTATTAATAAGGTCTGCTGGGATGCCTAATTCAAGACCCACTTTACGTACTTCATCCTTAAATAAATATCTTAAGGGTTCCACCAAGCTAAGGCGTAAGGTATCCGGTAAGCCACCCACATTGTGATGGGACTTAATGGTCTGGGAAGGCCCATGAACGCTCACGCTTTCAATCACGTCAGGATAAATGGTTCCTTGACCTAAAAATTTGGCTTCCAACATATTAGAGGCCTCTATTTGAAATACATCTATAAATAGTTTTCCAATAATTTTACGCTTTTCTTCTGGGTCAGACTTACCTGCTAAGCCATCATAAAACATTTGCTTAGCGTCAATGCCCTTTACGTTTAAGCCCACGGATTGATAGATATCCAATACATTTTGGAACTCGTCTTTTCTTAATACGCCATTGTCCACGAATATGCCATGAAGGCGATTGCCGATGGCTTTATGAATAAGCGTTGCTGCAACGGTGCTATCCACCCCGCCACTTAGGGCCATAATTACATGTCCGTCTCCAATCTGCGCCTTTAATTTTTCCACGGTCTCGTTTACAAAGGAGGCGGGGGTCCAATTTTGACTACAACCGCAGATATCCACTAAAAAGTTCTTAATCATCGTCTTACCCTCGCTTGAGTGGTAAACCTCTGGGTGGAACTGAAAACCGTGAAGGCTATTGCCAGCATCGGCCTTTTTTCTAAATGCGGCTACGGGAATGCTATCTGTATCGGCTAAAAGTTCAAAATTTTCAGGTAACTGGGTAATAGAGTCGCTATGGCTCATCCAAACCTGGCTATTATTCGCAATATTTTTAAATATAATATCGTCTTTTTGAATACGCAATTGAGCACGACCGTATTCTCTCTTATTAGACTTCTCCACCTTGCCTCCAAAGTTCTTGGCACTTAACTGAGCACCGTAACATACGGTTAAAACAGGTAGCTTGTCCAACATGGCTTGAATATCCACGTTAGGCGCGTCTGCTTCGTTCACACTGGCTGGAGATCCACTTAAAATGATCCCTTTTAAGGTTGAATCAAATACAACATTTGTATTAAAGGGCTTAATCTCGCAATATACATTTGCTTCCCTTACTGCACGGGCAATAAGTTGTGTGTATTGGCTTCCAAAGTCGAGGATAAGTATTTTTTCAGTCATGGGGCAAAGTTACAAAAAAAAATCCCGCCGGTAGGGCAGGATTTATATATTTAAAGCCGTAGGGCTTGTAAATTAATTCTTTTCGAATTTCTTTTTAGCAACTGGGGCAACAGCAGTGTGTCTAGCCAATTTGCTCTTTAAATTAGCCGCTTTGTTCTTATGGATAATTCCACGTTTTGCTAATTTATCAATTTGAGAAATGATGTTAGGTAACTTCTCGTTGTAAGTAGCTTGCTCGCCAACTGTTTTTAAATCACGAATTGCATTACGTGTAGTTTTACCGTAATAACGGTTTCTATCGCGACGTTTAGTTGCTTGTCTTACATCTTTTTTGGTAGCCGAATGATTTGCCATGTACTATTTAATTTTCAGGAGGGCAAAGGTAAGGGAAGAAGGCTAATTATTAAAATTAAAATGAAAAAAAATATAAAATCCTTTTAAAGCTTTGATTTTCAATAACTTAGGTGCAATTTAGGTATTTGAGCTTAGGGGGAAGTAAAACGCTACATTTTAGTACATTTTTGAAATGCGAAAAGTCTTGTTATCAATTATGTTTTTGGCGAATTTTTGCTTTTAAATCAATCAATTAGCGCGATATTTGCGCTCCTAGAATTTAAAATAAAGCAAGTAATCTAAATGAAGGATTTTTCTTACATAACCAATTCTCACCCTTCGTTTATTGAAGGCACATATAATCAGTTTTTACAGGACCCCCATTCCATTGATCCTGAACTTAAAAAGTTTTTTGAAGGTTTTGATTTTGCCATGCAAAATGGAGCAACTCATTCAAAGAGCGATAGCCCCATAATAGACTGGGATAAAGAAATTAATGTGTACCGTTTAATTTTAGGGTACAGAAATAAAGGGCATTTAATTGCAAAGACCAACCCCATTAGAGAAAGAAAAGATAGGCATGCCAATTTGGATTTACATTTCTTTGGGTTGACAGAAGCCGATTTGAATACCATATACAGTGCAGGTAATCATTTAGGGTTGGGAGCAACTACATTACAAAATATCATTGACCATTTACAAAATGTTTATACAAAAAACATTGGTATTGAATACAAGTATATTTCAGATCAAGAAAAAGTAGACTGGTTAACCAATGAAATGGAACATAACTTTTCGGATCCTATTCATTTAGATCAGAAAAGACGCATTCTTGAAAAATTAAATCAAGGTGTCATTTTTGAAAAGTTTTTACACACAAAATATATTGGCCAAAAGCGTTTCTCATTAGAAGGAGGAGAAGCTACCATTGCAGCCTTAGATGCGATCATTAATGTGGGGGCAGACCATGGAGTTCAAGAAGTAGTGATAGGCATGGCACACAGAGGTCGTTTAAATATACTCGCAAATATCATGGGTAAAACTTATGAGCAAATATTTAGCGAATTTGAAGGTACCGCAGTGTTGGATCAAACCATGGGTAGTGGGGATGTCAAATACCATATGGGGTATAGCTCTGAAATTCAAACTCCTTCAAATAAAAATGTGCATTTAAAATTAATGCAAAACCCTTCGCATCTAGAAGCAGTGGATCCGGTGGTTTTAGGATTTGCGCGCGCGAAGGCAGATGTATTATATGAAAACGATTTTAATAAAGTATTGCCCATCTTAATACACGGGGATGCATCGGTGGCAGGACAGGGTATTGTGTATGAGATATTACAAATGTGTGATTTGAATGGATATCATACTGGTGGTACGATTCACTTTGTAATTAATAATCAAATAGGATTTACGACGGACTTTGACGATGCGCGAAGTGCGAACTATTGTACTTCGATAGCTGCCATGGTGCAAGCGCCGGTATTACACGTAAATGGAGATGATGCAGAGTCGGTATATAAGGCAGTAGTGATGGCTACAAAATATAGACAAACCTATCGGTCGGATATTTTTGTAGATATGGTATGTTATAGAAAGCATGGACACAATGAGGGTGATGATCCAAAGTATACCCAACCTCAATTGTATAAATTAATTGAGCAACATAAAAATCCTAGAGAAATTTATGTAGAATTTTTATTGAAAAATGGAACAGAAGATGCACAAGGGTTGGCTAAAGAAATGGAGCAAAAGTTCTGGTCCGATTTACAATTGCGTTTGGATGATGTAAAACAAAATCCATTGCCATACAAATACCAGGCACCAGAATTGGCATGGAAAGCAATGCAAAAAGCAACACCAGCTGATTTTGAAGCTTCGCCTGACACTAGTATTAGTTCAGATAAAGCAAAGTATATTTTTAATGCGTTAATGCGCTGGCCAGAAGGCTTCTCTCCTTTAAAGAAAGTAGAAAAATTAATTCAGGAGAAAGTAAAATTATTTGACACTGAAAATAAAATAGACTGGGCAACCGGAGAGCTTATGGCGTATGCTTCTTTATTAGCTGAAGGCAAAACGGTAAGAATGAGTGGACAGGATGTGAAGCGAGGAACCTTTAGTCATAGACATGCGGTATTATTTGATGAAAATACCAATGAACAATATTGCAGACTAGATCATATTGCTCAAAGTCAACAACCATTTAGGGTGTACAATTCTTTATTAAGTGAATATGGTGTATTAGGATTTGAATATGGTTATGCATTAGCCAATGCACAAGCTTTGGTTATTTGGGAGGCGCAATTTGGAGACTTCTCCAATGGAGCACAAACCATCATTGATCAATTTATAGCTGCAGGAGAACAAAAATGGCAAAGACAAAATGGAGTAGTGATGTTATTGCCGCATGGATATGAAGGACAGGGGCCTGAACATAGTAGTGCGCGTTTAGAAAGATTTTTACAAATGTGTGCAGAATATAATATGGTCATTACCAATATTACCACAGCAGCTAACTTGTTCCATGCATTGCGTCGTCAATTAACTTGGAACTTCCGTAAGCCCATGATTAATTTTTCACCAAAAGCGAATTTAAGAAGTCCATGGACATTTAGTGATATACAAGATTTTACCCAAGGCGGATTTAAAGAACTGATTGATGATTCTTTTGTGCAGGATCCTACACAGGTGAAGAAAGTATTATTCTGCTCTGGTAAAATTTCTTATGAGTTAGCAGAAAAACAAAAAACAGAAAACAGAAACGATATTGCTATTGTGAGACTAGAGCAATTGTATCCTTTGCCGGTAAATCAAATTAAAGCTTTACAACAAAAGTATGATAAAGCCATTTGGTTCTGGGTACAGGAAGAGCCCTTAAATATGGGAGCAGCAGGTTTCTTACAAATGAATTTAAAAGCCATTAAGTTTGGTGTGATTAGCAGACAGTCCAGCGCTTCTACAGCAACGGGCTATTTGAAAGTACATGCCAAGGAACAATCCGATATAATCACAACCGCGTTTTCGATATAAACATTAATTATTTTCAATTATGATTTCTATAAAAGTACCAACCGTTGGAGAATCAATTACCGAAGTAACTTTGTTAAAATGGACTAAGGCAGAGGGGGCATGGGTTGACCGCGATGAAGTGATTGCAGAATTAGAAAGTGAGAAAGCAACCTTTGAAGTGAACGCCGAACAAGCAGGTATCTTATTCCGTAAAGCAAAAGAGGGAGATAGTATTTTAATTGGCGATACATTAGCAGATATTGACGAGTCAGCACCAAAGCCAGCAGCTGAGGAAAGCGTAAAAGTAAATACGACTGCAGAAAGTGAAGCGCCGGTAACTGCAGTTCCTAACAATGTAAAAGCAACCCCAGTGGCTGCTGCTATCATAGCTGATAAAAATATAGACACTACACAAATTAAAGCAAGTGGATACGCAGGTAAAATAACTAAAGTGGATGTATTAGATGCTTTGAACAATCCTGGTAAAATACAATTTGCAGGACAGGAATTATTTTCTCGCAATGTACGTCCGGAGAAAATGAGTAACCTTAGAAAAACAATTAGTCGTCGTTTAGTGGAAGCAAAAAACACCACAGCTATGTTAACTACATTTAACGAAGTGGATATGACGGCGATTATGCAAATAAGAAAAGACTTTAAAGATAAGTTTAAGGAAGCGCATGGGGTGAACTTAGGTTTTATGAGCTTCTTCGCAAAAGCTTGCGCTATTGCTTTATCAGAATGGCCTACTGTAAATGCATTTATTGACGGAGATCAATTATTGTATCATGACTACGCCGATATTAGCATTGCAGTAAGTACACCAAGAGGTTTAACCGTGCCAGTGATTAGAAATGTAGAAAGCTTAAGCATGGCAGAGATTGAAAAAAGTGTTGTTGTGTTAGCAGGTAAAGCAAGAGATTCAAAATTAACTACCGAAGATTTAACGGGTGGAACGTTTACCATCACCAATGGGGGGGTGTTTGGAAGTTTAATGAGCACGCCTATTATTAATATTCCACAGTCTGCTATTTTAGGGATGCATAAAATACAGGATCGTCCAATGGCAGTGAATGGGGAAGTGAAAATATTACCAATGATGTATTTGGCATTAAGTTATGACCACCGTATTATTGATGGTCGTGAAAGTGTCGGCTTCTTAGTAAGAGTAAAAGCCTTATTAGAAAATCCTTCATTACTTTTAATAGGAAAAGATCCAGTAGCAAGCTTATTAGAACTATAATGCACTACGCTGTACACCAAGATATCGCCAATAAATTATTAGCAGCTTACCATGGGGAAGAGCCGTTAGCCAATTATTTAAAAAAATACTTTGCTGCCAATAAAAAGCATGGAAGTAAGGATCGTAAAAATATTAGTTCCTTGTGCTATGCTCATTTTAGAAATACCATCACTAATTTTCCATTAGAAAATAAAATTTCGGATCAGATAGCGTCTGAAAAATTTATAGCATCTCATCAAGTTCAACCCTTATTATTTATTCGTATACGTCCTTGGCAAAAGGAAAAAGTAATTGAAAAATTACAAGCACTGAATATTGAATACAAGGAAGTGGCAGAAGATACTTTTTCATTTGCAAATACTACTTCTTTGCAAAATGTATTAGCATTAAATAAAGACGCGGTCATTCAGGATTTAAATTCCCAAGCACTGGCTGAGTTATTATTATTGGTGCCTACGAGTGTGGAGCAACCCATTCAGGTTTGGGACGCATGTGCTGCAAGTGGAGGTAAAACTATTTTAATGTTTGACACCATGTCCAATATTCGAATGCATTTGTCCGATATTAGAGAAAGTATTTTATTCAATGCCGATAAGCGTTTACAGGAAGCAGGAATAAGACCTGCCAGTGTACAAGAAATTGATTTAACGGAGGCCTTTGATATTAAAAAACCGTTTGATTTTGTATTTGCCGATGTGCCTTGTTCGGGCAGTGGTACCTGGGGTAGAACGCCAGAACAGTTGGCTTATTTTACCGAAGCGCAATTAAATAAGTACACCAAACTGCAATCGCAAATTTTACATAATATTATTCCAGCCGTAAAATTAAATGGACATTTATTATTTGCCACCTGTTCTGTTTACATGGACGAGAACGAAAAGAATGTGGAAGCATTATTAGCAACGGGAAAGTTCAAAGTAGTGAAACAAAAATACTTTATAGGATACGATCAACAAGCCGATACATTGTTCGGTGCCTTATTAGAAAAAATCGCAGAATAAATTAGTCTAGGATAAAAATCCGCAGCATCTTTTAAGACAACTTTGGGAGTAAACTTCCACTCTGTATAATACCACCTGCTACTACATCGTCACCTTCATAGAAAACTGCACTCTGACCTGGCGCAATACTTTTTACGTTTTCATAAAATCTTGCTTGTATTCCATTATCGGTATTGGATAGGGTACATAATGCACCACTGTCGTGATATCTTATCTTAGCCATTAAATCGGTTGAACCTTGTAAATGATCATACTTGATCCAATTTATTTTAGACACCAACATATCATTGGAGTCTAAATCTTTTTCTTCTCCTATGACCACAATATTTTTTTCTGGATCAATAGAAGTTACATAAGCAGGTTTGCCCAATGCAATCTCTAAACCCTTTCTTTGTCCAATCGTATAAAAAGGGTAGCCCTTGTGTTTACCTAATCTTTTTCCATTGGTATCTACAAACCAACCTCCGTTCACACGCTCCTCTAAACCTTCTACACGTCTTTTTAAAAATCCACGGTAATCATTATCGGGTACAAAACATATTTCGTAGCTCTCACTTTTTTTAGCCAATTCTGGATATCCTAAATCAATGGCCATTTGGCGAATTTCTGTTTTATGCATACCGCCCAATGGTAAAATAGTACGACTTAATAAATCCTGATCCACGCCCCACAATACATAACTCTGGTCCTTGGTTTCATCCAAGCCTTTTGAAATTACATAACGTCCATTGGTATGTTGACGCACTTTGGCATAGTGACCTGTTGCAATAAACTCACAACCCAACGCATCCGCTCTTTTTAATAAAGCCCTCCATTTAATATGCGTATTGCACATTACACAAGGGTTGGGTGTACGACCCGCTAAATATTCTTCTACAAAGTTTTCAATGACAAAATCGCCAAACTCTTCTCTAATGTCTAATATATAATGGGGGAAGCCATTGTTCACGGCCGCTAATCTTGCGTCGTTAAAGGAGTCAATATTACAACATCCTGTTTCCTTGCCGTTGGTATTGCTGGTGGAGTAATCCCAGGTTTTCATGGTAATGCCTACCACTTCGTAACCTTCATTGTGCAGCATAAGGGCTGCGACTGTACTGTCAATTCCGCCGCTCATAGCGACTAAAACCTTACCTTTTTTACTCATAATCTTTGGCCAGTTAAATGTTGGCTTGGCACAAAAGTAACCGAAAATTCCTATCTTCATTGTCATATAACGACAAAATTTAAGAAAATGATCAAATTACAAGTAATCGGGAATTTGGGCAAAGATGCTCAAGTAAACAATGTGAATGGCAAGACTGTAATCAACTTTAATGTTGCGCATACAGAACGTTTTAAGGATGCTCAAGGCAATCAAAAAGACAGAACTACCTGGGTGGATTGTTCTTATTGGACAGATCGTACTGCTGTTGCGCCGTATTTAAAGAAAGGAACACAAGTGTATGTAGAAGGTACACCAGACGTAAGAACTTACACGACGGCCGATGGTCGTAATGGGGCTTCATTAACTTTACGTATTGTATCGGTTCAATTATTAGGAAGTAAATCAAATGGTGGTGATAGCCCAGCTCCGGATCAAAGTGCAGGTGCTACTTATACGCCAAATGCTTCATCCAATAGTGACGATACTACTATGGCAGATGATTTACCATTCTAGTTTCAAAAACTAAATTTTATAAAGGTGTGCTTCGGTACACCTTTTTTTATGCGTAAATTTGTAAAAATCCATTCATCGAAAAATATTTTATGCGCGATACCATTTATTCCTATCATCAACTATATGCATTTGCATTAAGTGTTTTTTTAAAAATGGGTTGTTCTAATGAAGACGCTAGTTTAGCGACCAGCGTATTATTGTCTGCAGATTTAAGAGGAATAGATAGTCATGGTATTGCACGCTTGGTGGGTTATGTGCGCTTATGGGAAGCGGGAAGAATTAATGCTACACCCAATATTAAAATTGTTCATGAAACACCTTCTACCGCAGTGGTGGATGGAGACAAAGGTTTAGGTTTAGTGGTGGCTCCTAAAGCCATGCAAATTGCCATTGAAAAAGCAAAGCTAGTAGGAACAGGATGGGTGAGTGTAAAAAATAGCAATCATTTTGGGATTGCAGGTTATCATGCGATGATGGCTTTGTCGCAGGATATGATTGGTATGGCCATGACCAATGCAAGCGCTTTGGTGGCACCCACTTTTTCGGCAGAAAAAATGTTGGGTACCAATCCAATTGCAGTTGCTGTACCAGCTGGAAATGAAGCACCATTTGTTGCCGATTTTGCAACCACTACTGCTGCCAATGGGAAATTGGAAATTGCGCAAAGAAATAATGAATCCATTCCTACAGGTTGGGCACAGGATGCGGAGGGTAATGCAAGCAATGATGCTGCTATATTAAAAAAAGGGGGTGCGCTATTGCCATTAGGATCCGAAAAAGAATTAGGAAGTCATAAGGGGTATGCGTTGGGAAGTATTGTAGATATATTTAGCGGCGTGCTAAGTGGGGCAAGTTTTGGCCCCTGGGCGCCACCATTTCCTGCCTATGTTCCCATGCCGGATAATATGCCAGGTGAAGGGTTGGGTCATTTTTTAGGTGCCATGCGAATTGATGCGTTTAGACCTGCTCAAGATTTTAAATCCAATATGGATATTTGGTTAAACAGATTCCGAAATGCAAAGCCGATTAAAGGGCATGATCAAGTATATGTAGCAGGAGATATAGAGCGAAACATGGAAGGAGAAAGGATGAAAAATGGTATTCCATTAGTGGAGGAGGTAGTGAATGATTTATCGCAATTGGCAAATAAATTTGCATTGAAATTATAAACAAGCCAAATTTTTAAACGGCTAGTATTTTAATCAAGACTAACGTCTGTTTTGAGATTTACTTTTTACATTTGCAGCTCTAATAATATTGGATATGAAGATAATGAAGTTTGGAGGCACTAGTGTTGGTAAGCCAGAACGTATGCACCAGGTATCTCAATTAATTACAAAAGACGAGGAGTCTACGATCGTTGTTTTAAGTGCTTTAAGTGGCACAACCAATGCATTGGTGGGCATTAGTAATTTTTTGGCAAGTTCAGATAAAGCCGGTGCAACGAATCAAATTGAAACCTTAGATAAACATTACCGTACATTTATTTTAGATTTATTAAAATCAGAAGCATTAAGAGAAAAAGCAAATTCGATTATTGACGAGCATTTTGAATTTTTAAAAATCACCCAAAGAATTTCTTTAAGTGATGCATTGAATAGGGATATTTTAGCACAGGGTGAATTAATGAGTACAAAATTATTCTCTTTATATCTAGAACAAGAAAATATAGAACATGCATTAATTCCTGCTTTGGAGTTTATGCGTTTAGACGCAAATGATGAACCGGATTTAGCACTCATCAAAGAAAAAATAACGGAGGTATTATCTGCACATCCAACCAAGAAATTATTTATTACGCAAGGTTATATTTGTCGCAATGCAAAAGGCGAAGTGGATAATTTAAAAAGAGGAGGAAGTGATTATACGGCATCCTTAATTGCAGCTGCCGTCAAAGCTTCGGTTTGTGAAATATGGACCGACATTGATGGCATGCATAATAATGATCCTCGTGTAGTAGATAAAACGGTGGCGATTGAGCAGTTGAGTTTTGATGAAGCCGCTGAGCTCGCTTATTTTGGTGCAAAAATTTTACATCCAACCTGTATATGGCCAGCACAGCAGGAAAATGTGCCGGTGAAATTATTAAATACCATGCAACCCACTGCTGCAGGTACGGTCATTAAAAAGGAAGCAGGTACAATAGGGGTGAAAGCAGTAGCAGCCAAAGACGGCATTATTGCTGTGAAAATCAAGAGTAGTAGAATGTTACTAGCATATGGGTTCTTAAGAAAGATATTTGAAGTGTTTGAAAAATACAAAACACCTATTGACATGATTACTACTTCGGAAGTGGCCGTTTCGGTAACGATTGACAATGACGATCATTTAACTGAAATTATAAATGAGTTAAGCAGTTTTGCTTCCATTGAAGTTGAAAAAGAGCAGACCATTGTATCTATTGTAGGGAATGAAATAGCAAAAACGGACGCTATTTTAAAAAATCTATTTGACGCCATTAACGAAGTACCGGTGACCATGGTAAGTTATGGTGGCAGCCATCATAATATTTCCTTATTGATTCCAAGTGAACATAAGACCAAAACATTACAGTTGGTGAATAAGGGGTTGTTTAATTTATAAAAAGTCACAAGCACTTTCATTTACCACAATATAAAAGAGCCAAATATAATATTTGGCTCTTTTATTAAGTATCAGTTGTAAATACAACTAGATATACAACATTGCATCTCCATAAGAGAAGAAACGGTATTTATCTTTAATGGCTTTCTTATAGGCTTCCATCGCTAATTCATAACCTGCAAAAGCGGCCGTCATAATTAATAAACTTGTTTTAGGCAAATGGAAGTTAGTTACTAAGCTATCTGCGATATTAAATTTATAAGGAGGGTGGATAAAGTGATTGGTCCAACCTTCTGCTGGTTTTAATAAACGTTGAGCCGTTACGCTACTTTCCATAGCGCGCATTGCAGTAGTTCCAATAGAACAAACGCGGCGTCCATTTTCTTTAGCTGTATTAATAATGCGACACGCGTCTTCGTTAATATTAAAATATTCAGCATCCATTTTATGTTTGCTTAAATCCTCTACTTCAATAGGACGGAAAGTGCTTAATCCAGTATGCAAGGTTACTTCGGCAAAACGGATACCAATAATTTCGGCGCGCTTCACTAATTCCTTACTAAAGTGTAAACCTGCAGTAGGGGCAGCCACTGCACCTTCATGCTTTGCATAAACGGTTTGGTATCTTTCTTTATCTTCTTCGTCTGGCTTACGCTTAATATATTTAGGCAATGGAGTTTCTCCTAAAAATTCTAACATTTTTTTGAAACTTGCATCATCATCGTCCCATAAAAAACGGATGGTACGACCACGGCTAGTGGTATTATCAATTACTTCTGCTACCAATTCTTCGTTGTCTCCAAAATATAATTTGTTACCCACGCGAATCTTTCTTGCGGGATCAACAATTACGTCCCATAAACGATTCGGCTTATTTAATTCTCTTAAAAGGAATACTTCAATTTTTGCACCTGTTTTTTCCTTACGACCATACATTCTGGCAGGAAAAACCTTGGTATTATTTACCACAAAAACGTCCTTATCATCGTAATACTCTAATAAATCAGAGAAATTTCGATTTTCCATGTGACCATTCTGACGGTTAATCACCATTAGTTTACTGTCTTCTCTTCGTTTTGTTGGATGTTGTGCGATCAGGTTTAAAGGGAGATCGTACCTGAATTGTGAAAGTTTCATTGTGTCTATGATTTTAAGATGATAGCCACATTAAGTTTACTACAGCCTTACGGGGCAGTTCGCTTCATGTTACGGCATGAAAATTATGGAGGCAAATGTACAACTTTAGCAGTAAATTTGCGGAACAAGTATTTGCCTCAAAAACTACAATTTTATTCAAAAAGGAGTAACTTTGCAAACAATTGTTAGTTTAAACTTTACTTGGTCTAAAAACAATTATTTATGCTTAGAGCAAAATGGTGGAAGGTATTGTCTTTTGTGTTGTTATTGTACACCTGTACCTATGGATTTTTAGTTAAAGTTCCCCGATTAGATGATCGTATGAAGGAGTCTATCCGTAATTTCTTTTTCCATGTGCCAATGTGGTTTGGAATGATGATTTTATTATTTGTTTCTTTAGTGTATGCGATAAAATATTTGAAATCAGGGGATTTAGTTCATGATGTGTATTCATTTGCTTTTGCTTCCATGGGTTTGGTTTTTGGAACCTTAGGCATTATTACTGGCGCTGTTTGGGCCAACTATCAATGGGGTAGCCCTTGGGTTGGTGATCCTAAGCAAAATGGAGCAGCCATTGCATTGCTTATTTATTTTGCCTATTTCGTTTTAAGAGGAAGTTTATTAGATATAGAAAAGCGCGCGCGTTTATCTGCAGTATATAATATTTTTTCTTTCTTCATGTTATTTCCTACACTTTGGATTTTACCAAGACTAACGGAATCATTGCATCCCGGTGGACAAGGAAGTGACGGAAATCCTGGTCTTAATGGAAAAGACATGACTTCCAATATGCGCACAGTATTTTATCCAGCTGTGATTGGATGGACTTTATTAGGCGTTTGGATTAGTACCATTCGAATTCGCATACAATTATTGCAATTAAAAAAAGACGGGCTACTATAATTTAAAATTTAATTTAACACTAAAATATTTATATGATACAATTATTAGAAACACAAATTGCAAGCAACGAAGGCATCATGGTTCAAAATGGAAAAATTTATTTAGTGATGACGATTGTTTCCATCATATTAGTTGGCTTGTTTATTTATGTGGCAAGTATTGATAAAAAAATTACTCAATTAGAGAAAAAATAAAAATTCATCATTTAAAACGATCGTTATGACAGAGAATAAGGAATATAGTTTTTTTCAGAGTGTAGAGAGAAGCTTTGATAAAGCATCAAAATTTACAAAGTGGGAGACGGGAATTTTAGAACAAATAAAAGCTTGTAATAGCATTTACAGTATGAAATTCCCTGTAAAAATGGATGACGGTCGTATTGAAGTGATTGAAGCATATAGAGTTCAGCACTCACAACATAAATCACCTTGTAAAGGGGGTATACGTTTTAGCTTAGCCGTGAACCAGGATGAGGTGATGGCCTTAGCTGCTTTGATGACTTACAAATGTGCTATTGTGAATGTGCCATTTGGTGGAGCGAAGGGGGGCATTAAAATTAGTCCAAGATCTTTGAGTACCTATGAGTTGGAAAAAATTACAAGAAGATATACTTCCGAGTTAGTGAAGAAAAATTTTATTGGTCCTGGTATTGATGTACCTGCTCCAGATTACGGAACCGGTGAAAGAGAAATGGCATGGATTGTAGATACCTATCAATCATTAAAACCAGGCGAAATTGATGCTGCTGGTTGTGTAACCGGAAAACCTATTTCATTAGGTGGGGTAAGAGGTCGTAAGGAAGCCACAGGGTTAGGTGTATTTTATGGGGTAAGAGAAGTTTGCTTAATGCCCGAGGTGATGGCTAAAGCAGGTTTAAGTGTTGGTGTAGAAGATAAAAATGTGATTGTACAAGGTTTAGGAAATGTGGGTTATTATACGGCTAAATTCTTTAGAGAGCATGGTGCTAAAGTAATTGCGATTGCAGAATTTGAAGGAGCCATTTATTGTAAGGAAGGTTTAAATGAGGAAGATGTATTCCAACACAGAAAAGCAACAGGAAGTATATTGAATTTCCCAGGAGCCACCAATATTGAAAAAAGCAGTGATGCATTAGAAATGGAATGTGATATTTTAATTCCTGCAGCATTGGAAAATGTAATTGATGGTAGTAATGCGCCTCGTATTAAAGCGAAAATTATTGGGGAAGCAGCAAATGGTCCTTTAACGCCTGAAGCAGATGAAATATTTGCTAAAAAAGGAATTTTAGTAATTCCAGATATGTATTTAAATGCAGGCGGGGTAACGGTTTCCTATTTTGAGTGGTTAAAAAATTTAAGCCACGTTCGTTATGGTCGTTTAGAAAAACGTTTTACCGAAAATGCAAATATTAATATCTTAAATCAAATAGAAGAGTTAACTGGTAAGAAAGTAACTTCTGCAGATAAAGAAATCATTGCACATGGCCCAGATGAAATTGATTTAGTACATAGTGGTTTGGAAGAGACCATGATTAATGCAACAAGAGAGATTATGGATATTTGGTCAGCCAATCCTTCTATTCCTGATATGAGAACTGCTGCTTATGTTTGTGCAATAAATAAAGTGGGAACCTCTTATGCGGAGTTGGGAATTTTCCCATAGTAGGGAGTTGTGAAAACCTAAAGGATAATTTATATATACTCGGGGAAATTTTGCATTGCATGCAGTTTCCCCGATTTTATTTGGGCACCTACCGTCTCATGCCCGTTACTTGCTATTAAAAATTCAGCTTCCAATACTTGTTGATATTGGTAAAGTTGTGAAATGGTTTTATCTGAAATATTTTCATTGGCTTCTTTACATTCAATAATCATCCATGGCTTCTCCTGCTTATACACTAAGATGTCAAAACGTTTTGTGAGTTCTCCTAATTGGATGGATTTTTCTACGGCAATGAGCGATGCAGGATAGTGTAACATCTGCACCAAGTATTGTAAAATATTTTGTCGAACCCATTCTTCGGGCGTGAGGATGACCCATTTTTTTCTAAATGGATCGAATATTTGATCTTTTGCTTGATCCATTGCCTGACCATCATTAGCAGCGTCTTCGTTCTTGCGAAGCTTAAAGGGATAGGGTGGGTAATTTAAGGAGATCATACTATGTCCAATAAATATTGTAATTTTAGATAGTAACTCTATTAAGACGCACTCAAAGATAAGCTTATGAAAACGAAAGAAGAAATTGTAAATAACTGGTTACCTCGATATACAGGTGCTAGTTTAGATCAATTTGGGAAGTATATCTTATTGACCAATTTTAGCAATTATGTAAACATGTTTGCGGAATGGAACGGGGTAGAAGTGATTGGAAAAGACAGGCCTATGCAATGTGCAACTGCCGAAGGAATTACGATAATTAATTTTGGAATGGGTAGCCCCGGTGCTGCCACCATTATGGATTTATTGACTGCCATTCAACCAGAAGCGGTTTTATTTTTAGGCAAGTGCGGAGGGTTAAAAAAACGAAATACCATTGGGGATTTAATTTTACCTATTGCAGCCATCAGAGGGGAAGGAACTTCCAATGACTATTTTCCTGCCGAAGTCCCAGCACTCCCAGCCTTCGCTTTACAAAAAGCAATTTCAACGACCATTAGAGATAATAATATAGATTATTGGACAGGCACAGTTTACACAACGAACCGACGTGTATGGGAACATGACGAAGATTTTAAAGAATACCTAACCATGTTACGTGCTTATGCTATTGATATGGAAACAGCAACCATTTTCACTGTAGGTTTTTATAATAAAATTCCAACAGGTGCATTGTTATTGGTGAGTGATTCTCCCATGGTGCCAGAAGGAGTTAAGACCGAAGCCAGTGATAGTAAAGTAACTGCTCAATTTGTAGAAAGACATTTAAGAATTGGTATTGAATCCTTACAGCAATTAATTAATAACGGACAAACCGTAAGACACCTTCAGTTTTAAGCGCATCAAAATAAAAATAAAGAAATATATTTTATTTTGAACTGCTTCTCTTTTTTGATTTTTACTACTATATCTTCTTTAAAAGGAGAAAAATGCTATATTTTTCTCCTTTTTCTTTTCAAGTCGCATCAAAATAAAATAAAGGCTAATCTTTCCAAAGAAACGGGAATAGGATGTAGGCAAGGGCAATAATCATGATATCAAAACCTGCAAGCATTCCTACTAATTGCGGAAGTCCATTTTGAACAATATCGGCAAAAGCGATATTGGCAATGCGCATTAATAAAAGAATCTGAGGAATAATTAAAGGGAACCCAAGTATCGCCATAATAGCCGAGGGTTGTTGTGCTTTTGCAGCAATGGCTGCCAAGAAACTAAACACTAAACTTAAACTAATACCCCCCAAGCAGCTTATCCCGAAAAACAAAAGCATATGTTGTAAAGGGTTTCCCAATAATAAGGTGAAAAGTAATAAGCTTAATCCGCTCATCAGTACCATTAAGATACTGTTGTAAATAAGTTTTGAAAGTATAAAGTCTACTGGGCTTGCAATGGTATAAAAATAAAGCATGCGTCCACGACCTTCTTGTAAAAAACTTCTGGCCACTGCATTAATACAAATAAATAAAAGGATAACCCAAAACAATCCATTCCAAACCTTATCCTCAGGTTGTCCCATGGTTAAGTAAATAACAAAAGTAGTAGAAGCAATATATAATAGGATGCCAAAAAAAGTATACTGCTGACGAAACTCAAGAAGTAAGTCTTTTTTTAATAGGGTAAAAATATTATTTAATTGCTTGCGCATATTCTACATCTAGGTTCGTAATTATTTTTCTCTCCCAACACAACTGTCCCTCCTTCCTCGCTGGTGCGATAGGAGATATTTGCTAGGTGTCCGCATTTTACACAAATGGCATGAAGCTTAGTTATGAAATCTGCGATAGATAATAATTGTGGCATGGGACCAAATGGTTTACCCAAATAGTCCATGTCTAAACCTGCAACAATTACTCTTTTCCCATTCATTGCCAATTGTTCTGCAATACGAATCACATCTTCATCAAAAAATTGTGCTTCATCAATACCTACTACATCGGCATGTTCTGCTAATACTAAAATTTTGCTAGAGTGGTCTACCGGAGTTGAATCAATAGAGTTTGCATCGTGGCTTACCACTTTATTTTGATCATACCTTGTATCAATAGCGGGTTTGTATATTTCAACTTTTAAATTGGCAATTTTTGCGCGCTTTAATCTTCTAATTAATTCCTCTGTTTTACCGCTAAACATACTACCGCATATTACTTCGATAAAACCTCTTTTTTCTCCTCTTATATTTTGTTCAATAAACATATTTCAAATTAAAATGTAATACCTAATTATAATGTCCCAAAAGTAATCAATCCTTAACTATTATGCTTCCAAATATTTAACGAGTTCATTCATCGTTTTTTGGGTTGCGCCAGCATTTGTTTTTATATATGCTCTTGCATTACTACCTATTTTATCATATAAATTAGTATTTTGTAATAGCTCGTTTAAGTGCATCACTAATTCGGCTTCATTTTTTATTAAATAGCCTCCATTAGCTGTTCTTAAACCAATCGCCTCTTTGAATTTAACATCATTGGGCCCCCAAATAACGGGATTGCCAAAAGCAGCAGGCTCTAATATATTGTGAATACCATCTTTCCCAAATCCGCCGCCAACATAACTTACAAATGCATATTTGTATAACATGCGTAATAAACCAATGCGGTCAATAATAAGCACAATGGGTTTGGTTTGCGGAGTGCCAGTTTCTAACAATTGGGTGAGTGTTATGGCAGTTGGAAATATGCTTTTACAAGCGTTTATATTTTTTGCATCTACATGATGGGGTACAATAATCCAATTAAGTTGAGTAAAGTGTGCCGTTGTTTTTGATAATAATAATTCATCTTCTCTCCATGTACTTCCTGCAATCATGTTTTTATGATTACTTAGTAGCTGTATCCAAGGGATAGGGGTTTCATCCTGCGCAGTTTGAACTACACGATCAAATCTGGTATCACCTGTAATGAATATTTTTTTATTGGTAATAATAGGTGCAATTAAATTATAATCATCCTTGCTTTGCACCAATACCCTTGTAAACAAACCTAACATATTGCGATAAAAACTGCCATACCTTTTAAAAAATATTTGATCTGGTCTAAAAATTGCAGAAGCTAAAATGGTAGGAATATTTTTAGATTTTGCCACTGACAAATAGTGAAACCAAAATTCATATTTTATAAATACAATGAGTTTAGGGTTTACTTTATCAATAAAATTTTTAGCATTTTCTGCGCTATCCAATGGGAGGTAAGTAACCGCATCTACAGCTGGGTCATTTTTTCTGTGCAAATAGCCTGAAGGAGAGAAAAAAGTTAACCAAATTTTATACTTAGGAAATTGAAGTTTAATGGCTTCAATAATAGGTAAACCTTGTTCAAATTCGCCATAGGATGCTGCATGCATCCAGATAATGGGATGTCCTTCTAATTCCTTTTCATGCGCTGCAATCTCTCCCCATACTTGTTTTTGCCCAATGCTCCACAGCTTGGCCTTAGGGTTAAAAAATCCTAGCAATTTAGCAATTTGGGGATAGCAAAATAAGAATAGCTTATACAATAGCATGGAATGTGGTTCTAAGGGCAAAAATCAGTCTTTTTATTGTAATTTTGCTAAAATTTATAGGATGAGAAAAATTCAGATGGTGGACACCAAAACGCAGTATTTAGCCATTAAGGATCAAGTGGATGCGGCGATACATGAAGTTTTGGATTCAGCTGCATACATTAATGGTAAAGCAGTGAAGGATTTTGCTCAAAATTTGAGTACTTATTTGGCAGTTGATCATGTGATTCCTTGTGCCAATGGCACCGATGCTTTACAAATTGCCATGATGGCGTTGGATTTGCAACCTGGAGACGAAGTAATTACGCCTTCTTTTACCTATATCGCTACCACCGAGGTTGTCGCATTGCTTAAGTTAACCCCTGTTTTCGTGGATGTGGATCCAGTAACCTATTGCATGGATATTGAAAGCTTAAAAAAAGCCATTACACCAAAAACAAAAGCAATCGTACCAGTCCATTTATACGGACAAGCAGCACCTATGGAAGCAATAATGGCCATTGCGAAGGACCACAATTTGTATGTGATAGAAGATAATGCTCAAGCCATTGGATGTGATTATACTTTTTCGGATGGTACCAAAAAGAAGACAGGCACCATTGGACATATTGGAGCTACTTCTTTTTACCCAAGTAAAAATTTAGGCGCATTTGGGGATGGTGGCGCTTTGTTTACAAATGATAAAGCATTGGCCGATAAAATGGCAATGATTGCCAATCATGGTCAGTCAGAAAGATATTATCATGATGTAGTTGGATGTAATTCAAGATTGGATGCTATTCAAGCAGCGATATTAAATATTAAACTAGCACATTTAGATGCTTATAATAATGCAAGACAAGCAGTAGCAAAATATTATTCGGATGCTTTTGCAAGTATTGCACAAATTGTAACGCCTTCCACTGCTAACTATACAACACATGTGTTTCATCAATATACCATGCAATTAAAGCAGGTAGATAGAGAAAAATTGATCGCACATTTAAGTGCAAAGGAAATTCCTTGTATGATTTATTATCCGGTGCCGGGTCATTTACAAAAAATGTTTGGCCATCAAAATAATCAACATTTGAATTTGCCAATAACAGATGCTTTAACCCCTTGTGTATGCTCATTGCCTATTCACACGGAGATGGATGCGGAACAATTGTCTTATATTGTGGAAGGTGTAAAATCTTTTTTTAATTAATTAATTGTAAGTAAATGAAAATAGCAGTAATAGGTACGGGCTATGTAGGCTTGGTCACAGGCACTTGTTTTGCAGAGACGGGCAACAAGGTTACTTGCGTGGATATCGATAAAGCGAAAGTGGAAAAATTAAGTGGGGGTCAAATCACCATTTATGAACCAGGTTTAGAAAAAATATTTTTAAGAAATATTAAAGAGCGTCGTTTAAATTTTACCACAGGGTTAGAAGAAGCCATTGAGGACGCAGAGATTATATTTTTAGCATTGCCTACTCCTCCGGGCGCGGATGGAAGTGCGGATTTAAAATATGTATTGGGTGTAGCAGATCATTTAGGAAAAATATTAAAGAGCTATAAAGTAATTGTAAATAAGAGTACGGTACCTGTGGGCACAGCCGACAAAGTGAGTGCAGCGATTGCGGCAAATTATAAAGGGGAATATGACGTGGTAAGCAACCCCGAGTTTTTAAGAGAGGGCGTTGCGGTGGATGATTTTATGAAACCAGACAGAGTTGTGGTTGGAACAAGATCAGAAAGAGCTAAAAAATTAATGAGTGATTTATACGCACCTTTTGTAAGACAGGGTAATCCTGTGATATTTATGGATGAACGTAGTTCGGAGTTAACGAAATATGCAGCCAATAGTTTTCTTGCAACAAAGATTTCTTTCATGAATGAAATTGCACAATTATGTGAGCGCATGGGTGCAGATGTGGATATGGTAAGAAGAGGGATTGGATCGGATGACAGAATCGGTAAGCGTTTTTTATTCCCAGGCATTGGTTACGGTGGATCATGTTTTCCTAAAGATGTGCAAGCCTTGGTACAGTCTGCTAGTGAAGTAAAATATGATTTTGAGATATTAAAAGCAGTAGAAAAAGTAAACGCCAATCAAAAAATACATTTAGTAGAAAAGATAAAGGCATACTATAATCATAATTTACAAGGAAAGCATTTTGCTCTGTGGGGATTGGCCTTCAAACCCAATACCGATGATATTAGAGAAGCACCCGCCTTAAGTATTATTGACGCTTTAACAAAAGCAGGTGCAACGGTGACTGCTTATGATCCAGAAGCCATGTCCAATGTAAAAGGACAGATAGGAGATAAGATTAATTATGCAGAGAATCAATATGCTGCATTGGAAGGAGCAGAGGCTTTAATTATTGCTACCGAGTGGAGTGAGTTTAGAACCCCCGATTTTGAATTAATGGAAACAGCGATCAAAAATAAAATTGTATTTGACGGCCGTAACTTATTTGATGTAGCTAAGATGAAAGAATTGGGGTATCACTATGAAAGTATTGGAAGAGCCGATGCTTAAAAGAAAAAACAAAGCCGCAAATAAATAGCGCTAAACAAGTAACCACATGAGTCAAAAAAGAATATTAATTACAGGAGCAGCCGGATTTTTAGGATCGCATTTATGTGATCGCTTTATAAAGGAGGGGTACTATGTAATTGCCATGGATAATTTGATCACGGGCGACTTGATGAATATTGAACACCTAAGATCCAATCCCAATTTTGAATTCATCCATCATGATATCACAACGTTTATAGATATCACAGGTGACTTGGATTATATTTTACATTTTGCATCACCAGCTAGCCCTATCGACTATTTAAAAATCCCAATCCAGACTTTGAAAGTAGGTGCGATGGGAACACATAATTGTTTAGGCCTAGCCAAAGCAAAGGGTGCAAGAATACTCGTGGCAAGTACGAGCGAAGTATACGGAGATCCACTCGTGCATCCTCAAACAGAGGAGTACTGGGGCAATGTGAATCCGGTAGGTCCAAGAGGGGTGTATGATGAAGCAAAACGTTATATGGAATCCATCACGATGGCCTACCATACCTTCCACCATGTAGAGACAAGAATCATTAGAATCTTCAATACTTATGGTCCAAGAATGCGCCTGAATGATGGCCGTGCATTACCTGCATTCATTGGTCAAGCATTAAGAGGTGAGGACATGACGGTGTTTGGAGATGGTTCACAAACAAGAAGCTTCTGCTATGTGGATGATTTAGTAGAAGGCATTTATAGATTATTATTAAGCGATTATTCAAGTCCTGTGAATATTGGGAACCCGAATGAAATAAGTTTAAAGGATTTTGCAGAAGAGGTATTGAAATTAACAGGCAACACCGTGAAGATCGTTTACAAAGAATTACCAGTGGACGATCCTAAACAAAGACAGCCAGATATCACCAAGGCAAAAACGATTTTAGGATGGGAGCCAAAAGTAGAAAGAGCAGAAGGCTTACAAAAAACATACGATTACTTTAAAGCATTACCACCATCCGAGTGGACGAAACTTCCAAAAGAGTTTACTTCTAAATAAAGCCAACCGCTACAAATACTAAACATACAAAATGGCTATTCATAAGATTTTAGTTACAGGATCAAATGGGCAATTGGGTTGGGAGCTATCACAAGCTGCTACAGCGTATCCTCAATTTGAATTTGTATTTGTGGATAGAAATGCAATGGACTTGTCCAATCCAACTGAATTGGGGGGTATTATTGAACTGTTTGCTCCAGACGCAATTATTAATACTGCTGCATATACTGCTGTAGATAAAGCAGAAACAGAAAAAGAACTAGCACACACTATAAATGCAGAAGCTGTTGCCGCATTAGCAGGTATTGCAAAAAAAAGAAATATTCCATTCATTAGTTTTTCCACCGACTATGTTTTTAGTGGCAACGCAAGTAGTCCTTATTTAACCGACACGCAATTGAATCCTGTAAATTATTACGGACAAACCAAAGCTGATGGCGAACAAATGGCGATAGCTGCGAATGAGAATACTATTATCATGAGAACTTCTTGGGTATTTAGTAGTCATGGAAATAATTTCGTAAAAACAATGATGCGTTTAATGAAAGACAGAGACGCATTAAATATAGTAGGGGATCAAAGAGGAAGACCCACTTATGCTAAAGACTTGGCCTTGGCTACCATTCAAATATTAATCGCTATCAATGCGGGAGCAGTAGTAAAAGGCATTTATCATTATGCCAACACAGGAGAAACGACTTGGTTTAAATTTGCAGAGAAAATAAAGGAGTTTGCAGGACTTGAATGTGAACTTACTGCGATCACATCGGATCAATTTCCAACGCCAGCAAAGCGCCCTAGTTATTCGGTTTTAGATACCCAAAAAATAGAAGAGGAATTAGGCCTACAAATCCCTCAATGGGAAATTGCATTAAAGCAATGTATACATCAATTAATTCATTCCTAATGCGACTAAGTTATACATGACAAAGGAAGCCCTCTTAAAAGATTTACAGCAAGATACTTATGTGATGATTAAACCATCTCCTTTGCATGGTATTGGAGTATTTGCCATAAGAGATATTCCAAAAGGAACACGCAATCTATTTTCACAAGGAGTAGGGGAATGGATTAAGTTAACCATTGCCGAAGTGGAGGCTTTGCCAAAGCATTCAAGAGACTTAGTGGAGAACCACTGTTTATTTGATGAGGGTCATTATTATGTGCCCGATTATGGGTTTAAGTTGGTGGATTTAGTTATTTATTTAAACCATTCAGACGCCCCCAATGTAATTTCAATTAATGAGGGTGAATTTTTCGAAGCCATCAGAGATATTACCTCAGGCGAGGAACTATTAGTAGACTATGGTACTATTGTAGATTGCGAAGAATAGCAGTTTGTAGATAAAGGGTCTTAATTACATTATTTTTTCTTTTGATATAAAATAATTAATATATTTGGTGCAAATTAATTTATATGAAAAAGCTAATATTCGCAGTTGCATTTTTAGTATGTGCAACAATCTCTTTTGCGCAGTTTAATTCCTCTGGTTATGAATTAAAAGGTAGTGTAAAATTTGTTGAAGAATCGGTGTTTGAATATGTAGAGAAATTCGGAGAAATTGAAGTGGGGAATTTCTTAGGTAGAAAATGCATGCACTTTAATGAAAACGGGTTGTTAGCAAAAAAATATATAGTAAGAGGGGATAGAGCTTCAAGAGATACCTCTGAAATCGCAACATTTGAATATGTAAGTAATGATAAAGGACAAATTAAAGAAGTGAATGAATTTAGTCAGTATAATTATAGAAGTCAAAAGTCACTTAAGTATAAAACGAAGTATAAGTTTGATGAAGCTGGAAATGTGATTCAAGGTATAAAGTATAATGGTAATGATGGTTCATTTTATAATGGGTATAGATATTCATACACTAACGGGGAATACACTTCTTCGCAAGCTATCAATAGTGATGGGTCAGATTCAGATAGTGATTATAGCTATCAAAATGATAATGAAGATAGACTTTATGATTATTTTGACTATGATGACGAAGATGTTACAAATAAAGAGACAGTTGATCCTCAAGGAAACTGGATAAAGCGAATTTTTTCTAAAGCGAGTAAGCAAGAAAGAGGCAAAGAAAGAAGGATCATTTATTATTAATCCATAATTATTAGTAAATGAAAAAGTTCTTATTAATTGCAATCTCCGTTTTCTGTTTCCATATTGTAAATGCACAAATGATGCTAACAAACGAAACTATTTTTAGTGGTTTTGTGGGAAAGTATGAGATTAGAATGAAATTGGGTATCCCTTATGGCGGGGCAACTAGTTGCTTTACGCTAGGTGAGTATTATTACACTAAAAATAAAGGTAAAATTGATTTGTGTGGTGCTAGTGATGGAAGCATTGTGGAGAGTGTAAATGGGAAAGAAGTTGGATATTTTATATTCAATGGGGCTTGGAATAAAAATGTAGGACAAACCATTTCGGGTAATTGGTTTTCTATGGTTAAAAATAAATCTTATCCAGTGGTGCTAAAAGTGATTGGCAAGGGGAAGAATTAGGAGATGCCTCAGGTTTTTTTAATTAAATTAATTATTATGAAAAAAATATTTTACACAATTGCATTTTGTTTTTTTATCTCATTTTCGGGATATGCTCAGTCCATTACTTTGATTCTTAGGGATCCAGACATGAAAGCTCCTACCAATGTAAGAGCAAAACCAGGCGGTGATATCCTTACAACTATTGATGGGAGAGAAACTGATTTTGAGGTTCAAATTATTGGCAAAGAAGGAAATTACTTCTTGGTTAAATCATACGTTAGTTGTGAAATGGATGATGCGATTACACTAAATAATCCTGGTTATATTCATTACAGCGTGTTAGGTACCGTAATTTCTAATTATGCAAAGAATGCAATTCCTTTATATACTACAAGCAATAAATCTGGTCCTGTAGAAAGACTTAAGATATCAGAAGTATTTGTTAATGTGTTGGACTACAATAAAGACATGTACTTTGTGTTTTACAAGAAGTTGAATAAAAAGTTCTGGATAGAGTCAAAATATTTGTGTAATTCAGCTTGTACTTCTTGTAGTTAAGGTTTTCACATTTTGGAAAATCCCAGCATAAAACGGATTGTCCTCGCTTTGCTCGGCCATCCTTTTTATTTGGAAAATCCCAGCATAAAACGGATTGTCCTCGCTTTGCTCGGCCATCCTTTTTATTTGGAAAATCCCAGCATAAAAAAAGTAAGCCTTAGTAGTAAGTTCTGCGAACTTCCCACTAAGGCTTTTTTATTGTTCTCATAGCTCGATTCAAGCAAGTTGCATTGCAACTTCTACGAGACAGCTGCAATCCAAATTTCGAGCAAGCTCGCATTTGTCTTTACGCTGTCTCGTATCGCTTCGCTCTATGCTTGATCTCGCCATTCGCCCAATAAAAAAACCGCAACTTACGTTGCGGCTTCTTTTTTCTTTGGTTGCCTGACCTGTATCCAACCCATGCCGGCAATAGATTGATATAGAAGTAGTTATGTAAATTAATATGTAAAAAAGGGGAATTTTTCCACCAGAATAGTGGAAATTTTCCTTATATTGGTGGAAATTTCACCAAATAGGATAAGTATGAGGTTATATTATGTGGTTAAACCCAATAAATCAACGAAGGATTGTTATGTGATTTTGAAGTATAAATTCAAAAGTAAACAAATTGATTTGTCACCCTCTATAAAGGTTAAAAAATCGGATTTTGGGAATGGGAAGAGTGATAGTCCAATAAAGAGAACAGATATCGAATATTTGAGGAAAAACGAGGTTTTAAGGGGGTTTAAGGAACAGATTAACCAAATACTCTACAAACTGAATTCGGAAGGAGTAGAACCTTCTTGTGAGATGGTTAAAAATCAGTTTAAGAAATTGGAAAAGGAAAAATTCTTTGAGAGTAAGATACCTACTCAATCTACCTCATTTCCAGTATCATATGTTATAAATAAGTATTTGGAACATGTTAAGTCAAACTCAATTAGTAAGTATAAATTGGATACAAATGGTGAAGGAACTCCTTACTCCAAATCAGTTAAATCAAGATTTGAACATATAAAGAGGTTCATTAAGGATACTTACAATGATACTTTGGATTTCTATGAGGTATTGGATGAGTTCTATGATAAGTTACAAAACTACCTTATTGGGTTGAATTTAAGTAATGTTACCATCTCTAAAATCATTTCCCAGTTCCGTCAGTTTGTTAGATGGTCTCAAAAGAATAACTATACTAAAGGAGGAGATACTTCCTATAAGGTTACTCTTTCAACCAATTATAAAAGTGTTAATTCACTAACAGAGGATGAAGTAACTATATTATTCAAATATAGAGAGTTTAGTTATCTAACTAAAACCGGTAAGGTAAATTCCAAATTAAAAGTTCACTATAAAAATTGGAAGGAAAGAGATTATATTATTAGTGAGGAGTTGAGAAAAACTAAAATGGATAAAAATGGGAAAATAACAGGTGATATTTCAACTGGGAGGTATCAAAATTTCACTACTTACGAAGTTCTATTAGATATGTTCCTATTTGGTATATCTACTGGATTAAGATGGAGTAATTTGGTAACTATAAAAGGGATAAACTATGATTATGATACAAAGAAATTTACACCCATTCAGTTAAAAACAAAATCAAAGGTTCAGATACAAGAAAATGATTTATCAAGTTACATATGGATGAAGTATGTGAAGAATAAGAGTTCGTTTCAATATGTATTCCCACTTCCATGTAAAGAGGATGAAAGAACGAGGAGACAATACAATACCAAAGGAAATGTTCACATTAAGGAGATATTCAAAATCATAGGATTGAAAAGAAGGGTAGAGGTAGTTAGTATGAGTGGTGAAACTTCAACAGAAGAAAAAGTATTTTTACATTCAATTGTAAGTTTTCATATGGGAAGAAGAACACACTCTTCTATTGGTGTTCATGGTGGAATTGACCCAATGTCAATGAGTAAACAATTAGGACATTCTGGATTGGAAATGACAAGTAGGTATGTAGGTAGTGATAATAAGAAATTAGGAGGGATGTTTGATTTCCTTGGAACAAAGAAAAAGGAAGAAGTGAAAGAAATGACCAAAGAAGAGAAGTTGATTGAATTGAGAGATTTGTATACAAAGAAGTTGATTACAAAGAAAGTTTATGAGGAAAAGATGAAAGAGTTGATATAATATGGTAATTTATAATAATATACTAACTCTTCATTCCCTTATTGTCTCTTATTTCTCTGTAAATATCCGATAATAATACACCATCGGTTTTAACATACTCCTTATACAATTTTTCCTTATTCTTCATCTTCTCTAAATCTTCTTTATCTTTTTTGATTTTAAGAAGGTCTAATCTTTTGACATAAGGAGTGTTATACATCTGTTGAGTATTCTTTTGTTGAACTACTTTGTCTAATTCATTATGTAGTTCTTTTAACTTATCTAATAAATCACCCAATACAGATGGTTCCATATTATCAAAGTCTTTGTAGATTTTATGAAGGATACCTCTGTATAATTGTATATCTGTTTTATTTAAGAATTTATCTAATTCCATATTGTGTTAAATGTGTGTGTTAAAAAGGGTTTATATTAGAAAAAAAATTGTCCCCGGTTATCAAAACAGTCCTATATACAATTAGAATGTTCACTTGATTGACCTACAGGTAACTCGGTTCTGTTATTTTTGTTATTACGACTTCAATACCTAATCCATTATAGTATTCTTTAATGGTCTCTGGTTTGAATAACCTTCTTCCGTTTACTTTTATACCCTTTGGGAACTTATCCTCTCTAATCTTCTTATAG
Organism: Bacteroidota bacterium; assembly: GCA_947476145.1. Taxonomy (GTDB): domain Bacteria; phylum Bacteroidota; class Bacteroidia; order Chitinophagales; family Chitinophagaceae; genus Sediminibacterium. Next base: position 1,866 of record CANJPH010000006.1, on the reverse strand, counting down.
AGGGTGTATTTGTTTACTCCTAATTCTTTACTTAATTCTTCAATTCCTAATAGTGGTTCAAATGTTATCATATGTGTTGTTTAGTATAAGTATTCAGTTTTATTCAAAATTTTCATTGTTTCACAAATGGATACAACTTTCCCCTTCGTTTATTTTTTACACTTAATTTGGAACTTCCACCGACCAGTTCGTTGTTATATTCACCCATATCGGTTTTATATCCTCATTTCATATTTCAATGAAATAATAGTTGTGTTCATTTGGTTACAACTCAAATCATATTTGGTATTATTGGGGTTTGTGTTTTACCTCACCCGTTATGTTTAGATTTTATCACAATCTTACAGGTTACTACCCAACTTCTGACCCTATCTACTATTAATGGAAATACCCCATTGAGATTAGAAGGGTGATAGTTCTTGGACCCTATGATGGAGAACTATACCATCAATATATATCAAATCAAAAATCCAAAACACACTTTTAACCCCATATTCCCAAAATATATCATTTTCAACCACTTTCTAGGGACCTAACTGGTCCAAACATTCCTTTAATATATTATCGAATATCAACCTTATTGAAAATCAACGAGTTAGTATTTAAGTGTTTCTAATATATTCGTTTACGAGAATATTTGTATATTAACGAATATTTTTATATCTTTGTATTCAACTATAAATCAAGAACTTATGAATACAACAATTTATAAAACATCAGATTATTTAACTACTGATGAAATACATCGTATGATTAGATATTTTAGAAAAGTAGGTAATATCCGTATGGGTTTATTGATTGAATTTGGAGTTAAAACCCTTCTTCGTTATTCAGATTTGAGTAGAATAACATGGAAGGATGTATTAGATAAGGATACTCTAATAGTATCAGAAATTAAAACCAAAAAACGAAGAGAAATCACGTTGGGTAGAACATTAAGGGAACGAATAGAAAGTGTCTATAATGAACTAAAAACACCCAATACGAACGATTTATTGTTCCACTATACATTACAACATACTAACCTATTATTAAAACAGGGGGGTGTTGATGAAAGGATTAGAAATAAAAACATTTCAACTCATTCACTTCGTAAAAGTGGTAGTAGATTTATCTGGGAGAATAATGGTCATTCAGATGAATATCTAATTAAATTATCATCAATTCTAAACCATTCATCAACTTCAATCACACGTAGGTATTTAGGTATTAGTAGAGAGGAAATTAAGGATATATACCAAAGTTTTGATGAGTTGATGTAAATTGGATAAAATAATTAATAATGAAGAGGTTTATTATTATAGTTTCAAGTTTGATATTTTCATACCAATTGGGTTTTACTCAATCTGATACAATTGTTAATTCAATAGAGTTAAAGTCAGTAAAAGTATTAGGAAAAAGAAAGAAACCGATTGAGATAGTTAATGAAAGATATACTACTGGTTTATTTTCAAATATGGTAACTTCAAGAACATATGATTTGATTAATAATCCACCCAATAATAATGGAGGAACAATATTAGATTATCTACAAAATATCTTAAATAATGTTACTATTAGAAGAACTTTAGAAGGGTATGAATTATCAACTACAAGAGGTGTTGGTTCAATACAAAATTTCAAGAAGGGAATACAAAATGGTGGAAACCACGAACAAAGTTCAATATTATTATATCTTGATGAACAACAAGTGGAGAGTAGTGTCTTCTTTAGTATTCATCCATATGAGGTGTCACTTGTAAAATATTTCCCACCAGGTCAATCACAAATACCATTTAATCAGGGTATGGGAATATTATTGATTTACACAAAGAAAGGTGATGATTTGAATACACCATCAAAATTCAAAAAAGGAGAATTAGAAAC